>NZ_BAABSV010000008.1:0-214375 GCF_040369775.1 Brucella sp. NBRC 12953
CCGTGAGGAGCATAGTAATCCATCCGCTATCGATGACCCGACAAACGGCAAAAAGCATCACACCCAACCAAATCTCTAATACCCAAATAAAATCAAAAAGCCCGGTGCATAAGCAGCCGGGCTTTTGACGCTTCTGATAGATGATGAAGAAGGCTAAAGGGCAAAGTCATCCAACAAAGCCACCACGCCAGCAAATCCATATCCCAATATCGTGATAGCAAAGAATTTTGTCGCCCCGTAGCAAACTGATAGAAGCCCAAGCGAAACCATCTCAACGGAGACTGTGATGAAGCTCTATTACAAACCCGGCGCATGTTCATTAGCACCCCACATCGTGCTCAGCGAAGCAGGCTTTTCCTATGATCTGGAAGTGGTCGATCTCAAGGAAAAGAAAACAGCGAGTGATGCCGACTACCTGAAAATCAATCCGCGCGGTGCAGTACCTGCTATCGAGGTTGAGCCTGGTGTCGTGATTACGCAGAACGCGGCAATCCTGCAGTATATCGGCGATCACTCTGATGTTGCGGCCTTCAAGCCTGCCTATGGCACGATTGAACGTGCTCGTTTGCAGGAAGCGCTCGGCTTTTGCGGTGATCTGCATACAGCGTTCGGCGGTCTGTTCGCGCCCAATTTGACGGAGGAAGCAAAGACCACAGTGGTTGCCTCCATCAATCGTCGCATGGGTCAGCTTGAAGCGATGCTTTCGAGCGACCACGACTTCTGGCTTGGGGCCGATTTTACCCAACCCGATGCCTATGTATCCGTCATCATTGGTTGGGGCCTTATGTTGAAGGTCGATCTGACCGCCTATCCGAAGGCTCTTGCTCTGCGCGAACGCGTCATGGCGCGTTCTGCCGTACAGAAGGCTCTCAATGAAGAAGGCCTGATCTAAAGCGAATCCCGAAAGGTGTGAAACGGCTTTCGGACAACGATGCGCGTTAAAACAGAAATTAGAGCGCCGATCGGATCGAAACGCGCTCTAAACACTCAAAGCCCGGTGGCAAAATGTCGCCGGGCTTTTTGATTCCGAAGCGATGAATTGAGCTGTGCTTGCACACAATCGACGCAACCAACGGTGTGGCAGCTCTAACTATTCTCAGGAACGTGCGGTGGGTTCGGTGTCAGCGCGTTCGATGAAGGGGCGGCTTCTGCTGTCTGGGCTGTGGCCGCAGCCGTGCCCTCCTGCTCAAACTTATCGACATGCATTGACTGGTTCTTACGCCATCCGCCATGAAGATAAAGCGCGCCAGCCATAAGCATCGTCGAAATCATGGCAACAGGGAAGCTGAGCCACAGGGCATCCGGTCCGAGCCAGTCTCTCATGCCGACGGCAACACCAAGCCGCACCGGGTACATTGAAACAAACAGAATGATAAGTGGCCAGATAACTTGTCCATTCGCCCGCACGGTGCCAAACAGAACCATGGAAACGCCAAAGGCGATAAAGCCCCAGGTTGCGATCTTGCCGATGTGCTGACCGATCGGGATGGCAGGGCTGTCAGAGCCCAGGAATATCTGCATGGCCTGCTTGTCGGCAATGAGCAGCACAACAACCAAAATGCCAGTCATCAGAATAGCGTAGAAGACGCCGATCCGTGCGATGCTGTTGACGCGATCCCATTTGCCAGCGCCTATATTCTGCGCAGCCATCGCACTCACCGCTGCGCCAAGCGCCATAGCCGGCATCTGAACATAGGTCCATAATTGTTGTGTTGCGCCGAAGGCTGCGGTCGTATTAACGCCTTCCTGATTGACCAACCGCATCATCGTCAGCATGGCACTCGAGACCACGATCATCTGAATACCCATCGGAAGACCTTTGCTGAAAATCAGCTTCAAGACCTTGAGGTCCGGCACCAGAAGCCAAAGCTCCTGTCCCTTGAGACGCAAAGGCAAATCCTTGCGATAGACATAGATGAGCATGGCCGCGAGACTGATATAATTCGCTACTGCTGTGGCGAGTGCCGAGCCTGATATGCCAAGCGCGGGAATTGGGCCTATCCCGAGAATGAGCAGCGGGTTAAGCGCTATATCAAGGATGACGGCGAGGCCCATAAATATCAACGGGGTTATGGAATCACCGCTGCCGCGTAGCGCCATCATCAGGATTGTCTGCATGAGAATGGCAGGCATCGCGACGAAAGTTACTTGCAGGAAGGCGCGTGCCAGCGGTTCAATCGTTTCCGGAGTGCCGAGCAGGCCAAGGACGTAAGGTGCGAGGAACCAGCCGACTACAGCCACAATAATGCTGACAGGAATGAAGGCTCCGAGTGTCGTACCTGTGATGGCGCGTGCCGTTTCGATATCCCGCCGCCCAAAGGACTGGCCGATCAGAATCGTCGAGGCCATGCCGAAGCCGAAGACAAAGGCGGTCAGCAGAAACATTACCAGATTGCCGTTTGTTGTCGCTGCGAGAGCGTCTGTTCCCAGCAACTGACCGATCCAGATTGTATCGATGGAGCCGTTGGCCGATTGCAGGATTGACGAGCCGAGCGTTGGCAGAGCGAACAGCAACAGTGCTTGATTGATGGGCGCGGTTGTCAGATCAATGGTCTTTTTCATCCGGCCTCAATCATGTTGGACTGTATTACTTCATGGTTACGCGACTATCTAGTTCGCTTGATAATGCTTCCAAGTCTCAAACAACACAAATCGCTATCTTGGACGATCCAGTCTCTTTTCGATGAAGATATAGCAAAAACAATGTTCTGGCTTTGAAACTGTCGTTTGGCTGCTATCTTGTACCAGAATCAGGCAGGGCACCGTTTCATCCGATGAACCGTTTTGCTCGCAAGAACATAGATTTTCGGAATGGTGTGACATGATTTCACGTTTTCTCGTTGCTGGCATGACCTTGGTGTTGGCTGGCTCAGCGAATGCTCAATCGGATACTACTCATCCAACATCTCTGGATAAGGTCATTCCTGTTTCACAAGTCAGCGGCGTTGATATTGTGCGGCTTGCAGAGCTGCCAAAGGCACCAAAGAAAAGCGGAGACGCCGCTTCTTGTGATAACCAGGACACCAAAACGACAAGTGCCGAGGCGCGTGCGGTGGGAGAGCGGGGCTGGACCGTGACCGGGGAAGCGAAGATTGGCGCGTTGCAGGCTGTCAGTTTCGTGGCCGATATGGAACAAGGAACGAGCGGATCGTGCTTGTTGAAAGAAGGTAATCTTGCCTTTTATGAAGACGGCAAACTTGTTGCACTTGCGTATGCCGCCAAAAATGCAGCCCTCAGTCTGGGGCGTGTCGAACAGAACGGTGAAGGCATACGCATTTGGGATGGCGACTGGGTACAGCAGCCGGTTGCTGATGTGAAGCTGGTTGGTGGCAAAGGTATCATTGTCACCGCACTACCGGGCGAAGAGAAATTCTGTTCAGGCCAAGTGACGGTTCCCAATATTTATCGACTGCCGATTAGTCTGGCGCGTATCATGCTCATTGAACAAGGCTGGCAGCCAGAAGAAAGCAAGGATGAGCTGGACATCATATCGAGGGGTTTGCGAGAGATGGGTATCAGCGAGGTTGATGGCTGCTCAGGAACCGGCTTCGGCTATTGCGGCTTCTCCTATAAGAATGCCGGCCACAGCCTGTCTGTCACAACGGTAGGCGATACGCCATCGGTCCTGTCTTATGGTGTGAAGTGCTCGAATTAGAGCGTAATGCGCATTCCGAAAAGTGCGAAGCGGTTTTGCAGAACAAGATGCGCGCAAAATAGATAGAGCAGTTCCAACATTTAATGAAAATTGGAAATGCTTTAACGCGTGCATCTAAACAAGTTGAGGGCACTGATCTAATCAGTCACGATCTTTGCTTTCACGAAGACATCGTAGCGGGTGCTTTTACCGAGAATCTGATGGGAGGGCTTGCGTAGCCCTGCCATGGGCTCAGCGCGCAGCGGCCATTTCAGCACGACACGGTTTACCGCGTGTTCAAGAGCCACAAGCATCAGCTTCTCAGAGTCTGCGTCGGTGCCGACAATCTCGCGGATCTGACGCATTTCCTTTTTGACCAGAGCCGTATTGCCTCGCGGTGGATGCATGGGGTCAACCAGAACGACCATTGGCTTCAATTCCGGTATCAGCAGGCAGGAATCGCCATGTAATAGCGTCATGCGCGCCACGGTTTCCGCATATTGACCGCCTTCAGCTGCAGCGCGCCCCAGCCCTTCAGCCAGCAGCCTGTGCATTTTCTCTGATCGCTCTATAAGCGTTACCTTCGCCCCCAGTGCGGCGAGCAGAAAAGCGTCGCGGCCAAGACCGGCTGTTGCATCCACAATGTCTGGCGTGATTCCACTCGCAAGACCCGCCGCCTTTGCCAGAGCCTGTCCGCGTCCCTCACCGGAGCGAAAGCGATGCCCGACGGCACCGCCGACAAAATCAACAACCAGTTCCGATGTGTCTATTTTCTGCGACATGTGTATTTCCGAAACATAGCCATTGTTAGAAAGGGCAAGGGGCTGTGAATTGCACATGCCGACCATCCGGGTGATGGAAAGCGACTTCTTCTGCATGAAGAAGCAAGCGGTCTGCTGCGCCAAGTGCCTCACCTTCGGCATAAAACTCATCGCCAAGAATAACATGCCCCAGCGCTTTCATGTGAACGCGCAATTGATGAGTACGACCGGTCAAGGGAAACAACTGCATCCTCGTGCTGTTTGCATGACGTTCCTGCACCTGCCAGCGTGTCTGGGCTGACTTGCCATTATCAAAATCGACACGATGACGCGGTTTATTGTCCGGATCAATTGCCATTGGCAGATCGATCAGTCCCTCGTCTTGTTCCACCCGCCCCCAAACCTCGGCAATGTAGCGCTTTTCTGTCGTGCGCGCTTCAAACTGCGCAGCAATAGCGGCGTGGGCTTTGCGATTGAGCGACATGAGCACGAGACCGGACGTGTCCTTGTCCAGACGATTGATCATCAAAGCTTTTGGAAACTGCTTTTGGACGCGTGTGGCCAGGCTGTCAGAAAGCGCCGGATGACGTCCGGGCACGGATAACAGTCCGCTTGGCTTATCCAGAACCAGAATATCGTCGTCGCGATGGATGATCGAAACATATGGCTCTAACGGCGGATTATAAACGGGAGAAACATCTGACAACACACTCATGACGGCCTTCTAGCACGGACTGGCCATTGCTGAGAAGCGGTGGCCGGAAGCACTCAGCAAGATCATTCTGTGTCAGGCGAGTTGACCTCTTGGCTTTGTCTCTTACTTCCTTTGCAAGTGAGGCTTGTTCGATTTCAAAGAGGAAATTGCTATGACGAAAGTGAATGTAGCTGTTCTGGTTGGGAGCTTGAGAAAAGATTCTTTCAATCACAAGGTTGCGCTCGGCTTGAATGCAGTAACACCAGACGACATGGCATTGACGATTGTCGAGATCGGCGACTTACCGCTCTATAATCCGGATCTGGATACCGACGCCCCACCCGCTGCCTGGAAACGTTTCCGTGCTGAGGTGAACAAGGCCAATGCCGTGTTGTTCGTAACGCCGGAATATAACCGGTCTGTGCCGGGGGGCTTGAAGAACGCGCTCGATGTCGGTTCACGTCCATATGGCCAGAGTGTCTGGAGTGGAAAGCCTGCTGCGATCATCAGCGGCTCGCCGGGCAATATTTCAGCCTTCGGTGCCAATCATCATCTTCGCCAGTCGTTGGTATTTCTGGATATGCCGACTTTGCAGCAGCCAGAGGCTTATCTCGCACATGTTGACAAGCTGCTGGATGAAAGCGGCAAGCTGGTGCCTGATACGGCCAAGTTCCTCGGTGAGTTCCTGAAGGCATTTGATCGGTTTGCTCAGAAGAACCTTTAGCGGCTCTTCAATCCGCAAGAGTTACTTCGTCTCAGGCGTGGCCCAGCAGTTGATGATTGTGGGCCGCGCAGCGAAGAGCTGACGTCAATCAGCGATGCTCAGTGCGATCTCGTTTCAATAGATAAAATGGCGGAGAGGGTGGGATTCGAACCCACGGTGGAGTTACCCCCACGCCGCATTTCGAGTGCGGTACTTTCGACCACTCAGCCACCTCTCCGCATTGTGCACCACGGGTGAAGCGATCCATAAAATCGCGCCGTTGATAAGCATCTAAAGCGAATGCTAAGTGTGTAGCGGCTCAATAACGAGCCAAAGACGATTAGACAAGAGCTAATTTGCATTCTGTTGTGAAAATTCTTGACTTTTCTGCTGCTTCACACCTATAAGCACCAGACTTCAGGCGTGGAGTAATCCGCGCCTATTGTTTTGATTGCGAAATTTCGGGTTTCCGGAGTTGTAATCAAGGGCACAAAGCCCACTCACCAACCGACTGATAAAAAGACGGCCCATCACTTCGGCGCAAATGTCGTGGAAATGAGAGCCGGACCGAACAACCGAAAGGACAACAAATGTTCGCAGTCATTAAGACCGGTGGCAAGCAGTACCGCGTTGCCGCAAATGACCTGATCAAGATCGAAAAAGTTGCTGGCGAAGCTGGCGACATCGTAGAATTCGCAGAAGTTCTGCTGGTTGGCACGACGATCGGTGCTCCAACCGTAGCTGGCGCTCTCGTAACGGCTGAAGTCGTTGAACAGGGCCGTGCACGCAAGGTTATCGCGTTCAAGAAGCGTCGCCGTCAGAATTCGAAGCGCACCCGCGGTCATCGTCAGGAACAGACGACGATCCGTATCTCGGAGATCCTTACCGACGGCGCAAAGCCATCGAAGAAGGCCGCTGAGAAGAAGGCTCCTAAGGCAGACGCCGCTGAAGGCGAAGTCGCAAAGCCAAAGAAGGCAGCGCCTAAGAAGGCTGCAGCCAAGGCCGAGTCGGCTGAGTAAGTAGAAGAGATTAAAGGAGAAATCCAATGGCACACAAAAAAGCTGGTGGTTCGTCGCGTAACGGTCGCGATTCAGAGTCGAAGCGCCTTGGCGTGAAGAAGTTCGGCGGCGAAGCTGTCGTTTCTGGCAACATCATCGTGCGCCAACGTGGCACGAAGTGGCATCCGGGCGCCAATGTTGGCCTCGGTAAAGACCACACCATTTTTGCTACCACCAACGGTTCCGTTGCTTTCCGCACGAAAGCCAACGGCCGCACCTACGTATCGGTAAACCCGATCGCGGAAGCAGCAGAGTAAGCCGGGCACTCATAAATACCGGCGTCCCATTGGACCCGGTATATATGGCGACCAGCCTAAAGATCGAAGGGAAGATGGGACAACCATCTTCCCTTTTTGCATCTGGAGGACAGACAAATGGTCGTCGAAGTTTTAGAAGAAGAATATTACGAGAGCTGTAGCGAGCGGGAGGCCAGTTATGCTGATCTCTCGCCTGGATTAGCAGATCAGTTAGATTGCCCCGTCCTCGTCACGGACAGGCTGGTTCTCCGCCCGCCACATACCGAAGACGTGGATGCAATTTCCTATCTTGCCAATAACGCCCGCGTCTCGACTATGCTCGCCCGTATGCCTCATCCATACACCCGCGAAAATGCCGTGGATTTTGTCGAGCGCGTGCGAAAAGGCGAGATGGGCAATTGCATTTACGCAATCACCCAAGCTGAAACCGGTATCTTTATGGGTTGTTGTGGCATCCACCCGCATAGCCACGGCGAAGGCCTGGAGATCGGCTATTGGCTGGGTGAGCCCTATTGGGGGCATGGTTTTGCCACGGACGCTGCCCACGCATTGATCGATCTGGCTTTCCGGGCCACGCCAATCGAGCGGTTGCATGTTTCGTGTCACGCTAGCAATGGCGGTTCGCGTCGCGTGATTCATAAGTGCGGCTTTCAGTTCAGCAGCATGGGCATGGCGGATTCACTTGCTGCCGGGAATGTCCCTGTCGAGCGCTATGTCCTTGACCGGCGGACCTGGATCGGCCTGAGAAGCTGGCAGTCATAATAAAAAAGGTCCTGTGTGAAAATCGCAGGACCGATAATCATCGGGGAATATAATGAACGATATTTACGCTGTCGCCCGTGAAAGGGTTGTTGTCCGCGCACTGGATAAGGGAGACCTGCACCGGTTTCGCGCGATCCGCCTGTCTGCATTGCAGCTTGCGCCGCAAGCTTTCGGGTCGACCTTTGAAGAGGAAAATGCCTATTCCGACAGCGTGTTTGCACGCCGTCTGGAGCAAGTGAACGGCAATGTCATTTTCGGCGCCTTTGATGGTGAAAACCTGATGGGTATCGCCGGCTTGTTCCGCCATGAACGCAGGTCCGAGCGCCATCGTGGCACTCTGGTCAGTGTCTATGTCGCGCCGGAAGCGCGTGGCTTGCGACTTGGCAGGGCGCTTGTTGGGCAGATTATCGAACACGCGGCTGAGCACGTCGTGATACTGGATGCGAAAGTCGTGGCAACCAATGAGCCTGCGAAGCGCATCTATTATGGGCTTGGTTTCAAATCCTATGGTGTTGAGCCGAAGTCGCTTTATGTGCAGGGTCAGTATCTGGATCAGGAACTGCTCTATATTGATTTCAGTGATCCTGCGTGGAAACTGAATTTAGGCTGAAAACCTTATGTTTCTGCTGTTTGCAGGACACGGGTTTTGCTGTAATTGCAAATCGGATTGCGCGAGATTGCGCGCAATCCCAAAGTTTAAGACGCACCCAAGTCAAGTTCTATTGCGTCGTAAGAGGTAAGGTTCAATGAAATTTCTCGATCAGGCCAAGATCTATATCCGCTCCGGTAATGGCGGGGCGGGGGCCGTGTCGTTCCGCCGCGAGAAGTTTCTTGAATTCGGTGGCCCTGATGGCGGTGATGGCGGGCGCGGTGGCGACGTCTGGGTGGAAGCCGTCAATGGCCTCAACACGCTGATTGATTATCGCTATCAGCAACACTTCCGGGCCAAGACCGGTATGCATGGCATGGGCCGCAACATGACCGGCGGCAAGGGCGATGATGTCATCCTCAAAGTGCCGGTTGGCACGCAGATTTTTGAAGAAGATGATGAAACGCTGATCTGTGACATCACCGAAATTGGCCAGCGTTATCGTCTGGCCAAGGGTGGTAATGGCGGCTTTGGCAATCTGCATTTCACGACCTCGACCAATCGCGCGCCGCGTCGCGCCAATCCTGGTCAGGACGGCATTGAGCGTACACTTTGGCTGCGGCTCAAGCTGATTGCTGATGCTGGTCTGGTCGGCCTGCCGAATGCAGGTAAATCGACCTTTCTGGCAAGTGTGACGGCTGCAAAGCCTAAGATTGCCGATTATCCTTTCACGACGCTGCACCCCAACCTCGGTGTCGCGCGCGTCGATGCGCGTGAATTTGTCATCGCTGACATTCCGGGCCTGATTGAAGGCGCTAGTGAAGGCATTGGCCTTGGCGATCGCTTCCTGGGCCACGTCGAGCGTACCCGCGTGCTTCTGCATCTGGTGTCGGCGCAGGAAGAAGATGTTGCGAAGGCTTACACCGTCATTCGCGGTGAACTGGAGGCCTATGAACATGGCCTTGCTGACAAGACGGAAATCGTGGCGCTGTCGCAGATCGATACGCTTGATCCGGATGCACGCAAGGAAAAGGTGAAGGCGCTGAAGAAGGCTTGCGGGCGCGATCCGCTGCTGCTTTCAGCGGTCAGCCATGAAGGCTTGAACGATGCGCTACGCCAGCTGGCTGCGGTTATTGATCAGAGCCGGGCCGTTGAAGCCGGTACTGCTGAAGACGAATAAGCATAGGGTTTTATTTGGTCGCGCATCTTGTCCGAAAACCGCTTCACGCTTTTCGGGATGCGCTTGAGAATGCGGCGAGGGAATGAAGGCATGTTGAAACAACTCAAAGACTATCGCCGCATCGTTATCAAAATCGGATCAGCCCTTCTGGTGGATCGCTCAACTGGTCTCAAGCAAAATTGGCTTGAGAGCCTGGGGCAGGACATTGCGGCGCTCCATCATGCGGGCGTCGAAGTTCTGGTTGTTTCATCCGGCGCTATTGCGCTTGGACGCACGGTTCTTGGTCTGCCCAAGAAATCGCTTAAGCTTGAAGAAAGTCAGGCAGCAGCAGCCGCCGGACAGATCGCGCTCGCAAAAGCCTATGCCGACGTGCTCGGTGGCCACGACATCAAGTCGGGTCAGATTCTCGTGACCCTTTCGGATACGGAAGAGCGTCGCCGTTATCTCAATGCACGCGCAACGATTGAAACGCTTCTGAAGCTCGGAGCAGTGCCGATCATCAACGAGAATGATACGGTTGCGACGACTGAAATCCGTTATGGCGATAATGATCGTCTCGCAGCCCGTGTTGCAACCATGATGGGTGCAGACCTTCTTATTCTGCTTTCGGATATTGACGGCCTTTACACGGCACCGCCGCATAAAGACCCGAACGCACAGTTTCTGCCGCTCGTTACAACAATCACACCTCAGATTGAGGCGATGGCGGGTGCTGCGGCATCAGAGCTTTCACGCGGTGGCATGAAGACCAAACTTGACGCCGGCAAGATAGCCAATGCGGCAGGCACTGCGATGATTATCACCTCTGGTATACGTATGGGGCCGCTTTCGGCTATTGATCGGGGCGAACGCGCGACATTGTTTGAGCCAGCGCGTGCGCCGGTAAATGCATGGAAGACGTGGATTTCCGGCAATCTCGAACCTGCTGGTCGTTTGCGTGTCGATGCTGGTGCAGCCAAGGCGCTGAAATCGGGCAAGTCGCTTTTGCCTGCGGGTGTGAAAAAGATTGAAGGCCAGTTTGAGCGTGGCGACACGGTTGCGGTTCTCAACGAGGACGGCCGTGAAATCGCGCGCGGTCTGATTGCTTATGATGCGGAAGATGCGCGCAAAATTGCCGGGCACAAAAGCGATGAGATCAGCGCCATTCTTGGCTATGATGCGCGCGCTGCAATGATCCATCGCAATGATCTGGTGGTACGGGGTGTGACCACTAGCGAGACGGAAGAAGCATAAGGGGAAGAGGATGTTGAACAAAGTGGACGCCGGAACTGACATCGCAGCCATCATGGCAGAAGTTGGTCGTAAAGCCAGACAGGCAGCGGCTCCGCTTTCCATCGCTTCGCCTCAACAGAAAAACAAAGCCCTGCTTGCTGCTGCAGATAGCATTCTCGCAAGCAAAGATGCCATTCTTGAAGCCAACAAGCTCGATCTTGCCAATGCTGCGGAAAGCGGGATGGCAGCTTCGTTTGTTGATCGGCTGACACTCGATGACAGTCGTATTCAGGCAATTGCCGACGGCATTCGCGCTATTGCTGAATTAAATGATCCAGTCGGTGAAGTGATTGCCGAGTGGGATCGTCCGAATGGTCTCCATATCGAGCGCGTTCGTACACCATTGGGTGTCATCGGCGTGATCTATGAAAGCCGTCCCAATGTGACCGCAGATGCTGGCGCGCTATGCCTTAAGGCTGGCAATGCGGTCATCTTGCGTGGTGGTTCAGATTCCGCGCATTCATCGGCTGCTATTCACAAGGCACTGGTTGCGGGACTGGAGGCAGCGCAATTACCTGCCGATGCTATCCAGATCGTTCCGGTTACTGACCGTGCGGCAGTTGGTGAAATGCTCAAAGGTCTGAATGGCGCGATTGATGTGATCGTGCCACGGGGCGGCAAAAGCCTCGTTGCGCGCGTGCAATCGGAAGCGCGTGTGCCGGTTTTCGCGCATCTTGAAGGCATTTGTCATCTCTATATCGACAAGTCCGCTGATTTCGATATGGCGCGTGCGATTGCTGTGAACGCAAAGATGCGCCGCACCGGCATTTGCGGTGCGACCGAAACCTTGCTTGTGGATCGCGCGGTAGCTCAAACGCATCTGGTGCCGGTTCTTGAAGATCTGGCTGCAAAGGGCTGCGAAATTCGCGGCAGCGATGAAGTCATAGCACTTTATGCAACCGCCACTCCTGCTACAGAAGAAGACTGGTCGACCGAATATCTGGATGCGATCATTTCGGTGGCGCTGGTTGATGGTGTCTCGGGTGCGATTGAGCATATCAACCGTTACTCCTCCCACCACACAGAAGCTGTTGTGGCTGAGGATGCGGATGTTGTTGCGCGCTTCTTCAACGAGATCGACTCTGCCATTCTTCTGCACAATGCCTCGACGCAGTTTGCAGATGGTGGCGAGTTCGGCATGGGGGCGGAAATTGGCATTGCTACCGGCAAGATGCATGCGCGCGGACCGGTTGGTGTCGAACAACTGACCTCTTTCAAATATCGTGTTCGTGGGAACGGACAGGTTAGAGGCTGATGAAGTTCGGCTTCGGGCTTTCCGCATTAAAGGCGCGTTATCCGGACGTTGATGCGCAATATTTGCGTATGCCGCATGTCGAAAAGGGCATGACGGTCGGCCTGTTTGGCGGCTCGTTCAACCCACCGCATGGTGGTCATGCGCTGGTCGCTGAAATCGCCATTCGGCGGCTGAAGCTTGATCAGCTCTGGTGGATGGTGACGCCCGGCAATCCGCTGAAGGATAAGCGCGAACTTGCCCCACTTGCTGAACGTCTGGAGCTCAGCGAGCATGTGGCAAGCGATCCGCGCATCAAGGTGACGGCGCTGGAAGCCGCGTTTGACGTGCGTTACACAGCAGACACTCTGGCGCTGATCCGCAAGGCCAATCCCGGTGTGCATTTCGTCTGGGTTATGGGGGCGGACAATCTCGCTTCCTTCCATCGCTGGCAGCGCTGGCGGGAGATTGCGCAGAATTTCCCGATTGCAGTCATCGACAGGCCAGGTTCGACCTTGGCTTATTTATCGTCACGCATGGCGCAAACATTTTCCGATAGCCGGCTAGATGAACATTACGCCCCGCTCCTTGCGCGGCGTACACCACCGGCCTGGACCTTCATTCACGGACCGCGATCTTCGCTCTCATCGACCGCACTCCGCAAACAGAAATTGAAAAAGTGAATGGTGTAAGCCATTCAAGACTCTTGAAAGAATACAGGGACTCTGCCTATCTTAGGTATGTACGGTGCTTATGAATGCCGTACTGCGTTGTTCTTGTCGGAAAGGAACTACACTGAGAACAGCAATTGAGAAGAAGGCTCACCACGCGCCTTCACCGGTCGGGATGAACGAAACAGCTTTCGTGTCCCAGGCCTTCGACGCGGCTTTGGCCAGTCTCGAAAACTCCAAAGCAGAATCCATTATCCCCATCGACATCCGCGGAAGATCTTCGATCGGCGATTATATGATCGTCGCGTCTGGTCGTTCGCATCGTCATGTGACGGCTGTCGCTGACCATCTTTTGCAGGCCCTTCGTGAAATGGGCTGCAAGGATATGCGGGTCGAAGGACTCGAGGGCGGTGATTGGGTTCTCATCGATACAGGCGATATCGTCGTCCATATTTTCCGTCCGGAAATCCGTGATTTCTACAATCTGGAAAAAATCTGGATCAACGACGATTTCGAAGATCAGCGCGCATCGGGAACGGTGCACTGATTTGAGCGCATCCGAAACGTGTGAAACGGTTTTCGGATAGAGATGCGCGTTAAAAGAAAGAGTTAGAGCGCCGATCTGATCGAAATGTGCTCTAAGTCGTAAAGAGGACGTGATGCGTGTGAGTGTTATGGCCG
Source organism: Brucella sp. NBRC 12953 (assembly GCF_040369775.1). Classification (NCBI taxonomy): domain Bacteria; kingdom Pseudomonadati; phylum Pseudomonadota; class Alphaproteobacteria; order Hyphomicrobiales; family Brucellaceae; genus Brucella; species Brucella sp. NBRC 12953. The sequence continues at coordinate 13,494 of NZ_BAABSV010000008.1, forward strand.
TGGGCCGGATGAAAGCCGGCCCCGAGCGGGAGTTGGTCGAGCGCTATTTCGACCGTTTTTCCAAGGCGGGGCCGCCGCTTGGGCTTGAATTCGCCGGTGTGAGCGAAATCCCCGAAAGTCGTGGACAGACGGCTGAACTGCGCAAGGCCGAAGAAGCACAGCGCATCAATGAAGCACTGGATAATGGTGCTGCTCTTATCCTGCTCGACGAGCGCGGCAAGGCGCTCGGTTCGGAAGTTTTTGCTGAACGCATCGGCCGTATGCGTGATGATGGCAAGCGCCAGCTGATTGTCGCCATTGGCGGCCCGGATGGGCACGATCCTGCTTTGCGTTCGCGCGCCGATCTGGTTCTGGCTCTGGGAGAGCTGACATGGCCGCACCAGATAGCCCGCATATTGATTGCTGAGCAATTATATCGGGCCGCAACAATTCTTGCAGGACATCCTTATCACCGATCCTAATTATTTCATGTTCTTCCAATAGTTGATGCGCCGGGTCGGGTTTTGTAACTGCCTTGTGCATCATTTGAAGAATTGCATGTCGCTTTCATCGACGAATAAAACGCTGCCGCAGATCGCATTCGTGACTGATCGTGGCTTTCTCAAGCCAACTCTGGTGGCGATGTGGGGCGTTCTGCGCCACTTGTCTGTCCCGGGTATCATCCATTTCTGGGGTGACGGATTAAGGGACGAGGATTGGGAGGCCGTGCATCGGGTCGCTTCCAAAAACCCTGCAGTCTCGCTGAATTGCCTTGCTCTTACCCAGGATGATTTGGACGGGGCAAAAGGGCCAACGGCCTATATCTCTGCCGCATCAATGGGGCGTCTGCATATTCCGACCAGAATTTCAGGTCGTGTTCTCTATATTGATGGCGATACGCAGGTAGTGGGCGACGTCGCCCCACTTTTCGCGCTTAATCTCAATGGATGTCCGGTTGGCGCGGTGCGCGATTGCGTTGTGGCGAAATGGTCTGCCCGCAATCTCAAGGTGCGCGAAAAATGTATGCCCCGTGTCCGTGAGTTGCAGGGACTGATGCAGCAAAGCGATATATCGCGCTACTTCAATTCCGGTGTTCTTCTGCTTGATACCGATGCCATCCGCGCAGAGCCTGAACTGCACCGGGCCATGCATGATCTGGTTCGTGCTTCTGCCTGCCCGCTGGGCGATCAGGACCATCTCAACAATGTCTTTCGGGATCGCGTGCATTTGCTCAACCCGGCTTATAATTCGTCGTGGAGACAGGCCGCGAGGCAACGGCGCCACATTGCCCGACTTGGTGGCGATGCTGAAGAAAGCAAATCCGTGCCGGATATCATCGTGCATTTCCATGGTCCGGAAAAGCCATGGAAACAGCCACGCCGCGACCTCTGGAAACACCGCGCACGCGCTGTCTGGCGTTATCGGCGTGAAATGCACGAATATGTACAGAGCTATCCTGATCTGGCGCCGTGAGCGAGATTTACTGCTGGTTATTTACGAGACTGTGCGGGTCCAATTCTCATGGTAGATATTACCTCTCAGCGTAAAGCGATTACCCGTTAGCGGGTTGATAACGCTTACGCTGTCGATGGTCTGTCCGGTAACTTCCAGCCCCAATTCGTGGAGTATCATGAGGATATCGCAACGATTTCCAACCGTCGTTGAAGCGATTTTCTCGCAGATATAGGTATGAATATAACCGCGCCCCTGGCGCCAGTCGGAAGCCCCTACGCGAACTTCTGAAGTCATCTATGCAGATCCCGCTTCCATATATTCGGCCCATAATGAAACTGACGGCATATTCTGCCTAGCACTGAAATTATCGTCGGCGCTACTATGGCTAACAATTCCTTAATGCTCTGCGGCTAGTTTTGGCCTTGTTTCTTTCTGATATAGCGCGCCATGAGTCCTTTTCGCCTTTCAAAAAAGTCTTTGCTGTCTGCCTTGATGCGGGCTGGCCTTGTTGCGACTGCACTTATGTCAGGCGCAACGCTGGCTTTTGCGCAAGAAGGAATCCAGCAGCAGCGCGACAAGGCGGCAAGTGAATATGAGCAGCTCAGCACCGAACTCTCTGTATCAAGCGACAAGCTTAAACAGCTCGAAGACGAGGTAGCCAACCTTAAGAAAGATCAGGCAACGATTACGGCAGCGCTTATCCAGTCTGCAAAGACGGACAAGAAGTTGCAGCAGGATATTGCCGATAGTGCCGACAAGCTGGTTTCCTTGCGCGAGCAGGAAGACGGCATTCGCAATTCTTTGCGCGCGCGCCGAAGCGTTTTGGCAGAGGTGCTAGCTGCATTGCAGCGCATGGGTTTGAACCCGCCGCCCGCTATTCTCGTGCGGCCCGATGATGCGTTGGCATCGGTGCGCAGTGCTGTGCTGCTTGGGGCTGTTGTGCCGGAAATGCGCGAGCAGGTGGAAGAGCTGACCGGCGATCTGAAAGATATGCAGCGCGTGGTCGCCTCCATCGCTCAAGAGCAGGACAAGCTCAAGGAAACACGCACAGCACAGGCCGAAGAGCAAAAGCGTCAATCACTTCTTCTTGAAGAAAAGAAGAAGTTGCAGGCCCAATCCGAGCAGGAAATCTTATCGCAGCGCAAGCGTTCGGAAGAACTTGCTGACAGGGCAGGCAGTCTCAAAGAGCTGATTGACGGGCTGGATGAGCAGATGGCTGGTGTGCGCGATGCTGCCGAGGCTGCACGCAAAGCGGAAGCTGATCGCCTTGCAAAAGCGCAGGAAAAGGCTGGAGAAGCAACGCCTGACGAGAACCGTCTGCACGCGCAGATTGATTTTGCATCGCTGCAAGGAAAGCTTGGATTGCCTGCTGCAGGCAAGACACTCCGGCATTTTAACGAAAAAGACGGTGTCGGTGGCAACATGATGGGGCAGGTGGTTGAAACCTTGCCCGCTGCCACGATTACGTCACCTTCCGATGGCGTTGTACTATACGCAGGTACATTCAGATCTTATGGGCAGCTCTTGATCCTGGACGCTGGCGGCGGATATCATATCGTGATGGCTGGCATGGGCCGAATCGATGTGGCGCAAGGTCAGTTTGTGTTGGCGGGTGAACCTGTCGGCGCAATGGGTGAAAAACTTCTCGCAAGTGTTGCACCGATTGAGGTGGGCAATGGCGCGCCATTGCTTTACATTGAGTTTCGAAAAGATGGAAAACCCGTTGATCCGGCCCCGTGGTGGTCCGAGCGGCTTTCTGGAAGGACACAAAATGATACGTAAACTGTCGCTGCTGTTCGCCGGGGCCCTGATGGGGGCGTCAGCCATGGTGATGGTTCAGGGCGCGCCTGCCTCCACTGCTTTTGCCGCAGCGGGGAAAGATAGCGATGTCTATAAGGACCTGGCTCTCTTCGGTGATATTTTTGAGCGCGTGCGCCAGCAATATGTGACGCCGCCAGATGACAAGAAGCTGACGGAAAGCGCCATCAACGGCATGTTGACGTCGCTTGACCCGCATTCATCCTACCTCAACCCGGAAGCAGCGCAGGATATGCGCGTGCAGACCAAGGGTGAGTTCGGCGGTCTTGGTATTGAAGTCACCATGGACAACGATCTGGTTAAGGTCATTGCGCCAATCGATGATACGCCAGCCTCCAAAGCTGGTGTCCTCGCAGGCGATCTGATCAGTAAGATCGATGGTCAGGAAGTTCGTGGCCTCAGCCTCAGCGATGCGGTTGAAAAGATGCGCGGTGAAGTTGGTTCGCCAATCGAGCTGACACTTATTCGTCAGGGCGCAGACAAGCCGATCACGCTCAAGATCGACCGTGCTGTGATCAAGGTTAAGGCCGTTCGTTCTCGCGTCGAGAATGATGTCGGCTATTTGCGTGTGATTTCCTTCACCGAACAGACTTCTGATGACCTCAAGAAGGCGATCAAGGACATTCAGGAAAAGCTCCCGGGCGATAAGCTCAAGGGCTATGTGCTTGACCTGCGCCTCAACCCGGGTGGTCTGCTCGATCAGGCTGTCGCTGTTTCCGATACCTTCCTCGACAAGGGCGAAATCGTTTCGACCCGTGGTCGTGATCCGCAGGATGTGACGCGCTTCGATGCGCGCAAGGGTGATCTGGCTGATGGCAAGCCGGTGATCGTGCTCATCAATGGCGGTTCGGCCAGTGCGTCGGAAATCGTAGCAGGTGCGCTGCAGGATCATCGCCGTGCGACCGTGCTTGGCACACAGTCCTTCGGCAAGGGCTCTGTCCAGACCATTATCCCGCTTGGCGAAAACGGATCGCTGCGTCTGACGACAGCGCTCTATTACACGCCATCGGGCAAGTCGATCCAGGGCAAGGGCATCACGCCAGACATCAAGGTTGAACAGCCGCTGCCACCAGAACTGCGTGGTGAAGATGTCGTTCGTGGTGAGTCTGAACTCAAAGGCCACATCAAGGGCAATGAGGAAGACGATGCCGGTTCGGGTTCGGCCGCTTATGTGCCGCTTGAGACCAAGGATGACGTTCAGCTCAATGAAGCGCTGAAGCTTCTGCGCGGTGAAGAGGCCAATGCTGCCTTCCCACCAGATCCGAAGAAGAGCGTTCTGAACTGATCTGCCTATGAAGGCGATGGAAACATCAAACGCGGGAGTTCAGGCTCCCGCGTTTTCTTTTGTCGCAGTTCAATAACATTGAAACTGTATGTTCTGCCGCATATCAGTTGTGAAAACATTTGCGATTCACGGAGATATCATGTCGAAGCACAAAGGCCCCGTCGATCCTGAAAGCTTGCCCTATCGCCCTTGCGTGGGGTTGATGGTTCTCAACAAGGCCGGTCTTGTCTGGGCCGGGCGACGCATTGTTATTCCGGGCGACGAAATGGATGGCGCAACACAGCTCTGGCAGATGCCGCAGGGCGGTATCGATAAGGGCGAAGATCCTGCAGTTGCGTCGTTGCGCGAGCTTTACGAAGAAACCGGCATGAAGTCGGTGTCGCTGCTTGAAGAAGCGCCGAACTGGATCAATTACGATCTGCCAGCGCGTCTTGTCGGACAGGCGCTCAAGGGCAAATATCGCGGTCAGACCCAGAAATGGTTCGCCTATCGCTTTGAAGGCGATGAGAGCGAGATTGCAATCAATCCGCCGCCCGGCGGTCATACGGCAGAGTTTGAGGAATGGGCGTGGAAGCCAATGCAGGAGCTTCCTGAATTGATCGTGCCTTTCAAGCGCAAGGTCTATGAAGAGGTCGTGAGCGCTTTCCGGCATCTCGCGCCATAATTCGTCAGCCCCCTTGTCTAGCGGGGCAACATAATGTCAACTCGTCTCAGACGCGTCGCGGGCGCGTTCTGAGAGGGAGAATTGCTTATGGACGGTATGAGTCTTCTTGTATTCCTTTTCGTTGGTCTGATTGCCGGTTGGCTTGCTGGCAAGGTGGTGCAGGGTGGTGGTTTCGGCCTCATCGGCAATATCATCGTTGGCGTGATCGGTGCCTTCTTTGCGGGCTGGTTGCTGCCTCGTCTGGGCTTCTCGGTTGGCGGCGGTATTATCGCCGCGATCATCAATGCCTTCATTGGCGCGGCGATACTTCTGATTATTCTGCGGATCGTCAAACGCGTTTGATCGCGTATTTCATTTTTTGTAGTGGCCCGGTTTTTTTGAGCGCGTTTCGATCTGATTAAATCAGATCGGCGCGTCTCAATATTTGTTGTAGCGCGCATCCTTCCCGAAAACCGTTTCACACTTTTCGGGAAGGATGCGCTAAAGACCGGGCTGTTCCTTTTCAAAGTCCTGACACATGACACCGAATTCTCAGCTGTCGCTGGGGCTGGCTCTTACGGCCTCGGCAGGTTTCGTTGATGCAATTGCCTTTCTTGAACTGGGAGGCTTTTTCGCATCCTTCATGAGTGGCAACACCACGCAGCTTGGCATTGCCATCGCTGGTCAGCCCGACGTGATGGGCAACGTCGTCATATGGCTGCCGGCTGCATTGATCGCTCTGTTCTTCGTCGGCGCGTTTTTTGGCACGCTGGCGGTAAGAGCCTATCGCAAGGACGGAAGCCTCGCGGTGATGGCGAGCGTTGTGATTGTGTTGCTGCTGGTAAGTATCTTGCGCCGCGAAGGGCTTGCGCTGGTCCATCCTGTGCTGCTGCTTGCAGCCGCCATGGGCGCACAGAATGCGGCCGTGCAGCCCATCGGTTCTGCACGGCTTGGCGTGACTTACGTGACAGGCACGTTGTTCAATTCTGCCGCTGATCTTGCCGGATCATTGCGTGGCGAGGTTCCGCGCTGGCGCTGGTTGCAGCATTTCGCGGTCTGGTTCTCGCTGATGGTTGGCGCTGTCTGCGGTGGTCTGGCGCATTATTTCATTGGTCTTGATGCGCTGTTTATTCCGGCAATCATGATTGTTGTCGTGATGGTGATCTACTGGAAAGCGCGATAGAGCGGCTTGTTTTTATCGCATTTCCGAACGCAAAACCGGTTCACATTTTTGCTGGAAATGCTTTAGCTAAACAGCGATTTCTCGTTCTCGACCAGTTCCGAAATCAGCGCTGAAACGGCCGTCACGCGGCGAAGTGTGCGTGCCGATTCATGATATGTGAGCCAATAGGCACGGCGGATTGTGCGATCTGGAAAGAGCGGCACGAGATCGGGATCGGCGCGTGCGATGAATGCATGAAGAATGCCGATGCCAGCACCGGCCCGCACGGCTTCCACCTGACCCAGCGCACTCGATACTTCGAAATCCGGTTTCCAGTCACGGCTGATTTCTGCGGCGTAGGCAAGCGACGGGTTGACCACGAGGTCTTCAACATAGCCAATCAGTCTGTGGCCACTCAGTTCTTCAGTCGTTTGCGGCGTGCCATGCTCTTCGAGATAGCTGCGATGGGCATAAAGACCGAGCGTATAATCCACCAGCCTTCGGGCAATCAGCCTGCCTTGCTCGGGGCGTTCCACAGTGATGGCGATATCCGCCTCGCGCCGTGACAACGAAAACGAGCGCGGCACCGGCACCAGCTGAATAGTCAGGTCTGGGTATTGCTGTGTGAGCCGTGCCAGTCTGGGGGCGAGAAAATTCACGCCAAAACCATCAGGGGCGCCGATACGCACCGTGCCGGACACAGCAACATCGGCATTGCCAACCTGCGCACGGGCTGAAAGCATTTCCGCTTCCATACGTTCAGCCGCCAGAAGAAACTCTTCACCCGCCTGCGTCAGTGTCGAGCCATTGGTGCGGCGTGTCAGAAGTGTTGTCGAGAGTGCGGCTTCAAGCGCTGTCAGGCGACGTGCCACCGTGGTGTGGTTGATGCCTAATCTTTTGGCCGCTCCCAGAATTTGCCCCGAACGCGCAACGGCCAGAAATATCCGAATATCATCCCAGTTCATGGCATTGTATCTCCGCACGATACCGAAAGCGGCTTCACATCTTTTGGCATCATGCGATTTTGTACTATAAAAAATGCACAACGGATACGCTTTTCAGTGACTTGCAATCATGAATTTGCAGAGTCAGGATAGGCGTTAGGATGGTAGCTCTTTTGCTGCCTGAAGGGATAACCACAAGCATAAGCAACGGGAGGCGTTTTCATGCGCAATGTAGGACATTTCATTGGCGGCAAGCATGTAGCCGGCAAAAGCGGTCGTACGGCTGATATTTTTCAGCCGCTTGACGGCACGGTTCAGGGCACTGTGGCACTCGCCACGAAAGATGAAGTACGTGCAGCGGTCGAAAACGCCAAGGCGGCTCAGCCAGCATGGGCTGCAACCAACCCGCAGCGCCGCGTTCGCATTCTGCGCAAGTTCCTTGAACTCGTCGAAGCTGAATATGACAGCCTTGCAGAACTGCTGGCCCGCGAGCACGGCAAGACGATTGCTGACGCCAAAGGCGACATTCAGCGTGGTCTGGAAGTCGTGGAAGTCTGCCTCGGCTCGGCGCATATGCTGAAGGGCGAATTCACCGACAATGCAGGTACGGGCATCGACACCTATTCGATGCGTCAGCCGCTTGGTGTTGTTGCCGGTATCACGCCGTTCAACTTCCCTGCCATGATCCCGCTCTGGAAAGCTGGCCCGGCGATTGCCTGCGGCAATGCCTTCGTGCTGAAGCCATCTGAACGCGATCCGGGCGTGCCGATGCGTCTGGCCGAACTGTTCATGGAAGCAGGTCTTCCGGCTGGCATTTTCAACGTCGTCAACGGCGACAAGGATGCGGTTGATGCGCTGCTCGATGATAAGGACGTGCAGGCAATCGGCTTTGTCGGCTCGACACCCATTGCACAATATATCTATGGTCGCGGCTGCTCGAACGGCAAGCGTGTCCAGTGCTTTGGCGGCGCCAAGAACCACATGCTGATCATGCCTGATGCCGATATGGATCAGACCGTGGATGCGCTGATTGGTGCTGGTTACGGTTCGGCGGGCGAACGCTGCATGGCGATCTCGGTTGCTGTTCCGGTTGGTGAAGATACCGCAAACCGTCTGATGGAAAAGCTGATCCCACGCGTTGAATCCCTGAAGATTGGCCCGTCGACTGATAATTCGGCCGATTATGGCCCGGTTGTCACCAAGGCCGCTCTCGACCGCATTCGTGGCTATGTCGATCTTGGTGTCGAGGAAGGTGCAAAGCTCGTCGTTGATGGCCGTGGCTTCAAGATGCAGGGCTATGAAAACGGCTTCTATATGGGTGGCTGTCTGTTCGACAATGTCACGTCAGATATGCGCATCTATAAGGAAGAAATCTTCGGTCCGGTCCTCTCGGTTGTTCGCGCCAAGAACTACGAAGAAGCCCTCGCACTGCCGAATGAGCATGAATATGGCAATGGCGTTGCTATCTTCACCCGTGACGGTGATGCAGCCCGCGATTTTGCCAGCCGCGTTCAGGTCGGCATGGTCGGTATCAATGTGCCAATTCCGGTTCCGATTGCTTACTACACCTTTGGTGGCTGGAAGGCTTCGGGCTTCGGCGATCTCAACCAGCACGGCCCGGATGCATTCCGCTTCTACACCAAGACCAAGACAGTCACCTCGCGCTGGCCGTCTGGCGTTAAGGATGGTGCGGAATTCGTTATCCCAACGATGAAGTAACGCCAGACGCTTCTTTATGTTGCGTGTCCTCGCCTTGCTGCGGGCACGCGGCATGGCGTTAAGGATGGTGCGGAATTCGTTATCCCAACGATGAAGTAACGCCAGACGCTTCTTCATGTTGCGTGTCCTCGCTCCGCTTTGGGTGCGTGACGTCAAATACCTCCCGCCAAGTGAGAAACCCCGCCCCACGGTGCCCCCGCCATGAGGCGGGGTTTTCTTTTTCAATGCGTTGACAGGGAGGGAACGGAGTTTCCATCTCTCCGTTTAAAACAAGCATGAAGATTTCCATGCGGTCGTTTGAAGGTCTGTGCGATTGATCTATGTTGCAGGCGTAGTCATCAGCCCGAGTTTTGCAGGAGTGCCACATGAGCGGAAAAATCAACCACCGTATCGTCCTTGCATCGCGTCCCGATGGACGGCCCACGGCAGAGAATTTTCGGCTTGATGAGGCCGCGATCCCGCAGCCGGGCGAGGGCGAAGTTCTGCTGAAAATCCGCTATCTCTCGCTCGATCCTTATATGCGCGGGCGAATGAGTGCGGCCAAATCCTATGCGGCACCCGTTGATATCGGTGCTGTCATGGAAGGGGGAACAGTCGGTGAAGTGGTGGAAAGTAAAAGCGCGGGCTTTCTTCCCGGCGATTTTGTTCTCTCGCATTCCGGCTGGCAGAGCTATGCGGTTGCCGATGCTTCCACGTTGCGCAAGCTCGATCCCCAGCAGGTGCCTGTCACGACGGCGCTCGGTGTCATGGGAATGCCGGGCTTCACCGCCTATTCCGGCTTGCTGACAATCGGCCAGCCCAAAGCGGGCGAAACAGTTGTGGTAGCCGCCGCGACTGGCCCGGTTGGTTCTGCGGTTGGGCAGATTGCCAAGCTTAAAGGTGCGCGGGCGGTCGGTATTGCGGGCGGGGCGGACAAATGCAAAGCGCTGATCGACGAGTTTGGGTTTGATGTAGCCCTCGATCATCGCTCGGATAATTTCGCGCAGGAACTGGCTTTAGCCTGCCCAAAGGGCATTGATGTGTACTTCGAGAATGTGGGTGGCAAGGTGTTTGACGCCGTTCTGCCGCTGCTCAACCAGTTTGCGAGAGTGCCTGTCTGTGGGCTGATCGCGCAATATAATCAGAGTGGTGCTTTTGACGGGCCGGATCGGTTGCCGTTGCTTATGCGCGATATTCTGACAAAAAGCCTGACTATTCGCGGATTCATTCAACGTGATTTTGCCGATCAGCGCCCGGCCTTTTATCATGAAATGGCAAAATGGATTGCTGACGGCCATGTGCGTTATCGCGAGGATATCGTTGAGGGGCTTGAGAATGCTCCCAAGGCTTTCATTTCCATGCTGGAAGGTGGCAATTTCGGTAAGCTCATCGTGAAACTAGGCTGATCAGACAATATTCTGCTTGCAGAACTGCAATCCGGGCGTGATGCTGTGTCCTGTCCCGGTTCGGGTCTCCGGGAAACGAGTCTTTTCTTGAGGGCAGGCAGATTATGGGTGAGCGCCATCAGGCGGGCATAGGCGAGGGCGGCAGTCCGGGGCGCGAGCGTCAGGACGAGGCTCAACGCATTCTTGAACGACTGGAGCGGGAGCAGACCGGCCCCGAGGGCATTGTGCGTCGTGGGCTTTCCCGCACTGCAAGCCATCTTGCTGCCAATGATGCACCGGAGAACGATCCTATCGAACTCTGGGCCACCCGCATCGGACGCGGACTTGGACTCATCATCACGCTGGCGATTATCGTCTGGCTCATTTCTTATCTCATGCAAAGCCAGGTTTAACATGACGCTTTCTGCGGCTTCGGACGCGACAACCGTTATTGTCATCTCGAGCCATGTCGTGCGCGGTTCTGTCGGAAACCGTGCCGCCGTATTCGCTCTGGAAACGCTCGGGTTTCCCGTTTGGGCCGTGCCGACGGTGGTATTGCCATGGCATCCGGGCCATGGTCCTGCAGGGCGTATTGTGCCGCCCGCGCAGGAATTTTCAACACTGATGCAGGATCTTGAGCGCGCGCCATGGCTTGGCGAAGTGGGCGCTATCCTCACCGGCTATCTGGGCAACCCTGAACAGGCGAAAGCCGTGGCGGGACTGGTTAAAAAGGTGAAGGAGCGCAATCCCAACGCGCTTTACCTTTGCGATCCGGTGATTGGCGATCAGAAAGGTCTTTACGTGCCGGAGGCGACAGCGATTGGTATCCGCGATCACCTGATGCCGCTTGCCGATATTGCAACGCCCAATCGTTTTGAGCTGTCATGGCTGACGGGGGTTGAGCTTGAGGACAACAAGGCATTGATGGAAGCAGCACTTGATACGGGGCCAGCAACCATGTTGGTGACATCTGCATTTCCATTGATGGCGGGCAGCATCGGCAATATTCTGCTCACACCAACCCTTGCGCTGATGGCGGAACATCGTTGTGTCGATGGGCCGACCAATGGCCTTGGCGATCTGACATCAGCGGTGTTTCTGGCGCGCAGGCTTGCTGGCTTTTCAGAAGAAAAGGCGCTGCAAAGAACGACGGCGGCAGTATTCGAGATCATGGCCCGTTCAGCGAAACGGGGTGCCGATGAGCTGATGCTTGAAGCGGACGCCTCAAGCCTCGCAACGCCGATGGCGATGGTCCAAACCCGACGATTGGTGCATCCAACCAAGGGATTGCGTGCATAAGAGTTGGATTATAGCATTTCCGAGCCAAAAGTGGGAACCGGTTTTGCGTCGGATAATGCGTAAAAACAAATAGTTACAGCGGTTCCAACGATTCAGTCTTAACTGGAACCGCTGTAAGTGGCAACGGGTCGCAAGTTGCGGCCTCACGTTTTTGATTGCTCTGCGTTTTCGATAGGGATAATGGAAAGTCATGGCTGATATTCCAGATACACTCCTCGCCGGTTACCAAACCTTTATGAGCGAGCATTTCGCGTCTGAAACGGCACGTTATAAGGAACTCGCTGAAAAAGGTCAGGCACCAGAAACTCTGGTCATTGCCTGCTGCGATTCCCGCGCCGCTCCGGAAACAATTTTCAACGCGGCACCGGGCGAAATCTTCGTATTGCGCAATGTTGCCAATCTTATTCCACCTTATGAGCCGGATGGTGAATTCCATGCGGCTTCTGCGGCACTCGAATTTGCAGTGCAGAGCCTCAAGGTGAAGAATATTGTTGTCATGGGCCATGGCCGATGCGGCGGTATTAAAGCAGCGCTTGATACGCAAAGCGCGCCGCTTTCACCAAGCGACTTTATCGGTAAGTGGATGAGCCTGATTGCGCCAGCGGCAGAAACCGTCAGCGGCAACCAGCTGATGACACCGACCGAACGTCAGACCGCGCTGGAGCGTATTTCGATCCGCTACTCGATCAACAATCTGCGCACATTCCCATGTGTCGATATTCTTGAGAAGAAGGGCAAGCTCACCCTTTATGGTGCATGGTTCGATATTTCGACCGGCGAGCTTTGGGTGATGGATCAGCAGACAGGTGACTTCAAAAGACCTGAAGGTTCGGTGATAGAAGCACCGGAAACAGCAGCATAAGACGAAAAAAGCCCCGAATTTCGGGGGCTTTTCTCTGTTCATTTTATGGCGAAACAATGTTCTCGCTTCGCCATAAGTATGATTATTCGTCGATTGCCTTGCCCATGACGGCAATAGCGCGCTGGTAGACCTGTGCAGCATTCCAGCCCTGGATTGCGCCATAATTGGCTTCACCCGGCTGGTAGCCAGCACCACGACGCCAGCCGTGGCCGACGAGGAAGTTGGCGGTCGAATATAGTGCGTCAGCCTTCGAGCGGGCCATGTCGATATGACCGCTGCCATCACCATCCACGCCATATTTCAGGACGTTGACTGGCAGGAACTGCGTCTGGCCGATTTCGCCGTGCATTGCGCCGACTGCGTTTGGATCAAGATCCTCACGGTCAATGAGCTTGAGTGCTGCGTAGAGCTGTTCGGTGAAGTAATCGCTGCGGCGGCAGTCATAGGCCAGCGTTGCAACTGCGGAAAGCGTATGCTGCTTGCCCAGATATGCGCCGAAGCCGGTTTCCATGCCCCAGATCGCGATCAGCGGGCCAGCTGGAACGCCATAACGCTTTTCGATATTGGCGAAGAGCGCTGCATTCTGCTTCTTGATCGATTTGCCGCGCTGGATGATCGTGTTTGCGCCGCGCTTCTGCATGAACTGCTCGAAGGAGAGCTTGAAGCTCTTCTGATTGCGGTCAGCATTGATAGTGGCCTGAGCGTATTTGGTTTTGCCCAGCGCATCAAGCGCACGCTTGCCGACGCCGCGGCCTGGTGCTTCCTTCAACGTCTGCTGAAGCCAGGCACTATAGCCGGCGGCATTGTTGCCGCACTGGGCTGCCTCGGCAACACCTGCACCCGTCATCATACCCACTGCAAGAACTGCTGCTGCGGTCCAAGACCGGCCCTTGGCAACCAATGCCATTCGTTTCTCCTTCGGAGTTGATTCTACCTCGGCGCGAATTTGCCATTCTTTACACCGAATGTCATGCTGCAATGAGACGGAAGGCCTGCAACGCAGCGGCGCGCTTATAGTCCTTTTTCCACGTATTCTTCAAGTTTTGGTAAATCGGGGCGATATGTCGTGGTTTAAGAGGCAGATTACCGGTTACAAAGCGCCGTTTCCCGCCTTTTGCTTGACATTGCAGGCTCAAGCCCCTAAAGCCACACCCAATCTATCCGCGATCTTCAGAACGCGAGCCACCGACCGGGACCCATTTGGTATAAAGAGATCCCGGAGGTCCACATCCGACAGCGCGATGCGCCCTCGGGTGCTGTATCGCTTTGGTTGCTTCTTGAACTGGTCTGATCAAAGAACGATGTATCCCTGACGAAGCCTTACGCCTCCTCTCGGATTAAAAGGAAACTCGATGTTTGAATCACTTCAGGAGCGTCTTGGCTCCATTCTGAACGGCCTTACCGGACGCGGCGCTCTTTCTGAAAGCGACGTGACGGCTGCGCTGCGTGAAGTGCGTCGTGCGCTTATTGAAGCCGACGTTTCGCTGGAAGTGGTTCGCTCGTTTACCGATCGCGTTCGTGAGAAGGCAGTCGGCGCAGAAATTCTGAAAAGCATCAAGCCCGGCCAGATGGTCGTTAAGATCGTCCATGACGAACTTATCGAAATGCTCGGCACTGAAGGCGTTTCGATTGACCTCAACGCACCGGCACCTGTCGTCATTATGATGGTGGGTCTGCAGGGCTCAGGTAAGACGACGACAACCGGTAAGATCTCCAAGCGTCTGACCGAACGTCAGCGCAAGAAGGTGCTTATGGCGTCGCTCGATACGCGTCGTCCGGCAGCACAGGAACAGCTTCGCCAGCTTGGCATCCAGACCTCTGTCGATACATTGCCAGTCATCGCTGGCCAGTCGCCGGTTGAAATCGCCAAGCGCGCCGTTCAGGCTGCAAAGCTCGGCGGTCATGATGTGGTTATCCTCGATACTGCTGGTCGTACGCATATCGACGAGCCGCTGATGGTGGAAATGGCGGATATCCGCAAGGCCGCCAATCCGCATGAAATCCTGCTCGTTGCTGACAGCCTCACCGGTCAGGACGCCGTTAATCTCGCGCGCAATTTTGATGAACGCGTGGGTATTACCGGTATCGTTCTCACCCGTATGGATGGCGATGGTCGTGGCGGTGCAGCCCTTTCGATGCGCGCCATCACCGGCAAGCCGATCAAGCTGATCGCCACCGGCGAAAAAATGGATGCGCTTGAGGAGTTCTATCCAAAGCGTATTGCCGACCGAATTCTGGGCATGGGCGACATTGTTTCGCTCGTCGAAAAGGCTGCCGAAAACATCGACGCGGAAAAAGCCGCTGCGATGGCCAAGAAGATGCAGTCAGGCAAGTTCGATCTCAACGATCTTGCTGACCAGCTGGGCCAGATGAAAAAGCTCGGTGGTATGGGCAGTATCATGGGCATGATGCCCGGCATGGGTGGAATGAAGGACAAGGCTGCAGCAGCCGGTCTTGACGATAAGGTATTTGATCGTCAGCTCGCCATCATCGGCTCGATGACCAAGGCTGAGCGCGCCAATCCCGACCTTCTCAAGCACAGCCGCAAGCAGCGCATTGCCAAGGGTTCCGGCACCAATGCTGCCGACATCAACAAGCTTCTCAAGATGCACCGTCAGATGGCCGACATGATGAAAGTCATGGGCAAGGGCAAGGGCGGAATGATGAAGCAGATGATGGGCGGCCTTGCCAACAAGATGGGCCTTGGTGGTATGGGCGGTATGCCTGATCTATCCAAAATGGACCCAAAGCAGCTTGAAGCGCTTGCCAAACAGGCAGAAGCAGCTGGTCTCACCAAGGGTGGTGGTCTGCCGGGGCTTCCCGGTGGTGGTCTGCCCGGTTTAGGTGGACCTAAGCTTCCAGGTCTTGGCGGCGGTCTTCCCGGTTTGCCGAAGAAGAAGTGAGTAAGATGGCTGACGAACAGAACACTGTACCTGCTGAACTTCTCGCACTGCGTGCGTCCATCGATAACATCGATGCAGCACTGATCCACATGCTTGCGGAGCGCTTTCGCTGCACCAAGGCTGTGGGTGTCCTGAAAGCTGAGCGCGGCCTTGCTGCTGCTGACCCGGCGCGTGAGAAGCGTCAGGTCGAGCGCCTTCGTGGTCTCGCAGTTGATGCCCATCTCGATCCCGATTTTGCCGAAAAATTCCTGAACTTCATCGTGAAGGAAGTCATTCGGCACCATGAGCATGCCGCTGCCAATCACAGCGGAAACTGAACACCGTAAAAGCGGTTCAACCGATTGCCCGTCAGGGCAGAACTATTGTCTAAAGGAAAGAAAAAATGGCTCTTAAGATCCGTCTCGCCCGCGCTGGCTCCAAGAAGCGTCCTTACTACCACGTTGTTGTTGCTGACGCTCGCAGCCCACGCGACGGCCGTTTCATCGAAACCGTTGGTGCATGGAACCCAATGCTTGCTAAAGACGCTGAACGCGTAAAGCTCGACGCTGACCGCATCCAGCATTGGATTGCACAGGGCGCACAGCCAACCGATCGCGTTCTTCGCTTCCTCGATCAGGCCGGTCTTGCAAAGCGTGAAGAACGCAGCAACCTGACCAAGGGTCTGCCAGGTAAGAAGGCTCAGGAGCGTCTCGCTCTTGCCAAGCAGGCTGAAGAAGATGCAGCTGCAAAGGCTGCAGCTGAAGCAGAAGCCGCTGCTGCCGCAGCAGCTGCTCCAGCTGAAGAAGCTGCAAGCGAATAATCTTTCGCACATTGCGAATGGAAAAAGCGGCGGAGCAATCCGCCGCTTTTTTATGTTCTGATTAAAGGTCTGCCTGATTTTATTTCAGATCCATTTCCCAGGTCTGTCCGATCAGATCAACGCCGAACGAATGGTGCGGTGCTTCATCGATCAGCTTAAATCCGGCTCGCTCATAGAGACGCCGGGCTGTGGTCAAAACGCTATTCGTCCATAAGGTGAGTTGATCGTCACCGACTGCGCGGGCGCGTTCAATACAAGCATTTACCAGCTTCGCCCCGACACCTGTTCCGCGTGCTTCCTGCTCGACATATAGCAAACGCAGTTTGCCAAGTTTTGGCCGGTCTCCACGCACCAGAAAGACCGAGCCAATGATGCGACCATCGAGTTCAGCCACCCAGGCTCCATCATGTGTTGGGTCAAAGGATTCAATGTAGTCGGCAAGAATACGGGCGACGAGTGCTTCATACTCGTGGTTCCAGCCATATTCTTTGCTGTAAAGCACAGCTTGCCTATGGATGATCCAGCCGAGGTCGCCAGCCTGCAAGTCTCGTAGCTTCGCTTCCGGACGGTGATCCTCATCAAATATGCGCATGATGGTGCCTGCGGCAGCCATCAGATTGGTGCGCTGGTCCGGAAGCAGTTCGTCGAGTAGCCCACCGACAGCCTTGCAGGTGTTGCTTTCGAGTGCCGAATAGGCTTTTCGCCCTGCGTCGGTCAGTTCAATCGGACGGCTACGGCCACCATCGGGATGCTGCGATGTTTCCAGCAAGCCACGTTCAGCAAATCGTTTCAGCGTTCTGCTGAGCTGACCACGATCAAGCTCGAGAACGCGCATGACGTCTGCGGCAGTCGGCATGGCCCGATGTGCGATCTCGTAGAGAATGCGCGCTTCAGTGAGCGTGAACGGACTTTTGTCGAGATGGGCGTTGAGCAGGCCTAAGCGACGCGTATAGACGCGGTTGAAAGCGCGCAGCTTGCTAATATCGTCCCGATTTTGATTGAGTGTCATACCCGCATCTGCCTTTGCACGTCGCCTGTTATGTTGACTCTATCAATATACTGAATGTTGATAGAGTCAACATGATAGAAGAGCGTCAGTTTGTTTCGTCCAGGACGATGCTCCGATCATCTTGGCAAACGGGCTGGACGATGCGAGAAATTGCTTTATCTTATTGATTTGACGGCTCGCATTTTCGTGAACACGCATATGCGGGCAACCATGATTGTCTCTGGCGCTGCGAAGGCGCCTTTTTCAGGAGAACACTATGTCGGCTGTGACCGCTATCCGTTCTTTCTCGTTCCCAGCATCGGTTCGCCGTATTTTCATTGCTCTGGGTCTTGTGATGCTTGTGCCGCTGCTTTCGGCTTGCGGTTTCAACACCATTCCCACCAATGAGGAAAAAGCCAAGGCTGCGTGGAGCGAAGTGCAGAACCAGTATCAGCGCCGTGCCGATCTCGTTCCCAACCTGGTTGAGACTGTGAAGGGCTATGCTGCCCACGAAAAAGAAACTCTGCAGGCTGTCATCGACGCGCGTGCCAAGGCAACGCAGGTGCAGATCACGCCCGAGACGCTCAATAATCCAGAGCTCTTCAAGCAGTTTCAGGACAATCAGGCCAACCTCACCAGTGCGCTTTCGCGCTTGATGGTGGTGGTGGAGCGTTATCCGGACCTCAAGGCCAACCAGAACTTCCTTGCACTGCAGTCGCAGCTTGAAGGCACGGAAAACCGCATTGCCGTAGCACGCCGCGATTATATCGAAGCGGTCCGCGTCTATAATACGGCGATCCGCACCATGCCGACGATGATCTGGACATGGATCTGGTATCGTGATGCCGTGCCAATGCAGACATTCACTGCAGATGCTGCAAGCCAGTCGGCGCCCCAGGTCAACTTCAACAACTGATCGGGCGTTCCGTGGCAGCGTTGCTTCCCTTTCGTGAGGCGGTCGTTCGTGGCCTGAATGGGCCACGACTGCTTGCGGCTTTTCTGTTTTTTCTGTTTGCGAGTTTTGTTGCGGTTGGCGCGAATGCGCAGGATGCAGCACAGCCGGCACAGGTGCTGACGGGACGTGTCGTTGATGCGGCGGGGATCATTGATCCGGCTGAGCGGCAGCAGCTCACCCAGAAACTCGCGGATTTTGAAGCAAAGTCATCCGATCAGGTGGTCGTGGTGACTGTTCCAAGCCTCAATGGCGAGGACATTGAAAGCTATTCCAATCGCTTGTTCCGTGCCTGGGCGCTTGGTCAGAAGCAGGAAAACAACGGTATTCTGCTGGTTGTGGCACCCAATGATCGCAAGGTGCGTATCGAGGTCGGTTACGGGCTTGAAGGCACGATGACGGATGCGCTTTCGAGCGTCATCATCAATGGCACGATCATTCCGGAATTCCGCACCGGCAATTATTCAAACGGTATCGTGCAGGGTGTCGATGGCATTCTGTCTGTGCTGTCCGGCGATGCTGCCGAACTTGAAGCGCGTGCCAAGCGGAATGTTCAGACGAGTTCCGGTTCCGATGACATCGATTGGGTTTTCGTCGTTTTCATTACCTTCTGGGCCCTGATCTTCTTCGGCGGCTTCGGCATGGCAATCCTGACACCGATTTTTGGCCAAAAGATCGGTCCGGGAAAATATCGCTGGCTTGGCATGGTGATGGATTTTAATTCCCGTGGCGGTTCCGGCGGCGGCGGTGGCTTTTCCGGCGGTGGTGGCGGATGGTCATCGGGCAGCAGCGGTGGCGGCGGGTTTTCTGGCGGCGGTGGTTCGTCGGGTGGCGGCGGCGCTTCGGGTAGCTGGTAGGGGAGAATTCTGTGCGAGGCAAAAACCTTATCAGCGATCAGGATCACAAGCGCATTGCCGAGGCGATCCGTGCTGCTGAAACCAATACGAGCGGTGAAATCTACGCGGTTCTGGCACGCACCAGCGATGATTATTTCTTTGCGGCGGGTTTTGTTGCGACCTGCGGCATCCTTATCGCATCGGTGATTGCAGCGTTTCTTGCGCATTGGTACTGGTTTGATATTCGCCTGCCGATGTTCGGTTTGGCCGTGCTGGCTTCATTCATCACAGCGATGCTGGTTCTGCGGTTTTTGCCGTCAATCCGTCTTCTGCTGGTGCCGCGCCGCATTCGCTACAAGCGCGCGCATCTCAATGCGCTACAGCAGTTTCTGGCGCGCAATGTCCACATCACTGAACACCGCACCGGTATTCTGCTGTTTGTTTCCATGGCTGAACATTATGCGGAGGTGATTGCCGATGCAGGCATTCATGCTCGGGTCGAGCAGGAAGAATGGAACGGCATTGTTGCCACACTGACGCATCATGCTTCGCGTGCGGAAGTGGCCGAAGGTTTCGTGCTGGCAATTGGTCAGGCGGGGGCTTTGTTGGAAAATCATTTCCCCGCGGGCGAGCACAATATCAATGAACTGGACGACCATCTGATCGAGCTTTGATCGGTTGAATTGCGCGGCAGATTCGCCGCTCATTTGTGGCGAAATTTAGCTTTTATGACGCTTACGTAAAGCTCGCATGACCATTTCCGGAAAGCCAAACGGCATATTTCGAAATTTCCCGAAGGGTTTTCGAAGTTTTGTTCCAAATTAAATGGATTAGATGCGAGTTTTCTGGCTTTCACGGAAATATTTGGTTGTTTTCAACGATTTGTCATCGAAACGGGTGCCTAATCTGCTAGTTTGGCGCGCATTGCCATCATGACAGGAGTATCCGACGTGACTGCAAAGCAGGATCGGTCGAGCAAAGTTAAAGGTTCCAAGGCAAGCAAGGAGGAGAAGAAGGGAGGACAGTCGAAGGCGCTCATCGCCTTTTCGCAGCTTCTCTTCGAATGGGCACCGCCCGAAGATCTTGCGGCTTACGATGCTGCAGCGCTCGATAAATCTGCCCAGTACGGCTATGAAGCGCTTGAATCTTATCGCAAGGGCAAGAGCATCATCAGCGTCGATAACAGCATCGAACGCCATGGCCGCCCCGTCAGCGTAATTACCATCGTCAACGACAACATGCCGTTCCTGCTCGACTCGATCATGGGTGAGTTGAACGATCATGTCAGCCAGATTTTCATGGTTGTTCACCCGGTTCTCGATATCGAGCGGGAAAAGGACGGCCTTACAATTCTGGGCGAAGCTTCGCAGCTCGCACCCGCCAAGGGCGTTGAGCGCGTCAGCCTTGTGCAGATCCATCTGCCAGCCCTCGACAAGCAGGCCAAAGCCGATTTGACCGCCGCTATCAAACGCGTGCTTGGACAGGTTCGCGCTGCTGTCAGCGACTGGAAACCGATGCTGAGGCGCCTTGATGACGCCATCGCTGATTATAAGCGCGTTCAGGAACTGACGCTTGATCCAGCCATGCCGGAGGCAATCGCTTTCCTCGAATGGTTGCGTGATGATCGCTTCATTTTCCTCGGAATGCGCGAGCTGACCTTCAAGGGCAAGGGCGAAAAGCGTGAGCTGGTTCCGGTCAAGGAAACACTCGGCATCCTCAATGACAGCGAAGTCCGCGTTCTGCGCAAGGACGACGATGACACGGTTACGCCGCGCGAGGTTACAGAGTTCCTCGATAGCAGCGAACCGCTGATCGTCACCAAGGCCAATTCGCTATCACTGGTGCATCGCCGCTCTTACCTCGACTATGTTGGCGTGAAGATTTTTGGGCCGAATGGCGACGCGATTGGCGAGCTGCGTCTCGTTGGTCTGTTCACATCTGTTGCCTATATCAGCTCGGTTGCCGGTATTCCGTTCATCCGTTCCAAGGCTGATACGGTTATCAAGCACCTTGGCTTCAACCGTGAAGACCATTCCGGAAAGGCGCTTGTGAATGTGCTGGAAGAATATCCGCGTGATGAACTTTTCCAGATCGATGCGGAAAGCCTCACAGCCAATGCCGAACTGATCCTGGCTCTTGGCGAGCGCCCACGCGTTCGTGCAATCCCGCGTCTTGACCGCTTTGGCCGCTTTGCCACCGTGCTGGTCTATATCCCGCGTGACCGTTACGACTCTGTCGTGCGTGAGAAGATTGGTCGTTATCTTGTCGAGATTTATAGCGGCGACAGCTTCGAATTCCATCCAGTCTTCCTGCAGAATGGTCTGACGCGCGTTCAGTTCGTCATCCGTCGTCATGAACGTTCCACGCCGCATGTGGATCGCGATGCGCTGGAAGAAGAAGTGCGTTCGATCGTTCGCACATGGGAAGACGCTGTGCGTGAAAGCTCGGATAGCGCAGACGCAAAGACCATCGCTTTGGCTTCGAGCTTCCCGCAATCCTATCGCGAAATCTTCACGGCTCCGGAAGCGCTGGTCGATGCAGAACGCATTGCTGGCCTGAGTGCAGAAGCCCCGCTTTTCGTGGACTTCTATCGTTATCGCACCGATGGTCCGGATGCGGTTTCGCTCAAGCTCTACCATCATGGCGCGCCGGTTGTGCTGTCACAGCGCGTTCCGCTTCTTGAAAACATGGGCTTCCGCGTTGTTAGCGAGCAGACCATCGATCTGCCGCAAGCAGGCAAAGATGGTGCTGCCGTTTACGTGCATGACATGCAGCTCGTGAACGCCTATGGCGCGCCGGTTGATCTGTCCGATGATGGTGAGATGCTGGAAGATGTGTTCCGCAATGTCTGGGACGCTCTCGCTGACAATGACGGTTATAACGCTCTGGTGCAGACCGCACGCCTGAGCGCACGCCAGATCATGATCCTGCGTTCTTATGGTCGCTATCTGCAACAGGCAGGTATTGCCTATTCGCAAGGTTTCATTGCCGCAGCACTCAACCGCTATCCGGAAATCGCCAGTGATCTTTATTCGCTGTTTGATCTGCGCTTCAACCCATCGGCCAAGCGTCGCGACGCTGCTGAAAAGAAGCTGGTCGACGGTATCGAAACGGCACTTCTCGGCGTTCCAAGCATCGATGATGACCAGATTCTGCGTCGTTTCCGCAACCTGATCGAAGCAACGTTGCGTACCAATGCCTATCAGCCGGATGCTGAAGGCAAGCCACGCGTGACATTCGCGTTCAAGCTTAATCCACGGCTTGTCGAAGGTCTGCCTGATCCGCGTCCGTATCGCGAGATTTTCGTCTATGGCCCGGAAGTGGAAGGCGTACACCTACGCTTTGGCGCTGTAGCGCGTGGCGGTCTGCGCTGGTCGGATCGCGCACAGGATTATCGCACAGAAGTCCTGGGTCTCGTGAAAGCACAGCAGGTCAAGAATGCGGTGATTGTGCCGGTTGGTGCCAAGGGCGGCTTCTATCCGAAACGTCTGCCGGTCGGCGGCGATCGCAATGCCGTGTTTGAAGCCGGTCGAGATGCCTATAAGGTCTTCATTTCCACGCTTCTGTCGGTCACTGACAATATTCATGACAATGATGTTGTGCCGCCTGCGGAAGTGGTGCGTCACGACAATGACGATCCGTATTTCGTTGTTGCTGCCGATAAGGGCACTGCAACCTTCTCCGATACGGCAAATGCGATCAGCCAGGCACATGACTTCTGGCTCGATGATGCTTTCGCATCGGGCGGTTCCGCCGGTTACGATCACAAAGGTATGGCGATCACCGCGCGTGGTGCATGGGAAGCCGTGAAGCGGCATTTCCGTGAGTTCGACAAGGATATCCAGACCGAGCCGTTCACGGTTGCAGGTGTTGGCGATATGTCGGGCGACGTGTTCGGTAACGGTATGCTCCTGTCGGAGCAGATCAAGCTGGTTGCAGCCTTCGACCACCGCGATATCTTCATTGATCCAAGCCCTGTTCCAGCTGACGGCTTTGCAGAGCGCAAACGTCTGTTCGAACTGCCGCGTTCGAGCTGGCAGGATTACGATCGCTCTAAAATCTCGTCGGGCGGTGGCGTTTATAGCCGCAGTCAGAAGACGATTACGCTGTCGGCAGAAGCGGCAAAGGCTATTGGCCTTGGCAAAACCACTGCTTCGCCGCAGGAAATTATGACGGCGATCCTGAAGGCGGAAGTTGATCTTCTGTGGTTCGGCGGTATCGGTACCTATATCCGAGCCGGTGCTGAAACGGATGCGCAGGTTGGTGATCGTGCCAATGATGCAATCCGTATCACAGGCTCGGAAGTTCGGGCGAAGGTTGTCGGCGAGGGGGCAAATCTCGGTGTCACGCAGCGCGGACGCATCGAATATGCACTGACTGGTGGCCGCAGCAATACCGATGCCATCGACAACTCTGCAGGCGTCAACTGCTCCGACGTTGAGGTCAACATCAAGATTGCATTGGCTGCTGCCATGCGTTCGGGCAAGCTCAAGCGTCCTGCACGCGACAAGCTGCTGGTGAGCATGACCGACGATGTGTCGGAACTGGTGCTGCGCAACAATTATCTGCAGCCGCTCGCACTTTCATTGAGCGAACGTCAGGGCCTCACGGAGCTGCCTTATCAGGCTCGCTTCATGGCCGAGCTTGAAGCGCGCAAGCTGCTGGATCGCAAGGTCGAGTATCTGCCATCGGACGCAGTGCTTAATGATCGTCAGAAATCAGGACAGCCGCTGACGCGTCCGGAACTCGCGGTTCTGCTCGCCTATGCCAAGCTGTCACTGTCGGATGATCTGGTGGCAAGCAGGCTTCCAGACGAGCCGTATTTCGAGCAGCTGTTGTTTGGTTACTTCCCGAAGCGTATGGTGAAAACCTATGCTGACGAAATTTCCAATCACCGCCTGAAGCGTGAAATCGTCGCTACTTTGCTGGCTAACGATATCATCAATCGTGGCGGCATCACCTTCATCAGCCGTTTGGCCGATACGACAGGCAAGTCGCCTGCCGATATCGTCCGCGCTTATGTGGCGGTGCGCGATGGCTTTGAGATCAATGCGATCTATGACGCTATCGATGCGCTCGATAACAAGGTGGCGGGCGATGTGCAGAACCAGTTCTATCATCTCGTTGGCGAGATGCTGCTTGCGACGACCGCCTGGGTTCTGCGCAACGACACCACGCGTGCAAATCTGACAGAACTGGTGAACACCATCACCACGGCCCGCTCGGCTCTTGAGCCACGCTTCGATAGTCTGATGCCGGACTACTTGATTGATGCAGTGCAGGCCGACAAGGCGACCTTTGTTGAAAAGGGTGCGCCTGAGAAGCTTGCTCAGCGTCTGGCCAATCTGCAGCTTGCAGGCATCATGCCGGACATCGCATTGATCGCCCATCTGGCTTCTGCCGATCTGGTTGCAACCGCCAAGGCTTATTTCGGTGTATCGGAAGCCTTCCGCATTGGTCGTATCGAAGAAGCAGCACGCACGATTCCAGTCACCGACTATTATGACGGTCTGGCACTATCGCGTGCGAGCGATACGATCACGCAGGCAGCGCGTGGCATCACGATTGCAGCACTGAAAAAGCACGGCAAGGACAAGGATCCGGCGGCGGCATGGTTTGCAGAAGATGCAGCGCGCATCGACCAGATCAGAAACCGTATGGTTGCTCTGACCGAAGGCGGCGATCTCACCGTTTCGCGTCTGGCTGTTGCCGCAGGGCTGATGTCTGATTTAACCCAGTAAGGGTTCGACAACTCTGATTTAAAGGGGCGACTTAGGTCGCCCTTTTTTGTTTATTGTCGGTGGTGATACCGCAGTATAAGGTCTGGCTTATTTATGACCGAATAGCTTTTTAACACCGGGGGCGAGGAGCAATTTGTTGAGCGATCAACCTTTAAGCGCGGGAGGTTATGCCTCGCGACGCGGCGTATGGGGCTGGATATTTTTCGACTGGGCGGCACAGCCGTTTTTTACAGTTGTGATCACGTTTATCTTTGGTCCTTACTTCATTTCACGCATGGCCGAGACTGCAGAAGCCGGGCAGATCGCCTGGGGTTACGGTTTTGCTGCCGCAGGCTTCGCTATCGCAATTCTTTCTCCCATTCTCGGTTCGATTGCCGATCAGACAGGGTCTCGCAAGCCGTGGATCGGGTTCTTTGCCGTACTAAAGATCGTCAGTCTGATGACGCTCTGGTTGGCAGTGCCTGGCGCTAACCTGTTCTGGGTTCTGCTTGCCTTCAGCATTGCAATGGTTTCGGCAGAGTTTTCCATCGTCTTCAACGATTCAATGATGCCGCGTCTGGTGCCGCGCGAAGAGATTGGACGCGTTTCCAATCTGGCCTGGGGCCTCGGCTATCTCGGTGGCATGATCGTTTTGATCTTTGTGGTCTTTTGCCTCGCGGCTTCACCTGAAACCGGCAAAACGATTATCGGTATGAAACCCTTGTTCGGGCTTGATCCTGTGCAAGGGGAAGATGCCCGTATAACCGGGCCGATCTCCGCGCTCTGGTATCTGATATTTATTCTGCCGATGTTTCTTTTTACGCCTGATCAGGCGCGCGGAAAGCCCTTGCGACAGGCGCTGGGCAAAGGTCTGTCTGAGCTCAAAGCGACATTAAGTGAGGTTCGTAAACGCCCCGGGATCGCACGATTTCTCATCGCGCGGATGGTCTATCAGGATGGCGTTAATGCAATCATTGCACTGGGTGCAGGCTATGCCGCCTCCATGTTTCAGTGGTCGATCACTGAGATCGGCCTGTTCGGCATGATCACCAATGTCATGGCGATTTTCAGCTGCCTTGTTGCAAGCCGCATGGATACGCGTTTTGGCTCCAAAGTCATTGTTATGATTTCACTGTGGCTTTTGTTGCTGGCGTCCGTTGGGATTGTATCGACAGGGCGCGATTATCTGATGTTCGGCATCATGCCACTGGAATATTTGCCGGCTCAAGGTTTGTTCGCGACCCCTGCGGAACATGCCTTCCTGGTTTACGGCGTCATGCTGGGCGCTGCCTTCGGCCCTGTGCAGGCGTCCTCCCGGTCGTGGTTTGCCCGCAGCATCAGGCCTGAAGAATCAGGCCGTTATTTCGGTATCTATGCCTTGGCAGGGCGGGCAACGAGCTTTGTCGGCCCCTTCCTCGTGGCAACAATGACCGCGATCACGCATTCAGCCGCAATAGGGATGTCGGTGCTGGTGCTCTTCTTTGCGATTGGCATTCTGCTTGCCGCAAGAACACCTTATCCAGCGGATCGATAAGGAAAGTCAGCGCGCATCCCGGCGCGCTGATTTCATCGCTCAATCATTACATCATGCCAGCAGCTTTAGCGCATGTGATCGCGAGAAAGCCACCGATGATCGGCGCTGCTACGGGTACCCAGGCATAGGACCAGTCCGAGCCGCCTTTGCCCGGAATAGGCAGCAATGCGTGGGCGATGCGTGGTCCGAGATCGCGTGCCGGATTGATCGCATAGCCGGTGGGGCCGCCCAGTGAAACACCAAGCGCCCAGACAAGCAGGCCGACCATCAGTGGTCCAAGGACGCCTGTTGCACCAACAGCCTTTGCACCAATGGCAATGACCACAAAGACCAGCACAAATGTGCCGATTATTTCCGTCAGGCAATTGGCTGGTATGTTGCGGATGGCAGGTCCGGTGCAGAAGACGCCGAGCTTGAGGCTTTTGTCTTCCGTTGGCTTCCAGTGAGGCAGGTAGGCGAGATAGACAAGCACTGCACCTGCGAAAGCACCAAGCATCTGCGCCGCAATGTAGGGAGCTACTTCAGCCGCCGGAAAAGTACCGGCCGCATAAAAAGCAAGCGTCACGGCGGGGTTCAGATGACCCGCACTGCCAGCCGCAACGGCAACCATCACACCACAGAGAACCGCAAAGCCCCAGCCTGCGGTAATGACGATCCAGCCGGAATTCTGGCCTTTGGATTTTGCAAGAAGCACGTTTGCAACCACGCCATCGCCCAACAGGATAAGCACCATCGTGCCGAGAAATTCACCGATAAAACCATTACTCATCATCTACTCCGAGGGAATAATTTAGGTACTAAAAAGCCGCCCGGTGAGCGGATGTGCTCACCGGCTGTCGATAATCATTGATCGTTTTCAAGTTCGGTCTGTTACGAGAGCCTTAGAGCGTGTCGCGGTTAATTGTATCCACAACGCTCGCTCTAACTCATTGTTTTTACGCATGTCGTTATCGGAAAACCGGTTCCCACTTTTCCGCGACATGCTTTAGTTTTAATCAACCCAGTTGAGAGACCGCTGCACGGCCTTCTCCCACGCGTTGAACAGGCCGGTGCGTTCCTTTGCCGTCATCTTTGGATGCCAGCGCTGGCCGACCTGCCAGTTCTCAATAATGTCGTTTGTCGACTTCCAATAGCCCACGGCAAGCCCAGCCGCATAAGCGGCACCAAGGGCTGTGGTTTCGATGATCTTCGGACGCACGACCGGAACATTCAGAATGTCGGACTGGAACTGCATGAGCAGCTCGTTGATGGTCATGCCACCATCGGCACGCAGTTCAGTAATCTCTACACCTGAATCCTTGACCATGGCTTCCAGCACTTCGCGCACCTGATAGGCGCTTGCTTCAAGGGCGGCGCGGGCAATGTGACCTTTATTGGCAAAGCGCGTCAGACCAGCAATGACGCCGCGTGCGGAATCTTCCCAATGTGGTGCGTAAAGGCCGGAGAAGGCCGGGACGAAATAGACATCGCCATTGTCTTCGACTGTGCGCGCCAGTGTTTCAATGTCAGCGCTGGTTTTGATAATGCCAAGATTATCGCGCAGCCATTGCACCAGTGCGCCGGTGATTGCGATAGACCCTTCCAGCGCATAGACCGGCTTTTGCTCACCAAGCTGATAGGCAACAGTCGTTAGAAGCCCATAGGTGGATGGAACCAGCTTTTCGCCAGTATTCATCAGCATGAAGCAGCCGGTGCCATAGGTGTTCTTGGCTTCGCCCGGCTCAAGGCAGGCCTGACCGAAAAGGGCTGCCTGCTGATCGCCCAGAATGCCTGCAAGCTTCACACTGACAAGCGCGGGCAGGGTAATCTCGCCATAGACGTCGCTGGAAGAACGAATTTCCGGCAGGCAAGCTGCGGGAATACCGAACAGCTGCAAGATTTCCTCGTCCCATTTGAGCGTAGACAAGTCCATCAACTGCGTGCGTGACGCGTTGGTTACATCGGTGATGTGAATGCCGCCTTTTGCGCCGCCGGTGAGATTCCAGACAAGCCAGCTATCCATCGTGCCGAACAGCGCATCACCTGCTTCTGCCTTTTCGCGCGCCCCGGGAACATTATCGAGTATCCAGCGCAGTTTAAGGCCTGAGAAGTAAGTCGAAATCGGCAGTCCGGTCTTATCGCGCAGGCGATCTGCGCCACCATCTTTGACAAAATGATCGACCAGTTCGTCCGTGCGTGTGTCCATCCAGACAATGGCATTGTAAAGCGGTGCGCCGGTCTTCCTGTCCCACAGCAGCGTTGTTTCGCGCTGATTGGTAATGCCGACGGATGCAATATCGGAAGCCTTGAGCTTCGCTTTCTTCAGTGTTTCGCCGATAACATGCTGCGTGTTGCGCCAGATTTCATTGGCATTGTGCTCAACCCAGCCAGCCTTGGGATAGATCTGCTCGTGTTCGCGCTGATCCATGGCGACAATATCGCCGTTCCGGTCAAAAATGATAAAACGTGAACTGGTGGTTCCCTGATCGATTGAACCGACGAACTGTGTCATTTACTATGCTCCTCCCGCTCGAATGGCAGAGATCTTGTCAGGATGCGAATATGTATGTCCGTTGCAACCCATTTTCGCTAATCTCGAATGAATATATGCGTCTCTCCAAAAACCACTTTGCTCTTTTTGAGCAGGTGGCCACTTCAACATAATTCAGGCCCGTATTGCAGCACTCCCAATGCTTTTTCGCTGACATCCTTTATTTCATTTATGCGTTAAATGAACTTAATCGAAATAATATGAATATCAAACGAAAGCAATAGGGGTATTTTAGAGCGATTATCCCGCCTCTTTGATAAGATTTGCAGGCTAATTAATAGGGTACACTTTCGTTTGCGAAAATCCATCCTATTTATGAAGTTCTCAAAGAAAAAGCCCCGGCAACATAGTGTTGCCGGGGCTTTCGGGTTCAATATAGATTGCTGTATTAGAGCGACCTTTGTGCGCCCGGAAGGGCGCACGGCGCTCTAGTGACGGAAGTGACGCATTCCGGTCATCACCATGGCAATGCCATGCTCGTCAGCTGCAGCAATGACTTCATCGTCACGCATCGAGCCGCCCGGCTGGATAACCGCCGTGGCGCCTGCCTGAACAGCGGACAGCAGACCGTCAGCAAACGGGAAAAACGCGTCGGACGCTACAACACAGCCCTTGGTCAGCGGCTCGGCAAGACCGGCAGCTTCTGCTGCATCTTCTGCCTTACGCGCTGCGATACGGGCCGAGTCGACGCGGCTCATCTGGCCTGCGCCGATGCCAACCGTTGCGCCATCCTTGACGTAGACGATTGCGTTCGACTTCACATGCTTACCAACGCGGAAAGCGAACTTCATATCGTTGAGTTCGGCTTCGCTTGGGCTCCGCTTGGTGACAACTTTAAGGTCAAGATCATCGACAACGCCGTTGTCGCGCGACTGGACCAGCAGGCCGCCTGCAACGGTTTTCGCTGCAATGCCCTTGGCGCGCGGATCAGGCAGACCGCCCGTTACCAGCAGACGCAGGTTTTTCTTGGCTGCAACGATGGCCTGTGCGCCTTCAGTGGCGTCGGGCGCGATGATGACTTCGGTGAAGATTTTGACGATTTCTTCAGCGGCGGCTTCATCAAGTGTCTTGTTGAGCGCAACAATACCGCCAAAGGCCGAAACAGGATCGCAGGCCAGTGCCTTGAGATAAGCTTCGGTGATAGTTGCAGCTTCGGCGACACCGCAAGGATTGGCGTGCTTGATGATGGCAACGGCTGCGGTGCGGGCTGGGTCAAACTCAGCTACGAGCTCAAAAGCTGCATCGGTGTCGTTGATGTTGTTATAGGAAAGCTGCTTGCCTTGAAGCTGCGTTGCTGTGGCCACACCCGGACGCTGTTCGCCGGTCAGATAAAAACCAGCCGTCTGATGCGGGTTTTCACCATAGCGCATGACAGAGTGCAGCTTGCCTGCAACCGAGCGATAGGTCGGGGTTTCCTCACCGATTGCTTCGGCAAACCAGTTTGAAATGGCTGCATCATAAGCGGCAGTACGTGAGAACGCCTTGGCTGCGAGCTTTTTGCGGAAAGAAATCGGTAGCGAGCCTTCGTTCTTTTCGAGCTCGGCTACAACGTCTGCATAGTCGGCCGGATCGACAACGGTTGCGACATAGGCATGATTCTTTGCCGAAGCGCGGATCATGGCTGGGCCACCAATGTCGATATTCTCAACAGTGGTGTCGTAGTCGCCGCCCTTGAAGCGGACTTCTTCAAATGGGTAGAGATTGATGACGGCCAGATCGATGCCGCCAATGCCGTGGGCTTCCATTGCAGCAACGTGTTCAGGGTCGTTGCGCACTGCAAGCAGGCCGCCGTGAACCGATGGGTGCAGCGTCTTTACGCGTCCGTCCATGATTTCCGGGAAGCCGGTGACTTCCGAAACGTCCTTTACAGGAATGCCTTCTGCGGCAATCGACTTGGCGGTGCCGCCGGTCGAGAGGATTTCAACGCCATGGGCATGAAGTGCCTTGGCGAAATCGATGAGGCCGGTCTTGTCGGACACGGAAAGGAGGGCGCGGCGCACCCGATGAAGATCGGGAGCGGGAATATGCTTGGAGCTGACAGCCATAGGAAACGGTCTCTTCGTTGCTGAAGCGTTTTGCGTTCAGGAAGGGTGGGACGATGGCGAGTTAGCACAGCTGAGACACGAATCATACCCTAAAAGCCAGCAATCGGGGCTTTGTTGATTAGGCGTAACTTCCAATCGCAACGCGGCTGAATTGCCAGTTCACTTCCGGCAGTTCAGAAGCCGGGAACGAAAGGACGATCTGCTTTGATGTCACAGGTCCGCGGAAGCCGGCAAAGAAGATGCTGTCTTCCAATTGCGGAGCAACTTCAAAACAGGAAAAGGCCCATGTGTCGTCATGTGGGGCACTGAGGATAATCAGGCCGTTTTCATCAAACGAGATATCCACCGATGGGTGGATATGAAAGCGCACCGCGACATTGTCGCGACCATTGGCTTTCAAAGCCTTGGCATCGCCGCGATAGAAACGGTCGGCACCCTGAATGACGCTGCCATTATGCGAGAGCACAACGCGGCGCTCATGGTAAATACCGAAAAGGCGGGCATAGCCATCATGGCTTGCGACAAAGCCTTGACGTCCAAGGTCTTCCACACGGTCGCGCTGAACTTTTGTCGGGCCTGCAATAATCGGCGTGCCGATCATGTTGGAGAGGCCTGCATTCAGGCTGAAACGGCAGGATGATGTGTCATTGATGGTGGCAGTCGAGTGCGCAGCCGTCGAGCGACCCAACGGACGAAATTCCGGTGGGCCGTAACGGTCGACACCGGAATTGACGATATAGCGCTGACGGCCCGAAGACATTTCAAAGGCGAGACAGCCCGCATGGGCATCGCGCGACGCCGTTACAGGCGGCGGAAGACCGGTATCGGCGATAATGGTCGTCGCACCCATCGACAGGCGTTCATAGCCCGAGTAAGGCGCGTGGGTCAGCGGTGAGCCTGCGGTTTCATCATGACGCAAAACAGAAATGATGCGCTCGGACAGTGTTGGTCCAACGCCATTGAAAAGCGCTAGGCTGCCATCCTGATGCCGGAAGAAACGCAGCGCCGGCAACATGCGCTCGACAGCTTCGATCAATGCCTTTGGCGGGGATTCCGTGCCATTGGCATAGGTCTGACGCAGCGGCAGAAGATCGGCCAGCAGTTCAAGGATCGTAACCGGGTTGCGCGAGATATGCCCGCCATCAGGCAGGATCTGGCGCTTCAGCTCATACTCGAGATTGCGACGGGCGGCGCGGGCGGTCGGTGGTGAAACCGGCAAGGCGAGTGCTGCAAAGGCAAGCGCAATGCGCGCACGCAGACGTTCTTCGCCGTCATCCATGGCGGAGGCGACGGTGCGCAGGTAACGCACCTGCATGGCAAGCGAACGCATGAATTTGCGGTAGGCAGGCAGCTCTGCGCCAGAGAGAATGAGGTTGGAATGTTGCAGCCAGGCGATGATGCGCTGCGCCGTTACTTCCGGCGACCAGGCAAGGCCACCGATGCGTTTGCCATAAAGGCGCATCCAATCGTCAACGAGCGCACGCGCATTGGCGGTGGCAAGCTCGCTATTGGCGCTTTTCAAGTGACGCAGCCAGCCAAAGCCCTGAAGGGCTGCTTCCCATTCAGGAGTAGGCGGCTCTACTGCAAAGGGCGACATGCCGCCGGTTTCGACGAGGCGACCGGCCAGTGCGAAACGGCCGTGATAGAACTCTTGGGCCAGCTGCGGGTCGGCAACGCGAAGATCAGGAGGTGCAATGAGGATGCGCTCCGGTGTGAAGCCGGTGAAACGCCAGCGAAAAAGCGGACCCATGCGCAGACGGCGGCTGAACCTGCGCCAAGCCTGTGCAACGGCCAGTCCCCAAAGATGCGGGGTTTCGCTCAACGCGACTGCCACCCTCTCGTTCTCCGTATTAAAATTCATTCGCAATGGACCCGATAAAGGCAGGTCCGTCCTTTCATGGCATGATGTATCGAAATGCCGGTTTCCAGATTTCGGAATCATGCATTCTTAGAATCGTCGATAATGGTGAATCGAGTGTTAACCATAATGGGCGCAGGGCACCCATTATGCCAAATTCATCGATTTTAATCAGCAGTTGCTAACTGATTAAAGCGCGTCGCAATTTATCATATTCAAGAGACGCGCTTTAAGTCGTTGTTTGTACGCATGTCGTTATCGGATCGAAGCGGGATCAGAAATTAGTCCAGTGGACTAATTTCCCCGCGAAGGCGGTTCCCACTTTTCCGCGACATGCTTTAGGCCTTACGTCTGAAACGAGCGGCGAAAAAGCCGTCCATGCCTGCCATATTCGGATTGCCATCAAAATTTTCAGCGGGCAGATCGGCAGGGGTCGACCGCAGGAAGCCTTCTTTGGTGATCAAACCTTCAAGACCGGGGCATTCTTCAAGCGTAATCGGATAGGCTTCAATGGCCGGATTTTTGAGCGCATTACGGGCCATGTCCTCGCCCTCCTGCGGATGCAGCGAGCAATTAGAGAACAATACTGTGCCGCCGGGTTTCACAAGCGTGATGGCCTTATCAAGCATTTTGGCCTGAAGGGTCGCAAGCTTCTTAATATCTTGCGGTGTCTTGGTCCACGGCACATCCGGGTGACGGCGCACGGTGCCGGTGGATGAGCAGGGCGCATCCAGCAGCACGGCATCAAACAACGTATCCGGCTTAAAATCCATCATATTGCTAGCAACCGTGCGGGCTTTAAGGCCCAAACGTTCCAGATTGCCGTCAAGGCGCTTGAGGCGGTTTTCAGACATATCAAGGGCTGTCACGTCCGCACCCTGAAGCACAAGCTGTGCTGTCTTGCCGCCGGGGGCTGCACAAAGATCTGCCACGCGCTTGCCCTTGATGTCGCCCATCAGACGCGCTGGCAGGCTTGCGGCGGCATCCTGTACCCACCAATCGCCCTCGGCAAAACCGGGCAGGTCGGTGAGGTTGCCCACAACCGTTTCAAGACGGACAGAACCGTTAGGCAAGGCTACACCGCCGAGTTTCTCTGCCCATTCCTTCGGATCACCCTTAACGGTGAAATCGATTGGTGGCTCATAGCCATGCATAGTCAAAATGGCCGTGGTTTTTTTCGGGCCATAGGAATCGGTAAGGCTTCTTGAAAACCATTCCGGCACATTTTTTTCGGGCTGCAATGTGTGCTCGAGTGCACGCTCTTTGTTGCGCGACAGACGGCGCAGAAGAGCGTTCACCAGACCTGCATATTTACGATTACGCGGGTCATAATTCGCTGCTTCAACGGCCAGATCAACCGCTGAATGATCAGGCAGGTTGAGATAGAAAATCTGCGCGACAGCGACATGCAACAGGTGTTTGAGCGCATGCGCGTTTTCTGGCAATGGGCGGTCGAGACGCTTGTTGATTGCTCGATCAATGCTACCGCGATTGCGTAGCGCCGAGCCCAAAATAGCGCGAACGAGCGAACGGTCGCGTGGCTCAAGTGCCAAATATTGCGGATGGCCATGGCTGTTATCGGTCAGACCGTCGAGCGATGTGTTCTTTTCAATCACTGCGCCAAGCAGGCGGGCCGCAGTGAGACGTGCGGCAAGACCGGGCCGTTGCTGTTCGGCACGGTCTGCGACGTAGTCATGTGTCTGCGGCTTGTTATTTCCACGCTTTGGCGCAGGTTTCTTATCGTTCACGCTGTTCTACTTTATCTAACGCTTGGGATGCGTTTCTACGACCACGGGCCTCGGTAGCCAGAATTGGAACCGGAACCACCACTGTTATTTTTGTCTGCATTACCACTAGTTTGTCCCCAAGGACCACTGTTTTGTGCAGGGGCTGTGTTGCGCTGCGTCATTCCAGCAGAACGAATGCCCATTTCAGCTGCCATCTGCTCCAGCGCCTGAATACGATTGTCGGTATCAGGGTGAGTAGAAAAGAGGTTGTCTGCACCACGTCCGCTCAGCGGGTTGATGATAAACATATGGGCGGTTGCCGGGTTGTGCTCGGCTTCTTCATTGACAACAGACTTAGCGCCGCGGGCGATCTTGCCAAGGGCGGATGAGAGCCAGAGCGGGTTGCCGCAGATTTCAGCACCGCGACGGTCGGCAGCATATTCGCGGGTACGGCTCACCGCCATCTGCACGATCATCGCCGCAAAAGGAGCCACGATCATTGCAAGAATTGTACCGATGACACCGATAATCCCATTACCGTTTTCGCGGTTTCCACCGAGGAAAAATGCAAAATTGCCGAGCATGGAAATGGCACCGGCAAGTGTGGCCACGATTGTCATGGTCAGCGTATCGCGGTTCTGAACATGCGCCAGCTCATGTGCCATCACGCCCGCAACTTCTTCCGGTGTCAGTCGATTGAGAAGGCCGGTCGTGGCTGCAACGGCAGCATTTTCCGGGTTGCGGCCCGTTGCAAAGGCATTGGGCTGGTCTTCGTGGATGATATAAACCTTCGGCATCGGCAGGCCTGCATTGGCAGCAAGACCTCTGACCATGCGATAATAATCGGAGCCGGAACGCTCATCGACTTCCTGCGCGTTGTACATGCGCAGAACCATCTTGTCGGAATTCCAGTAGCCAAACAGGTTCATCGCAACAGCGACCACCAGCGCGATCATCATGCCGCCGCCGCCGCCCAGCAAATAGCCGATGCTCATGAACATGACTGTCATGAGAGCAATCAGCATGGCAGTTTTCGTCATATTCATGCGTATAGGTCTCCGGTTCAGCAACAGTTTACTTAATCGGGGTTTTGCTTCCCCGTCAGGTTTAACTATATGATGGGTATGAAATGCCTGATCTTCAATAATGGGCTCTAATAACGGATCGCAAACAGATGACCGATAAGTTCAACGAACCCGCCAACGACGATAATGCCGAACCACGCAAGTTTGAAGATTTGCCACCGGCAGCCCAGCGCGCGCTGAAAGAAGCGGAAGAGCGCCGCGCGAGTGAAAATGCCGAAAAGCTACCGCGTGAAATTGGCGGTCGCGGCGGCAAAGATCCAGCGCGCTTTGGCGACTGGGAGATTAAAGGGCGGACCATCGACTTCTAAGTTTGGGATATTTCCGTTTCTGCGGCCTGCAAATCGCGTTCTTCTGCGCTTCCGGTGCTCATGTACCCAAAAGTACACTCCGCTCCGGTTCTCGAAGACCACGATTTTCGGCATGCAGGAACGAAAATCTCATCAAACTAGGGCGCATTTACAGCCTCCGGTAATAAAGAAAAAGCCCCGGTTTCCCGGGGCTTTTTATTATTTCTTGTTCTGGCGGTTTTCGATCAGATCGTCCACGACGCCCGGATCGGCGAGTGTCGACGTATCGCCCAGTGAGCCGAACTCGTCTTCAGCGATCTTTCGCAGGATACGGCGCATGATCTTGCCGGAGCGGGTCTTTGGCAGGCCCGGCGAGAACTGGATTTTGTCCGGCGTTGCAATCGGGCCGATTTCCTTACGCACATGGCTTACCAGCTCTTTGCGCAGAGCGTCTTCGTCTTGCACAGCTTCGCCGGTCATCAGTGTGACATAGCAATAGATGCCCTGTCCCTTGATCGGGTGCGGGTAGCCGACAACAGCGGCTTCCGAAACCGAGTGATGCGAGACGAGTGCCGACTCGATTTCCGCTGTGCCAAGACGATGGCCGGAAATATTGAGCACGTCATCGACGCGGCCTGTGATCCAGTAGTAACCGTCTTCATCACGGCGGCAGCCGTCGCCGGTGAAATACTTGCCCTTATAGGTCGAGAAGTAGGCTTCGATGAAGCGCTTATGATCGCCGTAAAGGGTACGCATCTGGCCCGGCCAGCTATCGATGATGCATAGATTGCCGTCGGCCGCACCTTCGACAATCGCGCCTTCATTGTCCACCAGCTGCGGCTTCACGCCAAAGAATGGACGCGTCGCAGAGCCTGGCTTGAGGTCCGTTGCGCCCGGTAATGGCGTGATCAGAATACCGCCGGTTTCCGTCTGCCACCATGTATCAACGATTGGCGAATGCTGATCGCCGACCACGTTGTAATACCATTCCCAAGCTTCCGGGTTGATCGGTTCGCCGACCGAGCCGAGAAGGCGCAGCGTTGAACGCGATGAGCGGGTGACGAATTCGTCGCCAGCGCCCATCAATGCGCGGATCGCCGTTGGTGCGGTGTAGAAGATGTTGACGTGGTGCTTGTCCACCACTTCCCAGAAACGACCCTGATCGGGGAAGTTCGGCACACCTTCAAACATCAGTGTGGTGGCGCCGTTGGCCAGCGGTCCGTAGACGATATAGGAATGGCCTGTGACCCAGCCCACATCCGCGGTACACCAGTAGATGTCGCCATCATGATAGTCGAAGACATATTGATGGGTCATCGAAGCGTAGACGAGATAGCCGCCGGTGGTGTGCAGCACACCCTTTGGCTTGCCGGTTGAGCCGGAAGTGTAGAGGATGAACAGCGGATCTTCCGCGTTCATTGGTTCCGGTTCGCAGGTCGGTTCGACGCTTGCGACTTCCTGATGATACCAGAGATCGCGGCCCGGTCCCCAGCTGACCTTGCCGCCGGTACGGCGCACAGTCAGGACCTTGTTGACCATCACATATTGCTTGGCAGCGATGTCGATAGCGGTATCGGTGTTTTCTTTGAGTGGGACCGGCTTGCCGCCGCGCACGCCTTCATCCGCCGTGATGACGAAAGTGGATTCGCAGTCAACGATACGACCGGCCAGTGCTTCCGGCGAGAAGCCAGCAAAGACGACGGAATGCACCGCACCAATACGTGCGCAGGCGAGCATTGCGTAAGCTGCTTCCGGGATCATCGGCAGATAGATGGTGACGCGATCACCCTTCTTGACGCCGTGCTTCTTCAGCACATTGGCAAGGCGGCAGACATTTTCATGCAGCTCGCGATAGGTGATCTTCTTGTCGATATAGGGATTGTCACCTTCCCAGATGATCGCAACCTTATCGCCACGGCTTTTCAGATGACGGTCGATACAGTTGTAGGAGACGTTAGTG
This sequence comes from Brucella sp. NBRC 12953, assembly GCF_040369775.1. Taxonomy (NCBI): domain Bacteria; kingdom Pseudomonadati; phylum Pseudomonadota; class Alphaproteobacteria; order Hyphomicrobiales; family Brucellaceae; genus Brucella; species Brucella sp. NBRC 12953. The sequence continues at coordinate 51,248 of NZ_BAABSV010000008.1, forward strand.
ACGCCATCCTCATACCACTTGATCGAAACATCGCCGTTGAAATCGGTGTTCTTGACTTTGGTGAAGGGTTTGAACCAATCAATCCGTCGGCCGTGCTTGGCCCAGAATCCATCCGGGTCGGTCACGCTCTCATTGTACCATTCGAGATACTTCTCGTTGTCTATGAGCGTGTTCTTCTTTGCCCCCGGCAGAACAGGGTAAAGCTTTTCCGACATGTCATCCTCCTTGCTGTACGGCGATCCTCCCGCCGTAATCGATAGCTCGCATCGGGGCGAAGCTATCGCCAGACTCATCTACATTCCGTCTGGCTAAACGTAAATTAGACATTGGGATCGACTATGGTCCAGAGTGACGCAGCACAAAAATATGATCAACGTGGCAGCACTCATCTCGATATGGTGCTAACATATTGTTTTTACTATTTAAAAACTATTTTTGACGAGTATAATTATTGTCGGAGCCTCTCAGTGTTCACAATGGGCTCCCTATAAAAAGGGGAAATCGCTATGACGACATCCGCTTTTAATTCAAAGCCAGCCCTCGGTGCGAAGTCGGCTTTTGAGCTCCAGCTTGCCGGTTACGGTCTGACAACGGCAAAGCTTTTCTACCACATGCCCGATCATCCGCATCTGTTGCAGCTCTTTGTCTGGCAGGATTATGATATTGCGCCAGATTTTCCCGTGCTGCACCACTTCATCGAGTTCTGGAAGGAGAAGATCGACGGTCCGCTGCATTCAGTGGTCTATGTTCACTGCAAGCTGCTTGGTCCGTCTGACTGGAAACATTTGCAGGGAGAGATGCTTTTGCATTGACCGAAGCTCCTCTATGATCGGCATCATGGTCTGATTTCAGCGAGGATTAAGGCTTATCAAATGGCGTTTGTGCATCTTTCTCACCCGGAAAAAGCGCTGCTCTACGCCTCCAAGACATTGCTTGGCTGTCTGATCTGCTGGTTTGGATTGCAATGGGCGGGGATTGTGCACCCGATATGGGCGGTGATTACCGTTCTCATCATTTCCGATCCCGATGTCCGCACCACGCTTGCGCTTTCGCAAGCACGCGCCATCAATACGGCAGTGGGATGCATGATCGGTATGATCACGATCTGGCTCGTGGGATATTCGCCGGTTGCCAGTCTGTTTGGAGCAGCATTAACCGTCTTCGTGATCCTGATGATCGACCGTTATCCGGTCAATTGGCGTCTGGCGCCCGCAACCGTGGTGATTGTGATGGATGCGGGACGCTTTGCTCAAACGCGCAATGAAGAGCTTCTGCTCGCACTATCGCGGCTCATCGAAATAGCGCTCGGGTGCGTGGTCGCAATCATTCTGGCCTGGATTTACACCAAGCTTATTGAGAAGGTGCGTGCGCACCGGCAGCCTCCACGGCCTCAAGCAGAAGGCGAATAGCTTCTGCTGCCGAAAATCGCCGACCCCACGCGCACTGAAGTTGCGCCGAAACCGATAGCGGTTTCATAATCACCCGACATGCCCATGGAGAGCTTTTCAACGCCTGCGGCGCGGGCAAGCTTTTCAAGCAGTGCAAAATGCGGCCCCGGATTTTCATCTGCAGGCGGGATGCACATCAGGCCTTCGATGGATAGGCCATGTTCGGTGCGGCAGCGTTCGACAAAGCTGACTGCTTCTTTTGGCGGGATGCCAGCCTTTTGTTCTTCAAGGCCGGTATTGACCTGTACATAGAGCTTCGGGCTTTTGCCCTGCTTTTTGATCTCGACGGCTAAGGCGGCGGCGATCTTTTCGCGGTCGACGGTTTCGATCACGTCGAAGAGGGCCACGGCGTCTGCTGCCTTGTTGGATTGCAGCGGTCCGATCAGATGCAGCTCGATGCCCGAATAGGCTTCACGTAAGCCGGGCCACTTGGCTAGAGCTTCCTGAACGCGGTTTTCACCAAAGATCCGTTGGCCGAGATCAAGTGCCGGGCGAATTTCATCGGCTTCGAAGGTTTTTGAAACCGCCACCAGTGTTACGGAGCCCTTTTTGCGCAGCGCTTCTTTTTCTGCATTGGCAATCGCGGTCTTGACCGTGTTCAGGTTCGCACCAATATCTGACCCAATATCTGACATGGAATTCTCGCTTTCAGGCTTTTAAGTCCGCAAAAGGTTGACGCTCTCGCCAATACGTGGTGAAGGTCGCCATTAAATATCGACTCTCCTTATTGCATCACCTTCGTACGAGTAAATACGCTCATGGCATCCGAACGTTATAATCCGCGTGTGGCGGAAGCTCATTGGCAGAAAATCTGGGAAGAAAACCAGACTTTCGAAACCGACAACAGCGATCCCCGCGAGAAGTACTACGTCCTAGAAATGTTCCCTTATCCATCAGGGCGCATTCACATGGGTCATGTGCGCAACTATGCGATGGGTGACGTTGTTGCCCGTTACAAGCGCGCCAAGGGTTTCAACGTGCTTCATCCGATGGGCTGGGATGCGTTCGGTATGCCTGCGGAAAACGCGGCGATGCAGAACAAGGTGCATCCGAAGGAATGGACCTACCAGAACATCGACACGATGAAGCGTCAGCTGAAATCCATGGGCCTGTCGCTCGACTGGTCGCGTGAGTTTGCGACCTGTGATGTCGAATATTATCATCGTCAGCAGATGCTGTTCATCGATCTGTTTGAAAAAGGTCTGGTGACGCGTAAGACGTCCAAGGTCAATTGGGACCCGGTCGACAACACGGTGCTTGCCAATGAGCAGGTGGTGGATGGTCGTGGCTGGCGCTCTGGTGCGCTGGTCGAACAGCGCGAGCTGACACAGTGGTTCTTCAAAATCACCGATTTCAGCGAAGATCTGCTGGCGGGTCTCGACACGCTTGACCAGTGGCCGGAAAAAGTCCGCGTCATGCAGAAGAACTGGATCGGCAAGTCGGAAGGCCTGCAGGTTCGTTTTGCGCTGAATGCGTCGACCGCACCTGCTGGCTTCTCAGAAGTTGAAGTTTACACGACCCGTCCGGACACACTGTTCGGCGCGGCTTTCGTGGCCATTTCTGCCGATCACCCACTGGCGAAGAAGCTTGCAGAAAACAATGCTTCGCTCACCGGTTTCATTGATGAATGCCATCAGCACGGCACGTCGCTCGCGGCGCTTGAAACCGCTGAAAAGAAGGGCTTCGATACCGGCATCAAGGTCAAGCACCCGTTCGATGAGAATTGGGAACTGCCGCTCTATATCGCCAATTTCGTGTTGATGGAATATGGCACGGGCGCTGTTTTCGGCTGCCCTGCACATGATCAGCGCGATCTGGATTTTGCCAATAAATATTCGCTGAAAGTGACGCCGGTTGTTCTGCCAAAGGGCGAGGACGCTGCGAGCTTCAGTGTGGGCGAAACGGCCTTTACCGACGATGGCGTGATGATCAATTCGCGCTTCCTCGACGGCATGACGCCTGAAGCAGCTTTTGCCGAAGTGGCGGAGCGTCTGGAAAAGACCGAGCTCGATGGCCGCCCGCAGGCTGAACGCAAAGTTCAGTTCCGTCTCCGCGACTGGGGTATTTCGCGTCAGCGTTACTGGGGTTGCCCGATCCCGATGATCCATTGCGAAAGCTGTGGCGTCAATCCGGTGCCGCGTGCCGATCTTCCAGTCAAGCTGCCGGATGATGTCGAGTTTGACCGTCCGGGCAATCCGCTCGACCGTCATGCGACTTGGCGCCATGTGAAGTGCCCGAAATGCGGTGGCGAAGCTCGTCGCGAAACGGACACGATGGATACGTTCGTCGATTCGTCCTGGTATTACACGCGCTTCACTGCGCCGTGGGAAAACGAGCCGACAGATCGTGCGATTGCTGATCGCTGGTTGCCTGTCGATCAGTATATCGGTGGTGTTGAGCACGCGATCCTGCATCTGCTCTATTCGCGCTTCTTCACCCGCGCCATGAAAGTGGCAGGTCATGTCGGTATTGATGAACCATTCAAGGGCCTGTTTACGCAGGGCATGGTGGTGCATGAAACCTATAAGGCCGATGGTCAGTGGGTTGCACCTGCCGATATCCGCATCGAAGACGTTGACGGCAAGCGCGTCGCAACGCTCATCGAAGGCGGCGCACCGGTCGAAATCGGTTCGATTGAAAAAATGTCGAAGTCGAAGAAGAATGTGGTCGATCCTGACGACATTATCTCGTCTTACGGCGCAGATACTGCGCGCTGGTTCATGCTGTCAGACAGCCCGCCGGAACGCGACGTCATCTGGACGGAAGCCGGTGCCGAAGGCGCGCATCGTTTCGTACAGCGCGTCTGGCGTCTGGTTTCGGAAGCTGCCGCTGGCTTGAAGGATATAGCGCCGAAGGCTGGCACACAGGGCGATGCGCTCACCGTATCAAAGGCTGCGCATAAGACTGTACAGGCTGTTGGTGACGACATCGAAAAGCTCGCCTTCAACCGTGCCGTTGCCCGTCTTTACGAGCTGGTCAACACACTTGCAGCGCCACTACAACAGGTTGCAGCCGGTAAGGCTGACGGCGAGCTGAAAGCTGCATTGCGTGAAGCGACCGAAATGCTGGTTATGATGCTTGCACCAATGATGCCGCATCTGGCTGAACAGTGTGCAATTGAACTGGGTGGCAAAATTGCCGGTCAGGAAACACTGGTCGCCCGCGCAGCATGGCCGAAGTTCGACGCGGCTCTGATCGTGGAAAACGAGATCGTGCTGCCGGTTCAGATCAACGGTAAGAAGCGTGGGGATTTGACAATCGCGCGCGACGCTGATCAAGCTACAATCCAGCAGGCGGTGCTCGAACTTGACTTCGTCAAGGCCGCGCTCGAAGGGGGCTCGCCGAAGAAGATCATCGTGGTTCCGCAAAGGATCGTCAATGTCGTTGCCTGATCGCTTTATTTCAGCATTTAAGGCCTTTCGTGTCGCAATCGCTGCTCTTGGAGCAGCGGTTCTGATTGCAGGCTGTACAGTGCATCCGCTTTATTCGTCAGGTGGTGCCGGTGGCACGATCGGTGGCAGTGTTGCACCCGATATGCGCAGCAAGCTCGCGTCGATTGCCATCGACCCGGCAGGCAATGTGTTCCAGCAACAGGTTCGTAATCGCCTGATCTTCCTTTTGGGAGGTGGTGCTGGCGAACCTGCGACTCCGAGCTATCGTCTCAGCCTTGGTCTCAGCGCAAATACGCTGAATGCCGTGAGTGTCGATATCGGCGATCAGACCGACCGTACCGGCCGTCCATCCGCTGGTATCGTGAAGGCTACGTCGAGCTACGTATTGCGTGACAAGGATGGCAAGCCTCTTGTCTCCGGCACACGTACCGCTGGTGCATCTTTCGACCGTCCGCGTCAGGAATTCGCCAACCTGCGTGCGCAGCGTGATGCGACCAAGCGTGCAGCTGAAGAACTGGCCGAGCAGATCTATCTCGCACTTGCAATGCAGATGTCGAAGCTCTGAGCGCGTCAGCTTGATTGAGTTTGAAAAGGCGGCGCATCTTGTGCCGCCTTTCGTTTATCTAGAGCATTTCCGGTTTTTATTGAATCATTGGAAATGCTCTATCTCTTTGTTTTTGCGCGCATCTTGTTCCGAAAACCGCTTCGCACTTTTCGGGATGCACTCTAGGCTGAGGAAATCATGCGGCTCGTTTCATTTTCGGCAAAAGGCTATCGCTCGCTTCGGTCTGTCCGGTTTGATCTGGGGCAGGTCACGGTCTTTGTCGGTGAAAACGGTGCTGGAAAATCCAATCTCTATCGCGCCTTGCAGCTCGTGAAAGCTGCTGCAGAAGGCACATTCTCAACTGAGATCGTGCGCGAAGGCGGTATGCAATCTGCCATGTGGAGCGGCACCCGGCGCAAACATGAACCGGCGCGAATCATCCTTGAGGCTGAATTTGAAGATGAACGCCTCGCTTCGCGTCTGTCTTACCGTGTCGAAGCAGGACTCCCGCCGCCGGTATCGGGCGCTTTTCCGTTTGAGCCGCAGATCAAGGAAGAGCAGCTCAATCTTGACACCGGGCGACGTCCGGTTGACCTGATGGACCGCAAGGGGCCAGCAGTTTTTGCGCGTGACGGGGAGGGGCGGCGAACCGAGCATCCGAGCCGCCTTTTAACATCGGAGAGCGGCCTATCCGTCTTGGGACAGTCAGGGCATTATCCGGAGATCGGTGATCTCGCAGCGCAAATGCGCGGCTGGCGCTTCTATCATGGCTTCAGAAGCGACCGCGATGCACCGGTGCGTCAGCCATCAATTGCCGCAACCGCTGCGATGCTCGATGAAGACGGCAGCAATCTGGCTTCGGTCTTTGCGACGCTTGCCCATATCCGTCAGGATACGGTCGATCTTGATCATCTGATTGCCGATGCGCTGGAAGGTGCAAAGCTGGTCATTCCGTATCCGGAAGAAACCGCAACATTTGGCCTTAATTTTCCGGCCTTTCCGCCACGCGTATTTCGGCCGGGCGAGCTATCTGACGGGCAGATACGGCTGCTCGCGCTTGCAGGCGCGCTTCTGTCCTATCGGCTGCCGCCCTTGATTGCTCTGAACGAGCCGGAGGCCAGCCTGCATCCTGACATGATTCCATCGCTTGCGAAGATGATCGCGCGAGCTTCCGAGCGCAGTCAGATATGGGTGGTCACGCATTCGGCCCGGCTCGCGGAAGCCATTACGGAATATTGCGGCAGCAGGCCGATCCATGTTGCCAAGCATGACGGCGAAACTGAACTTGGATAAACAAAAACGGCGGATCAATGATCCGCCGTTTTACATTCTAATCAGTAGACTGATTAAGCAATTTTCTGGCCGGTCTTCGCCCAGTCGGCGAGGAAGGTTTCGAGGCCCTTGTCGGTCAGCGGATGCTTGACGAGTGCCTTGAGTGTTGCCGGAGGTGCGGTAACGACGTCGGCGCCGATGAGAGCTGCTTCCTTGACGTGGTTTACGGTACGAACCGAAGCGGCGAGGATTTCAGTGCGGAAATCGTAGTTGTCGAAAATGGTACGGATTTCAGCAATCAGTTCCATGCCGTTGACGCCCATGTCATCAATGCGGCCGATGAATGGCGATACGAAGGTCGCGCCTGCTTTTGCTGCGAGCAGAGCCTGATTGGCCGAGAAGCAGAGCGTCACGTTGGTCTTGTGACCATCGGAGGTCAGTGCCTTACAAGCCTTGAGGCCATCGAGCGTCAGTGGCAGCTTGATGCAGATATTATCTGCGATCTTGGCAATAACGGCAGCTTCCTTCATGATCTGCTCGTATTCTGTTCCAGCAACTTCAGCCGAAACCGGGCCCTTGACGAAGGAGCAGATTTCTTTTGTTACTTCGAGAATATCGCGGCCAGACTTGAGGATCAGCGACGGGTTGGTGGTCACGCCATCGACCAGTCCGAGGTCGTTGAGTTCGCGGATTTCCTTGACGTCCGCAGTGTCGACGAAAAACTTCATAACAGCGTTCCTCCATAATGAGCGCGGGGTGTTGTGGGAAACTAAATCCATTTAATTCCCGGAAGGTGGCTTTTCTTTAGCGCAAAGCCACGCCAAGGTCACGCAATCATGTCGAAAGATTCGCACGATATTTTGAGCCTTTTCGCGGAACCCACTCCGAGTGTGGTGCCGGTGCTTGTACCCATGCCCGCGGAGCGGCCTTATTCTTATATGGTGCCGGAGGGAATGCATGTCCAGCCCGGTTCAATCGTGCGCGTGCCGTTGGGGCCGCGCGAGGTTGCGGGAATCGTTTGTGATGGCGCGACCGATGCTGTTGACGCCAAGAAGCTGCGTGCAATTTCTGAAGTTTTCGATTGCCCGCCTGTGGATGCTCAGATGCTGCGTTTCATGCGCTGGGCCGCCGATTATACGCTTTCACCGCCTGGAATGGTGGCGCGCATGGTGCTTCGCGCGCCCGCAGCCTTCGATCCTGAGCCGAAAGTACCGGGGCTTCGTTACAATGGTCACGAGCCGGAGCGCATGACGGATGCCCGCGCCCGGGTGATGGAACTGGCACGCGACGGTTTGGCGTGGACCCGCTCGGGGTTGGCCCATGCCGCTGGTGTCTCGCTGACCGTTGTGGATGGTCTGAAAACGCAGGGCGTGTTTGAGGAAGTGATGCTTCCGCCGCCTGCTGTCGTTGCCACGCCGGATACGGATTATTCGCGGGCCACACTGTCGGAGGATCAGCAGGCTGCTGCCGAAATGCTGGCCGAATCGGTTGAGGAAGACTCTTTCTCAGTTTCACTGCTTGATGGTGTGACCGGCTCCGGCAAAACCGAAGTCTATTTTGAGGCCGTCGCCAAGGCGCTCGAGATGGGCAAGCAGGTGCTGATTCTTTTGCCGGAAATTGCGCTGACACAACAGTTTCTCGACCGCTTCCATGATCGCTTCGGGGCAAAGCCTGCCGAGTGGCACTCCGATCTTGCGCCACGCACACGCGAGCGCGTCTGGCGGCAGATTGCGGAAGGCACCGTGCGTGTGGTCGCCGGTGCTCGTTCGGCATTGTTTTTGCCGTTCAAGGAGCTTGGCCTGATCGTGGTCGATGAAGAACATGATCCGGCTTACAAACAGGAAGACCGCGTCTTCTATAATGCGCGCGATATGGCGGTCGTGCGTGGCCATATTGGCGGATTTCCGGTGATATTGGCATCGGCAACGCCTTCTATCGAAAGTCAGGTGAATGCCGATCAGGGGCGCTACAAGCGAATCAAGCTTTATGGTCGCTATGCAGAAGCGGCACTTCCGACACTGAAGACTATTGATATGCGGCGCTCTCCGCCTCCGCCGGGACGGTTTTTGTCGCCAGCCTTGACCGAGGCTGTGGGTAAGACTGTTGAGCGCGGCGAACAGGCGCTGCTGTTTCTCAACAGGCGGGGCTACGCGCCGCTCACGCTTTGCCGTGTTTGCGGTCATCGTTTCCAGTGCCCGCAATGTTCAAGCTGGCTGGTTGAGCACCGTTTTCGTGGGCAGTTGATGTGCCATCAGTGCGGCTATCATGAACCAGTGCCGGAAGCTTGCCCGGAATGCGGTACGCTTGACCATCTGGTTGCTTGTGGACCGGGCGTTGAACGCATTGCCGAGGAAGTGGCTGCAACCTTCCCGGACGCGCGAATCATTGTTCTTTCGTCGGATATGGCGGGTGGCGTTAAGCGTCTTCGGCTTGAACTGGATGCTATTGCCAAGGGCGAGGCGGATATTGTCATAGGCACGCAGCTCGTGGCCAAGGGACATAACTTCCCAAACATGACACTGGTGGGCGTTGTGGATGCCGATCTCGGGCTTGCCAATGGCGATCCGCGTGCAGCCGAACGCACTTTCCAGCTGCTCAATCAGGTGACAGGCCGCGCAGGCCGAACAGGCCGCAAGAGCCTTGGTTTGCTTCAGACCTATCAGCCTGACCATCCGGTGATGCGAGCTATCGTCAGCGGTGATTCGGAAGCGTTTTATGCGCGGGAAATCGAAGAGCGCGAACGAAGTGCCCTGCCACCATTCGGACGACTTGCCGCGCTGATTATATCCGCTGACAACCGGCCTGATGCTGAAAATCATGCGCGCGCGTTAAGGCGTGCAGCACCTCATTCTTCTGAGGTTTCGGTGCTTGGTCCAGCTGAAGCGCCGCTTGCACTGGTGCGTGGCAGACATCGGTTCCGCATCCTCGTTCACGGAACGAAAAGAGCGGATATTCAAGGGTTTATCCGTGCGCTTCTTGCAGCTGCACCCAAAGAGCGTGGTTCTATCCGGGTGCAGGTGGATATTGATCCGCAGAGCTTCCTGTAGCGTCCAAAGCTATGGAAACGCGTCGGGTTTTTCGCTATAGCGCTTGAAACCAAGAGGTGAAACGCAATGGAATTTTATCTCCCCATGACCACCGGCGAGTGGCTTGCCTGGAGTGCTGCGGTCGTAACGGCGCTAGCGGGACTGATCATGCTTTTTGCGCCGGGCATCACCATGAAGCTGCTGCGTCTTCAGCCAATCAACGCGCGTCCGGAAGCTTATAGCTCCATCCGCGCTGTTCTGGCCGGTCCTTATCTTGGCGTCGGGCTCGGTTGTCTCATCTTCGCACAACCTTTTCTCTGGGTTGTGCTGGGTGCCGTATGGGGATTTGCGCTCTTCGGCCGCTTCATTTCAATGATGTCGGATAAAAGCGCAACTTTTTACAACATTGTTGCTGCCGTCATCGAATTTTTGCTTGCCGCCGGACCTTTGCTTTACGCTTTTGGTTTCGTCAGCTGAGAAGCCAGGTAAGGGCAGGGCGGAGGCGAGAGTCGAGGCCAAGTTGCCGTGCTAAAAAGCATCCTGCTTCATTAGTGGGCTTGGTTAGTAGTTTTCTAACCTAAAATTGCGGCAAAACTTACACAAAAGTGCGGGATTCGCGTGTTGCGAGTCCGGTTCGTCTATGCTAGACGGCAATCACATTTCGGTGTTGTCGCGCTCGCGCGTCAGGGGTTCCCCGGAAACATTCAATAAAATCATCTGCTTGGGCCTTTTGGTCCTGCTGAACTCCCAAAAAGATGGTTTCAACGTAGAGAGCAGGTTGTTCGTGGCAGAAACGTCTTCGCTCATTTCAGGTGTCGCACAGCGCTACGCCGGATCGTTGTTTGAGCTTGCGCTCGATGCAAAATCCGTTGCTGCTGTGGAAAAAGATCTTGGCCGTTTCGAGGCGCTTCTGAGCGGAAGCGAAGACCTGAAGCGTCTGATTTCCAGCCCGGTCTTCAATGCTGAAGACCAGCTTCACGCCATTGGCGCGATTGCTGACAAGGCTGGCATCAAAGGTCTGGTCGGCAATTTCCTGCGCGTCGTGGCGTCTAATCGTCGCCTGTTTGCGCTGCCGGGTATCATCGCCGCTTTCCGTGAGATTGCAGCTGAACATCGCGGCGAAGTTTCCGCCGATGTTATTTCTGCGCATGAGCTGACGAGCGCTCAGCAGAACGAATTGAAGGCAACGCTGAAGAGCGTGGCCGGCAAGGACGTGACGATCAATGTCACCGTAGATCCTTCGATCCTCGGCGGGCTTGTCGTCAAAATGGGTTCGCGTCAGATCGACACGTCCCTTCGCACTAAACTTTCTTCTCTCAAGCTTGCACTGAAAGAGGTCGGCTGATGGACATCCGCGCCGCGGAAATTTCCGCTATCCTGAAAGAGCAAATCAAGAACTTCGGCAAGGAGGCTGAGGTCTCCGAAGTCGGTCAGGTTCTGTCCGTCGGCGACGGTATCGCCCGCGTTTACGGTCTGGACAATGTTCAGGCTGGCGAAATGGTCGAATTCCCTGGTGGTATTCGCGGCATGGCGCTTAACCTTGAAACCGACAATGTCGGTGTGGTTATTTTCGGTGCCGACCGTGACATCAAGGAAGGCGACGTCGTCAAGCGTACCGGCGCGATCGTTGACGTTCCAGTCGGTCCAGGCCTGCTCGGCCGCGTTGTCGATGCTCTCGGCAATCCAATCGACGGCAAGGGCCCAATCGTTGCTACTGAGCGTCGCCGCGTCGACGTTAAGGCACCGGGCATCATTCCGCGTAAGTCGGTTCATGAGCCAATGTCGACCGGCCTCAAGGCTGTTGACGCTCTGATCCCTGTTGGTCGTGGTCAGCGCGAGCTGGTCATCGGTGACCGTCAGACCGGCAAGACTGCTATCATTCTCGATACCTTCCTTAACCAGAAGCCAATCCACGACAACGGCCCAGACAGCGAAAAGCTTTATTGCGTTTACGTTGCTATCGGCCAGAAGCGTTCGACTGTTGCTCAGTTCGTTAAGGTTCTCGAAGAACGCGGCGCTCTCGAATATTCCGTCGTGATCGCGGCTACCGCTTCCGATCCGGCTCCGATGCAGTACCTTGCACCATTTGCAGGCTGCGCTATCGGCGAATATTTCCGTGACAATGGCCAGCACGCTCTGATCGGCTATGACGATCTTTCCAAGCAGGCTGTTGCTTATCGTCAGATGTCACTTCTGCTTCGTCGTCCTCCGGGCCGTGAAGCTTACCCAGGCGACGTTTTCTATCTGCACTCGCGTCTTCTTGAGCGCGCTGCAAAGCTCAACGACGAAAACGGCGCTGGTTCGCTGACGGCTCTGCCAGTCATCGAAACGCAGGGCAACGACGTTTCCGCGTTTATTCCGACCAACGTGATCTCGATCACCGACGGCCAGATCTTCCTCGAAACCAACCTGTTCTATCAGGGTATCCGTCCGGCTGTTAACGTCGGTCTGTCGGTTTCCCGCGTTGGTTCGTCCGCTCAGATCAAGGCCATGAAGCAGGTTGCCGGTTCGATTAAGGGTGAACTCGCCCAGTATCGTGAAATGGCAGCATTTGCTCAGTTCGGTTCGGATCTCGATGCTTCGACTCAGCGTCTGCTTAACCGCGGTGCACGTCTGACCGAACTTCTCAAGCAGCCACAGTTCTCGCCGCTCAAGACGGAAGAACAGGTAGCCGTGATTTACGCTGGCGTGAATGGCTATCTCGATAAGATCGCCGTCAACCAGGTTGGCAAGTTCGAAGCAGGTCTTCTTTCTTCGCTGCGCACCGAGCACAAGGATGTTCTCGACGCGATCCGCGACGAAAAGGCACTCACCGACAACATCAAAGCAAAGCTCAAGGCAGCGGTCGACGCGTTCGCCAAGTCTTTTGCTTGAACTTTGTGACGGGATGAACGGATGCCTTCACTAAAGGATCTGAGAAACCGTATCGCCTCGGTCAAGGCGACGCAGAAAATCACCAAGGCGATGCAGATGGTCGCCGCGGCGAAGCTGCGCCGTGCCCAGGAAGCTGCGGAGGCTGCACGGCCTTATTCGCAGCGCATGGGCGCCGTTCTCGCTAACATCGCGCAGAACGTGAGCGGTGAAGATGCACCGGCTTTGATGGCTGGTACAGGTAAGGACGACGTGCATCTGCTCGTCGTCGCTACTGCAGAACGTGGCCTTTGCGGCGGTTTCAACTCGCAGATTGCGCGTTATGCGCGTGATCATGCCCGCAAGCTCCTCGCTGAAGGCAAGACAGTCAAGATTCTGACGATCGGTAAAAAAGGTGCAGACATTCTGCGTCGTGAATTTGCTTCGTTGATCATTGACCATGTCAATCTGCGTGAAGTCAAACAGCTTGCTTTTGTGCATGCCGACCAGATCGGCCACAAGATCATTGAACTGTTTGAACAGGGCGCTTTTGATGTCTGCACGCTGTTCTATTCCGAGTTCAAGTCGGTGATCGCACAGATTCCGACCGCACAGCAGATCATTCCGGCTTCGGCTGGAAATGCTGAGCAGGCGGATACTGCAGGCGATGCGATTTATGAGTACGAACCTGATCCTGCGGCGATCCTGAGCACGCTGATCCCGCGCAATATTTCGGTCCAGATTTTCCGCGCTCTGCTGGAAAATGTGGCGGGCGAAATGGGCGCGAAGATGAGCGCAATGGACAATGCGACGCGTAACGCCGGTGACATGATCAACAAGTTGTCGATCACGTATAACCGTCAGCGTCAGGCTCAGATCACCAAGGAACTGATCGAAATCATTTCGGGCGCGGAAGCGCTCTAATCGGAAGGTAAAAGGATCGATGGCAAAAGCAGCGACCCCGAAAACTACCGCCGCGGCCGAAGCGAAGCCAGCTGCGGCCAAGGCTCCAGCCAAGAAGGCTCCAGCCAAGACTGCTCCAGCTAAGGCGGCCGCCGCTAAGGCTGACGCAGCTCCTAAGGCAGCAACGACCGGTGCAGTAGGCAAGATCACTCAGGTCATCGGCGCTGTTGTCGACGTACAGTTCGAAGACGGTCAGCTCCCGCTGATCCTCAACGCTCTGGAAACCGACAACCTCGGCAACCGTCTGGTTCTTGAAGTTGCACAGCACCTGGGCGAAAACACCGTTCGCACGATTGCTATGGACTCGACCGAAGGTCTCGTCCGTGGTCACGAAGTACGCGACACGGGCAACCCGATCATGGTTCCGGTTGGCGAAGAAACGCTTGGCCGTATCATGAACGTTATTGGTGAGCCAGTTGACGAAGCAGGTCCGATCAAGACCACTGCACGTCGCGCGATTCACCAGGAAGCTCCTGAGTACATCGAACAGTCGACCGAAGCTGAAATCCTCGTAACGGGCATCAAGGTTGTTGACCTTCTCGCTCCTTACGCAAAGGGTGGTAAGATTGGTCTGTTCGGCGGTGCAGGCGTTGGCAAGACCGTTCTCATCATGGAACTGATCAACAACGTTGCTAAGGCGCACGGTGGTTACTCCGTATTCGCAGGCGTTGGTGAACGTACCCGTGAAGGTAACGACCTTTACCACGAAATGATCGAATCGGGCGTTAATAAGCTCGGTGGCGGTGAAGGCTCGAAGGCCGCACTTGTTTACGGTCAGATGAACGAGCCTCCGGGTGCGCGCGCTCGCGTTGCTCTGTCGGGTCTGACGGTTGCTGAAAACTTCCGTGACAAGGGCCAGGACGTTCTGTTCTTCGTGGACAACATCTTCCGCTTCACGCAGGCTGGTTCGGAACTTTCGGCACTTCTGGGCCGTATTCCTTCCGCTGTGGGTTATCAGCCAACGCTGGCAACCGACATGGGCGCGATGCAGGAACGCATCACCACGACGACCAAGGGTTCGATTACTTCGGTTCAGGCAATTTACGTTCCTGCCGACGATTTGACCGACCCTGCACCGGCAACGTCGTTCGCTCACTTGGATGCGACCACCACGCTGAACCGTTCGATCGCTGAAAAGGGTATTTACCCTGCTGTGGATCCTCTGGAATCCACTTCGCGTATGCTCGATCCAATGATCGTCGGTGAAGAACACTACAATGTTGCCCGTCAGGTTCAGTCGATCCTGCAGCGCTACAAGTCGCTTCAGGACATCATCGCCATCCTCGGCATGGACGAACTGTCGGAAGAAGATAAGCTGACCGTTGCGCGCGCTCGTAAGATCGAACGCTTCCTGTCGCAGCCGTTCTTCGTTGCTGAAGTGTTCACCGGTTCGCCAGGCAAGCTGGTTGACCTCGCCGACACCATCAAGGGCTTCAAGGGCCTTTGCGCAGGTGAATACGATCATCTTCCAGAACCAGCCTTCTACATGGTTGGATCGATTGAAGAAGCGATCGAAAAGGCGAAGAAGCTGGCTGCTGAAGCCGCTTAATGAATTGAGTTTTCGGCGGGCTCTCATGCCCGCCGAAAATGCCTGTTCATTTGTTTGAGTATGATCTTTTCCGGAAGCCGGTTTGCATTCGGGATCAAGCTCTAGAAATTTAAGTGAGAACCATGGCTCAAGCTTTCCAATTCGAACTCGTGTCGCCAGAACGCCTCCTGATTTCCGCACAGGTGACGGAAGTCGTCATTCCGGGCAGTGAAGGCTACCTGACGGCTCTCGCAGGTCATTCGCCGCTGATGACGACGATCATGCCGGGTGTCGTTTCGGTGAAGCTGGGCGACGGCAAGTCTGACGCCTATGTGGTTTTTGGCGGCTTTGCCGACATTACCCCGCAGGGCTGCACCATTCTCGCGGAATCCGCCACGCATGTTGATGACGTCGATCCCGCTGATATTCAGAAGCGCATCGAAATTGCTCGCAAGCATCTCGAAGACGCTTCGACGAACGAACATCGCACGAAGGCAGAGATTTTCCTGCATCAGCTGATGACGTTGCAGGGTACGGTCCTTCCGGCCTGAAAAGGTTAGGCTTCGGCTACCCTAAGCGAATGTTTAAGAAAGCGGGCTTCGGCCCGCTTTTCTTTTTTGAACACTACTGTGAGCGGGAAATTATCGGTCAACTGGGCGACTGACCGTGCTTATACCATCACGCTTGCGTGAGTTTGGTAT
The DNA here is from genome assembly GCF_040369775.1 of Brucella sp. NBRC 12953. Lineage (NCBI taxonomy): Bacteria > Pseudomonadati > Pseudomonadota > Alphaproteobacteria > Hyphomicrobiales > Brucellaceae > Brucella > Brucella sp. NBRC 12953. Next base: position 66,972 of record NZ_BAABSV010000008.1, read on the forward strand.
GATCGCTTGAAAACCGTGTGCTGGCCATTTATCTCATTAGTTAATTGTTAGGTCACTAATATAAGGCTTTCATTATGAGCAGAGCAGATCTCAGCGCGGAAATGATCGATGCCATGGCGAAGGTCAATCGTAGACTGCGGACATTATTTGATGCTCGGGTTAAAGAACGCGGCCTGACGCTGGCGCGTGCGCGCACCCTTCTCACATTGATTGAGCAGGAAGGCCTTTATCAGAAAGAATTAGCGGAAGTGCTCGAGATCGAGAACGCGACCATGGTTCGCCTGATCGACGGTCTGGAACGTCAGTCTTTTGTCGAACGTCAGGCGGTCGAAGGCGATCGTCGTGCCAAACGTATTGTGATGACTGAAGAAGGCAAGTCTCTGGCAGAGCAGGTGGTGAAGCTTGCTGGCGATGTGCGTGCTGATCTGCTTGAAGGTGTCAGCGACGAAGAGCTAACTGTGGCTCTAAAAGTTATGCGCAAAATGTCCGACTCGATGAACAAAGCGCATTAACGTAGTTGTCGCTCTCAGTTTTGTGAATTACTGCCACCTCTACAGCTGAACTTTGCCATCTTTCGAACATCAGCTAGCGCTTAATTTCATCCGTCAAATTTCAAGGCGGAGCGTTGGAGATGCGTTATTCGTCGCAGGCAGTTTTGGGCCTTTTGGCCATTCTTTCTATCGCTTCAGTTCAGACAATCGATATGAGTCACGGCTCCCGGCATTTTTATGCGAGAGCCGTAAATGATATCGGTACGGATGATGGTCTTATTTTCGATACAAGATCAACCACAACAGTGGACATGAACGCAGTGGCCCATGCGCGAAACGCCTTAGGCGCTGCCTGAGAACTATAGTCTTATGGTGCAAGCGTTCGCAGATAGGACATCAGCTCGCTAGCTGTGTCGCTCGCCCGGTCTGGTTCGCGGGAAATGATTGCTTCGATCAGCGTAGCATGGGCATTGGCAGAGCCGGTGATGCCGGTTGATGGGCGTAGTCTGAACCAGAATCGACGGCTGTGGGTTTGCAGCGGTGCCGCAAGACGCGTGGCATAGGGATTACTGGCAGCTGAGCCGAGCACGATGTCGAAGGCCTTATCCGCATCTAAAAACAGCGAAACATCTTCTGACGGAATAGCCTCGCGCATTGCGTCGGCTGCCGCTTGTAAGCGTTCGTAGTCTCGCGGAGTGCCAAAGCGTGCAGCATCACGCGCCAAAACACGCTCGACACCTTCCCGGGCGTCGAGCACTTTTGAGAAATCCTTGGGATCGATCTGCGTGATGGCGATGCCGGAACGCGGGCGTACTTCAACGAGCCCTTCCCAGGCGAGCCGTTGTATGGCTTCGCGGATCGGCGTGCGGCCCATTCCTGTCAGTTCAATCAATGTGCGCTCATTGACGATTGAGCCAGGTTCCAGTTCAAGCGTTACGATCGAGCGCTCCAGCAAACGATAAGCTTGCTCGGCAAGGCTTTCACTGCCCCAGCTATCTGTCAGCGCTGCGCTGCCTTTTGCAACTTTCTCGTGGACCCTTGCATGTTCCATGCAGATTGAAGCCTCATACTATGCGATTGACATCTTTTGACCCTACAGATATATCTCTGATATATCAATGATGGGCGGTGCGCTGTTAAAAAATAATAACAATGCAGGCGTTGTGCGAATATCATCGATAACGGGCTTTTTGCATGGTGTCATTCCAAAAAATGGATGGACAAAACCGGTGCAGTTGGCGTGAACTTACGTCAGCCTTATAAGCTAAGGCGAATATACAAGACCGGTAGGGAGCCGCGCATAAATGAAATTTGATCCCAGTAGGCAGCGCGACATCGTCATTATTGGTGGCGGCATTGTCGGCGTGGCTACGGCAGCACTTCTTGCCGAATCAGGGCGCGAAGTTCTTGTGATTGATCGAAGCGGGATTTGCGAGGAGACGAGTTCAGGGAATGCGGCGGCACTCGCCTTCTCCGACATACTGCCGATGGCCTCCAAAGGTGTTATGGGCAAGGTTCCGGGCTGGCTTATGGACCCGCTCGGACCTTTCACGATCCGCCCCTTTTACTTTCCAAAGATGATCCCCTGGCTTTATCGCTTCTGGCGTGCAAGCAGCGCGGAGGCTCTCGAGAAGACCACGGTTGCCCAGGGCAATATGATGCAGCTTGCGCAACGCGAGATGCTGGGGCTGATCGATAGAGCGGGCTTACGCGACCGTTTGCAGGAAGATGGCAATCTGGAGCTTTATGAAAGTGAAGCCGAACTTGCTGCGTCGCAACCCGGTTGGGATGCAAAGGCGAAAGCCGGTATCGCTTATGAGCATGTGCGTGGAACCCGCTTGAAGGAACTGCAGCCCGGGCTTGACCCTCGCTTTGTGGCCGGCACGTTTGTTCCGGGCTGGAAGAATGTCAGTGATCCGAAGCTCTTCGGTCAGGCCATCTGGGCATATGCTGAAAGCAAAGGTGCGCGTTTCCTTCATGCGAAAGTGAAACATGCCGCTAGCCAACGTGGCGGTGCGACGATTCATCTGGAGGACGGCACTGAGATAAGGGCTGCGAATCTGGTGCTGATGGCTGGAGCCTGGTCAAAGAATCTTGCGCAAGGATTTGGCGATGCAGTGCCGCTCGATACGGAGCGTGGCTATAACACGACGCTTCCGGTTGGCAGTTTTGATGTTAAGCGCCAGCTGACTTTCCCAGGCCATGGTTTTGTAATCACGCCGATGGCGACTGGCTTGCGTGTAGGTGGTGCGGTGGAGTTTGGTGGCCTTCAGTTGCCGCCCAATTATGCCCGTTCAACTGCAATGCTGAAAAAGGCCTCCATGTTCCTGCCGGGATTGAAGATTGAGGGTGGGCGGCAATGGATGGGGTATCGACCGTCTATGCCAGACTCTATGCCAGTTATCGGACGTGCCTCTGCAGGCGGAAATATTTATTACGGCTTCGGCCATGGCCATCTTGGCCTCACACAATCAGCGGCGACTGGCAGGATTATCTGTGACCTGATCATGGGTTCTGCGCCGGCTGTCGATATCGAACCTTTCAAGCCACAACGTTTTCGGAACTGACCATCATGGCAAGACATTCATTTTTCTGCGTCGACGGACATACCTGCGGCAATCCAGTGCGTCTGGTTGCTGGCGGTGGCCCGAACCTTGAAGGTTCGAACATGATGGAAAAGCGCGCACATTTCTTGCGCGAGTATGACTGGATCCGCACGGGTCTTATGTTCGAACCGCGTGGTCATGACATGATGTCCGGCTCCATTCTTTATCCACCGACACGTCCGGATTGCGATGTAGCTGTTTTGTTTATTGAAACATCCGGCTGTCTGCCAATGTGCGGTCATGGCACAATCGGCACTGTGACAATGGCTATCGAGCAAGGGCTTGTAACGCCAAAGACACCCGGAAAGCTCAACCTCGATACGCCTGCCGGTCTGGTGGCAATCGAATATGAGCAGAATGGTCAATATGTCGACCGCGTGCGACTGACCAACGTTCCAGCCTTCCTTTATGCCGAAGGATTGGAAGTGGAATGCCCTGATCTCGGACCAATTAAAGTCGATGTTGCATATGGCGGAAATTTCTACGCAATCGTAGAGCCGCAAGAAAATTACAGCGACATGAAAGATTATTCCGCGCTGCAGTTAATTGCCTGGAGTCCGGTGCTTCGTCAGCGCCTGAATGAGAAATATAAATTCCAGCATCCAGACCTGCCAGACATTAATCGTCTGACGCATATTCTCTGGACCGGCGAGCCGACACATCCTGAAGCTCATGCGCGCAATGCCGTTTTCTATGGCGACAAGGCAATCGACCGTTCGCCTTGTGGAACCGGCACTTCTGCCCGTATGGCGCAGCTTGCGGCCAAAGGAAAGCTGAAACCGGGTGATGATTTCGTGCATGAATCCATCATTGGTTCGCTGTTTCATGGCCGTGTTGAACGCGCCGTGGAGGTCGCTGGCGGCACCGGAATTATCCCTTCAATTGCCGGTTGGGCACGTATGACGGGCTACAATACGATCTTCATTGATGACCGTGATCCGTTTGCACACGGATTCACTGTTGCGTAAAACGGGTACGGTAGGCAAAAATAGGGAGACGCTCCCTATTTTTTGTCTGTGACGCGTTGGGGAAATTATGGAATAACGGGCCCGAATTAGGAGAAAAGTATATATACAGGGCCCTTTTTAGGGGACATAACTAGTTTGTGGAGGAATGAAGTCATTAGTCTTTTGTCTGAGACAAAAGGGGCTTGCATTCCTTTATACAGCCGTTAGGTGTAATTATCCGGGAATAAACAGAAGTCGCACGAAATAATGATGCGGCAATAATACCGGGTAGAGTTAAATGGGTGGCTTCTCGATGGAATATTTCTTCCAGCAGGTGATCAACGGGCTCGCGCTCGGATCGATCTATGGCCTGATCGCCATCGGCTATACGATGGTCTACGGCATTATCGGCATGATCAACTTTGCACATGGCGATGTCTTTATGCTCGGCGCCTTTATGGCGCTGATTGTTTTTCTAATCATCACAACATTCATCGGAGCGCTGCCAATTGCGCTCATGCTTCTGCTGATGATGGTTGTTGCAATGCTTCTGACGGGGCTCTGGAGCTGGACGATTGAGCGGGCTGCTTATCGGCCGCTGCGTGGATCGTTCCGTCTCGCGCCGCTGATCACAGCGATCGGTATGTCGATTGCATTGTCGAACTTCGTTCAGGTTACGCAGGGTCCGCGCAACAAGCCGGTGCCTCAGCTCCTGACTGGCTCCTACAATATCTTCGGAACCAACGTGACGATCTCGCTCAAGCAGATCGTGGTCATCGTGGTGACGGCGGTGCTGCTGACGATATTCTGGTATATCGTCAATCGAACATCGCTTGGTCGTGCGCAGCGTGCCTGCGAGCAGGACCGCAAGATGGCCGCGCTTCTTGGCATCAATGTCGACCGCGTTATTTCGCTGACCTTCGTGATGGGTGCCATGTTGGCGGCCGTTGCCGGTACGCTTTACCTCTCCTTCTACGGCGTTATTTCCTTTGCTGACGGGTTCATCCCTGGCGTCAAGGCGTTTACGGCGGCCGTTCTGGGTGGGATTGGCTCGCTGCCGGGTGCAGTGGTTGGTGGCTTGCTCATCGGTCTCATTGAAGCATTGTGGTCGGCTTATTTCTCGATCGATTACAAGGATGTTGCCGCGTTCTCGATCCTTGCCATCGTACTCATCTTCATGCCGTCCGGCATTCTTGGCCGTCCTGAAGTCGAAAAGGTGTAATCATGGCCGTACAAACAGGTTCACGCCCGGATTCCCTTTTTGCCCGGGCTATTCGTGAAGGGTTCATTGCCGGTCTTCTGGCTTTGGGACTTTTCATTCTGATCGTCGGTTTCAAGACCGATCAGAACATCAATAACGAGCTGGTGTTGCAGCAGCGCTGGGGGGCGCTGGCAATCCTGGTGGCTTTGGCGGCTTTTGGTCGCTTTGCCTTTATCGCGTTCCTGCAGCCCACGCTTGAGGCCCGCAAATTCGCAAAAGCAAGCCGCCCTGTGGTGGCTGCTGAAGCGCCGTCTTTCTTCCGCGCTCATTTCTCAAAAATTGGTGTGGTGTTTCTTTTCGTCTACCCGGTTCTGATCGTTACCATGCTTGGTTGGCAGGGATCGTTGAAGTGGGTCGACAATTTCGGCGTCCAGATCCTCATCTATGTGATGCTGGCCTGGGGCCTTAATATCGTGGTTGGCCTCGCTGGCCTTCTCGATCTCGGCTATGTCGCTTTCTACGCTGTGGGTGCATATTCCTACGCGCTTCTTTCGGCTTATTTCGGTTTGTCCTTCTGGATGCTGCTGCCGATTGCAGGCATTCTGGCTGCGACCTGGGGTGTTATTCTCGGCTTCCCGGTCTTGCGTCTGCGCGGTGACTATCTCGCCATCGTGACGCTGGCTTTTGGTGAAATTATCCGACTTGTCCTTATCAACTGGACGGATCTTACCAAGGGTACGTTCGGTATCTCCGGTATCGCGAAGGCAACCTTCTTCGGTCTGCCTTTCAATGCCAGCAAAGACGGCTTTGCCGCCTATTTCGGCCTGACATTCTCGGCTGCTCACTACAAGTTCTTCCTCTATTATGTGATCCTCATACTCGCGCTTGTTACGGCTCTCGTTACGATCCGTTTGCGCCGTATGCCTGTGGGTCGCGCATGGGAAGCGCTGCGCGAAGATGAAATCGCCTGCCGTTCGCTCGGCATCAATACCACCACAACCAAGCTCACCGCTTTTGCGACGGGTGCGATGTTCGGTGGTTTTGCTGGTTCGTTCTTCGCTGCCCGTCAGGGTTTCGTCAGCCCGGAATCTTTCGTGTTCCTTGAATCCGCTGTCATTCTTGCTATCGTCGTTCTTGGCGGTATGGGGTCGCTCGTCGGTATTGCGATTGCTGCAATCGTTATGATCGGCGGCACGGAAATCCTGCGTGAAATGGGCTTCCTGAAAGCTATTTTTGGAGCCAACTTCACCCCTGAACTCTACCGTATGCTGATCTTCGGTCTTGCCATGGTGGTCGTCATGGTCTGGAAACCGCGCGGATTTGTCGGAAGCCGAGAACCGAGCGCATTCCTCAATCAGAAGAAGTTGGTGTCGGGTGCCTTTACCAAGGAAGGGCACGGCTGATGGCGGAGACAAAAATTATGGCTGGCAATGGTTCGAAAGATACCATTCTTACAGTTGAGCATCTGTCGATGCGCTTTGGTGGTCTCGTTGCGATCAATGATCTGAGCTTCGATGTGAAGCGCGGCGACATCACAGCCATCATCGGTCCTAACGGTGCGGGCAAGACGACGGTCTTCAACTGCATCACCGGCTTCTACAAGCCAACCGGCGGTATGCTGACGATGAACCGGAATACGGGCGAAAAGTTCCTTTTGGAACGCCTGCCCGATTTCAAGATTACGCAGGATGCCCGCGTTGCACGTACGTTCCAGAACATTCGTCTGTTCTCGGGTCTGACCGTGCTGGAAAACCTGCTTGTCGCACAGCACAATGTGCTGATGCGTTCGTCAGGTTACACGATCCTCGGTCTTCTGGGTCTGCCGGGCTATAAGAAAGCCGCTAAGGCAGCGGTCGAAAAAGCGCGCTACTGGCTTGAGAAGATCAATCTCATTGATCGTGCGGACGACCCGGCTGGCGATCTGCCTTATGGCGATCAACGCCGTCTGGAAATTGCGCGCGCCATGTGCACTGAGCCAGAAATTCTCTGCCTCGATGAGCCGGCCGCGGGTCTTAACCCTCGTGAATCGGCAGAGCTCAACAAGCTGCTGCTCGATATTCGCAAGGAAACCGGCACGTCGATCCTGTTGATCGAACACGATATGTCAGTGGTTATGGAAATTTCCGACCATGTGATCGTGCTTGAATACGGCACAAAGATCTCTGACGGCTCACCGGAAGCAGTACGCAACGATCCGCGCGTTATCGCCGCCTATCTCGGCGTTGATGACGATGAGATCGCAGAATTGATCGAGGAAGCGGACAAGCCGGGCACTGGCGATCCTGCAGACTTTATCGCAACTCAGCTTGCTGTAGAGGCAATCGAGGAAGAAAAGGCTGAAGAGGCCGTTCGTTTTGCAGGCGGATTGGCTGCAGCGCGTGATGGCAAGCCTGATAATCTGACGCTCATCAAGGGCATCGGTGAAGTCAACGAGAAGAAGCTCAACGAGCACGGCATCTATCATTTTGATCAGATTGCCGCCTGGACTGAAGCTGACATCGTTCAGGCTGAAACCTATCTGGAATTCGACGGTCGCATTGCCCGCGAAGACTGGGTGGGGCAGGCAGCACAACTTGCTTCGGGCCAGGCAACCGAGTTTTCAACTCGTGTTGAAGCCGGAGATGTCCCTACGAGCCATAAGACTGCTCCCGCAAAGGCAGCCAGAGCCCCTAAAGGCACAAAGAGCGCCAAAGCTCCGGCAAAGCCCAAGAAGGGAGCTGAATGATGACGGCTGACACTATGCAAACAAAGCAACCGCTTCTGGCCGTCGAAAAGGTCGAGACCTATTACGGCAACATCCGCGCACTCAAGGGCATCGACCTGACAGTCAACGAGGGTGAAATCGTAGCGCTGATCGGCGCCAACGGTGCTGGCAAGTCCACACTCATGATGACCATATTCGGTTCGCCGCGCGCTCGTACAGGCCGCATTCTTTTCGGCGGCAAGGACATTACGTCAATGCCGCCGCATGAGATTGCGAAGCTGCGAATTGCACAATCGCCGGAAGGTCGCCGCATTTTCCCGCGCATGACAGTGCTTGAAAACCTGCAGATGGGTGCGAGCCTCGATCATCAGCAATATTTCGAGGAAGATGTTGCGCTGATGTTCGAACTTTTCCCGCGTCTGAAGGAGCGTATCAATCAGCGCGGCGGCACACTTTCGGGTGGTGAACAGCAGATGCTGGCGATTGCACGCGCGCTGATGGCCCGTCCGAAGCTTCTGCTTCTTGACGAGCCGTCACTGGGTCTTGCTCCTCTGATCGTCAAGCAGATCTTCGAAGCGATCAAGGAACTCAACCGCACGCAGGGTCTCACAGTGTTTCTCGTCGAGCAGAATGCTTTCGGTGCGCTGAAGCTTGCTGATCGCGGCTATGTTATGGTCAATGGATCAATCACAATGAGCGGCGCTGGCCGCGAACTGCTGGCTGACCCGGAAGTGCGTGCCGCCTATCTCGAAGGCGGAAGGCATTAAGGAGAAAAATCATGCAGGGAATTCTCTACGAAGAACCGTCATTCTGGCTGTTTTTTCTCATCACCTGCCTTCTGGGTGGCTGGGCTGCCTGGATGACAGGCCGTGCCTGCGCACAGACATGGCGGACCTATCCGCAGCTTTTGCTCTATCTCATCCCTTTGGGCGCAGCCGTGCGGTTTATCCACTATGCGCTGTTTGAGGGCACGCTGCTTTCGCTGCACTACTATCTGGTTGATGTGATCGTGCTGATGGTCATCGGTACGATCGGCTATCGTTATACGCGCACCAAACAAATGGTGCGCCAGTATAACTGGCTCTATGAAAAAGCTTCACCACTTAGCTGGAAGGCAAAATAATTCGAAGCTTCGCCGTGAGAGCATGTCCCCCAGAAGTGGGAACCGGTTTTGGGGGACGGCTTAAAAACAATAATTCAGAGCATTTGCTCTGATAAAATAGAAAACTCAAAATGCTCTGGCGGCGGAGCTTCTTTAAAAAGATCACGCTGAAAAACAGGTTCAGCGTAGATATTGCTGGCAAATCAGCAAGATAATAAAGCGATGCAAAAACATCGTTCGGGGTAACTATAATCGGGAGTTCAAGTAATGAAGAAATCGCTTTTCTCAGGCGTTGCTCTTGCAGCAGTGATGGCTTTCAGTGGCTCGGCTTGGGCAGATGTACTTTTGGGCATCGGCGCACCGCTGACTGGTCCAAACGCTGTGTATGGCGCGCAGATCCAGAAGGGTGCGGAAGCAGCCATCAAGGAAATCAATGATGCTGGTGGCATCAACGGCGAAAAGATCTCGATTACGCTCGGCGACGACGTGTCGGATCCAAAGCAGGGTATTTCGGTTGCAAACAAGTTTGCCGCTGATGGCGTGAAATACGTGATCGGCCACTTCAACTCCGGTGTTTCGATCCCGGCGTCTGAAGTCTATGCCGAAAACGGTATTCTCGAAATTTCGCCAGCAGCGACCAACCCTGTCTATACCGAGCGCGACCTGTGGAACACGTTCCGTACCTGCGGCCGTGACGATCAGCAGGGCATCGTTGCCGGTCAGTATATCTTCGACAACTTCAAGGACGCGAAGATTGCTGTGATCCACGATAAGACCCCTTATGGTCAGGGTCTTGCCGATGAAACCAAGAAGAAGCTCAACGAGCTCGGCGCCAAGGAAGCCCTTTATGAAGGCGTGAACGTCGGTGAGAAGGACTTCTCTGCACTCATCGCCAAGATGAAGCAGGCAGGCGTCACCGTCGTTTATTGGGGTGGTCTGCATCCGGAAGCCGGTCTCATCATCCGTCAGATGGCTGATCAGGGTCTGAAGGCTCAGTTCATTTCGGGTGACGGTATCGTTTCCAACGAGCTGGCTTCGATTGCAGGTCCGGCTGTTGAAGGCACGCTGAACACATTCGGCCCAGATCCACGCAACAACCCAGCCAATGCTGATCTCGTCAAGAAGTTCCGCGATGCAGGTTTTGAACCAGAAGCCTACACGCTCTACTCCTATGCGGCTGTTCAGTCTCTGGCAGGTGCTGCAAAGGCAGCTGGCAGCAACGACCCACAGGAAATTGCTAAGGCGTTGAAGGAAAAAGGTCCGTTCCCAACTGTGCTTGGTGATCTTTCCTATGATGCCAAGGGCGACCCGAAACTCCCAGGTTACGTAATGTATAAGTGGGAAAAGGGTGCAGACGGGAAATATAATTACATTCAGCAGTAAGTCTCTGTCTGTATTATTACGTCTCTAAGAAAAGTGCCCGGCTATATGCCGGGCATTTTTATTTTACGAAAACTTTAAATTCATGACATCATGCGGAAAAAGCATCAAATTTAGATATTAATGAGGATGGACAATACTGATCAAAGCCATTTTACCTAATGCAACGACATTGTTTGGCGTAAAGCACGGTTGGCAATTCGTTCCCTGGAGGAGGGGCGAGGGTGTCGGGAAGCGTTGGGTGCGTGGATTGTCAATTCATAGCATCAGGCCTGTCTCTCGCACGGGGTATGAAAAACTCTCTTCCAGTGGAATTGGCGGCTCCGGAATTCAGTCCGGAGATCGTGGTTCAATGGGAGAATTGAAATGAAAAAGTCCTTATTCTGTGGTGTGTGCCTTTCCGCTCTGGTTGCGATGGGCGGCGTGTCGTTTGCTGATGTGCTACTTGGCGTCGGTGCACCATTGACCGGTGGTCAGGCGGCTTATGGCGACCAGATCAAGCGCGGCGTTGAAGCGGCTGTCGCAGAAGCTAATGCCAAGGGCGGCATGAACGGCGAGCAGATCACGATCGTTTATGGCGATGATGCTGCCGATCCACGTCAGGGGATTTCGGTTGCCAACAAGTTCGTTGGTGACGGCGTTCAATTCGTGATCGGCCATTTCAATTCAGGCGTGAGCATTCCAACCTCCGATATTTACGCTGAAAACGGCGTGCTGATGATTGCGCCGGGGACGACCAACCCAACCTTCACTGAACGCGAATTGTGGAACACCTTCCGTACCTGCCGTCGTGACGATCAGCAGGGCATCGTTGCGGGCAAATACATTGCCGATACCTACAAGGACGGCAAAGTCGCGATCCTGCATGACAAGACCCCTTACGGTCAGGGTCTTGCAGATGAAACCAAGAAGTCGCTCAATGCCAATGGCAAGGAAGAGACGCTGTATGAAGGCGTTAATCAGGGCGATAAGGATTTCTCAGCACTGATTTCCAAGATGAAAGCTGCAGGCATTACTGCCGTCTATTGGGGCGGGATGCATCCGGAAGCAGGCCTTATCATTCGTCAGATGGCCGATCAGGGTCTGAAGGCACAGTTCATCTCCGGTGACGGCATTGTTTCCAACGAGCTGGCTTCGATTGCTGGCGATGCGGTTGCAGGTGTTCTGAATACGTTCGGCCCGGACCCGCGCGATGATGCAGCCAATGCTGATCTGATCAAGGCGTTCCGCGACAAGGGTTTTGAGCCGGAAGCCTATACCTTCTACGCTTATGCAGGTGTGCAGTCGCTGGTTGATGCAGCCAATGCTGCCGGAAACAACGATCCGCAGTCGGTTGCTGAAGCCATGAAGGCCAAGGGTCCGTTCAAGACGGTGCTCGGTGACGTCTCTTATGATGCAAAGGGTGATCCAAGCCTTTCACCTTATGTCATGTTCGAATGGCGCAAGGGCGACGATGGAAAATATAACTACTTCCAGAAGAAATAAGACTGAAAGAGGCAGACTCACTTATCAAAGTGAGTTCTGAACAATGTTCAATTGGCTGAATGTACTATTTAGCCAATAATACTGTGCAGATTGCCTCATATATTAGCAAAATTTGCTTCAAATTTTGGCAGGATGCCCGACTTTTGGTCGGGCATTTTGTTTTTGTATCGCTGTTGCACAGTTTGTTTGCGCTTGCTTAGATTGCAGGCTAATCAAAGCCATACCGATCATTGCAGTGTGGGAGTTCTGCCTTGTCCATCCGTAAAATTCTGGTCGCCAACCGTTCCGAAATCGCTATCCGCGTGTTCCGTGCAGCCAATGAGCTTGGCATAAAAACGGTGGCCATATGGGCAGAGGAAGATAAACTCTCACTGCATCGCTTTAAAGCAGATGAAAGCTATCAGGTCGGTCGTGGACCGCATCTCGCGCGTGATCTCGGACCGATTGAAAGCTATCTGTCGATTGATGAAGTCATCCGCGTTGCCAAGCTTTCGGGGGCCGATGCGATCCATCCGGGCTATGGCCTTTTGTCGGAAAGCCCTGAATTTGCCGATGCTTGTGCTGAGAACGGCATCATTTTCATCGGCCCTAAGCCAGAAACCATGCGCCGCCTCGGTAACAAGGTTGCCGCGCGTAATCTCGCAATTGAGATTGGCGTTCCGGTTGTGCCTGCAACCGATCCGCTGCCGGACGATATCGCCGAAGTAAAGAAGCTCGCAGCCAAGATCGGCTATCCGTTGATGCTGAAAGCATCATGGGGTGGCGGTGGTCGCGGTATGCGCGCCATTCGTGCCGAGGCTGATCTTGATCGCGAAGTGATGGAAGCCAAGCGCGAGGCCAAGGCGGCTTTCGGCAAGGATGAAGTCTATCTCGAAAAGCTCGTTGAGCGTGCGCGTCACGTTGAAGTGCAGATTCTGGGCGATACGCATGGCAATGCGGTTCATCTTTATGAGCGCGATTGCTCGATCCAGCGCCGTAACCAGAAGGTTGTGGAGCGTGCGCCAGCACCTTACCTGAATGATGCGCAACGTCAGGAACTGGCAGGCTATGGCCTGAAGATCGCCCATGCCACCGATTATATTGGTGCGGGTACGGTCGAGTTCCTTATGGATGCCGATACCGGTGCGTTTTACTTCATCGAAGTTAATCCGCGCATTCAGGTGGAGCATACTGTCACGGAAGAAGTGACGGGTATCGATATCGTCAAGGCGCAGATTCATATTCTGGAAGGCTATGCCATTGGTACGCCGGAATCGGGCGTACCGGAACAGAAGGATATTCGCCTCAACGGTCATGCGCTGCAGTGCCGTATCACCACCGAAGACCCTGAGCAGAATTTCGTTCCGGATTATGGACGCATTCAGGCCTATCGCTCGGCATCGGGCTTTGGCATTCGTCTTGATGGCGGAACGGCCTATTCGGGCGCGGTCATCACGCGCTATTATGATCCACTGCTGGTGAAGGTCACGGCGTCGGGTTCGACACCGATTGAAGCTATTCGCCGTATGGACCGTGCGTTGCGCGAATTCCGTATTCGCGGTGTCGCGACGAACTTGACCTTCGTTGAAGCGATCATCAATCATCCGCGTTTCCAGTCGAATGATTACACGACGCGCTTCATCGATACGACGCCTGAGCTTTTCACGCATATGAAGCGTCAGGACCGCGCGACCAAGCTTCTGACCTATGTGGCTGATGTCACTGTCAATGGTCATCCGGAAACCAAGGGCCGTGCAGAACCATCGCAGGATGCAGCGAAGCCGATAGTGCCGTGGTTTGGTGATCGTCCGGTGGTCGATGGCACCAAGCAGCTGCTCGACAAGCTTGGACCGCAGAAGTTTGCCGAATGGATGCGCAATGAAAAGCGTGTTCTCTTGACCGACACGACCATGCGTGATGGGCATCAGTCATTGCTGGCAACGCGTGTGCGCACCTATGATATTGCGCGTGTGGCCAATGCCTATGCGCAGGCGCTGCCAAACCTCTTCTCGCTTGAGTGCTGGGGCGGTGCGACTTTTGACGTGTCGATGCGCTTTTTGACGGAAGATCCATGGGAACGTCTGGCAATGGTGCGCGAAGGCGCGCCAAACATCCTGCTGCAAATGCTGCTGCGCGGTGCGAACGGCGTTGGCTACAAGTCCTACCCGGACAATGTGGTGAAGTATTTCGTGCGTGAAGCAGCGCGTGGCGGCATGGACCTGTTCCGCGTGTTCGACAGCCTCAACTGGGTCGAGAACATGCGCGTATCGATGGATGCGGTGCTGGAAGAGAACAAGCTTTGTGAAGCGGCCATCTGCTACACGGGCGATATTCTCAATCCGGATCGCGCCAAATACGACCTAAAATATTATGTCGAGCTGGCCAAGCAGGTTGAAAAGGCTGGCGCGCATATTATCGCTCTCAAGGATATGGCGGGTCTGTTGAAGCCTGCGGCGGCACGCGTGCTGTTTAAGGCGCTGCGTGAGGAAACCGATCTGCCGATCCATTTCCACACCCATGATACGTCGGGGATTTCGGCGGCGACTGTGCTTGCTGCGGTTGATGCCGGTGTCGATGCGGTTGATGCGGCAATGGATGCCTTCTCCGGCAATACATCGCAGCCATGCCTTGGTTCGATTGTCGAAGCTCTGCATGGTTCGGAACGTGATCCGGGGCTTGATACGGAAACGATCCGCCGCATTTCCTTCTATTGGGAAGCGGTGCGCAATCAATATGCGGCCTTTGAAAGCGATCTCAAGGGACCGGCTTCGGAAGTGTACCTGCATGAAATGCCGGGCGGTCAGTTCACCAACCTGAAAGAACAGGCGCGTTCGCTGGGTCTTGAAACCCGCTGGCATGAAGTGGCGCAGGCTTATGCCGATGTGAACCGCATGTTTGGCGATATCGTCAAGGTCACGCCGTCCTCCAAGGTGGTGGGCGACATGGCGCTTATGATGGTCTCTCAGGACCTGACTGTTGCCGATGTCGAAAACCCGGACAAGGATATTGCCTTCCCGGATTCGGTTGTGTCGATGATGCGTGGCGATCTCGGTCAGCCGCCATCGGGCTGGCCTGCATCGTTGCAGAAGAAGGTGCTGAAAGACGAAAAGCCTTTCACGGTACGTCCCGGTTCGCTGCTTCCAGCCGCTGATCTTGATGCCGAGCGCAAGTCGATTGAGGAAACGCTTGGTCGCGAGATCACGGATCAGGAATTTGCTTCTTATCTGATGTATCCAAAGGTCTTCACCGACTATGCGGCGGCGCAGGAAAACTACGGTCCAACCAGTGTCCTGCCAACGCCGGTTTATTTCTACGGCTTGAAGCCGGAAGAAGAAGTTTTCGTTGATCTTGAACGCGGCAAGACGCTTGTGATCGTCAATCAGGCGATGTCTGAGACTGATGAGAAGGGCATGGTCACTGTGTTCTTCGAGCTCAATGGTCAGCCGCGCCGCGTCAAGGTGCCAAACCGCGCCAAGGGTGCGTCGGGTGGTGTTAAGCGCAAAGCGGAACTGGGCAATGACAAGCATGTCGGCGCGCCGATGCCGGGTGTTGTGTCCACGGTTGCTGTCGCACAAGGCCAGAACGTGAAGGCAGGTGATGTGCTGCTTTCTATTGAAGCCATGAAGATGGAAACGGCTCTGCGTGCTGAACGCGATGGCTCGATTGCCGAAGTGCTTGTGCGCCCCGGAGAACAGATCGACGCGAAGGATTTGCTTATCGTTTACGCCGACTGATCCAGCTTTCACATCGTAGAATGATTGACGCCGTGCCCTGTAAAGGGTGCGGCGTTTTCTTTTGCTTGCATGACCGTAAAAATCTGCTATGCACGTTTTTACCGATTCATGCATGTTTATGCATGGTGGCAGGAACAAGCGATGACAGAGCTATTACTGGACGAAAGACAGGCGCGTATTCAGGAGCTGCTTGAGCAGTCCGGGCGCGTATTGGCGAGCGAGCTTGCGGAGTCATTCGGGGTTTCGGAAGACACGATCCGCCGTGACCTCCGCGAGATGGCGGCGGCGGGGCTTTGCAAGCGCGTCTATGGCGGTGCTTTGAAGGCCGCTCCTTCTTACGCGCCGCTCGCAGAACGTGATACGGAAAGACCGGAGGCCAAGACAACCCTTGCCGCTGCGCTGGCTGCTCTGATTGAGCCGAACATGACGGTGTTTCTGGATTCATCCTCAACCAATCTGGCGCTTGCGCGACTTTTGGCTGATCGGGGTGATGTGATCACCGTTGTTACCAACACGCCCTCCATTGCTGCTATTGTTCTGCAGTCAGACAAGATCGACGTCGTGATGATCGGCGGCCCTATTGATCGTCGCGTGAGTGCGGCGGTTGGTGCACGCGCTTTGCGCGATGCGGAACTGGTGCGGCCTGATCTTTGTATGCTCGGTGTCTGCGGCTTTTCAGCGGAAACGGGCATCACAGCGCTTCATCTGGAAGATGCGGAATTCAAGCGGGTTATTGCCGGGCGCAGCCGCAAGGTGGTTCTGGCAATCACCAGTGACAAGCTCGGCACAGTTGCTGCGCACGATGTCATACCCATTGAGGCGGTCAATGTTATGGCTGTCGAACAGGATGCAAATGAAGATGTGCTTGCGCCCTACCGAGCGTCGGGCATCACGATTATACACGCCGTAGAAGGGCGTGACTGAGGACATGATGGAACAGACGGCCGGACGAAACGATGCGCTGAATGACCGTGCGCCAATTGTAACCAGAGAGCGTATCGCTGTGGCGCTGCTCTTTCTGATGAATGGTTATATCTTTGGCGGCTGGGCACCGAAAATTCCCGAATTTGCAGGGCGTCTCGGGCTTGATACCAGTGGCATGGGATTGATGATCCTCGTCTTCGGTGTCGGCTCTCTGTCGATGATGCCGGTGGCCGGTGCATTGTCCGCACATCGCGGTTCGGGCGCCGTCGTCAAGCTGTTTGCAATCGGACTTATCCCCGCTTTGCTGATTATTGCGCTTGTGCCGAATATCGTCACAGCTGTGATTGTCATGTTCTATTTTGGCGGCATGATAGGTGCGATGGATGTCGCAATGAACGCCAATGCGGTCGCCGTTGAGAAGAACATGCGCCGGGCCATAATGTCGTCCTGTCATGCATTCTGGAGCCTTGGCGGATTGATCGGGGCAGCAACTGGTGGCTTTCTCATCGCGCATGTCGGCTCGACTATTCATGCGCTGATTGCGACCGTTGTGGCAGCAGGATTGCTGATTTTTGCATGGCCTTCGATTGTTGCGGACAAGTTTCACCATCCAAGCGGCGAGAAGCAGAAGCTGGTGCTGCCGCGCAATGCGCTGCCATGGCTGGTCGGCATTATCGCATTGTTCTCGATGATCCCGGAGGGCGCGATACTTGATTGGGGTGCATATTATCTGCGCGATGAAATGGGTGCGTCAGTTACGGTCGCTGGTTTTGGCTTCGCAGCTTTCTCCATGACCATGGCGATCATGCGCTTTGCAGGCGATATTGTCCGCGACCGTTTCGGCGCGATCAACACGCTGCGCTTCTGCACGTCGATTGCCATTATCGGCATGGTGATTGTCGGCCTGTCGAGCCACCCTTACGCGGTGATCTTTGGCTTTGCCATTTGCGGTATCGGCATTTCCAACATGGTGCCGATAGCCTTCTCGATTGGCGGCAATCTGCCGGGCATCAATCCAAGTGTTGGCCTGTCGATTGCCACCACCATGGGCTATTCCGGTATGCTGGTTGCGCCTTCGCTGATCGGCTTTGTCGCCAAGCATAGCGGCTTCAGCGTCGTGTTCCTGTCATTGCCTGTGCTATTGTTAGTGGTGCTCGCTTTCTCAGGACTGGCAAAATATGCGGATAGTTCGCATTAAAGCATTTTCAGCAAAAGTGCGTAGCGGTTTTGCGTAGGATAATGCGTGGAAAAAATACATCGAGCGATTATTGCTCGATGTTTATTCAGCGGTCCAGCCGCCCTCGACCGGCAGGGCGGCACCGTTGATCTGCGCTGCTGCATCTGTTGCAAGAAAGGCCGCAAGCGCACCAATCTGAGCAGTGGTCACGAATTCCTTCGTCGGCTGTTTATCGAGCATGACTTCGCGGATTACCGTTTCGCGATCCATGTTATGAGCTTTCATCTGATCGGGTATCTGCGCTTCGACAAGCGGGGTCAGCACATAGCCCGGGCAAATGGAATTGGCTGTGATCCTGGCAAGGGCAAGTTCAAGTGCCAGCGTTTTTGTGAAACCGACAATGCCGTGCTTGGCTGCCACATAGGCTGACTTGAATGGCGAAGCGACAAGTCCATGGGCCGAAGCGATGTTGATGATCCGGCCCCAGCCAGCTTTTTTCATATGTGGTATTGCAGCCGCTGACGTGTGGAATGCTGAGGTCAGGTTGATCGCGATGATCCGGTCCCATTGCTCGGTCGGAAGCTCTTCGACCGGTGCCACATGCTGGATACCGGCATTGTTGACGAGGATATCGGCACTGCCCAAGGCTTCCACGCTCTTTTCAATCAGCGTGCGGCAGTCGTCAGCTTTGGACATATCGGCGCTGACGTAGATCACGCTTACGCCATGTTCTGCGGCGATTGTTTTTGCCAAATCGTGGTCTTCGCTGCGGTCCGTGAAGGAGTTGATCACAACATTGTGCCCAGAACCCGCAAGCGCGTGGGCAATGCCAAGTCCGATGCCTGAATTGGAACCGGTGATAATTGCGGTTTTGCGGGCATTCGCATTTGGCATTTTTTATCTCCTCCTCTGGAATCATCCCATAATGAGGAGGCGACAAGGCGTCGGCAAGTGATTATATAACAACAAAGCGAGGCGGTCAGGCGTTGACAATTGCGCCTTGCTACGCCACCTGAAAGCAGGCCCGTACCAAGAGCAGTTCCCGATGCGTGAAATATGGTTTCCATCGGCAATTGCGGCAGGACAAAAGAACAGAGCACAATGTCTTCCGAGACCGTCAGCTATTTTTCGCATCCATTTCCCCGTCGCCAATCCGTTGGCGTGAGCGTTGGCGGAGTTATCGTTGGCGGCAGTGAACCTGTTGTTGTCCAGTCGATGACCAATACCGATACGGCTGATATCGATGGCACTGTAGCGCAGGTTGCAGCTTTGCATCGCGCGGGTTCCGAGATTGTGCGCATCACGGTGGATCGTGATGAATCCGCTGCTGCCGTTCCAAAAATTCGTGAGCGTCTTGAACGCCTGGGCATGAATGTGCCGCTGGTCGGAGACTTCCATTATATCGGCCACAAGCTGCTCGCCGATCATCCGGCCTGTGCGGAAGCGCTCGCAAAATATCGCATCAATCCGGGCAATGTCGGCTTCAAGGACAAGAAAGACAAGCAGTTCGCCGATATCGTTGAAATGGCGATCCGTTATGACAAGCCTGTCCGTATCGGCGTTAACTGGGGATCGCTCGATCAGGAATTGCTGACCACGCTGATGGATCGCAATCAGGCTGAGGGTGCGCCTTTGAGCGCGCAGGAAGTCATGCGTGAAGCCATTGTTCAGTCGGCGCTGATTTCGGCAAACCTTGCAGAAGAAATCGGCCTTAGCCGCGACAAGATCATTCTGTCGGCCAAGGTCAGTCAGGTGCAGGATCTGATCGCTGTTTACACGATGCTTGCACAGCGCTCCGATCACGCGCTGCATCTGGGCCTCACCGAAGCGGGCATGGGCACCAAGGGCGTTGTCGCTTCGTCGGCTGCCATGGGTATCCTGCTTCAGCAGGGCATTGGCGATACGATCCGTATCTCGCTAACGCCGGAGCCGGGCGGCGACCGCACGCGTGAAGTGCAGGTGGCACAGGAACTGCTGCAGACCATGGGTTTCCGTCAGTTCATTCCGATTGTTGCCGCGTGTCCGGGTTGCGGACGCACGACCTCAACTGTGTTTCAGGAACTGGCGCAGAATATTCAGGACGATATTCGTCGCAGTATGCCTGTCTGGCGCGAGAAATATCCGGGTGTGGAATCGCTTTCGGTCGCAGTCATGGGCTGCATCGTCAACGGTCCGGGCGAATCGAAACATGCTGATATTGGCATCTCGCTTCCCGGCACGGGCGAAACGCCGTCCGCACCGGTCTTTGTCGATGGCAAGAAGGTTACGACGCTGCGCGGACCTGAGATTGCCGCCGATTTCCAGAAGATGGTTGCCGAATATATCGAAAACCGTTTTGGGCTTGATCGGAAGATCGCTGCTGGTCAGAACTGATTTCAGTTTGATACTGGGCGCGTTGCGACCTCCGGCATTGATTTACGGGTCGCAGCCCAGAATATGAGTGTGAAGAGGCTGATGCCAGCACCCAGCAGGCAGACACCGTTCCAGCCCGCATAAGCATAGATCCATGTTGAAAGAGCCGAGCCGCTTGCGCTGCCGATGGAATAGAAAACCATATAGGCAGCGGTGAGTCTGTTCTGTGCCTCGGGTCGCACGCGATAGATCATTGCCTGATTGGTGACGTGCACAGCCTGAAGTCCGAAATCGATGACCAGCACACCTGCAATCAGCCAGAGCAGTGAATAATCGAGCAGGGCAATTGGTATCCACGATAACAGCATCAGCATGAGCGCGATGCCGGTCATGCGCTGAGCCTGCCCCCGGTCCGCAGCCGCGCCCGCACGAGAAGCGGCAAGCGCACCTGCGGCTCCGGCCAGGCCGAATAGTCCGATTTGCGCATGGCTCAATTCAAAAGGCGGTGCGCTGAGGGGCATGACGAGCGGCGCAAGCAGCGTGGTTATATCCGCAAATATCAGCATGGCAATGATTGCGCGGACACGGAGCACGGGTTCGGAGCGGAACAGCGTTATAAGTGACAGAATAAGTGCGGGGTAGGAGACGCTGGTCGTTTGACGATTCTGTTGTGGCAGGCTGCGCCATAGAAGAAGCGAAATCAGCAATGTGAGTGCTGCGGAACTGAAGTAAACGCTGCGCCATCCGCCAATATCGGTGAGCGCGCCAGCTATGGCGCGTGCCAGCAATATGCCAAGCACGATGCCGCTTGTGACAATCCCCACCACATGACCGCGCCGCATCGGATCGGCAAGGCTTGCCGCATAGGCAACGAGTGCCTGTGTGACGACAGCCAGAAGCCCTGTCGTGGCCATTGCCAGCAACAACATGGTAGCAGTTCCTGCAAAGCCAATGGCTAGAAGCGATAAGACCGACAGCAGGAAATGCGCGAGAATCAGTTTTCGCCGGTCGAAAAGGTCGCCAAGGGGCACCAGAAAAATGAGGCCGATTGCATAGCCGACCTGGCTTGACGCAATGATAAGGCCAGCTCTTGAACGTTTAAGCCCCATATCATCTGACATCACATCAAGAAGCGGATGTGCGAAATAGACATTGGCCACAGCGAGGCCGCTGGCAATGGCAAACAGCAGCAGTGTCGCTCGGGAAAGCGAAGGGCGCACAAGGTCGTTCGCGGCAGACGGTGCTGCCGCGCTGAGATAGGACTGCATGATTGGCTCCTGCAAAATGGTTTTAAAATGAAACCATTTTGCTTTTAGCGTGATTGGTTTTATATTGCAACCAAGTTGAAATGCATGGAGTAAACATGGTTCGCAAGAAGAGCCTGAAAGGTGACTATTGCCCAAGCGCGCGTGCGCTGGATGTGATCGGCGACTGGTGGTCGCTATTGATCGTGCGTGAAGCTTTTGATGGAGTAACGCGGTTCAGCGCCTTCCAGAAGAATCTGGGCATCGCGCGTAACATTCTGGCTGAACGGCTGCGCAAGCTGACGGGCGAGGGCATTATGGAGATGGTGTCCGATCCCAAAGGCGGCGCACATCAGGAATATCGACTGACCGCCAAGGGTCGTGATCTGTTGCCGGTTGTCGTTGCCCTGCGACAATGGGGCGAGAACTATCTGTTTGCGCCTGATGAGCCGCATTCAAAACTGGTTGATACCATCAATGGTGAAGGCGTGGCGAAGCTTGAGGTGCGCGCACTTGATGGCCGTCAGCTCTCGGTCGATGACGTTACCATCATCAAAGTGCGTGAAGACGATCTCTAAGAGTTGGTTTTGACGTGCATCTGGTCCGAAAACCGTTTCACATTTTTCGGGATGCGCTTTAGCTCTGTCGCTCTGCAATGAAGCGAGCGGCCTGTTTGAGAATCACTGCATCGTCGCCAAATGGTTCCAGCAGGCTTTCCGCCTGAGCCACAAGACCGGAGAGCTGCTTGCGCGTCCAGTCGATGCCATGCAACGCCACGAGCGTGGCCTTGCCTGCCGCCGCATCTTTGCCTGTTGCCTTGCCCATGATCGCCGCATCGGCAGTTACATCAAGAAGATCGTCGGCAAGCTGGAAGGCGAGACCGATGGCCGAACCGAATTCCGCCATGCGTTCGCGGTCTTCGCGCGATGCGCCAGAAATGATCGCACCGGCTTCACAGGCAAACCGAATCAGCGCACCGGTCTTCATGGCTTGCAGCGTGATAATGCCTGCTTCATCGGGTTTGTTATCTTCCGCCATCAGATCAAGCGCCTGACCACCAGCCATGCCGCCAATGCCGGAAGCCCGCGCCAAAGCCGAGACCAGTTCGATGCGAATGCTGGCCGGAAGATCGGTTTCGTCTGAGGCCACGATGTCAAAAGCATAGGTCAGCAGGCTGTCGCCCGCGAGAATCGCTGCGGCCTCATCAAAAGCCTTGTGTACGGTCGGTTGACCACGCCGCATATCATCATTGTCCATCGCTGGCAGATCGTCATGGACGAGCGAATAACAATGGATGCACTCAAGCGCGGATGCCACGCGCAGAACCGCATCGCCATGCTGGCCAAAAAGGGCTGCACTTTCTATGACCAGGAAGGGACGCAGTCTTTTGCCGCCATTCAGCACGCCATGACGCATGGCAGCGAGCAGTCGCTCGGGGCGAGCCACTTCGCCGGTGCGCAAACGAAGATCCAGAAGCCCAACCAGCATTGTCTCGACTTCGAGCGCGCGTAGGTTCAGGGATTGAGCAAAATCGACAGACACGTTTTCCATGTCTAAAGGGGATGGACGAAAGCGCTGATTTGGTCAACTGGCCACATCGATCAGCACAGGCTTTTTCATCAAGCGGTCATCAAACAGCGGATTTTGAGCCATAAAGCGCTCAATTTGGTCGCTGAATTCCTGCGGCTGATTATGGAATCAGGTTCATTATTGTTAAGGAATAGTTTATGTCGCTTGAATGGGGCTAAAGCAGTTCAAGCTAACACTCGAGCTGCTTTATCTATTTGTCTTACGCATTTTCGAACGCAAAATCGATTCTCACTTTTGCTGGAAATGCTCTAACAGGCGGTGGACGTGGCAAAAATCATTCTCAAGAGCAAAGATGGTCGCGGTTACTTGGCTGATCCCGTTTGGGGTGGCAGAATTGCCCTCATGCTCAAGATTTTGGTGGTGCTTGCGATTCTGCCGCTTTTTCTGATCCTGGTCTATTCGGTTCCTTTTGTTCGGCCGATTTCGACATTGATGGTGAAGGACTATGTTCTTCTGCGCGATGTAGATCGGCAGTGGGTCAGCATTGAGGATGTTGCACCTGTTCTTGTGAATTCGGTGATGATGGCTGAGGATGGACAGTTCTGCAGCCATGGCGGCGTGGACTGGCACCAGCTCAGCCTCGTGCTTGATGATGCGGGTGAGGGCGGTCCAAGCCGCGGCGCATCGACCATCACCATGCAGACTGTGAAAAACCTGTTCCTGTGGAACGGCCGGTCTTATGTCCGCAAGGGGCTTGAATTTCCTTTGGCGCTGGTCGCCGATGCCGTGCTGTCAAAACAGCGGATTATGGAGATCTATCTCAATATTGCTGAATGGGGACCGGGCATCTATGGAATCGAGGCGGCCGCTCAGCATTACTTCAATCGGCCTGCATCACGTCTGACTGCCCAGCAAGCCGCTTTGCTTGCCGTAACGCTTCCCAATCCCGCTTTGCGCAATCCGGCAAAGCCAACGCGCAACATGCAGCGTATCTCGCGCATCGTTGCCGGGCGCGCTTCCAGGGCCGGGCCCTATGTGACATGCGTTCGATAAACGGCTGGACAGGAAAAAAGATAAGACTCTGACTGGTCAAATGCAGTGAGAGCGTGTATAGGCACGTGACTTTCCGGAATTATGTCCGATGTGACAGGCTCCTCGGGGCCGTGCCGGACGTTTGTTTATCGATCAGTGGAGCTGGATCCATGGCAGTACCAAAACGCAAAACGTCTCCGTCGAAGCGCGGCATGCGCCGTTCGGCAGACGCTCTCAAGGCCCCGACTTACGTCGAGGACAAGAACTCGGGCGAACTTCGTCGTCCGCATCATATCGATCTTAAGAGCGGTATGTATCGCGGCCGTCAGGTCCTCGAAGCTAAGGAATAGTCTTAGGCTGCATCGCAGCTGAAAGATGAATTTCAAAAACGCCGTTTCCGGTCTCCGGAAGCGGCGTTTTCTTTGTTCTAATGCAATAGCAACTATGCATTCTATGTTTATTCAAGGTTTTATCAAAAGGTAAAAAATCACAATTTTGCCTTATAAATTAAGAAACATCACCCTTGTTAGTTATTCAACTTTCTATGGGTTGTAAAAATGGATGATGTTATCAAAATTATTATCGGTAACGGCGGTTTATCTGTAAATTCCGGTGTTTCATTTTTTAATGTTGTAAATTGTACATTATATAATGAAGGGTATATTCAAGTTATATCGGATACACCTTCTTTTGTTGGCAGCGTGGAACATGCCTTGCCGGGTGCAATAGCGCATTTTGCGAATAAAAATCTGAAATGATAATCCGGGTATCTTCAATACAATTCTATGAAACGCCGCGTATATTGATGGCATACGCGGCGTTTTGATCTTCTTATCCGATGTCGGCTGTAAAGCCCGCGCCTTCGATGCCGGCTACGGCGGCAGCTTCATCATTGTCAGATGTATCACCGGAGATGCCGACAGCGCCGATAATTTCGTTTGTGCTGTCTTTAATCAGCACGCCGCCGGGCACGGGCACGATTCTCCCGCCTGAGACGCCTGACAGCCCCTCAAGAAAATGCGGACGGTCTTTGGCCTGATTGTGGAGCCAGCGTGAGCCAGTGCCGACGGCCAGTGCGCCGAAAGCTTTTCCGGATGCGATTTCAAAGCGGAGAATCGAAGTTCCGTCCTGTCGCTGAAAGGCTTTCAGATGGCCGCCTGCGTCGAAAACAGAAACGACGATCGGCTTCAACTGCAACTCGGCTGCCTTGGCAAAGGCACCGGTAATGATCGCATTGGCATTATCTAATGTCAGGCTTGGCATAGAAATCTCCTTTGATTGCATGAAGCTAATCTAACGACTGTTGAAGGACACGTATGGTGAAAACTATATGTGTGGAGAAGAAACTGATTATCGTTTTGAGCGAAGGTACCGAACCCGCGGACACGCCAGAGCTTGCCAAGGTGTCTGTTTTGGTCTTTCTCTGTCGGTGATTTTTCAAGGAGGAAAGAATGACTGCATCGCAAAGCCAGAAAGCCATAATTATTGCCAGCGCAGCCCGAACAGCGGTGGGCGCGTTCAATGGCGCTTTCGCAAATGTGGCTGCGCATGAACTGGGCGCTACTGCAATCAAGGCAGCTCTTGAGCGCGCAGGCGTGGATGCTGCTGATGTGGATGAAGTCATTCTCGGTCAGGTGCTGACGGCAGGCGAGGGGCAGAACCCGGCACGACAGGCTGCGATGGCCGCAGGATGCCCCAAGGAAACGACTGCATTCTCGATCAACCAGCTTTGTGGGTCAGGCCTGCGTGCCGTCGCACTCGGTATGCAGCAGATTCTGTCGGGCGATGCGAAGATCATTGTGGCAGGCGGTCAGGAATCGATGTCCATGGCACCCCATTGCGCGCATTTGCGTTCCGGCGTGAAGATGGGCGACTTCAAGATGATCGATACGATGATCAAGGATGGCCTGACGGATGCCTTCAATGGTTACCATATGGGGATCACCGCAGAAAACATCGCCAAGCAGTGGCAGCTCAGCCGCGATGATCAGGATCAATTCGCATTGGCATCGCAAAACAAGGCCGAAGCTGCACAGACCGCAGGTCGTTTCGAGGATGAGATTGTTCCGTTTGCCGTAAATAGCCGCAAAGGCGAGACGATTGTATCTGCGGATGAATATATCCGCGTTGGTGCAACAATCGAGGCGCTGACAAAGCTCAAGCCTGCCTTTGACAAGGAGGGCACGGTTACGGCTGGCAATGCATCCGGCATTAATGACGGTGCGGCGGCTGTTGTCCTGATGGATGCGGATGAAGCTGAAAAACGTGGAGTCGAGCCGCTTGCGAAGATCGTTTCCTGGGCAACAGCGGGTGTCGATCCATCGATCATGGGGACTGGACCAATTCCTGCTACCCGTAAAGCGCTTGAAAAGGCAGGCTGGACGGTTGCTGATCTGGAACTGGTTGAAGCGAATGAAGCCTTTGCAGCCCAATCCTGTGCTGTCGTTCGCGATCTTGGTATTAATCCAGAGATCGTCAATGTGAATGGCGGTGCAATTGCGATTGGCCATCCGATCGGTGCGTCGGGTGCACGTGTGCTGACCACCCTGCTATATGAAATGAAGCGTCGTGGCGCAAAACGTGGACTTGCAACCCTTTGCATCGGTGGCGGCATGGGTGTCGCCATGTGCGTTGAGCGGTCGTAATACCAAAACGCCATGAGACCGTAACATCCTGAGTATGGCTCATGGTGTTCTGGTTAAGCCCAAGTGGAGATTAACTTTTTCAAGGCGTGGCGCGTCAGCATCTTGAGCTGCCTTGGTATAAGAGGTTCAAAAGTTAACAGCGAGCGTCAGTATCACTGTCATGGAGCGGCGAATTCTTGCCGCTCTAGGGTATTTGAATAAGTTCTGCCACTATATCTGGTGAGAACAAAGCCGGAAAATATTCGGATCAGCGATTCGTCGCCGATTCGTTCCGGCTTTGGCCTGAAGGTTAATGAAAATCGGTTCTCATGTGACGAAAGCTTTAACTAACTGTCAGGAAATATTGATATTTTATAAATAGACCATCTGACGCCTCAGCTCGCAGAATGGCTTCCGAGATAAAAGTTAACGCGGCCGCAGGTTTGTTCTGGTTTCGGGCTGAGTATTAACTGAGGTGATTCATTATATAGTGGGAATTGGGCATTCAGCCACTATATGTTGCCGTGAACAAAAGGCGAAGGAAGTTCTGTGAGCGATTCGTCGCCGATTCGTTCCAGAGTCGTTCTATTTATTAAAAGGCACGTTTGTTAAGATGCGGACTGATGGAAGACCAACCTTCAATCCTGTGTTTTAAAACGGATGGTCATTTGAAAGCCGTTTTGTTCTTTTCAGGGTGCACGCGAGATAAGTTCCGGATAGAACAGTAAAGACTGGATCGTGCCGGAAACGTCCCGAAACATGGATTGAAACTTAACAGGAGCGCTTTCGGCTCAAGTCATATAGTGCTAACGCATGGCTTTACGTATGGCATTTGTTCCGGGAATTCTATTATTGGCATGAACCAACTCCCTGCCCATGATCTGCCGCTGACCTTGAGCGGCCGCAGTGTTACTGCGGTTCTGGGGCCAACCAATACCGGCAAGACGCATCTCGCTATCGAGCGGATGCTGTCGCACGGCAGTGGCATGATAGGTCTTCCGCTGCGCCTTTTGGCGCGCGAGGTCTATAATCGTGTGGTTGAGCGGGTAGGGGCTGCCAATGTTTCGCTGATTACTGGCGAAGAAAAGATCACGCCGCCGACCTCGCGTTATTCCGTCTGCACAGTCGAGGCCATGCCACGCCGCACGGATATGCCTTTCGTGGCTATCGACGAAGTGCAGCTGGCAGGCGATCTTGAACGCGGCCATATTTTCACTGATCGCATTCTGCATCTGCGCGGACGTCAGGAAACGCTGCTTTTGGGTGCAGGCACCATGCGCGGCATTCTTGAAAAGCTGTTGCGCGGGATTACGGTGGTGACGCGTCCGCGCCTGTCGCATCTCACTTATGCTGGTTCAAAGAAGATTATCCGCCTGCCAAATCGTTCAGCGATTGTGGCCTTCTCTGCGGAAGAAGTTTATGCCATTGCCGAGCTGATCCGCCGCCAACGTGGCGGTGCAGCGGTGGTTATGGGCGCTCTTAGCCCACGCACGCGCAATGCACAGGTTGAGCTTTACCAGTCTGGCGATGTCGATTTTCTGGTTGCGACCGACGCGATTGGCATGGGGCTCAATCTCGATGTTGATCATGTCGCCTTTGCACAGAATCGCAAATTCGATGGCTATCAGTATCGTGACCTGACACCGGCTGAGCTTGGACAGATCGCAGGCCGCGCCGGGCGTCATCTGCGCGATGGTACATTTGGTGTGACCGGGCAGGTGCGTCCGCTGGACGATGAAATGGTCGAGCGGGTTGAAGCCCATGACTTTGACCCTGTGAAAGTTATGCAATGGCGTACAGGGCGTTTCGATTTTTCATCGTTGAGCGCGTTGCGTTATTCTCTGGAAACGCCGACGCCGATCGAAGGACTGACCAAGGCGCTGCCTGCTGTTGATCAACAGGCGCTTGAAAATTTGTCAAAAGACGAAGACATTGTGCGGCTTGCAAATTCGCCTGCGCGGATCGAACTTTTGTGGGATACCTGTGCGCTCCCCGACTATCGTAAGATTGCGCCGGCACAACATGCCGATATCATAGCAACCATCTATCAGGATCTGGTCCGCCGAGGGAGCGTTGATGAAGATTATATGAGCGAACAGGTGCGCCGCGCCGACAGTACAGAGGGGGAAATCGACACTCTGTCTCACCGCGTGGCGCAAATCCGTACCTGGACTTTTGTGTCGCACAGGCCGGGATGGCTTGCCGATCCGACACACTGGCAGGAAAAGACGCGCGAAATTGAGGACAGATTGTCCGATGCGCTGCATGAAAGGTTGACGAAACGCTTTGTAGACCGCAGGACAAGCGTGCTTATGAGGCGCCTGAGAGAGAATGCCATGCTAGAAGCAGATATCAGCTCGACCGGAGACGTAATTGTCGAAGGCCATAATGTCGGGCAACTGGAAGGATTCCGTTTTACAGCCGACGTTCAGTCCGATGGACCGGATGCGAAGGCAGTAAAGACGGCTGCACAAAAGGCGCTGGCCGCCGAGTTTGATCGTCGTGCGGAGCGTTTCGCTGCTGCTCCCAACGGCGACTTCGCACTCGGTTCGGATGGCGTTCTTCGCTGGGTCGGCGCAACTGTCGCAACGCTGGTTGCAGGCG
Organism: Brucella sp. NBRC 12953; assembly: GCF_040369775.1. Classification (NCBI taxonomy): domain Bacteria; kingdom Pseudomonadati; phylum Pseudomonadota; class Alphaproteobacteria; order Hyphomicrobiales; family Brucellaceae; genus Brucella; species Brucella sp. NBRC 12953. The sequence goes on from NZ_BAABSV010000008.1 coordinate 96,088, forward strand.
ACGATGTTCTGAAGCCACGCGCGGTCATTTTAGCTGATGAGCAGCTGACCGGTCCGGCACGCGACAAGGTTGCAGCCCGCATCGAACGTTTTGTGGCGCATCATATCGAAACCATTTTGAAGCCTCTGACCGATCTCAGCGCCGCCGATGCGCTGACCGGTATGACGCGCGGTCTGGCTTTCCAGATCGTCGAGAGCCTCGGCATTCTTCAGCGTCGCGATGTGACTGAGGAAGTCCGTGGCCTTGATCAGGATTCCCGTGCCGCTCTTCGCCGTCTTGGCGTGCGCTTCGGTGCCTATCATGTTTTCATGCCAATGCTGCTGAAGCCTGCACCTGCTGGCCTCATCACGCTGCTCTGGGCATTGAAGAACGATGGTCGCGAACGTGCCGGTTATGGTGACGTGGTCAATGTTCTGGCTGCAGGCCGTACATCGGTTGTCGTCGATCCGGCTTTCGATCACCAGTTCTACCGCCTTGCAGGCTATCGCGTGCTGGGTCGTCGTGCTGTTCGTATCGATATTCTGGAACGTCTTGCTGACCTGATCCGTCCGGCTCTTGCCTGGCGTCCGGGTTCGGGCACTCGTCCGGAAGGCGCTTATGATGGCGGACGCTTCATCGTCACGCCGGCGATGATGTCCATTCTCGGTGCAACCACCGAAGATATGGAAGAAATCCTGAAGAGCCTTGGCTATCGCCATGAAGCTGCAGAAGCTGCCGCTGTCACAGCAAAGCTCGCTGAACTCGATGCATTTGCGGCTGCCGCCGCGCAAGCGGAGGCTGTTGTTGAAGATACCGTCTTCAAACCAGCTGTTCCTGCTGCCGCACCTGCGAGCGAAGCAAAGCCTGCTGTTCCTGCAGCTGAACCTGTACCTGCACCGGTTGAAGCTGCTGCTGCAGCGGAAGTCTCTGGCGAAGAAAAGCCTGCCGTTCAGCTTACTGAAGCGCCTGCAGAAGAACCAAAGCCTGTTCTTCTGTGGCGTCAGGGCCGTTTTGAAGGCCGTAATAACCGTAATCAGGACCAGAACCGTCAGCGCCATAACCGCCCACAGGGTGGCCAGGGCAATGAGGCTCGCAAGTCTGAAGGCGGTTCGGAAGGCGGCGAAGGCCAGAACGCGCGTGACAATCGTGGTGGCAAGCGTTTCGACAAGAATCGCCGCAACCATGATGGCGAAGGCCAGAACAAGCGCGAAGGCTTCAAAGGCAAGCCACGCGATGGCAATCGCGATCGTCAGCCTAAGCGTGACCATGGCAATAATCATCAGGGCAACAAACGCGTGGAACAGGAACGTCCGGTACGGATTGATCCCGATTCGCCTTTTGCCAAGCTTCTGGCGCTCAAGGAGCAGTTGAAGAAGTAAGATGACCGGCGAACACGGCGCAAGACAGCGGATCGACAAGTGGCTGTTCTTTGCGCGCGTGGTCAAATCAAGATCGCTGGCGGCGAAACTCGCCGTCGGCGGCAAAGTCCGCGTCAATCGCGATAAGATTGAGCAGGCAGCCTATCAGGTTAAAGTCGGCGATGTTTTGACCATCACGCTTGATCGGCGCATTTTGGTTTACAAGATACTTGCCCCTGGCGAGCGGCGCGGTCCAGCGCCCGAAGCGCAGCTTCTTTATGAAGATATGACGCCCAAACCCGTACCGGGAGATCAGGTCGCTGAGCCAATACAGCCACGACGCGAAAGCGGTGCAGGCCGTCCAACCAAGAAAGAACGTCGCGAAACTGATCGTTTGCGCGGTAATTAGAGTGAATCCCAATAAGTGAGCCTTGGTTTTCGGGCAGCGATGCGCGTAAAAGCGGCCGGATAGAGCATTTCAATTGAAGCAGGAAACGCTCTATGGCGGACGCGATGACGCAGGATAGCGCCTCTGCGCGATAGAAATTGCGTATCAAAGCCTTAAAATAAAAGTCTTTTCCGCGTTTAGGTTCATAAACGAAATGTCGTTTCAGATGTTCGTGACATAGTGATATTGCGGCGATTGGGCTCTTGTCATAGGCAGATAAAGTCGTTACCTCACCGTTGGCGATTGCAAGGGCATGAGCTGGCAAGCAAGCCACACGCCGTAGCCACCATATGCGTGACACATATGTCGTGACCGGAGCGAAATCATTCAGATGTCCGATCTGAGTGTTCAAACAGCCAGTTCAGGATAGATAAGCCGTTCCTTCAAATAGAAGGTTGGCAACAGGAGTTGGACAATGACTTATGTCGTGACCGATAATTGCATTCGTTGCAAATATACGGACTGCGTCGAGGTTTGTCCTGTCGACTGTTTCTATGAAGGCGAGAACATGCTCGTCATCAATCCCGATGAATGCATCGACTGCGGCGTTTGTGAACCGGAATGCCCAGCGGAAGCCATCAGCCCGGATACCGAGCCGGGTCTTGATAAGTGGCTTGAGCTGAATGCTGAATATGCTGCCAAGTGGCCTAATCTGACGGCTAAGAAGGATGAACTTCCTGAAGCCAAGGAAATGGACGGCGTAACTGGCAAGCTTGAGCAGTTTTTCTCGGCAGAACCGGGTTCGGGCGACTAAAAATCGCATTGCGGGCGCGTTTTGTCTGCACGAATGCGCGAATACCGCCTATTTTAAGGGCGTCTAAAGTTGCCGAAAGTAAGATATTTGGCAATTTGTTGATTCTTGCGCAAAATTGTGTTAAGTTGCACAGATAATTTCGGTGACTGGACGTCAACTCGTGGCGCAAACGCATTAATCTCTGAAAGGGCTAGCTTTTTTTACTGGGCTGTATGGCACCGGAACGGATTTTTGCGATTTCGCGTCCGTCCCTAACCAACCTTCCCGGTAGATAAATCTGTGTCCGAGACGCGCTTCCAGTTCAAACCGCAACGACTTCCGTGCCTCTCCCAAGTGGCGCGGTCGATATCATGTGTAAACCGGCGAGTTGCGCCGGGCACAACAGGGAGTATTAGAGCGTATGACATCCCAGCAGAAGAAGACACCGGCTCGTCAGGGTTTCAAGACCGGTGAGTCCATTGTGTATCCAGCTCACGGCGTTGGCCAGATCGTAGCGATCGAAGAGCAGGAAGTAGCCGGCCATAAGCTTGAGCTTTTTGTTATCGACTTTGAAAAAGACAAGATGCGCCTCAAGGTGCCAGTCGCCAAGGCTGTCAGCATCGGTATGCGCAAGCTGTCGGAAACCGACTATGTTGAGCGTGCTCTCAAGGTCGTTCAGGGCCGTGCACGCGTGAAGCGCACCATGTGGTCGCGCCGCGCTCAGGAATATGATGCAAAGATCAATTCCGGCGATCTGATTATGATTTCTGAAGTTGTCCGCGATCTGCATCGCGCTGAAAATCAACCAGAGCAGTCCTACTCGGAACGCCAGCTGTATGAAGCAGCGCTGGATCGCATGGCGCGCGAAATCGCAGCTGTGAACAAGCTTTCAGATACTGAAGCTGTCCGTCTTATCGAGACCAATCTCGCCAAGAGCCCTAAGCGTACCAAGGCTGATGCCGACGCTGAAGGCGATGTCGACGGTGATGAAGTCGAAGCAGCGTAATCAATTACGCCCGCATTTCTTTACAGCGGTTCCAGTTAAGAATGAATCGTTAGAACCGCTGTAACTGTTTGTTTTATGCATTGTCCCACGCAAAACCGCTTCGCACTTTTGCTGGAAATGCTATAAAAAAGCCCGCCATTGGCGGGCTTTTTATTTATGGGGCGAAGAGTAGCTGCTCTTGCCCAACGGGCTATGTGTCCTATTTTCTTGGTATCTCAAAGATTTATCGCACTCCGGATGGAACCGGAGGGTACTTTCTGCGTTCTTCTCAAACCAGTTCGTAGCGGGTTTGTTTTGCGGCGTACCAGTCTGGCCTCAGGACAGGTCTGTGAAAGGCAGTTTGAACGAATACAAGATGTTCATTCAATTGTTCTTTGCAGAGCTGGAATAGTTTCAGTTTCGGGCCTCAGATTTCCCTGAGAGCACCGCAGCCAGAACAGGAGAGCCAGATGAAGCAGTCATCAATGAGCAGTTCCTCCACCGTTCCGCCGACACGCTTGCCGATATCTGCGCGCAGCATTCAAGCGCCAGCTGCATCCTCCCAATCGATGATCCGCAATGCGATGTCTGCGCCCTACCTTGAACGCGAAGAAGAACGCGACCTCGCCATTCGCTGGAAAGAAAACAAGGATCAGGATGCGTTGCATCGGATTACCGCCTCGCACATGCGACTGGTAATTTCGATGGCCGGTCGTTTCAGAAAATTCAAGCTTCCGATGAGCGATCTCGTTCAGGAAGGCTATGTTGGTCTTCTGGAAGCAGCTGCCCGTTTCGATCCTGATCGCGAAGTGCGGTTTTCCACCTATGCATCATGGTGGATCCGCGCATCGATGCAGGACTATATCCTGCGCAACTGGTCGATTGTGCGCGGTGGTACCAGCTCGGCGCAAAAGTCTCTTTTCTTCAATCTTCGTCGTCTGCGCTCCAAGCTTGCGCAGGAAGACGAGACGATGAGCAAAGCCGATATCTATCGCGAAATTTCGACCCAGCTCGGGGTTTCGGCAACAGATGTCGAGTTCATGGATAGCAGGCTGTCTGGCTCCGATAGTTCTTTGTCGGCATCAATGAATAATGATGAATCAGGCACTTCCACACGGATGGATTTTCTCGTCGATGATCATCCTTTGCAGGATGAAGTCGTGGAAAGCACGATCGATATGGAGCGTCGCGTCAGCTGGCTTCATACGGCGCTTCATGCGCTGAACGAACGTGAGCTGCACATCATTCGCGAGCGTCGGCTCGACGATGATGGCGTGACGTTAGAAGCACTGGGCGAAAAGCTCGGTATTTCCAAGGAACGCGTTCGCCAGATTGAAAGCCGGGCAATGGAAAAGCTTAAACTGGCGTTACTCGACCAGCATGAGATGGCGGCTTATCAGGCCTGATTTCCCTGAAGTCGGGCTGACCAATCTTCGACCTTGCGATTTTCAAGGCGGCGGATAGCGTAGCGCTTCCAGCCGTCCGCAAGGTGTGGAATCTGGGCCATCAACGCCAGCTCCTCATAATTGAGCATGTCCACATAGAGCAGATGCCATACGCGATGCAGCGTCCATTCCGGTGACAGGCGCTCGACGAGGCGCATCGTGTCGCCTTCGCTGACTATACCCTCTTCAACAACCCGGTAATACCAGCCACTGCGGCCGCTCTTCTGTACGCGGATTGCCATATCCGTAATGTCGAAGCGGGCATTGAGCTTCCAGCAAGGCTGGCGGCCCTGCGAGACTTCAACGAGCGCACTGCCAAGGCGGAAACGATCGCCAACCGCCACATTATGCTCGGTCAGTCCGGTGGTGGAAATGTTTTCGCCAAAGGCACCGGGCATTTCGAGACGCGGATTTTCACCAACATCGTCAACCCAGGTTGCATAATGATCGTGCGGGTAATGATGGACGGCCTTTTCGGGGCCGCCATGCACTTTCCTGTCGCCCTGTGCGTCGCATTCGAGCCCCTCACGCAGCAAACGAACGGGGCCAGATACCGGCTTCTTATCGATGCCGCTCGGTGCGCCACGCGGTCCCAGTGGAGCGATCTGGCCTGCAAGCAATGACTCGACGATGACTTCCATGGGCTTAAAACGTCTCGTGATTTAAACTATTCATGCGACATGCTTCATTCACTGATGATCTTGACGCGATCACCTACGGAAACTGTCGCGCCCGCCGACATGGCATTGAGCAGGCGGAAGAGTTCAAGTTTACGCGTTGTGCCCTGCATACGTGCGGACAGGCTGCCCATTGTATCGCCGGGCTTCACTGTCACGACACGGATACGCAATGGCTTGAGCGCTTCCTGTTCGGTCGGCGTCAGTAGACGGAAGGACTGTGTTACGGTCTGCGATGCAGGCTGCAGAGCAGTGCTGCCTTTTGGAGCAGCCGTCAGGAAGCGATAGACCTTATTGTTGGTGCCGATCACCACAATGTCGAACTGCCAGCGATCAGCGCTTGCGCTCGCAGTTGCAGCAGGCATGCCGTTGATCGTGATCGGACGGATCGAGCTTTCATCAAGCCCTGTCACCCAGCCCGACTTGATATAATCGGTGAGGTTTGAGCCGGAAGGCAGCGATGCGCCGTCAAAGCGGATTGCCACTTCACCCGGACCGCTGGCCATGACGGCATTGGCAGAATTGTCGATGGTGAAGCCAGCAGGAGCCGTAAAGGTTACGCCGAGCTTTGGATGGATGAAGGTCTGCTCACGCACATAGCCTTCATTTGGCGAGTCGCCGTAAAGCAGCCCGTCGATACCATTGAGGAAGGAATCGCGATCCGTGGTGCCGACACCCGGCGCACCGATGCGGCGCGCGTGGCCGAGCGCAAGCTGAATGCGCTGTGGCGTTGCCGGGTGGCTTGCAAGGAAGTCGAGGCTTGCATCGGTTGCACCCGATACGGAGCGGAAATCGGTATAGGCTTCCATAGACTGCAGGAAGCGGGCGGAGGCAAAAGGATCGTAGCCTGCTTCGCCAATCATTTTGATGCCGATAGCATCGGCCTGCAGTTCCTGATTGCGCGAGAACTGTGCAAGACGAAGCTTGCCGCGGATGGTTGCTTCGCGGCTTGCGCTCTCATTATGCAGCACTTCGGTTGCGACACGGCCTGCAATAGCAGTTTCGGCTTCCTTCTCCTGACGAAGAATGCCGTGATTGGCAACGACGTGACCCATTTCATGCGCGATAACGGCTGCGACTTCGGACGAGTCGTTAGCCAGCGCCAGCAGGCCGCGCGTTACGTAAAGAAAACCACCCGGCAAAGCGAAGGCATTAATGTTGGGGCTGTCGAGGATTGTGATGCGATAGGTCTGATCCGGCTTGTCGGAAACCGTTGTCAGATTGCCGACGATCTTGGCGACCATGCGTTCAAGCTTCGGATCTTTATACTCGCCGCCATAGGTGGCGAGGATGCGCGGATGCTGTTGCGCGCCGATCTGTGCCAGCCGGTCGTTACGCGTGACGTTTTCAACGGTGACAGGATTTGAAGAAGGCTGCAGCCCAAGATCTTTGCTTGAATTGATCGACTGACAGCCTGATATCAAGCTGACAGCAAGCAAGCCAAAACCAATGGCTGGTTTCCGCCAATTGCGCTGTGCCCGTTCTGGCAGAGAAAGGGGGAGACACAGGGAGGCCCGGAGACGGGTCGTGTGACGGAACAGTATTTTACCCTCGCAATTGAATCAGCACCGATAGCATTGGCGCAAATCTAGCCATAGACTGAAGTACCTACAAGAAGTAGATCAGTCCTCAAAGCCGTTCTTCAAGGCGAATGCGAACAAAATATGTCCACAGCGTTAACTCTATTTGAGCTTTGAGGTTTCACCACCGATATAGTGTTTCAAAGCTTCCGGTCCAGATGGCGACAGCAACTCATGGGCAGGGCCTTGTGCGGAAATTCGGCCATTGTCGAGAAATAGCAACAGTGCGTCGAGATAGAGCGCGTCTTCCGGCGTATGCGTGACCATCAGAACGGTCATGCCGTTTTCCTTGTGCAGCTCCCGCACAAGATCAAGCATCTGGTGCCGCAGAGCAGGGCCAAGCGATGCGAAGGCTTCGTCCAGCAATAAAACGGGTCTTGCCCGTACCAGCGCGCGTGCAATTGCGACGCGCTGGCGTTCGCCGCCCGAAAGCGCTTCGGGTTTGCGGTTCTCTTTGCCTTTCAGCCCCACACGCTCCAGTGCCGTCGCGATAGCGGCGCGGTCCTGCTGGTTGAGCTTCAGGTTCGCAGAGCGGCCAAGCCCGACATTCTGTTCAACGCTCAGATGAGCAAACAGATTGTTTTCCTGAAACACCATCGATACGGGCCGAGATGCTGGCGGCAGGCTTGTTACATCTTCATTGCCGATTTTGATTTGCCCTGACTGCGGGGTTTCAAAACCGGCGATCAGGTTCAGCAGAGTGGATTTGCCAGAGCCGCTTGGTCCGACAATGGCTGCAATCGCACCGCCCGGAATGGTCGCTCTGAATTCCATCACTGTTTCGCCATAGCTGAAACGCACATCATGGAGCTTGATTTCGCTGAGGCTACTCTTGCTGAGCGCATTCATGGGAGCGGTATTTCCTTTCGGGACGCGGCTGCGCGGTCGGCAATCATCATCAGACAAAGACATAAGATTCCGAGGATCAGGGCAAGGCCCGCTGCATCGAATGTGCGGTAGCTGCCCATACGCTGCAACAGCAGATAGGGTAGGGTTTGCAGCGCGTCGCTGCCAAAAAGCGCAATGGTTCCGAGATCACCAAGCGAAAGCGCCATCGCAAATGCGAATGCCATGCCGAAAGGCTTGCGAATGGCTGGCCAGTCGATGAGCCGCAACCGGTTGAAGCCGGATATGCCGAGCTGCGCGCAAAGTCGATTATGACGAACAGCTGATGTATCCCATGCCGGACGCAGCAGGCGCACGGCAAAAGGCATTGCCATTGCCGCATTGACTGTCACGACCATGAAAGGGGCCATCGTGAATGGGTCGGTGAAGTGACGCAGCAAAATAAACCAGCCAGCACCAATGACGATAGGCGGCATCACAAGGATGAGGCTTGCACCCGTATCGAAAAGATTAGCCAAGCGCCTGCTTTTGGTTGCTTCGCGCGCTATCACAAGGGAAAGCGATAGGATGACGGCAAGAAGCGCTGCGCCAAATCCCAGAACAACGCTGGTGCCAATAGCATTTGATACGGCTCTTTCGCTCATCAGGCGCATGAGATCAGCAGCAAGACCGGACACCACAATGCCCGTAACGGGCAAAGCCACATAGAGAAAGCCGATGCCAATCGCCACAATGTTGAAGAGGCGTTCAAGGCCATCTGGCCTGCCATAGCGGCGTGGGGCAGTGGTGAGAGTGAAACCCTCTTCCGAAGGTCGACCCGTGAGGCGTAAGGCCGCGAGAATTAGCACAGTGAGTGTCAGCTGTGCCAGTGTGAGTGCCACGGCGCGTGCTGGATCAAAGTCGAAATGCAGGCTTTGATAGATTGCAACTTCCAGTGTAGTGGCGCGTGGCCCGCCGCCGAGTGTGAGAACCGTTGTGAAACTCGTTACACAGAGCATGAAGATAAGGCCGATCATGCCGGGCAGATTGCGCCTTATGGTCGGCCATTCAATCAGGCGAAAGCGAGCTGTGCCCTTCATGCCGAGTTGTGCTGCGAGTTTCCAGTAGTCAGCGGGAATCGATTCATAGGCTGCCAGAATGAGCCGCACCGCCAAGGGCATATTGAAAAACACATGCGCGATCAGAATGCCCGTCAAGCCGTAAATATCGGGTTGTACTGGATATCCCAGCGTCTGCGATAGCTGCGCGATAAAACCATTGCGCCCGTAAATGCTGGTAATGCCGAGCACAGTTACAAGGGCGGGCAGGGCGAGCGGCAGCGCGAAAAGGCGCAGGATCAATCCGCGCCCCGGAAAACGGGCTTCCGAATAAAGAGCGCGCGCTACAGGAATGGCAAACAGCACTGAAATCAGGCTCGACAGAACCGCCTGCCAGATCGTGAAACGTGCAATACGCTGAAGATAGGGATCAAGAAATATTCTGAAGCTAAAGCCGCTGGCCTCAAGTCCCAGGGCGATTAGTGAGCCGCCGACCAGACTTGCCAGAAAGCCAAGCGCCAGTACGCCCGCAAGAGATTTGATTGCGGGCGTTGTCTGGACTGGCCGGGTGCTGGTCAGCGTTTCACTCATTTGCTGGAAGCTGCCAGCCATTCATCGACCCAGGCCTTGCGGTTCTTTGCAACTTCGTCTGCCGGGATGAGAAGTGTCTTTTCCGGCTTCGGCAGTTTGTCGAAGGCGGCAGCAAGAGGTGCAGATGTTTTGCCTGCCGGGAACATCCAGTTGGTTTCAGGGATTACATCCTGAAAGCCTGGGCCGGTCATAAATGCGAGGAATTTCTGCGCCAGCGGGTTTTTTGCACCCGTTGTTGTCTGGGCGGCAAGCTCAATCTGAAGGTAATTGCCTTCAGGATAAGCCAGCGCCTTATAGCGTTCCGTATTCTCGGCAATCATATGGTAGGCAGGGGAGGTGGTGTAGGACAGCACCATTGGCGCTTCACCCTTGGTGAACAGGCCATATGCTTCCGACCAGCCCGGAGTAACCGTGAGAATGCGCTTCTGCAACTTTTCCCATGCTTCGCCTGCCTGATCGCCATAGACCGATTTGATCCAGAGCAGAATGCCGAGGCCCGGTGTCGATGTGCGCGGATCCTGAATGACTATCTTTTGCGAAGGATCGCCTTCGACCAGCTCTTTCAGGCTTTTGGGCGGATTTGGCAGTTTCTCGGAATCATAGACGATGGCGAAATAGCCGTAATCATAAGGTACGAAAATATCGTCCTTGAAGTCGCCCGGCACTTTGACATTGGAAAGATCAATGCCGCTTGGCGCGAAATAGCCCGTGGCGCGTGCTTCCGTGGTCAGGTTCGTGTCGAGGCCAAGGACGATGTCCGCTTTGGTATTGCCGCCTTCAAGCTTCAGGCGATTGAGCAGTGCTACGCCATCAGCCGATGCCACCCATTCCAGCTCGCAATCGCATTCTTTCTCGAAATTTTCCTTGACCTTTGGACCTGGACCCCACTCGGAAACGAAGCTGTCATAGGTATAGATGGTCAGCTTGTCTTTGGCCTGCGCAACAGGCGCAAAGGCAAAAGCTGCGGTCAGCGACAGGGTAAGCAGAGATAAAAGCCGCATAACGGCATTCCTTTCTTTTATTCGAAAAGATTGAGCGCCGCTTGGGAAATCGGTCAGCATCTAATCCCTCCGCCGGTACAAACCGGATCAGGTTCAGCGGGTTAGCCGGAGTGCGGCCTCTCAGCCATTCAGAGATTGAATGGCACCCCGTTAGAGCAGGGCTGACAATAGATGTTTGCATCACGAAGGGCAAGGGATCGCAATGCGGGCTTTCAGCTATAATTTCTGCATGTTATGAGCGGTTTATGAGCACATTTGTCATTCTACTCGGCGGCGATCTCGTCGTCACGGATCGCCTGAAAAGCCAGATTGCAGGAGCGCGTGTTCTTGCGGCGGACAGTGGCATACGTCATGCGGCCGCGCTGGACGTGGAGCCGGAACTGTGGCTGGGGGATTTCGATTCCGCTTCCGATGCTTTGCAAAAGCAGTATGCCCATGTGCCGCAGAAGAGTTTTCCGCGCGCCAAAGACATGACCGATGGTGAGCTTGCGCTGTCGGAAGCCTATGAGCGTGGCGCCGAAAAGGTCATTTTGTGCGGTGCTTTTGGCGGCGCCCGCACCGATCATACGCTGTTGCACCTCACCATGGCGACAGCTCAGGCAGCGGACGGTCGCAACATTCTTCTCTCAAGTGGAGAGGAAGAAGCATGGCCGCTGGTGCCCGGTGATTATCTCTATGATTTTGCAGACGGCACATCGTTCAGCGTCATAAATTTCTGCACAGTTGAAGGTTTGTCGATCAAAAATGCCGAGTGGCCGTTAGATAATGTGACACTGCCTTTCGGCTCTTCCTGGACCGTATCCAACATTGTGCGTGGAACTCTTTGTGTTTCCGTGCGTTCTGGTCTTGCGATACTCGTAGCTAACTTTGGTGAAGAGACCCCGCTTTAGGACGGCTGCTAACCTTATCAATTGAAACTGCTTGACGCTGACGGTCGAAACGTATTGTAAATGTTCCCAAGCGGGTAAGATCTGCTTTACGCCGAAATTGGGGACGCAAAGTCGGTGTTGGTGTAACTTTAAGTAGGAGATTGTTTCATGAAATCACGTCTTTCCATGATTGCAATCGTCGGCGCGCTTGCGTTCTCAACAGCAGCATGCACGACGGCTGAACAGCGTACTGCCGGCTATGGCGTTGGTGGTGCAGCTCTTGGTGCGCTCGCCGGCGGTGCAATTGGCGGCAGCGGTCGCGGTGCTCTGGCTGGTGCAGCTATCGGTGGCGTCGCTGGTACGCTTCTCGGTGCAGCACAGACCCGTAATGGCGTTCAATACTGCCGTTACCGCGACAATTACGGTCGCACATACGAAGCACCTTGTAACTAAGGTGCCCAAGCCGCTGAGCGGTTTTGAATTCAACAAACAGGCCGGGGAAACCCGGCCTGTTTCTTTTTTGGCCATACCCATTTGACAGAATGCGTTTTGTCCTCGACAAGCAGGGCAGAAATTTCAACGGCATTTTTCAAAGAGAACCATGGCACCTCCGCTTCTTCGCCTCGATCAGATCAAGCTAACCTTTGGCGGCACGCCGCTGCTTGAGGACGCAGCCCTCTCGGTTAGCGAGGGCGACCGCATCGCGCTGGTCGGACGCAATGGTTCCGGCAAATCCACTCTGCTTAAAATTGCCGCCGGTATGGTCGAAGCGACCTCTGGCGAAATCTACAAGCATCCGGGTGCCACTATCCGTTATCTGCCGCAGGTGCCTGATCTTGATGGCTTTGCCAATGTCCGTGCGTATGTGGAAGCCGGTCTTGGACCAACAGACGATCCGCATCGTGTGACCTATCTGCTGGAACATCTGGGGCTTACCGGCGAGGAAAAGCCCGATCATCTGTCAGGTGGTGAAGCACGTCGTGCAGCGCTTGCCCGCGTGATTGCTCCACAGCCTGATGTATTGTTGCTCGATGAGCCGACCAACCATCTCGATCTGACAACGATTGAATGGCTTGAAGGTGAGCTGCGTCAGATCCGTTCAGCCATCGTTCTAATCTCGCACGACCGCCGCTTTCTGGAGAATGTCAGCCGTTCGACAGTCTGGCTTGATCGCGGCCTTACCCGCCGCATCGATCAGGGCTTTGGTCATTTTGAGGAATGGCGTGACAAGGTTCTCGAAGAAGAAGAACGCGACCATCACAAGCTTGGGCGCCAGATTGCGCGCGAGGAACATTGGTTGCGCTATGGCGTAACCGCTCGCCGCAAGCGCAATATGCGCCGTCTTGGTGAGTTGCATTCCATGCGCGCTGATTTCCGCAATCACCGCAAGGCACAGGGTACAGCTGTTCTGGCGGCCAGTGATTCCAAGGAATCCGGCAAGCTGGTGATTGAAGCGAAGAAGCTGAACAAGGCTTATGGCGAGCGCGTTCTCGTTCAGGATTTTTCGACGCGTGTTCAACGTGGCGACCGTATCGGTCTTGTTGGTCCAAACGGCGCAGGCAAGACGACGCTTTTGTCGATGCTGACCGGCAAGCTTGAGCCTGATTCCGGTACATTACGACTTGGCGTCAATCTGGAAATGGCCGAGCTTGATCAGAAGCGCGAAAGCCTGAACCTTGATGACACGCTCGCGCATTATCTCACAGACGGGCGTGGCGAAAGCCTCGTGGTCAATGGCGAGCAGCGCCATGTTGTTTCCTACATGAAAGACTTCCTGTTCCAGCCGGAACAAGCGCGGACACCAATCCGCGAACTTTCCGGTGGTGAGCGGGCACGTCTGATGTTGGCGCGTGTTCTGGCGCGGCCTGCCAATCTGCTGATCCTTGACGAGCCGACCAACGATCTCGACATGGAAACGCTCGATCTGTTGCAGGAACTGGTTTCCGGCTTTCCGGGAACGGTCATTCTTGTAAGCCACGACCGCGATTTCCTTGATCGTACGGTAACGTCTGTAATCGCGCCGGAAGGTGATGGTAACTGGCTCGAATATGCCGGTGGCTATGCCGATATGATGGCACAGCGTAAAGAGCAGGCGTTGGCAAAACGCAACGTCAAGACGACGACAGCTCGCACTGACGAAAAGGGTGGGGATGCACCGCAGCCCAAACGCGATGAAAAGCGCAAGCTTTCCTATAAGCAGAAATTCGCGCTCGAAACCTTACCCGGCAAAATGGATGCTTTGGCAAAGGAAATGACTGTGCTGGAAGGTAAGCTTGCCGACCCGCAACTTTATGCCAAAGACCCGACGCTTTTTGGAAAGACTGCCGATCTTCTTGAAAAGAAGCGCTCTGAACACTCTGCCATGGAAGAAGAATGGCTGAAGCTGGAGATGTTGCGCGAAGAACTGGAAGGGTAGTTTACCCTTCCGTTTCGTTTCTGGTTAAGCGCTTGCCTTGTCGAGCAGGGCAATCGCTTCAGCATCCAGCTTGATCTGTGCGGCATCGAGCAGCTCATTGAGCTGTGTGAGACGCGTGGCGCTGGCGATTGGTGCCGTAATGGATGGTCTCGCAATTAGCCAGGCAATTGCGATTTGCGCCGGTTTAGCGTCATTGGCACGAGCAACTTGATCAAGTGCCGCAATAATCCGCGACCCGCGATCCGTCAGGTATTTCTCTACCGTTTGACCGCGCGCACTCTGGCCGAGATCGTCTTTTGAGCGGTATTTGCCGGTCAGGAAGCCGGAAGCCAGCGAATAATAATTGATAACACCCAACTCATTGTCGCGGCAGATCGCTTCAAGTCCATCCTCAAAAGCCGATCTGTCGTAGAGATTGTAAAGCGGCTGCAAGGTTTCATAGCGCGGCAGGCCATGCTTCTTCGCAACATCAAGCGATTCTGTCAGACGTTCCGGTGTCAGATTGGATGCGCCGATTGCACGGACTTTACCGGCCTTGATCAGCTCCTGATAGGTGCCGAGAACATCTTCAAACGGCGTTTCGGGATCATCCCAGTGCGACTGGTAGAGATCGATATAGTCGGTTTGCAGCCGTTTGAGGGAGGCATCGACGGCTTTGCGGATATAGCTTGGTGAAAGGCCTTTTTCGTCGGGGCCCATTTCAGAACCGACCTTGGTGGCAATCACAACCTTGTGGCGCAGGCCGCGGGATTTCAGCCAGTTGCCAATAATGGTTTCGGATTCACCACCGATATTGCCCGGTGCCCATGCGGAATACACGTCCGCAGTATCGATGAAATTGAGACCGGCATCGACAAAACGGTCGAGAAGCGAAAATGATGTTGCTTCATCGACCGTCCAGCCAAACACATTGCCGCCAAAACAAAGCGGCGAAACCTCGAGTTCAGTACGTCCGAGTTTTCTAAACTCCATGGACCCTATCCCCTTCCTGTGTGTACGAATTCCGGCGAATTCGCAGGGCTTCGATTTCAGGAAGAAGCAACAGGCCGGACGCACCGCGCCCTAAATGTCAGCCCATACCAAGTGCATCCATATAAAGCTGGAGCATGGCTTCTTCTTCCTGACGTTCATGGTCTTCTTTTTTACGCAGACGAATAATGGTCCTTACGACCTTGCTGTCAAACCCCGAACCCTTCAATTCCGCGTAAACTTCCTTGATATCGTCGCCGATGGTCTTTTTTTCTTCTTCAAGACGCTCGATGCGCTCGATGAAAGCACGCAACTGGCCTACGGCGATGGTCTGGGCTTCGCTGGTAATGTCGTCGCTCACGGGTTTCTCCAATTCAGCTCGATTATCAATAAAGGTCAAAGGTCACTCGTTACAGGAACAGGACCGTTGCCGAAAGTCGGACATGGTTTTCCTGCGAGTCGCAGGCAAAATTAAGAGCCGCTGGGGTAAGAAAAACGCGTTTTATCGCGTTATGGCTGTGGATAGCGGGCAAAGCGTCAGTCTGTCAGATGTGGAACCGGGCCTGAACGCGAACCATAATGGCGGATTTCGTGGATTTCCGGCATTGCGTTGATGGCATTAAGCATGGGGGCAAGCCGATCGGCCCATTCACGCGCACCCGCCTTGTCAGCAATCAGATCCTGACGCACTTCAATCAGAACATGCGCATAACCACGCGCCGTTGCATGACGATACATCGCATCGTTTTTAAGTGCGCCATCATAAGGCTCATTATCACCGACAATGAGGCCCGGCTCTTCGCGCAGCATGGAAAGCAGTGGTGTAACGGCGCGCGGATCAGAATCCCAAAGCAATCCGATTTGCCACGGACGATCCTTGCCGCGCCAGTTTGGCGTGAACGAATGGATCGAGACGATGAATGGGGCTTTCCCGCTTTCGGCTGCAACCCGCGTGCTCATGGATGCAACTGCATCATGATAGGGGCGATAGAAGCGGTCGAGGCGGATTTCACGCTGTTCGGGCGACATCGGATAATTGCCGGAGATCACCGCCCCATCAGACAATTGCATGATAAGCGTCGGATCGTCTTCGCCGCGATTGGGATCAATCAGCAGGCGTGAAAAGCCACCCATGACGGCTGGTGCATCAAGCTTCGCAGCCAATTGACGTGTCAGTTCCTCAACGCCGATATCATAGGCGATATGCCGCTCGAACTCGCCTTGCGCCAGGCCAAGGCTACCATATTCAGCCGGCAAATCACGGCGGGCATGGTCGGCGGTCAACAACAGGCCGAGGCTGAGATTGCCGTCGACCTGATAGACGGGGGAAAAGGACGGATCACATGACATGGATGCAGCTTCTTAGGTAGGATTTCTGTCATAAATCACAAGTAGTTTTAGCTCTGTCATGAGAAAGCCGGGATTGCAACGATCATTCTTAAAAGAATGGGGAAGGAGTTTCCGGAATGCGGCAAAGGAACGAATCTAATCGTTTAAATCGTGCTGAAATCGCTATGCAGTTCGAATGGAAATGCTGTAACTGATTTGTTCTCTCCGGGATTGCGTTGACATCAAAGGCGAAACTGCCGAAAAGAGAGCGACCGAAAGAGGATTTCCTTGCGTGAGACAAAAGCGATTGCGGGCTGAAGGAGTTCGGCGAATGCGACTTCCAATGTTTTTGGGTTTGTTTTCCAGTGTGCTGATTGGTGCTCTGGGGATGACATCCATGGAAGCGCGAGCCGATTTTCGAGTATGCAACTCAACCCAGAATCTCGTTGGCGTTGCCATTGGCTACAGAGCCAAAGCTGGTTGGGTGACGGAGGGCTGGTGGCACATTGATGGTTCCACCTGCAAAACCCTGATCGAAGGGCCTCTGACCTCGCGCTATTATTATCTTTACGCTGAGGATTCTCAGAGTGGTGGTCGCTGGGAAGGCAAAGTGAACATGTGTGTGGCGGAAAAGGAATTCCGCATCACTGGTGTTCAGGACTGTTTTGCACGCGGGTTTCAACGCAATGGCTTCCAGGAATACGATACCGGGGAACAATCGAGCTGGATGGTACAGCTCACCGATGAAACGCCGTTAGAAAACTCCACAGTTACAGGAACGAATAACCAATGAAACGCAACCGCAAGGTCAAGATTCTCGCCACACTCGGCCCGGCGTCAGGCGAGGAATCCGTTATCCGCAAGCTTTTTGAAGCTGGCGCAGACGTCTTCCGTATCAATATGAGCCATGCGGATCATGATCTGATGCGCACGCTCGTCAAGCGTATCCGTAATGTGGAAAAGGAACTGGGTCGCCCGATCGGGATTCTGGCCGACCTTCAGGGTCCAAAGCTGCGCGTTGGCAAGTTCAAGAATACAAAGGTCGCACTCGTTGCAGGCCAGACCTTCACGCTCGACAACAATGAAGAGCTTGGCGACGAAACCCGCGTCTATCTTCCGCATCCGGAAATTCTGGAAGCTGTTGAGCCGGGCCACCGCCTTCTCATCGACGACGGCAAGCTGGAGCTGATTGCTGAAGCAAGCGACGGCAAGTCGATCCGCTGCAAGGTTGTTGCAGGCACCAGCATTTCGGATCGTAAGGGCGTCAGCTTGCCGGATACCACGCTGGGTGTCGGCGCACTGACGGAAAAAGACTTCAAAGATTTTCATGCTGTTTTGCAGGAAGAAATTGACTGGGTTGCCCTGTCGTTCATTCAGCGCCCTGAAGATCTGATCGAAGCACGCAAGATTTCGGGCGGCAAGGTCGGCCTGATGTCGAAGATCGAAAAGCCGCAGGCTGTGACCCGTCTTGATGAGATCATTGAGCTCTCTGACGCGATCATGGTTGCGCGTGGCGATCTCGGCGTTGAAATGCCGCTGGAAAGCGTTCCCGGCATTCAGAAGCAGATGATCCGCAAGGCACGCCGCGCTGGTAAGCCAGTAGTGGTTGCCACGCAGATGCTTGAATCGATGATCACTGCACCGGTTCCGACCCGCGCTGAAGTATCGGACGTTGCGACCGCAGTGTTTGAAGGTGCTGACGCTGTCATGCTTTCGGCAGAATCTGCTTCCGGTCAGTATCCGGTTGAAGCTGTCGCAACCATGAACCGCATCGCGGAAAAGGTCGAACGTGAGCCGACCTATCCGGGCA
The DNA here is from genome assembly GCF_040369775.1 of Brucella sp. NBRC 12953. Taxonomy (NCBI): domain Bacteria; kingdom Pseudomonadati; phylum Pseudomonadota; class Alphaproteobacteria; order Hyphomicrobiales; family Brucellaceae; genus Brucella; species Brucella sp. NBRC 12953. The sequence goes on from NZ_BAABSV010000008.1 coordinate 114,161, forward strand.
TTCTCGATGCACAGCGCGCAATCCCAGAACCAACCGGTTCTGACGCGATTGCCCTTGCTGCTCGTCAGATCGCTGAAACGCTTAACCTGTCGGCTATCGTCACCTATACGGCTTCGGGTGCAACGGGTCTGCGCGCTGCGCGTGAACGCCCACGCACGTCAATCATCGCACTGTCGCCGATTGTTGAAACCGCACGCCGTCTTTCGGTTGTCTGGGGTCTGCATTGTGTTGTGACTGAAGATGCACACGATCTGGAAGACATGGTCGACCATGCTTGTCAGGTCGCCTTCAAGGAAGAGTTCGGCAAGGCTGGTGATCGTCTGATCGTCACCGCAGGCGTACCATTCGGAACGCCAGGTGCCACCAACCTCCTACGCATCGCCTATATCGGCGCTGATGGTCAGTCTTCCACTGACTAATATAGAAGTACCTAGTTTGGGTGCATGATAGAAGTACAAAACGCGCTCCTTTCGGGGCGCGTTTTTGTTTGTATCTCTGTGAGAGAATCAGGTGCGGGTGTCGCTCAGCTCTTCCGTGAGATCGAGCAAGCTCTTCTGAGCATCTCGCATCATAGGATTGATCTGCAGTGCCTGCTCATAGGCTTTCAAAGCCTGTTCCTTCAGCCCACGCGCGCGCAGTATCTCCGCCATGCCTGTCAGGGCACCGTAGTGGCGCGGTTCAAGCTCCAGAGTACGATTGATGTCGTACATGGCGTGCGCATAGTCGTTACGCAGGAAATAGACGGTGGCGCGACGGTTCCATGCTTCTGCATAGTCCGGATTGAGCGCAATGGCTTCATTCAGGAAATCGAGCGCCGATGTGTAGCGCTTTTCCAGCATGGCAGCGCTTGCCCACTGAATGAGAAGATCAATCGTCGCGCTGCCTGACTGCGACCAGATCTGATTAATCTGGACGGTGAGCCGACGTGCCTTGGTTTCGTCAGAGGTGCGTTTGAGATCGGCAAAAAGCTTGTCGAGGCGCTCTTCCGGCGTTTGTTCGGCTTGATTTTGTTCTTTGGGAGCGGGCTTCTGGTCGCTGTCAGTGCCAACCTGCACCGGGGTAATCGGTGCTGTCAGGGACGGCTTTGTTTCGGCATAGGCCGAAGACGCACTGATCAGGGCCGAAAGGCCAAGCGTAATCAGAAGCGAAGAATTGTTCAGATAAGCAAAAACGTTCCGCATGCGCATAATTTTCATTATACGCAGCGGAACGTCAAATGCAAAATCAGAAATAAGATTAGCCCTGACGTGCCTTGAAGCGCGGAGCAGTCTTATTGATGATGTAAACGCGGCCCTTGCGGCGAACGAGCTGGCAGTCACGATGACGGGCCTTGAGCGCCTTGAGCGAATTCTTGATCTTCATGTCAATCACCGGTCTTGGTTGGCCCATCGACATGACATGTCTCGGGGCTTCATAAAAACAGGCGCCCAAGGCGCCAATTGGTTACAGGCAGTATTCCTGCCCGAAGGGTTGGCCGAAATACACAATATTCCAGCCAAATGTCAACTCCTGCGCCGCAGATTCACGAAGTCAGGTTCGGAAAATCTTGGCCTCAGGGACTGTTCACGGAAGAATCTGACAGATTCCTCCGTGAAGTTTAGTTTGCACGGGGCTTTATACGGGTTACGTGACCCATCTTGCGGCCTGGGCGCGCTTCTTTCTTACCGTAGAGATGCAGCACAGCATTCGATTCTGCGAGAATCGCTGGCACCTTTTCGACGTCATCGCCAATCAGATTCTCCATCACACAATCCGAATGGCGCACGGTGTCACCCAGCGGGAGGCTTGCAACGGCGCGAATGTGCTGCTCGAACTGCGAGATCGCGCAAGCGGCTTCCGTCCAGTGGCCGGAATTGTGAACGCGTGGTGCAAATTCATTGGCAAGCAGTGTGCCATCTGCGAGGACGAAGAATTCGAGACCAAGCACACCGACATAATCAAGCGCATGCAGGAGCTTCTCAGCGGCCTTGCTCGCAGCTTCTGCTGTCTGAGCCGAGATGGCGGCTGGAACCGTTGAGGTTGCGAGAATGCCGTCCTTATGAACGTTTTCCGCAATATCGAAGATTGCTACATTGCCGTCGCGATCACGGGCTGCAATGACCGAGACTTCGCGCTCGAATGCGACAAAGCCTTCGAGAATTGCCGGTGCGTGCTTGATTGTCTCAAGTGCTGCATGCGCTTCATTCTCATCAAGCGACGTCAGGCGAACCTGCCCTTTGCCATCATAGCCGAGACGGCGGGTTTTCAGAATGCCGCGTTCTCCCAAAGCACCGAGCCCTGCAATGAGCGTTTCCTCATCATCGACAAGGCGCCAGGGCGCAGTCTCAATACCGCTTTCATTGAGGAACTGCTTCTCGGTGAAGCGATCCTGCGAGATTTCAAGCGCTGCCGGTGGTGGGAAAACGAGCGCCGATTCTGCAAGCTTGTCTGCGGCCGATACCGGCACGTTCTCGAATTCATAGGTGATAACGTCGGAGGCCGCTGCAAGCTCAGCAAGAGCAGTGGGATCATCATAGGCTGCAATGATCTGGCGATTTGCCACCTGAGCCGCCGGGCAATCTGCCTGTGGCTCCAGAATGATCGTCTCATAGCCAAGGCGTGCGGCTGCCATGGCCAGCATACGACCCAACTGGCCGCCGCCGATAATGCCGATCGTTGATCCAGCCTTCAGTGCGGAATTTGCCATATCAGACCTCGTCCGATGGGCGTTCAGCGACGCTTTCGGTTTGCGCTGTGCGCCATTCGTCAAGACGGGCAGCAAGTGCATCGTCGTAAAGTGCGAGAACGGCTGCTGCAAGCAGAGCAGCATTGACGGCACCGGCGCGACCGATAGCGAGCGTGCCGACCGGAATGCCTGCTGGCATTTGCACAATCGAAAGGAGCGAGTCCTGTCCGGAAAGTGCTTTTGACTGCACGGGCACACCAAAGACCGGAAGAGGGGTCATGGCTGCAGCCATGCCGGGAAGGTGAGCCGCGCCGCCAGCACCGGCGATCACGACCTTGAAGCCCTCGGCCTTTGCACCTTTGGCGAAAGCGACGAGGCGGTCTGGTGTGCGATGCGCAGAGACGATGCGGGCGTCAAAGGAAATGCCGAGAGCCTCCAGTGTGTCTGCTGCATGACGCATGGTTTCCCAATCGGACTGGCTGCCCATGATGATGGCGACGTCTGCACTCACGCTCATTGATCCTTCCTGCTCCGCTTCAATCGTTCGGTGGTTGGTATATTGAAAAACAAAGCCGGGCGAACCCCGGCTGTAAAACGTCTTTTGTCAGATGCTCAGGCGATGATGTCAGGGATGACCTGATCTTCCATTTCCTGCAGCTTATCCTTGATAGCGAGTTTTTTCTTTTTCATGCGCTGAATGCGCAGCTGATCGCAGCCCACCTGCATCATGGCGTTTATGGCTGCATCGAAATCCGCGTGTTCCTGTTTCAGACGTGCTACGGCCAATCTGATTTCGGCCTGTTCCTGATCGGACATGCGGTTTGCCCCGTATTGTTCCAGAATGATATTACGGGCCGCACCAGATTGGGGCAGACCCGTTTCGAGCGAAGCCTTTATCACATTTTTCGTGATTGGAAAATGCTACCAAAACAAATTCGACTTTCCACCAAACTCATGCCACAGTGTCATTGTTCTGTCATGAACAACGGTTGCCGGAAGTTTCGACTGACAAACTGTTGAATGGCAGCCGGGACTGCGTAATTGGCCCGGATAACAGGAGGTGTACCGGGCGTTTGCGCAGGTGAGAGCGGATGGAGCCATTCTGTTGGCAAAACTGCTACATGGCTCTGTCCTTTGGGTAATCATTCAAAGGAGAATTGATGATGGCTATCGAGTCCCATCTTGCCACGCTTGAACAGAAGCACGGCGCTTTGGAAGAGGAAATCTCCGAGGCTTTAGCGTCACCGGCAATTGATGACCTGCATGTTACTTCTCTCAAGCGCAAGAAACTCGTTCTCAAGGAGCAGATCGAGAAACTTAAAACTCAGGTGACACGACATTAAACACAGGAGTTTTAAACGGTATTTCAATCGCCGTTGGTGATGATCAACAGGATGGTACTGTTACTGATATTGGCGGCTGTGCAACAGCCGCCGCACATCAGCTTTTAAAATCAAATGATTTTGCAAAGGTGCTCACCATAGAGCATTTCCTGTTTTTATCGCATTATCCCACGCAAAACCGCTTCGCAATTTTGCCGAAAATGCTTTAAAAGACACCGAAGAAAGCAGCGAATATTCGCTGCTTTTTTGTTGTCTATCTGAAGCGGGTGCTCAGCCCTCCGCTTCAGCCCTTGGATCAAGGTTCATGGCTTCAGGAGTTGCACTTTTCACAGACGGCATACTCTTGAACTGTTCCTTTTCAGCCTTTGGCACGGATGCCCTCTTGCGTGAGCGGAACAGCGCATAGGCTGTGATGGAAATATGCGAGAGCGCTGTGATGGCAAACAGCCCCGATGGCCAGAAGATATCCATGGCAGCGGCTGCAAGCAGCGGCCCCAGCATCGTGCCGAAGCCATAAAGCAGCAGCAAGCCGCTCGATACTTTCACAAAGCTTTCCGCCGAGGCATGGTCGTTTGCGTGGGCGACGGCAACCGGGTAAAGCGCATAGGCCAGTGCGCCATAGCAGCCGGTCATAATGATGATGACCTTGCCATTGGACGGGCCGATAATGAAGGCCATAAGACCGACAAAGGCTGCGAGAGAAGCTACACCGGCCAGAACATAACGCCGGTCTATCAGGTCGGAAATTCGCCCGACCGGGATTTGCATCAAGGCACCAGCTGCGATGGTTACGCTGACCATAAGCGCGATTTCGGTGGTTGAAATGCCCGATTTTGCGCCGAAAACAGCGCCAAGTGTACCCCAGGCACCATTCGCTATGCCGATCAGGATGCAGCCGACGAAGGCGGCAGGTGAATTGCGGTAGAGCGCCTTGAGATCAAGCTGTACTTCGGTCAGCGGTTTTGGGCTTACCGCTGTCGACATGGCGGTGGGGATCAGTGCCAGGCAGAAAAGAATGCCGGTGATCATGAACAGATGATCACTCCTGATATCGCCATTTGCCACCATCATCTGGCCGCTCATGGTGGCACCATAGTTGACCATCATATAGAGGCCGAAAATCTTGCCGCGGGACTCATTGGTGGCGCGCTCGTTCAGCCAGCTTTCGATCACCATGAAAGCGCCTGCCATCGAGAAGCCGGTGAAGGTTCGCAGAATGATCCATGAGATTGCATCGATATAGATGCCTGACAAAAGAGCGATGATGGCGGCGGAAGCTGCAAAACAGCCAAAAGCGCGGACATGGCCGACACGTCGCACCAGGCGCGGGGCGAAAATGCAGCCAGCGACAAAACCGCCCGCCCATGTCGTGCCCAGCATACCAAGTGAAGCAACGGAGAAGCCTTCAAGTCCGCCGCGCAGGGGCAGCAGCAGGCCATGCAGGCCAGAGGCCATCAAGAGAAAGGCTGTGCCGCAAAGCAGCGCCAGAACCTGAATGTAAATACGCAATATTACGTTCCCGGAATTTCATGAAGCCGTATTGAAGTGGCTTTGATTTATCGCTGATACTGAGGCGAAAACGTGCCGCCTCAGCGGAAAAGAGCTTCTGCAGCCGCGCGGCTGTCGCCCTTTCGGAGCCTTTCTGCTTTCAGACGTTCGATTTCGGATTGTAGCAAAGCGATACGCTGGTCGATTTCGATCACCGACAGCAGAGACAGCTCATCCTCGCTGAGAACGACGCTTTCACGTGGCTTTTTGACCTCTTCATCAAAACCGCTCATGGCCTTCCTCCGGAGTCTATGGCGTGCTTATAAAGACAGAAAAGATTTACAGCGGTTTCAGTTAAGAAAGAATCGTTGGAACCGCTGTAACTGTTTGTTTTTACGCATTATCCGACGCAAAACCGCTTCGCACTTTTGCTGGAAATGCTATAACACCTTGAATCTTCGCATATATATTTCCAGAAATCGATGATGAATTCTCTGAAAATGAGCAGGATGTATTTGTGCAGTTGTGTGTGCGGTATTTCTGCGACGAGAGATTTGAACAGGAGCTTTGATCATGATGGCTGAATTGCCTTCCCAGATGACCGCAATCGAAATTTCCGAGCCGGGCGACGCCAATGTATTGCGTTCCGTACAGCGCTCGGTGCCCGAGCCGAAGGCAGGCGAGGTGCTGGTGCGGGTTCGGGCGGCAGGTGTGAACCGGCCAGATGTGTTGCAGCGTCAGGGCAGTTATGCGCCGCCACCCGGCGCGTCGGACATACCGGGGCTTGAAATTGCCGGTGACATCGTTGCGATCGGCGAGGGTGTGAAACGCTATCGCATCGGCGATCAGGTCGTGGCGCTGCTTGCCGGTGGCGGCTATGCAGAATATGCAACTGTGAATGAAACTACTGCGCTGCCTCTGCCGTCGGGCTATGGATATATTGAGGCCGCAGCCATCCCCGAGACCTTCTTCACGGTCTGGCATAATGTATTTGAACGCGGTGGCCTTAAAGAAGGTGAAACCCTGCTGATCCATGGCGGCTCGTCAGGGATTGGCACGACGGCTATTCAGCTTGGCAAAGCCTTTGGAGCAAGCGTTATTGTAACGGCTGGCTCCCAAGCGAAGTGCGATGCCTGTTTAAAGCTTGGCGCTGATCGCGCGATTAATTATCGCGACGAAGATTTTGTCGCAGTCGTCAAAGAGATGACCGGCGGCAAGGGAGCGGATGTGATCCTCGATATGGTTGGTGGCGATTACGTTGACCGTAATTACAAGGCGGCAGCCGAAGATGGTCGCATCGTGCAGATCGCCTTCCTGAACGGGGCAAAGGCGACGGCTAACTTCGCAATCCTGATGACCAAGCGCCTGACCCATACCGGCTCGACATTGCGATCACGTTCGGTTGAGTTCAAGGCAGGCATCGCGCGCGAATTGGAAGCGAAAGTCTGGCCGCTTCTGGCACAGCGTCAGGTTGCCCCTGTGATGGATATGATCTTCCCGCTTAAAGATGCGTGGCGGGCGCATGATCGTATGGAAGGCAGCCAGCACATTGGCAAAATCGTGCTTGATGTCGCTTGACCTAATAGATTTGCGAGAGAACCTGGGATGTCATGGCAGCAGTTTCTTGCTCTGCGCACAAAAAAAATATATATAGACCGTGATTTCCCGGAATTTGTGGTTTTTCCCACGGCCCGCCCTACCGGAGCGGACGAACAAGAGGATTATATCTAATGGCCACCCAGCTTCTTATGCCGAAGGCAACGGCAGTCTGGCTCGTTGATAATACGGCTCTGTCCTTTGACCAGATCGCGGCTCTCTGCAAGCTGCATCCGCTCGAAGTAAAGGCTATTGCGGACGGTGAGGCCTCGCAGGGTATCAAGGGACTTGACCCGGTTATCACCGGTCAGCTTTCGCGCGAAGAAATCGCGAAGGGCGAAAAGGACCAGTATCATCGCCTGAAGCTTTCCGAGCCAAAGGTTCGCGTTCCAGAAGCCAAGCGCAAGGGCCCGCGGTATACGCCGCTGTCCAAGCGTCAGGATCGTCCGAATGCGATTCTCTGGCTGGTTCGCAATCATCCTGAACTCAAGGATGCGCAGGTTTCGCGTCTGATCGGTACGACCAAGTCGACCATTGAGCAGATTCGCAATCGCACTCACTGGAACTCGGCAAGCCTGACGGCAATGGACCCTGTCACGCTCGGCCTTTGCTCGCAGATTGATCTGGATCTCGAAGTCGAGCGCGCAGCGCGCAACCGTCCAGTTGTTGAATCTGACAGCACATTGCTGCCAGCATCGGCGACTGAAAACTTCGATTACCGTGATGAGAAGCCTGAAGAAGAAGAGCTGGATGCGGACAAGGTTTTCGCAAAGCTCTCCTCGCTGAAGGGCTCGAACACCGACGAAGACGAAGAATAAGATTTCTTCGACTGAACAAAAAACCCGCCGTTCTGGCGGGTTTTTTGTTGCTTGGGAAGGTAAGCGTGACGTTTGAGCGTCTGGCACGACGCCCGGCGCTCTACAGCATAATTCCTTAAACTTGAATCAGTTTAAGGTAAAATTATGCTGTAAACATAAAGTGTTAGAGCGACCTTTGTGCGCCCAAAAGGGCGCGCGGCGCTCTAGTCCTTGAATGCGTTGTACTCGCTCATCTCCATCAACCGGTAAAAATCCGCCAGTGTTTTGCCGCGCTCTGAGCGGAACGTGCGGCCTGATTTGTCAGCAGCGATGATGCGGTCGGTACGAAACGTGCGGAAAGCATTGCGCAATTCACACCAGCCGATCACAGTCCAGACCTTGCCCCAGAACCACAGACCAAGCGGACGGATATCCCGCTCGCTCTCACGGGCTTCCAGATCGCGATAACGGATGTTGAGAACCGTGCCTTCATCAACTGCGCGCTCGACGGCATCGATGATACGGCGTTCGCTTACGCTGATTGATGCAGACGGTGCATGGATTTGCGTGCCGGTGATGCGCGCGCGTTCTTCTTTGGGCAGAACGGCTTCGATCTTGACCAGGGCTTCTTCTGCACCGCGCGCCATCGAAACGCCGCCCCATGCACGGATCAAGCGGGCGCCTGCAACAAGTGCCACGATTTCATCACGCGTAAACATCAGTGGCGGTAGTTCAAACCCCTGCCGCAGAATATAGCCGACGCCGGCTTCACCATCGATAGGAACGCCTGTCGATTGCAGATCTGCAATGTCGCGATAGATCGTGCGTTCTGAAACTTCCAGCCGCTCGGCAAGTTGCCGTGCGGTGACAAGCCTGCCGCCGCGAAGATGCTGAACGATTTGAAAAAGGCGGTCTGCTCGACGCATGGTGATCTCAAGTATATTCGCGTGCGAAAAGCGCACGCATTTCGCCAATACGCTCCCGCTCGGTTGGAAACAGCGTTTCCAAAAAAGCGGCAGCGAAGGTGCCGGGCGCTGTACCCGGCGCCGAAACGATGCGCTTATCCGCGACAGCATCGGGCACGTCCTGATAGCGGCTGGCACCCGCATATTGCGGTGCGCGTTCTGCGATCCATTCGCGGCCGTTGCTGGTGTGATTGACCCCATTGAAGAGGCCTGCGCGAGCCAGTGCAAGTGTTGCGCCGCAAATGCCACCAACCACACCGCATTTTTGTGCGATGGCGCGCAAGAGCGCAGTCAGATCGGGAGCCTGCGGCGTCGCCCATAGATCGGAGCCGATGACGGCAATAGCATCAAGGTCAGTGTTTTCTTCGGGGTCCGTGCTGCGATCCGGCGTCAGCCGAAAGCCGCTGAGCGAACGGACTTCCGCACCTGCAGGAGCAAGTGAGACGGTGTTTACGCCGAACCATTCGCGTGCCGATGCCGATAAAAACCCAAATTCCCAATCAGCAAAGCCCTCTACGAAGACGAAGCCGACCATTTTGGTTTCCGCCATGGTGTTATTTCCTCTCATCGGCAGCGTTACGGCGCTGTTCGAGATAACGGTCCGGCCAGCCCATATCCTTGCGCAGGTCACTTGGGAGGTTGTCGAATGCGCGTTGCGTGCGCACGAAGCGCCGACGTTCGTCCTGTCTGCGCTTATATTCTTTCAGAATTGCGAGCAGTGGTGCGATTGCGAGTGCCATGGTGAATCCCTCATCTGTAAGAATGCACTATGACACAGGCCTCCTGACAGCTGTCTGTCAGGAGCAATGTTAATTATTATCTTCCTGATATACGCAAACGGCAACTATTTCATCAGGCCTTGAAAGGCGGTTCTGCGGTATAGCTCAGTGGTAAGCGTCCACCATCGGCATAGATCGTCTGGCCTGTCACATAGCTTGAATCACGCGATGCGAGAAATGAGGCTATTGCTGCAATTTCAGATGCTTGTCCGATTCTACCCAATGGCGTGCGCGCGAGTATCTTTTTGCGTGCCTCGGCATCGTTGTTCACGGCAGACAGCATGTCAGTGTCGATTGAGCCAGGGCCGATTGCATTGACGCGAATGCCCCATTTGGCGAGTGCTACCGCCATCGTGCGTGTCAGTTGGTTCATGCCGCCCTTTGACACGGAATAGGCAAGCTGATTGGGCAGACCGAATATCGCGTTGATCGACGACATATTGATGATGCTGCCAGCCTCGCCACCCGCTTCCACGCGCGCAACCATGCGTTTTGCGACAGCTTGACCGCAGAGAAAAGCGCCCTTGAGGTTGACGCGCATCACGCGGTCGAAGTCATCTTCTTTCAGGTCGAGAAACTCTGCCTGATGCACGATGCCTGCATTGTTGACGAGGATGTCGATCTCACCAAGATTGGTCGTGGCATAGGTCAGCAGATTATGAATATCGAGTTTGTCGCCCACATCGCAGGCAATGGCGAGAACCCGGCCATATTGCTCCAGATCCCTGACTGCTTTTGTGGCACCTGCGCCATCGACATCCGACAAAACGACACTTGCGCCATCCATCAGGAAGCGCTTGGCAATGGCATAGCCAATACCGCGGGCAGCACCCGTGACGATTGCCACCTTGCCTTCTAACTGCATTGATCATTCTCCGATTTTTGACGGAGAGTGGACCGGCGACTTTCGCCGGTCAAGCGTTCTAGATGCGCGATAATAAAAGGTCAGGCAAAGGCCAGGCCGATATGACGCTCGCGCAAAACTGTGCTGATTTCATCGAGAATCACCGGATCATCGATGGTGGCGGGCATTTTCCAGTCCTCACCATCAGCGATTTTCTGGATTGTTGAGCGCAGTATCTTTCCGGAACGGGTTTTTGGCAGACGTTTGACGGTCAGGGCGAGGCGGAAGGCGGCAATCGGTCCGATGGCGTCGCGAATCATGCTCACGCATTCCTTTTCAACCTCGTGCTCATCACGGTCGATGTTGGATTTCAGCACAAGGAAGCCGCAAGGCACCTGTCCTTTGACGGAATCGGAGATGCCAAGCACCGCACATTCTGCAACGTCCGGATGGCTGGAAAGCACTTCCTCCATGGCACCTGTCGACAGACGATGTCCTGCGACATTGATGATGTCGTCGGTTCGGCTCATGATGTAGAGATAGCCGTCTTCATCCATGTAGCCCGCATCGGCGGTTTTATAATAGCCGGGAAATTCGTTGAGATAGGCATTGCGAAATCGCTCATCGGCGTTCCACAGAGTTGGCAGACAACCGGGCGGCAATGGCAGCTTGATGAGGATATTTCCAAGTTGTCCACGTTCGACTTCATGGCCCGCATCGTCGAGCACGCGGATGTCATAGCCGGGCAGACAGACGGCAGGCGAGCCGTATTTGGTTTCAAGCAGTCCAAGGCCAAGCGGATTGGCGACCATCGGCCAGCCGCTTTCGGTTTGCCACCAATGATCGATCACCGGACAACCGAGCAGATTTTCTGCCCAGTGGATCGTGTCGGGATCGGCACGTTCGCCCGCCAGATAAAGCGCGCGGAATTTTGAAAGATCGTATCGGCGCACGAAATTACCGTCGGCATCTTCTTTCTTGATGGCACGCAGGGCAGTGGGGGCTGTGAACATCACCTCCACACCATGCTCGGCGATGATGCGCCAATAGCTGCCTGCATCGGGCGTACCGACGGGTTTGCCTTCAAAGAGGATGCTGGTGGCACCGGCAATGAGCGGTGCATAGACAATATAGGAATGGCCGACTACCCAGCCGACATCGGATGCCGCCCAAAACACCTGTCCCGGTTCAATGCCGAACACATGCTTCAGCGACCATGCAAGGGCCACCATATGCCCGCCATTGTCGCGCACGACACCTTTGGGTTCACCGGTAGTACCCGATGTGTAAAGCACATAAAGCGGGTCGATGGCTGCGACGGGCGTGCAAGGAACATGACGGCCGCGCGCGGCATCCACAGCGGTACGATAGTCGATATCGCGGCCTTCAACCGGCTTATGCGGATGCTGCTCGCGTTGCAGGATAATGCAGTGCCTGACCGTGTGGCGGGCGGTGGCAATCGCCTTGTCGAGCATGGCCTGATAGGGCACAACGCGGGTTGGTTCGATGCCGCATGAACCGGCAATGATCATCACCGGCTTTGCATCATCTATACGCGTTGCAAGTTCATTGGCGGCAAAGCCACCGAAGACCACCGAATGCACCGCGCCAATACGGGCTGAGGCAAGCATGGCGACAGCAGCTTCCGGCACCATGGGCATATAGATAAGAACGCGGTCGCCTTTGCTTACACCATTGTCGAGCATGACTGCCGAGAGGGCTTCCACCTCTTCAAGCAATTCGCGATAGGTGAATTTGCGTACAGAGCCTGTGACCGGGCTTTCGTAAATGAGCGCAACCTGATCGCCGCGCCCTTTGGCAACATGGCGGTCGAGTGCATTGTGACAGGTGTTGCATTCAGCACCTTTAAACCAGCGACCATAAACCCCTTCATCGCTTGCGAGAACCTGATCCCATGGCTTGAACCAGTCAATGGCCCCGGCTGCTTCAGCCCAGAAGCCTTCGGGGTCTTGCTGCCATGCGGCATAGGTTTCGGCATATTTTGATGTCATGCTGTTCCTCCCAGAAGCACGCGCTTAATCGGATCAGATGATCCGTTAGAGCATCGTGATAGAGCGGTTTTAGCCAATGCTGAGTCACTGAAACCGCTCTATCTATTTGTTTTTAAGCATTTCCAGACGCAAAACCGGTCCCCACTTTTGCTGGAAATGCTCGAACACGCTGGATGAAAGCGCAAGACAGGGCTGATTAGCCTGGTCTCCTCCACGCGCTTTTCATCTCCTCCGGGGTTAAGTCTACGCCCAAGATCAAAGCTTCGTCCATGAAACTTAAGATGAATAAGTGTATCACAACCACAGCATAAATTGATGAGGCTTGCAGGATGCTGATTGCTGGGCCAAAAGGGTGCGTGAGAGGTGTTTTGTGTTCAAAGTCCTGCCTGTGCTGCTTATGGCCCTGATGGGCTTGCACATCATCAAGCCACTTGGCTGGCCGGGTTTGAAGAAGCGTGGCGATTTTTGGAAGATCGCGGCGTTTGCGATCTTTGCCATGGCGATGGCGGTCGGGTTTCATTTTACTGAGAACTAAAAAGCCCGGTCGGTTCATGCGCTAAACCGGGCCTTTTATCATTCAGTATCGTTCAGGCTGCTTGTTCGAGGTCTTTCTTCCAGCCGCCAGTTGCAGCAAGGCCGTTCATCTTGGCGCGATGCGCAAAGGCACGCTGGCCAGCGGCAACATTCTCATCCTTGCCGCCCCAGGCTTCCAGAGAAGCTGCCTGCAGCGCGCGGCCATAGGAAAAGGTCATCTTCCACGGCATATCGAAGCTGGCATTCATTGCCGACAAATGTGCGGTTGCTTCTTCGCCGGTCTGACCTCCGGAAAGGAAGGCAATGCCCGGCACCGCGGCAGGGACCGTGTTGCGGAAGCAGTGAACAGTCTTTTCGGCCACTTCTTCGACAGAGGCTTTGCGCGCCTTCTTACCGTCGATAACCATGTTCGGTTTCAGGATCATGCCTTCAAGCCTGACGCGTGCGTCGTAAAGTTCGGCGAAGACGGTCTTGAGCACCCATTCGGTGACTTCGTAGCAACGGTCGATGGAATGATCGCCCGGCTTGCCATCCATCAGCACTTCCGGCTCAACGATCGGCACAATGCCTGCTTCCTGGCAGAGTGCTGCGTAGCGGGCGAGGGCCTGCGCGTTTTGCTTGACCGCTCCCCATGTTGGAAGCCCATCAGAAATCGAGATTACGGCGCGCCATTTCGCAAAGCGGGCACCGAAACCATAATACTCGTTGAGGCGCTCACGCAGACCGTCGAGACCTTCGGTGATTGTTTCACCCTCAAAACCTGCAAGCGGCTTGGCACCGGCATCCACCTTGATGCCCGGCACCGCACCTGCCTTGCGAATAAGATCGACAAGCGGTGTGCCGTCCTTGGCTTTCTGGCGGATGGTTTCATCGTAAAGAATGACGCCGGAAATGTAGTTCTTCATCGCTTCGTCAGAGCGGAACAGCATTTCGCGATAATCGCGGCGTGAATCCTCGGTCGAGGCGAGGCCGATGCTTTCAAAACGCTTTGCAATGGTGCCGGAGCTTTCGTCCGCAGCCAGAATTCCTTTGCCGCTTGCGACGAGTGCAATTGCAATATCTTCAAGACGTTCGGTCATGTGTTAGCTCCTTAAGGCCCCGCAAGGGGGCAATATTGGGAAGCTGGGCAAAGAGCCTCAGCCGCTCTCAAGACACATATTCATTTTCGATAGCAGAAGAGTTAGGCCAACAAAATGGCAGCACAAGTGGTTGAAACGATTGAAATTTTTTCAAACGATTTAGCCGGGACAAGTTTTCTTACCGGCTGTCAGAACTCTGCTCTAATTGGCGTGCAGAATGAATATTCCAGATTCGACAGACGAATATGCGATTTCAACCTCATTTGGTTTTGACATGACGCCTGAGAATCCCATCTAAAGGATATCAATTATAAGGAGGAGAGATGCGAAGTGCCCTACTAAGCCTGCCGTTCATTCTGGCTGCATCGATGATCGCCCTTCCGGCTCAGACCGCCTTTGCGGAGAGCATCAATGCAGGAAGCAGGGAAGCCACCACTGAATTGCCTTTCAATGTGGCAGCAGTGGCGGAATTTGACACACCATGGGCGATTGCATTTCTGCCGGGCGGCAAACTGATCCTCACCGAGAAGGGCGGCAAGATTTTTGTCGTAACAGAAAAGGGTGAGAAGACGGAAGTTTCAGGCGTGCCGGAGGTTTTGTTCAGCGGCCAGAACGGTCTACTGGATGTTGTTCCTGCGCCTGATTTTGCCAAGAGCGAGGCGATCTATTTCACCTATGTCATGCCGGAAAATGGTGGCGGCGCGCTCATATTGGCGCGTGCAACGCTGTCTGAAGGCAAGGGCAAGGCCGAGCTTAAGGATCTCAAGGCAATCTGGCAGCAGGCGACACCTGCCAAGGGCGGGCAGCCCGGTGGCAAGATCGCGTTTGCGCCTGATAAAAAGCATTTGTTCCTGTCGGTTGGCGATCGCATGTCGCCCGCAACTGCACAGGATGACAATGCGCCGATGGGCAAGATCCTGCGTATGAACCTCGATGGTTCGACCCCAAAGGACAATCCCAAGGCTGAGGAAGGTGGCATCAAAGCGCTGACCTGGACGACGGGGCATCGCAATCCCTATGGTCTGGCATTCGCGCCGGACGGCAAGCTGTGGGAGCATGAAATGGGACCGCGCGGCGGTGATGAGTTCAATCTCATCAAGCCGGGTCTCAATTACGGCTGGCCGGTTGTTTCCAATGGCGACAATTATAGTGGCCGTCCGATCCCGCGCCACAGCACGCGACCTGAGTTTGAAGCACCTATGCTGTTCTGGACGCCGGTGATCTCGCCGGGCGGCCTGGCATTCTACAAGGGCAAGATGTTTGCCGACTGGAATGGTTCTGCGCTGATCGCCGGCCTTTCGTCGATGGCGCTGATCCGTGTGACGATCAACAGCGATGGTCAGCCGAATGAAGCCGACCGTTTTGCGATGGAAAATCGTATCCGTGACGTAGCCGTCGGGCCAGATGGTGCGATCTGGGTGATCGAGGATGACAATCCCGGGCGTCTTCTAAAGCTGACACCGAAATCATAAAGCAAAAGCCCGGAGGAAACCCCGGGCTTTTTTGTTTTCTTACTTCTTCAGCACATCAACGCCGGGAAGTGGTTTGCCTTCCATCCATTCAAGGAAAGCGCCGCCAGCGGTCGAGATATAGGTGAAGTCGTCTGCAACACCTGCATGGTTAAGCGCTGCAACGGTGTCGCCGCCGCCACCGACCGATACCAGCTTGCCAGCCTTGGTGCGGGCGGCAACATGCTTGGCGGTCTTGACGGTTGCTGTATCGAACGGACGCAGCTCAAATGCGCCGAGCGGGCCGTTCCAGACGAGTGTTGCGGCATCATCGATGGCCGATGCAATCAGGTCAGTCGAAAGCGCGCCTGCGTCGAGAATCATGCCGTCGCTTGGCACCGATTCCACACCATAGGTCTGGTTTGGTGTATCGGCAGCAAAGTGCCAGCCCACGACCGCATCAACCGGCAGGATGATGGCGCATTTGGTCTTTTCAGCCTTGGCCATTATTTCGCGTGCGGTATGGGCAAGATCATGCTCGCAAAGCGACTTGCCGACATCGTGGCCCTGGGCTGCGAGGAAAGTGTTGGCCATGCCGCCGCCGATCACCAGTGCATCGACCTTTTCAATCAGGTTCGACAGGAGGTCGAGCTTGGTCGAAACCTTGGCGCCGCCAACGATTGCTACAACGGGACGGGCTGGCTGTCCGAGGCCCTTTTCAAGTGCTTCAAGTTCCGCCTGCATGGCGCGGCCTGCATAGGCTGGCAGCACATGCGCCAGACCTTCGGTCGAAGCGTGCGCGCGGTGCGCCGCCGAGAAGGCGTCATTGACATAGATGTCGCCATTGGCTGCGAGTGCTGCCACGAATTCCGGATCGTTCTTTTCTTCGCCCTTGTGGAAGCGGGTGTTTTCGAGAAGCAGAACGTCGCCGTCTTTCAGCGCATCAACTGCCGCCTTCGCCTTGTCACCAATGCTGTCTTCTGCGAAGTGCACACCGTGCCCGAGCACTTTTGAAAGCGGCTTTACGACATGCTTCAGAGAGTTTTCATCGGACGCAACGCCTTTTGGACGACCGAAATGGGCGAGCAGGATGACCTTGGCACCCTTTTTCGACAGTTCCGCAATGGTTGGAACAATACGTTCGATACGGGTGAGGTCGGTTACTTCGCCGTTTGCCATCGGCACGTTGAGATCAACACGAACCAGAACGCGCTTGGATTTGACGTCGGCATCATCGAGGGTACGGAAACTCATGATATTTCTCCCGGGGCTTTTTCCGGCGGCCTGCAGGTTTTCGTCTTTCAGACAGGCAGGCGCTGGAACAGGGTTGGGTAATCAGTGACAAGCCCGTCTTCATCGACAGGCAATTCAGCGGTGAACGTGCGATCAGCTGCAGTGTAACGGTAAAGCTTGCCTTCCTTAAGACAAGTATATCGTTGGCTGTCTCGCAGCGGGCGGAAACTATTGAACGGTACATAAAGCATGTCGAGCTGTACCGTGCCGCTTTCGGGCGTCAGACCCAGACGGCGGATCGGCAGGCTATTGGTGAAGGGTGTCCCTGCCAGATCAATGTCCATGCAACCATCAAACTCAGGTAATGCGTCTCCGGCCATGGTCGTCCAGTGCCCATTTCCATCGGATTTGAGTTCGAGCATTAAGCCGGATGTCGTTTCGATGAGGAAATGGAATACGCGCCAGTCGCTTGCGCAATCGATGCTATAACGTACACCGTAGGGAACATCGCCACGCTCGCCGATGATAACGCCAGTGGCGTTGAAAGTGTTACCGGCGGGCGTGATATTGAGATGTTCGAGCCCTTCTCCTTCCAGCGAACGCCAGCGCGCAACGGTGGGGAGAAGGGAGCGAAACATTGAAGCTGCTTAGATCAGCTTGCCGAAAGCGACTGCAGTGTCGCTCATGCGGCTCGAGAAGCCCCATTCATTGTCGTACCACGACAGGATGCGCACCATGGTGCCGTCCATGACCTTGGTCTGGTCGGTGTGGAAGATCGACGAATGCGAATCGTGATTGAAGTCGTGCGAAACGAGCGGCTCATCGGTGTAGCCGAGGATGCCCTTGAGGCGGCCATTGGCAGCTTCGCGGATCGCATTGTTGATTTCTTCAACAGTGGTCGAACGCTTGGCAACGAAGGTCAGGTCAACAACCGATACGTTCGGGGTTGGAACGCGGATTGCAACGCCGTCGAGCTTGCCCTTGAGTTCTGGCAGAACCAGACCAACAGCCTTTGCAGCACCCGTCGAAGTCGGGATCATGGAAAGAGCTGCTGCGCGTGCGCGGTAGAGATCCTTATGCATGGTGTCCAGCGTCGGCTGGTCGCCCGTGTAGGAGTGGATCGTGGTCATGAAGCCCTTTTCGATGCCGATTGCATCGTTGAGAACCTGAGCCACTGGCGCAAGGCAGTTGGTGGTGCAAGAAGCGTTGGAAATGACCTGATGGTCCTTCGTCAGCTTGTCGTGGTTGACGCCATAGACAACGGTAAGGTCGGCGCCATCGGCAGGAGCCGACACGATAACGCGCTTTGCGCCAGCTTCAAGATGAAGAGCTGCCTTGTCGCGCGCGGTGAAGATGCCGGTGCATTCCAGAGCGATATCGACGCCTTCTTCCTTCCACGGCAGTTCAGCCGGGTTGCGAACAGCGTGAACCTTGATCGGTCCGTAGCCGACGTCGATGGTGTCGCCAGCGACTTTCACTTCCTTTGGAAAACGACCATGAACGCTGTCATAGCGCAGAAGATGCGCGTTTGTTTCCACTGGGCCCAGATCGTTGATCGCAACGACCTGAATGTCGGTGCGGCCCGACTCGACGATAGCGCGGAGGACATTACGGCCGATGCGGCCAAAACCGTTAATTGCGACGCGAACTGCCATTTTCTCTAAATCTCCCGAAAGGGTTCTGCATATGCAGTGGCTTGATAAAACAGTTGAAGGCGTTTGGGAACGCCCACGACTGGAAAGGTAAACGCCGGCGTGTTTAACGCCGGCGTTTGATTATTATGCGGCGGCGTTGAGTTTCTTTTCCGCAGCTTCAGCAGCATGTTCAGCAGTAATGCCGAAATGCTTGTAGAGATCGTTGATCTCGCCCGAAGCACCGAAGCCCTTCATGCCGATAAAGATGCCGTTTTCGCCGATGAAGCGTTCCCAGCCGAGTGCAAGAGCTGCTTCGATTGCAACCTTGACCGGTGCATCGCCGAGCGTTGCCTGCTTGTAAGCATCGCTCTGCTCTTCGAAGAGTTCAAAGCAAGGAACGGAAACAACGCGGGTGGCAATGCCCTTGGCTTCGAGAAGGTCACGAGCCTTGAGCGCGATTTCCACTTCCGAACCGGTTGCGAAGATCGAAACCTTTGCATCGCCATTTGCTGCAGCGAGTTCGTAAGCGCCGAATGCGGAGAGGTTTTCTTCGCGATGTTCGGTACGCACAACTGGCAGGTTCTGACGGGTCAGAGCGAGCGTCGAAGGAGTGCCCTTCGAATGCAGTGCAATCTGCCAGCATTCTGCAACTTCCACAGCGTCTGCCGGACGGAAGACATTGTGGTTTGGAATGGCGCGCAGAGCTGCAAGATGCTCAACCGGCTGGTGGGTTGGGCCGTCTTCGCCAAGACCAATCGAATCATGGGTCATGACGTAAACAACACGGATGCCCATCAGTGACGACAGACGCATGGCCGGACGGCAATAATCCGAGAAGCACATGAAAGTGCCCGAGTAAGGGATCAGACCGCCGTGCAGCGTGATGCCGTTCATGGCAGCAGCCATGCCGTGTTCACGGATACCGTAGTGGATGTAACGACCACCGTAGTTTTCCGGCGTAACAGCCTTGGTCTGGCTGGTCTTGGTGTTGTTGGAACCGGTCAGGTCGGCAGAGCCGCCGAGCGTTTCAGGCACAACGCCGTTGATCACTTCCAGAGCCATTTCGGACGACTTGCGGGTCGCAACCTTTGGCTTTTCTGCGGAAAGCTTCTTCTTGTATTCGTTGATCGCGTCATCGAAGTTTGCAGGCAGGTCGCCACGCATACGACGTTCGAATTCAGCGCGGGTTTCTGCGTTAGCCGCAGCAAGACGCTTTTCCCATTCCAGACGCTTCTTCGCAGCATTGAGGCCAGCAACGCGCCATGCGTCGAGAACTTCAGCAGGAACGACGAAAGGTTCAGAAGTCCAGCCGAGTGCCTTGCGCGTTGCAGCGATTTCTTCTGCACCGAGTGGCGAGCCGTGGACTTTGTTGGTGCCAGCGCGGTTTGGCGAACCAAAACCAATGGTGGTCTTGCAGGCGATGAAGGTTGGCTTGTCCGAAACCTTGGCAAGTTCAATTGCCTTGGCAATCGCGTCCTGATCATGACCGTCAACAGCAAGCGTGTTCCAGCCGGAAGCGGCGAAACGTGCAGGCTGATCGGTGTTGTCGGACAGCGAGATCGGGCCGTCGATGGAGATGTTGTTGTCATCCCAAAGAACGATCAGCTTATTGAGCTTCAGGTGACCTGCCAGCGACAGGGCTTCCTGGCTGATGCCTTCCATGAGGCAGCCGTCACCAACGATCGCATAGGTGTAGTGGTCAACGAGACTGTCGCCGAACTGTGCATTCAGAACGCGTTCGGAAAGCGCCATGCCAACAGCATTGGCAATGCCCTGTCCGAGCGGACCGGTCGTGGTTTCGATGCCAGCGGCATGACCGTATTCAGGATGACCTGCGGTGCGTGCGCCGAGCTGGCGGAAATTCTTGATTTCATCAAGGGTGATGTCTTCGTAGCCCGAGAGGAAGAGCAGCGAATAAAGAAGCATCGAGCCGTGACCTGCAGAAAGCACGAAACGGTCGCGATCCGGCCAATGCGGATTCTGCGGGTCGTGCGACAGGAAACGGGTGTAAAGAGTCGTTGCTATGTCGGCTGCGCCCATAGGCAGGCCTGGGTGGCCTGAATTAGCCTTCTCGACCGCATCGATCGAGAGAAAGCGGATGGCGTTGGCCAGCTGGTTTTGCTTGTCGGAATTCGTCATTGTCTCAGCCGTCTTTCCAGAGTGGTTTTAACGGGGTTGCGGCGATGCCTCGGGACTGAAGCACGAGCTCCTTATACTAAACGATTTAATCAATTTAAACCGATTAAATTCTGTAGATGCTCGCGCGACAGAAGGCTTTGGGACACATAGCACCTGCTACCGAGGAGTCAACAAAACGATGGCTTATCGGCAATAAACAGTCTGCGATTGATTGGGTAATGCGGGCAATTTGTGGGCTGACAATCACTGAAAAGCCTTTTTTGCGCTGATAACGGTGCATGAACGGCCAGTCTGGCTCGTCATTTGTTGCTTATCGGGCGGTCGATTATTACAGTCTTTTCAAAGATGCCCGTCCGGCAGGCGCGATTCGATGTCTGTGATCTGGCATTGGAAAGGATATGGATGGCACCCGAAACGACCCTCAGGCAGGTCCTCGAACGGCTGGAAAAGGCACTCAGTACGCTTGAACAAGCGGTGGACCTGCGGCTGGACAAGGAAGGCGATTTCGCCGAAGCCGAGGAAGAGGTACAGCGCATGAATGCTGACCGCAGCCGTCTAGCCCAGGAACTCGACCAGTCAGAAGCCCGTGCCGAGCGGCTTGAAGCCGCAAACCGCGAAGTTTCGCGACGTCTGGTGACGGCGATGGAAACCATTCGCGCCGTGCTGGATCGATAGGAGAAGGGATCTATGGCGACTGTAACCGTTACCATTGATGGCAAAGCATATCGCATGGCTTGCGACGAAGGGCAGGAAGAACATCTTTCCGGGCTTGCCGATCGCTTTGACCAATATGTCACCCATCTCAAATCATCTTTCGGCGAAATAGGCGATCTGCGCCTCACAGTGATGGCCGGTATCATGGTGATGGACGAGCTTGCGGAAACGCAAAAGCGCATCAAGGGCCATGAAAACGAGATCGAGACCCTGCGCCGCTCTCGCGACGAAGCGCTGACCAGTGCCGATCAGAATGACGCTGCCCTTACTGGTGTGCTTTCTGATTTGGCCGAACGCATTGAGCAGATTGCAAAGCGTATCGCTCCCCGTCCGGGCGCTGTCTGATCTACGAAAAGATTTCTGTATCTCGGGCTGACGCCTCTGGCGCTAAGGTCTGACTGCGCCTATATAGGTTCTCGGCGTACTGCGCTTCCCGACAGGTGTAACAGCATCCCCGGGGCCTTATTGATCTCTAAGGGAGCTGTCCCTGTGAAGGCCTGTGGGCTTTCGCATATGGCGCCCACCTACGTTGTAGGTTCCCGGGATCAAACACTACCATCGGTCGTCGTGGTCGCCACTTTTCAAGCTCTTGCTATAAAGTAAGCAAAGCTATTTGTTATTTAAGATAAAAATGTTCTAAAACGCCTTATCCTTCAAAGATATGTGCGTTTTAAATGACATCCTCTCCCCCAAATTCTCCTGGCTTTTCCGAACGTTTACGTGTCGCAGTTCCAGTGGCTGTGGCTTACGGGCTTACGCTCTATGTCCTTATCTGGGTGAACTCGGCACGGGAATGGATGCCGTTTATCGCGGGGCTTATGCTTTTGCCGATGGCGATATCGAGCCTTGCTTCGAGCCTAAGCGACCCGCGCGCCGAAAAGGGGCTCTGGCGCCATGTGAGAATGAGCTGGATGATTATCGGCGGTCTCATTGTTGTGAGCATGGCTTTGTTCCGAGAGGGCGGCATCTGCGTGATCATGGCTGCGCCGTTTTTCGGCGTTTTCTCCGCAGTGGGCTCCTGGCTGACGCTTTCGCTGATCCGCCGCTTCCGCACGCCACGCTCCACAATGCTGGTGATCGCACTGCCATTGATGTTTTATCCGTTTGAACCGCTGCTGCAATATGAGCCGCATGAAGGAGCGGTTACGACCGTCATTGATATTGCAGCCTCGCCTGAAGTCGTCTGGCAGCAGACCACAGAAATCCGCCATGTTCGTCCGGATGAACTGTCATGGACATTCAGTCACGGGATTGTCGGTGTGCCACAGCCCGTCGATGCACGCCTTGAGGGCGAGGGTGTCGGCGCTGTGCGCCAGCTTGAATGGACACGCGGCGTCAAATTTCAGGAGATTGTGACACGCTGGGAAGAAAACCGGCTGCTGGCCTGGGATTTTCGGTTTGGCACCGATTCCATCCCCGCGGCTGTCGAAGCCCATATCAATGTGGATAGCTCTTACCTGAAGCTCACGAATGGTGATTATCACCTCGAAGCGCAGCCAAATGGTCATACACGTCTCACGCTCACCACACGCTACCGGATTGCAACGCCGATCAATTTCTACTGCGATCTGTGGGGCAAGGTTTTCCTGAATGATTTCCATGGCGTTGTGCTGAAAGTCATTCGTGATCGTTCGCAACGGATTGCAGCTGCTTCTTGACGGATGCCGCCATTCCGGGTCCACTAGCAGCAATTGGTGGAGGCGTTTGATGAATGACAATGGACAGCCGCGAGGCGATGACAAGCAGGCATTGAGGCGAGAGGTGCTTTCGCGTCGCGATGCACTTGATCCGCGCTTTCGGTTCGAGGCGTCACTGGCTGCAGCAAAAAAGGCTGAAACCGCGATATTGATTCCAAAGGAAACGATGGTCGCAGGCTATTGGCCGATCCGCTCGGAGATTGATCCACGTCCGCTTTTGTCAGCGATGCGCGACAAGGGTGCGCGTCTATGCCTGCCGGTGGTTCTCGATAAGGAAACAATCGCATTTCGTGAATTTCTACCGGATGCGGAGCTGGTTCAGACGGGGTTCGGCACGATGGGGCCGGACAAGACCGCACCGCTGGTTGATCCTGCCATCCTGTTTATGCCGCTTGCCGGTTTCGACAAGCGCGGTCATCGTCTGGGTTATGGTGCCGGTCATTATGATCGGGCGCTGGCGCGCTTTGCCGGGCGAGGTCTGGAGCCGCTGTTGATCGGCATGGCATTTGATTGTCAGGAAGTGCCACATGTGCCCAATGAGCCGCACGACATTGCTCTTCACCAGATACTGACCGAGACCGGCTTGCACTTATTCGATCAGGGCTGATAAAGACGCATTTATGAGATTACTTTTTCTTGGTGACATGGTGGGCCGGTCGGGGCGCACGGCGGTTTATGAAAAGCTGCCGGGGCTGATTTCTGATTTGAAGCTGGATTTCGTGATCGTCAACGGCGAGAACGCCGCTGGCGGCTTTGGTATTACCGAAGAGATTTTTCACGACACAATCCGCGCGGGCGCGGATGTGGTGACAACCGGCAATCACGTATGGGATCAACGCGAGGCGCTGGATTTCTCCAAGCGCGAAGACCGTTTCCTGCGTCCTGCAAATTTTCCGAAAGGAACGGCAGGCAAGGGCGAGGGGCTTTACATCGCCAAGAATGGTGCCCGCGTGCTGGTATCCAATGTGATGGGTCGCGTGTTCATGCACCCGGATCTGGATGACCCGTTCATTGCGGCCGAGAAAATTCTCGAAGCTTGCCCGCTTGGCGAGCAGGCAGATGCCGTGTTCTTCGATTTCCATGCGGAAGCTACCAGCGAAAAGCAGTGCTTTGGCCATTTTGTCGATGGTCGCGCCAGTGCTGTCGTGGGAACGCATACGCATGTGCCGACCGCCGATTGCCAGATTTTGCGCAATGGCACAGCCTATATGTCGGACGCCGGCATGTGCGGCGACTATGATTCTTCGCTTGGCATGGACAAGGAAGAGCCTTTGAACCGCTTCCTGTCGAAAGTGCCAAAGGGTCGCTTTGAGGCTGCCAGTGGTCCGGCAACCATTTGTGGCGTGGGGATCGAGATTTCTGATCGTACCGGCCTTGCTGAAAAGGCTGCTCCTTTGCGCATTGGCGCACGACTGGAAGAAACTATCCCTGCATTCTGGCGATAGGCCTTTATAAATTTATCTGAACGCCCGCATAATCGTCTTTGACGGCGATGCGGGTACAAAGCTCTGACCATTCGCAAGATTTGCACGCTTTGCGGATGCTGCCATCGGCAAAAGCGGCCCGCATCCGGCCAAGCTGCATGGCATCGAGCGACAATCGTGATCCAGCCGAGATCACCAGGTCAAATAGCCTCGATATGGCTTCCATAGCCAATCTGTCCCGAACAGCTACGCTTGCATTAAAACAGTGGCGATCACTTTCACAGAGCAGCGGCTGGCAGATGTCGTCTGGACCATCGACGATCTCGATGTCTTCACCATTCGACAAATGCCCGGCAATCGCGTCGTAATTTTCCACGAAAGCCGGGCTGTAGCCCTTGCCGATATAGGTCAGCATACAAAGAAGATGATGACCGCGCAGGCGAACTGTCATCAATCGTTTATCGCGCTGCTGCTTTGAGAATTGCAGCGCCGAGTGCCGACTTGATCAGAGCGCCGATGAGGAATGGCGTCACACCGAAGGTTACTGCTTTTTCAACGCCGATCAGCGCTGAAAGCCAAATTGCACCAAGGGCGAGGCAAAGCAGGTTGGCTACGCCGAACGATACAAAAGCAAGCACCAGGTTTTTACCGTTCCAGCCGCGTTCCGCGAGATAGCCGGTGAGTGCTGCGATAATCGGAAACGAGACGAGATATCCAGCGGTTGGACCGGCAAAATGCTGGATACCACCTGCGCCGCCAGCGAGAACCGGCAGGCCAATCATGGCTTCGCCCAGCCAGGCAAGCACGGTGATGAAGCCAAGTCGCCAACCATAGAGTGCGCCGATCAGCGGCACAACGAGTGTCTGAAGTGTGATCGGAACCGGTATCATAGGGACTGCAATCTGCGATGAGATTGCCAGTACCAGCGTACCGAAGGCTACCGCTGCAATGCGTAGGGCTGGTGAGCGGGATTCGAGATCAAGTGGGCTGAAAGATACACGCTTCTGGGTGATGTAAGCCATGGCTTCCTCAAATTATAGATAAAATTACGATTCGATCTATTTAAAATCGTCGGATTGATGGTGTTTGGCAAGTGAGAAATAGATAAAATATATAAAAATTGGGAGAGGCTTACAGCGGTTCCAGTTAAGGCTGAATCGTTGGAACCGCTGTAACTATTTGTTTGTACGCATTATCCGACGCATCGCAGCAGGAAAAGAAATCAGTCCGGCGAACTGATTTCCCTGCGGAGGAGGTTCCCACTTTTGCTGGAAATGCTTTAAAATCAAAGCAGCCGCAGGCGCGCGAGCTGCATGTGCGGCAGCTCGCATGGTCATCTTAAGAACTGGAAGGTCTGGGTGACTGCTTAGCCGACGATGGCGAAAGAATCGCGGGTCTTGCCTGATGCAGTTTTGACGGGGCGATGGCCGATCCACTGCACATGGCGTGCAAGGATGGTGGTTGCCGTCTCAATGTCGTCCTGACGGAGTGCGGTCAGAATCGCGCGGTGATCGTGATCAGTGCGGGTTTCCCATTCCGAACGCCAAGTGGCAAACAGAAAGCGCGCGCTTGCTGCATGAAGATCATCAATAGCCGCCAGCAGGCGCGGCATGTTGCATGGCTCCAGAATCAATCGATGAAAGCGACGATTGGCGTCTTCCCAGCTTCGCACATCGCGTGACTTGTCGCCTTCGAGGGTTGCCTGTTCGGCAGCGTCCAGCGTGGCGCGGCTGATATGGGGCGCTGCATGACGCAGGGCCAGCACTTCAAGTGCTGCGCGCATTTCCGCCACTTCGCGGATTTCGCTGATATCGAAGGACGCAACGCGCACACCGCGACGGGGTTCGGAAACCACAAGCCCTTGCGCTTCCAAGCGGCGAAAGGCTTCGCGCACGGGCACATGGCTTGTTTCGAACTCTTCGGCGATATGATCCTGACGGAGTTTGATGCCCGGCTCGATCTCGCCCGCAATAATACGGTCGGCGAGAATTCGGCTGATGCGGGCGGCAATGGTTTCGCCGGGAGTGTCATTTGAGCGCTGATTCATGGTTTTATAGATAATATTGTTTGGTGGTCCGCGTCGAGGCCTGTCAACTTTATCGACAAGTGATTGCGTGATCGCGCTTTTGCTGGACGAATGCGGCTCAATTCCTTATAACGCGGCCATTCAGCACGGAAAGCGCGGTGGCCGACCTGTCTGCGGCCAGACCCATTCTTATGTGACGCTTTCTCCGTGCGCATCATATGAACAGAACAGGGGTGCCATGGCTGGCCATTCACAGTTTAAGAATATCATGCACCGCAAAGGCCGTCAGGATGCCGTGCGGTCGAAAATGTTTTCCAAGCTTGGTCGAGAAATCACCGTGGCTGCAAAGCAGGGTCTGCCTGACCCCTTGATGAACCCGCGCCTGCGTCTGGCCATCCAGAACGCCAAGGCGCAGTCGATGCCGAAAGATAACATCGAGCGCGCCATCAAGAAGGCGGCAGGCAACGACGGTGAAAACTACGATGAAGTGCGCTACGAGGGCCGCGGCCCGGGCGGCGTGATGGTCATCGTTGAAGCGCTGACCGACAACCGCAACCGTACCGCATCCAATGTGCGTGCAGCTTTCACCAAGTCGGGTGGCGCTCTGGGTGAAACCGGTTCTGCAGCCTTCATGTTCGATCGCGTTGGCGAAATCGTTTACAAGATTTCTGTTGGCGATGCCGACAAGGTCATGGAAGCGGCTATTGAAGCCGGTGCCGACGACGTTCAGTCGGGCGAAGAAGAGCATGTGATCCTCTGCGCCTTTGAAGACATTGGTGAAGTATCGAAGGCGCTGGAAACAGCGCTCGGTGAAGCCGAATCGATCAAGACGATCTGGAAGCCACAGACCAACACGGAACTCGATGAAGAAAAGGCACGCTCCGTGCTCAAGCTTCTCAACGTTCTTGAAGACGATGATGACGTTCAGAACGTCTATTCGAACTTCGAAGTCAGCGACGAAGTGATGGAAAAGCTGAGCGCCTAAGTTCAGGCTTCAGTACCGAATACGAAAACTCCCGGCTTGTCCGGGAGTTTTTTATTTCTCGGAATTATTGGATGCCTGTTGCAGTAACTGCTCGTAGGGCTGGTTCACTTCAACCATATCTGCCGCATTCACCAGTCTTATGTGATTGCTTAGCGCAGATGCCTTCAGTTCTGAATTGTCCCGGAGAGAGCGCTCGATAAACTTATCGATGATGTACCGAAGGCTGGTATCAACGTGATCGTAACCTGCCTCGTTGCGCATTCTGCTGAGCAAAAAATCATCGTCGGCATAAAGGCAGACGCATTCGGTTGAAGCGGTGTTCAATGTCGTCAGATATTCTGGACGCAAGGCTGATCCTTCGCAGATGAATTGTCGCCCATCATGGATGTGCCCCTCGATTTTCTCTCGAATGAGAGGCCATATGTTTTCATGATGCACCTTTAGAAACCAATGAATGGTTTCAGGTGAAAGGCTTGAATAAAACTCGGCGACGGCGGGGCGGACGGTAGGCCAGGGGCGCCCGGGGTGCCGGGCAAGACTATCCGTTGAAATCAGGCTCCACCCGAGGGCTTTTGTCAGTCGCGCGGCGAATGTGGATTTCCCGACATGCGAACTCCCGGCGATCAATATGCCAGACATTGCTCGCTCCATTGTGCCGACCTCCAGCCGTTATACCAAGGCGTGAAGATGCTGACGCATCACGCCTTGAAAAAGTTCAATCGCCACTCGGGCTTAACCAAAACTCCATGAGTCATACTCATGGAGTTTTGGTATTAGAGCATTTCGCATTTAGAGCGGTTCCAGTTAAGACCGAATCGTTGGAGCCGCTCTATCTGTTTTTTACGCATGTCGTTGCCCAAAATTGGTTTCCATTTTTGGGAAGCAAGCTGCAGAGCGCGATTATAGCGCCCTTTTGCGCAGAGAGGCAGGCAACAAAAAACCCCGCCGAAGCGAGGTTTTTCGTAAGTTCATCAATGTCAGTATTAGATACCGAGATTGCCGAAACGGTTCTTGAACTTCGTTACGCGACCGCCGCGATCGAGCAGGGTCTGCGAACCACCGGTCCAAGCTGGGTGCGTGGTAGGATCGATATCGAGGTTCATCGTATCGCCTTCCTTGCCCCAGGTCGAGCGGGTCATGTATTCAGTGCCATCGGTCATCACGACCTTGATGGTGTGGTAGTCGGGATGGATGCTGGCTTTCATCTTCTCAATCCTGAAAGTCTGGGGTGAAAATCCCAGTTTCTTGTTTAAAACTGCGGCACTTTCGCCCAATGGCAGATATGAAGACCCGTTACCGACGGCAACGGCTTCCAAAAGGGTTGGCGAGCCTATACATCAGGCGCACGCTAATAACAAGGGCGCAATCTCAAGAATGGCCAGCAGAGACAGTCAAATTCGCATGAATCCAGAATTGAATGCCCAAGAGGGGGCTGGGGAGGGTGCTAAGGAAGGGCGTAAGCGCCGTTCATTGAAGCCACTGAGGCGGATGCTTCCTTTCCTCTCGCGCTACAAGCCTCTGGTTATTGGAGCGCTGTTCTCGCTGGTTCTTGCTGCTGTGACGACTCTTGCTGTCCCGGTTGCCGTACGCCGTATGATCGATCATGGCTTCACCGGCGCCAATGCGGTCTTCGTCAATAACTATTTCGGTATGCTGGTGGCGCTGGCGCTGGTTCTGGCGCTCGCATCGGGCCTGCGCTATTTCTTCGTCATATCGCTGGGCGAGCGCGTGGTGGCAGATCTGCGCAATGCTGTCTTTTCCCATGTGACCAGCCTGTCGCCGGAATTCTTTGATCGGTCGCAGTCGGGCGAGATCGTCTCGCGTCTTTCGGTCGATACCACGCAGATCAAGTCGGTTGTAGGGGCTACGGCCTCTGTAGCGCTGCGCAATGTGATTCTGGGTATTGGCGCGCTCATCATGATGGTTGTCACCAGCCCCAAGCTTTCCGCACTTGTGATTGCGGCTATTCCGCTGATCGTGATTCCGTTGATCGCTTTTGGTCGTTCTGTGCGTCGTCGCTCACGCATGACGCAGGATATGCTGGCACATGCCAATGCCTATGCCAGTGAGCAGATCGGGGCGATGCGCACGCTGCAGGCCTTCACCAACGAAAATATGGTGGTGGGGCGTTTTGCCAATGCCGTCGAGAAGGCCTATCAGGCGGCACGTTCCTCCATCAAAGCACGCGCCATTCTGACAGGCTTTGCGATTTTCCTGATCTTCTCCAGCGTGGTTGCCGTGCTCTGGTTCGGCTCGCGTGATGTGCTTTCTGGCACAATGACGGCAGGAACGCTGGGCCAGTTCGTTCTTTATGCAGTCTTTGCAGCCAGCGCTTTTGGCGCGCTTTCTGAAGTGGGTGGTGAACTTGCGCAGGCCGCGGGTGCCACCGAACGGCTTGCAGAAATTCTCGATGAAAATCCTGGCATTTCCGCCCCGGTAAATCCCATTGTCTTGCCACAACCGCCGCGTGGCGAGATCAGCTTCGATCAGGTGCATTTCTCCTATCCAACGCGCCCGGACGCACCGTCGCTGAATGGTGTCAGCTTCACTGTAAAGCCCGGTGAGACGGTTGCGATTGTCGGCCCGTCCGGTGCCGGCAAAACCACGATTTTCTCGCTGGTGATGCGCTATTACGATCCGCAATCCGGTCGTGTGCTGATGGATGGTGTGGCCTTGCCTGAAGCCGACCCTGCCAAGGTGCGTGAACGCATTGCCGTAGTGCCGCAGGATGTTGCGATCTTTGCCACCAGCATTCGCGAGAACATCGGCTTCGGTAAACCCGGTGCAAGCGATGCTGAAATCGAGGCTGCAGCAAGGGCAGCACTCGCGCATGACTTCATTATGGCGCTGGACAAGGGCTATAACACCGAAGTCGGCGAACGCGGCGTTACGCTTTCAGGCGGTCAGCGCCAGCGCATTGCCATTGCGCGTGCGATCCTGCGTGCGGCACCCGTTCTGCTGCTGGATGAAGCCACCTCGGCGCTTGATGCAGAAAGTGAAATGCTGGTGCAAAAGGCGCTTGATAGCCTGATGGATAATCGCACAACGCTCGTTGTGGCGCATCGCTTGGCAACGGTTCTGAAAGCCGACCGCATTCTGGTTCTCGACAAGGGCCAGATTGTTGAAGAGGGTACGCATCAGACGCTGGTTGAGAAGGGCGGCATTTATGCCCGCCTCGCCAAGCTGCAATTTGAAGCGGGCGCAGGCGTTTTCGGTAAATAAAAATGGGGGCTCATGGGCCCCTTACAGCGGTTCCAGTTAAGAAAGAATCGTTGGAACCGCTGTAACTGCTTGTTTTTACGCATTATCTGACGCAAAACCGCTTCGCACTTTTGGCTCGGAAATGCTATAATTTTAGTTTATCTCTCTGTCAGCTTCAGCTCGATGCGGCGATTTCTTGCGCGGGCATCGGGTGCATCGGAACTATCGAGCGGCTGATACTCGCCAAAACCTGCTGCAACCAAACGGTTGGCTGGTACGCCATTGGCGATCAGATATTTGACCACTGCCGTTGCGCGTGCTGATGAAAGCTCCCAGTTGTCGCGGAAGCGACCCGTGCCTGCCAGCGGCACATTGTCGGTATGTCCATCTACCCGCAGAACCCAGTTGATGTCATCCGGAATTTCCTGATTGAGCGTGATGACCGCATCAGCGAGTTTCTTCATCTCTTCCTGACCGGCAGGATTGAGATCGGAAGAGCCCGTTGGGAAAAGAACTTCCGACTGGAACACGAAACGGTCGCCGACAATGCGGATATTTTCCTTGTCGGACAGGATCGCACGCAGGCGGCCAAAGAAGTCGGAACGGTAGCGGTTGAGTTCCTGCACCCGCTGTGCGAGCGCCACATTAAGACGACGACCGAGGTCAGCGATCTTGGCATTCGATTCGCGATCACGCGATTCGGAGGCATTGAGCGCATCTTCAAGAGCTGCAATCTGGCGGCGCAGCGCTGAAATCTGCTGGTTCAGCAATTCGACCTGCGAGAGCGCCTGCGCACTGACCTGCTTTTCGGCATCAAGGCTCTGGCTCAGTTCACCTGCGCGTTTTTCGGCGGCAGCACCCGCGCCGCTGCCTTCATTGAGAAGGGCTTGCAAGCGCGAGCGTTCGCTCTCCGCTCCTGACAACGAGGCTTGCAGATTGGCAATCGTGTCCTGCATGTCCTGCGAATTGCTTTTCTCAAGCGATAGAAGCTGTGTGAGTTCCTGTATCTGGCTGTTGAGACGTGCCAGAGCGCTGTCTTTGGTGTCGACATCGCGGCTCAGCAGAAACTGCCCCAGCACGAAGACTGTGAGCAGAAACATAATGGCGAGCAGCAGTGTCGTCAGTGCATCGACGAAGCCGGGCCAGTAATCGACATGACGCTGCGGGCGGCGGTTGCGGGCTAGAGCCATGGTGCTTACTCCGGCCGTGTGCGGTCGTTCGGACGTTCGCCAGAGGATTTTGCGCCAATCGCCTTGTTCAGACGGTCGAGCGTTTCGCGGATGGCTTTCTGCTCATCTGCCTGTTTCTCGACCCAGTCGCGCATCATCTGCTGTTCGCTGCGCATACTCTTAACCAGCCCCTGAATGCCTTCGGCGAGGTTGGCGAGAGCAGCTGATGTGCGCTGGCTCGATGCGTCACCGCCTTGCAGGTTTTGTACGCGCTCAGCGAGGTTGCGGACGCCATTGAGACTTTCGTCGGTGCTGAGATCGGAGCCGAGGTCTGTGACCGAGGAAAGCCAGTTTTCAAGCTCGGTATAGAAGCGGTTTTGCGCGCGGCCAGCCTGAAGATCGAGGAAGCCGAGAATCAGCGATCCCGAAAGACCAAACAGCGAGGAGGAGAAAGCCGTGCCCATGCCCGAAAGTGGTGCCTGAAGCCCTGCTTTGAGCGAATCGAGCACATCTGTTGTGCTGCCCGAGCTTGGATCGAGCGACTGGATGGTCTGTCCGATGGAGCCAACCGTTTCAAGCAAGCCCCAGAAGGTGCCAAGCAGGCCGAGAAAGACCAGAAGGCCGATGAGATAGCGCGAAATATCGCGGCTTTCATCAAGGCGCGTGGCAATCGAATCGAGTATGGATCGGGTCGATGTGGTTGTTAGTGCCATCGACTGTCTGCGACCGATCAAGGCTCGCATGGGTGCAAGGAGCACGGGCGGGCGGGTGGTGCCGTCGCGTTCGCCATCGCGGAACGAATTGACCCAGCGGATTTCCGGAAGCAGCCGCAGCACCTGCCCGAAGGCAAGCAGGATGCCGACGAGCAGCACGCCGAAGATCAGGCCGTTAAGACCCGGATTGGTGACGAAGAATGTATGGATCTGCCGCATCAGGACTGCCGCCAGAAATGCGACGATGATGAGAAAGATTACCATGGAGAGAATGACAATTCTCGGGCTGCTCAGGCGGTAAGGATCATAGTCCCGTGCATCGTCAAGGCGTTCCCGTGAAAGTCTCAAATCGCTCATGCGTCCTGCTCCATGGTCGGGTGTTCGGACAGAATCCTACTTCATTCGTTAGCGAAGCGGAATCACCTGAAACGAGAAAATTGCACAGCTTTATGAAGATTATTGCCTGAACTGCGACAGAGCATAAACTCGTAAATGAGCGGTATTATTTGTTCGCGCTGCCATATCCTATTTTAGGATCGGCTGATTTTATTGTTTATAATTGTTAATATGAATTATTTTAAATATTGTTATTTTTATATTTCAGAAATTTGATAATTTTAAATTGTAAATTCAACTTTATTTGAGGGGACTGCCATGCATTGGTGGAATATTCTTGGAAATATACTTGAGGCTGTAGGTAAATTTCTCGGTCAGTGGTAATCGCTTTATTGATACTAAAGCTTTAAATTAAATAGAGAAGGCCGGTCCATTACTGGATCGGCCTTCTCGTCGATTCTTCAAAAGTTGATCCAGATGCAAATAAAACCGGATCAACAGCGTTACGAAGCTTCTTAAATCGGCTTGTTGACCGTCTTGAGCAATGCCTTCTGAATGATTTCATTGCCAGCAACGATGGTCTTGGTGCCGAAAATGTCCTGGCCGCCCTTTTTGTCGGATACAAAGCCACCGGCTTCGCGGATCATCAACATGCCTGCGCCGAGATCCCAAGGGTGCATACCGTCTTCCCAGAAGCCGTCGAGACGACCAGCAGCAACATAAGCGAGATCGAGAGCAACCGCACCCATACGGCGAATGCCGGCGGTTTCACCCATGACGTTGCGCAGTTCAACGAGGTAATGGCCGTGGCCGGGGCGACCCAGATGCGGGATCCCGGTGCCGATAACGCAATCGACGAGTTTGTTACGGGCTGCAACGCGCAGACGGCGATCATTGAGGAATGCGCCACCGCCACGTTCAGCGGTATAAAGTTCGTCCATTGCCGGATTGTAGATAACGCCAGCAACGATCTGTCCCTGACGCTCAAGAGCGATGGAGACTGCAAAAACTGGAATACCATGGAGGAAGTTGGTGGTGCCATCCAGTGGATCGATCAGCCAGCGATGCTGTCCGTCCTTGGATTCAACCTCACCCGATTCTTCCATCAGGAAGCCAAAATCCGGGCGGGCGCGGCTCAGTTCGGTGTAGATGACTTTTTCCGCTTTGCGGTCGGCCTGGCTGACGTAATCGCCTGGACCTTTGAGAGAGACCTGAAGGTTCTGCACTTCGCCGAAATCGCGCGCAAGGCCACGTCCGGCCTTCATAGCGGCCTGAACCATTACATTGAGAAGGGCTGAACGCGCCATCTGATCATCCTTTTTAGAAGCGCATCCCGAAACCTGTGAGCCGGTTTTCGGAAAAGATGCGCGTTTATAAACCTGAGAGCGCCGATCTGATCGGATCAGATCGAATGGCACTCAAAACTGAGCAATCTGAGAAAGAACTGTCACGGTCTCATGGAGAGGCCGGACTGCGGCGCCAGACAAGCAGGCGCCGCTGAATTTTGGATAAGTAGATTATGCGCGGCTGATGTAGGTCAGTTCGCTGGTGTCAACGATCACGCGTTCGCCCGATTCAATGAATGGTGGAACGAGGATGCGGATGCCGTTTTCGAGGATCGCTGGCTTGTAGGAAGAAGCAGCCGTCTGGCCCTTGACGACCGGGTCAGCTTCAACGATTGCAAGCGTAACCTGCTCTGGAAGACGGATGCCGATTGGCTTTTCTTCGTAAAGTTCGACCGTGACCATCATGCCGTCCTGAAGGAAAGCTGCGCGGTCGCCAACGAAATCCTTGAGCAGTTCGAGCTGTTCGTAGGATTCTGTATCCATGAATACCAGAGCTTCACCCTGTTCATAGAGGAACGAGAAGTCCTTCTGCTCCAGACGAACGCGTTCAACGGTTTCTGCAGCGCGGAAACGTTCGTTGAGCTTGGTGCCGGTGATGAGGTTCTTCAGTTCGACCTGATTGTAGGCGCCGCCTTTACCTGGCTTGACCGCATTGGTCTTAACCGCAGCCCACAGACCGCCATCATGCTCGATGACATTGCCTGGGCGGATTTCGTTACCATTGATCTTCATGAGCTTAATCCGGGAATAAAAAGTGAAAACTGTTGCGGCCCGGCGCATCACGACAGAAAGGCAATCGCCCACGTTAAATTGGGGGATTGCGTCCATCTTTTAACTCGAACCACGATAATCGGGTTTCCAAGACCATAAAATCGCGCTTTGTGCAAGCCTGAGAGCTCATTCTCGGTATCATTGAATGCGAAATTTGGCGTGTAAGGCATCATCTCAGGCATAAATTTTTCTGTCTGAAGATGCGGAACATCGGAAACAGCTTTGCAGAGCCAGCTCAGCTTAATCGCAATTTCTTGTGGTCTGACACAAAAATCTGCCCTATGTCCGACTACAGCACAATTCCTCAAGCTTGAATTCGTTTAAGGTAGAATTATGCTGAACGTATAGAGTGTTAGAGCGATCTTTGTGCGCCGAAAAGGGCGCAGGACGCTCTAGGATTTTCTGTGTGAGACCTCTCATTCGAGTATGTTCACGACTTTATACCCGAGGCGCAATCTTATCGCTCCGTGTTTTCTTCCGGTTCGATAATGCTCAAGAATTTCTGGAGAGAGTTATGAAAACCGCAGCGAAGGCAATCCCCGGCATCCGTCAAAAGTTTTTCCACTCAGCCGCAGCAGGCCTGCTGCTCTCGACTATCGCAGCTGTTTGTGTTCCAACCATCGCTTCAGCCGCATCTCCAGCTGTTAATGCTCACCAGCATGATGCCGCCGCCGCCGCACCTGATGCGGGGGCAGTTCTGCAAGCAATCTACAAGGTAGATGGTAACGGCTCTGATTCCTACGATGTTGGAAAAGGAGTAACGGCGACCTATTGGCTGGGTCATCAGTTTGAGCTGGAAGGAAAGCAATATTTCACCGGCTTTGCATGGGAAACGCCCGTGCAAAAAGAGGGGGCTGAGGGCGGAGAGGCCGGCCCGGAGGCTCAGGTCAGTCTCTCGGAAGCAACCTTTGTGCTGGTGGATGGATCATGGACGCTTGCCCATGCTGCGCGTGATATCGGTTCGATGGGCTCTTACGAGAAACCCGACGAAGTCGATACGAACCGCAAGGTTGCAGAATATCGCACGCCGTCAGGGAAAATTGTGTTGGCCGTTCCTATTGCCGGTTTCGATAACGGTTCGTCCTACAATGGCTTTGACATATTCGCCTTCAACAAATCATGGACCCATGTCGGCTATCTGTTGGCGGGTGAAGATAATGGCGCTGCCTGCTCCGACGGCGAAGTGATGCCCTGTGTGTCGAGCCAGGGCGAGGTGGCTTTTGCTCCGGATGAAAAGTCGGATATGCCCAAGCTGGTGGTAAATTTTACGGGTACGACGATCTCTGCTCCGGGCGAGACGCGTGAGCTCGGCGCTGATGATGCGACGACCTATGTTTATGATGCGAGCAAAAAGGCTTACGAAACCCAGTAATACCAAGGCGGCTCAAGATACTAACGCATCACGCCTTGAAAAAAGTTCAATCGCCACTCGGGCTTAACCAAAACGCCATGAATCATACTCAAGGAGTTTTGGTATAAGGCACCAGCCAAAGCCGCAAATAAACAGCAGCACATTTAGAGCGCTGTGCGTCCAAGAAGGCGCACAAAGGCCGCTCTAACACTTTATGCTATAGGTGCGTGCTCTTGCATTAATAGGCTTTGATGAAGGCTATTATTATCGAACCCGCAGGTCGTTTGCTGTCTGGATTGCTTGTTTGAGCTGGTCGTCTGCAAGACCATCCATCATGTCATTCAAGTCCGGCGAGCGGAAACCGGCTCTCTGGGCAATGATGTACCAGGCCGCTGACTTAACAAGATCGCCATCCGTGCCAATGCCATCGCGATAAAGGCGGGCAAGCCATGCCTGCGCCATCACCATTCCGCGTTGCGCAGCAATCTGCATCCAGCCAAAGCCCTGCTCGTAATTGCGGTCGCCACCACGCCCTTCGATCAGCCAGCGGCCAAGATCGAATTGCGCTGTATCATAGCCTTTGCGCGCGGCGCGCAGCAGATATTCACGCGCTTTTGGTTCGTCGCGTGCAATCTTGTCGGTGCCGTTGGCGTAAATCTGGCTGATCGCATATTCGCCATCGGCAAGCTTGGCATCAGCCGCTTTTTCAAACCACGGGAATGCCTGATCAAGACCAGCTTTACCCGGTGTTTTCATGAGCAGCATTTGCCCATAATTGAACTGCGCCATGGCATTGCCGCCTTCGGCAGCCTTCTGCATCAGCTCTGTGGCCTTGGCTGTATTCTTCGCAATGTATTTGCCCTGAAGAAGCAAGGCCGCATAACGGAACTGCGCTTCATTAACGCCTTGCGCAGCTGCTTTCGCATACCATTCAGCGGCTTGCTTCTGATCGGCAGGTACACCGAGACCACGCGCATAGATCTCTGCGATCAGCGTTTGTGATGCCGGGTCGCCTTTTTCAGCCTGCGGTTTGGCGAGGTTGAATGCAGTCAGGTAAAGCCCACGCTGATACGCACCGAAAGCCTCATCCGCAGGCCTATCGCCAAACCGGCTTGGATCGATCGCCGGAAGCGTTCTGGTTGATGCCGGTTGCGGCAGCATTTTGGGCTTTTCCGCAGGCTTGTCGCCCTTGCTGTCATGGTTTGTTTGTGCGCCTGTCGGTTCACCCGCAGCCATTGCAGCGGGGGCAGATGCAACAAAGATCAAAGCCGTAGCGAGAAGAATTCTGCTCTTCATGGGGGCGTACAAAACCTTGGCGGATTTAATTTTCAAAGCGGGGTGCATTTTCATCGAGAAGCCTGTTGGCTTCAGCGACAGCCTTTGCAGGATCTTCGGCCTCGAAGACTGCGCGGCCGAGGGCCACAAAATCAGCGCCGGTTTGTGCTGCTTCAACGACACTTTCAATCGTATTGCCGGCCTGTGCAATACTTGGAATTTCGACCATTTCAGCCCACCATTCAGCCAGCGCAAGATTGCGAGGATGAGCATCGGGCTTATTGTCTGCGCCAATTTTGCCAAAGAAAACATAATCAGGCTGCAGTTCGCCGATCTCCATCGCGCCGTGACGATCACGAAGATTGCCCGTGCCAACGATAAATTTTGGCGTGTGCTTTTCGATGGCTTCAGCAAGTTCACTGGCTTTGCCTTCGATATGTATGCCGTCGGCACCGACGCGACCTGCAATGCGGGTATCATTGAGAATGATAGCCGCCGCACCATTTTCCTGAATGACGGAAACGGCTTTCTGGGCTGATGCCTGAAAAGCAGCTTCATCCAGATCGCCACCGTCGAGAATCACGCTTGCAACATCGCCACCTGAAAGCGCTGCAGACAAAAGCTTTGCCAGCGCATCACCATCGGCAAGCGGTGGTGCAACCAGCAACAGGCGGCAGCGTTCATTTTCCTGTGAAGTATTGGGCGTGTTCATAAACCAAACCTAGCGAAAGATGTTGATGGAATTCGGGCATAAAGTAAGAGGACTTCGTTGAACAGTCCTTTTGCATTAGCACGCCTTTGTTGAAGGGCCGGAAGGTCGTGTTCTGGCATTATGTTATCCACTGGAACGAAAGTTGATTGGAACCAACCGGGTTCCGCCCGAATTACCAGCTATATAGGCGGCAATGAGTGCTGCGCTATTGCAGACGGAAAAACAAACGGCAGGCAGGTGAAATGACGAGTGAAACGGCGAAAATAGTGCCAAAGGTTCGCGACACACGTATCGACGTGTTCCGCGCGCTGGCACTGCTTACGATTTTCATCAATCATGTACCCGGAACGATTTTCGAGCACTTCACGCACAAGAATCTCGGCTTCTCTGATTCCGCTGAAGCTTTTGTTCTGATTTCAGGCATGGCGGTGGCTTTGGCCTATGGCGGTAAGTTTGCGCCGGGTAATCGTCTCGTGCTGACCTTGAAAATGTGGCGTCGCGCCTGTGTACTTTATACTGCGCACATCATGACGACGCTTGCGACGATCGGTATTTTTGCCGCTGCCGCCATTTTCCTCAAGCATCGTGAGCTGCTCACGCAGATCAATATCGGCCCGCTGGTCAAGCAGCCGGTTGAGGCTCTGCTTGGTCTCGTCACGCTTGGACATCAGCTCGGCTACAACAATATTTTGTCGATGTATGCCGTCATGCTTCTGATGACGCCATTGCTGCTGCTGCTTGCACGCATCAGCCTTTCGCTGATGGTTGCTGTGTCGGGTACAGTCTGGCTTCTGTCGGGTCTTTATGGTGTTGCACCGATCAACTACCCGACTGGCGGCGTCTGGTTCCTGAACCCACTGTCCTGGCAGTTCCTGTTTGCGATCGGTATTGCCGGTGTCATGTATGTGCGTCGCGGTGATAAAATCCCGGCACATCCTGCGCTGATTGCAGCTGCTGTCGGTTATCTGGTTCTGTCGCTGGCATGGGTTCGTATTCCGCTCTGGGGCATTGATGCCTCGATGGGAATGCCTGCGGTCCTGACGGGCTTTGACAAGACCTTCCTTTCGGCTCCGCGTCTACTGCATGTGCTGGCGATGGCGTATCTGATCGCGGTTGTGCCGACGTTGAACAGTATTGCGCGCACGTCTTCTGATAATCCGCTTGCCATTCTGGGTAAGCATTCGCTCCCGGTCTTCATTGCGGGTACGTTGCTGGCAATGGTCGCGCAGGTGATGAAGCTCGTTAATCCGGGTGGTCTGCCATATGATACGCTGTTGATTGCAACGGGTGTGGTGATGCAATTCGCACTGGCTTATTATCTTGAGTGGCTGCCAACGATCGGTTGGGGCAAGAAGCCAGCGGCAAAGCCTGCAACGGCTGAAGGCACCAAGGTTCCGACCACTTCAAACCCGAAACCTGCTTTGCAACGGGTATGATCGAGTGATTTTTAAAAGCCGCCTTCGGGCGGCTTTTTTGGGGCTTGCTGACAGGGCGCGGAAACTTCCACAGCTTGAGCCCAAAATTAACGCTTCATTAATCTTAACGGCGTTAAATGGTTTACATCCAGTTCGGCTGGATTCTTACCGAGTGGTTTAGCCACTCTGTTTGACGCCTCCCTGTTAAACTCCTGAGAGCCGCCTTTGCGGCTCTTTTTTTATGCTCTTCTTGCGGGCAGAGTTTTCAGAGCGTCATGCGTTTGATTGCGCCCGCTGCACGCTTATCTCTTTGTTTTCGCGCATATCGTTATCGGAAAGCCAGCTCCGGTCTTTCCGCGACTGGCTTTAGTCGTTTACCATCATTGAAAATCCTCCCAAAAATATTAACTCTTCATTAAACATATTCTTGCGCGACAGTGCATGAAGGTGCAGTTTGTCGTGGACTCATTAAAAGCGGCTGTTCCGTCTTCGCTCTCCCCATGATCGAACAGCGGTTCAAGAAATTCATTCGCATGCATTTGAGGTATGCGAGCAACAAAATGGACGCTGATGCGTTCATGTAAGGTGGCAGAGCAGTGATTAGCGAACAGGGACAGATGCCGGGCAATATGATCAGCCTCGCTGAGCGCATGGTTTTCTCGGATTCCTTTAAGCCGATTTACAGTGAAGGCATGGATATGGTTGAGGAAGCGGCCAGCTACCTCGATGGTGAAGGCCGTGAAGAAGCGCGCACTCTCTCGCGAGTTGCCGCAACCCTTTATGCTGCCGAATCGATGCGCCTGACCACCCGCCTGATGCAGGTTGCTTCATGGCTTCTGCTGCAGCGCGCTGCCCGCAATGGCGAAATGTCCCGTCAGCAGGTTGAATCCGAAAAGGCCAAGGTTCGTCTTGATACGCCATCGGCAGGCGATGTAGCGGCAGGCTGGAATGAACTTCCTTTTGCCTTCGTTGAACTTATAGAGCGTTCGATCCGCCTTCAGGCCCGCGTGCGCCGCATGGATCGCAATGTCTATGGCGAAGTCGTTTCGCTGCAGACCACACCGCGCGGCAATCCGGTGTCGGATCAGATTGTGCTGCTCAAAACCGCTTTCGGCGCTTCCTGATATTTCTTTGATGTGCGCTTCCCGGCGCGCATGTTTCTCTTTTGTTCACATTTATGCTGTCAAGTGAACCTGTCTGAGGATAGGGTTCACTTATGAAAGAAACGATTCGCATCATTGGTATTGATCCGGGGCTCCGCCGTACCGGCTGGGGCATTGTCGAATCGCTTGGAAATTCCCTGCATTTTATCGGCTCCGGCACGGTGACGTCGAATGCCGAGATGGATCTCGCTTCACGGCTTTGCCAGCTGCATGAGGGGCTCGCAAAGGTCCTGCATGAATTCATGCCGCATGAAGCCGCCGTCGAACATACATTCGTCAACAAGGATGCAACTGCTACGCTCAAGCTCGGTCAGGCGCGCGGTATTGCACTTCTGGCGCCTGCTCAGGCCGGGCTTCCTGTTGCGGAATATGCGCCCAACGCCGTCAAGAAGGCGGTGATTGGCGTGGGCCATGGTGAAAAGCAGCAAATTCATATGATGGTGAAGGTTCTGATGCCGCGCGCAACGTTCGATACGAGCGATGCTGCCGACGCGCTCGCCATTGCCATCTGCCATGCACATCACCGTCAGAGCATTGTCAGCGCACGCAGATTGCAGGCGCTTCTAAGTTAACGCGTATCTTGTTCCGAAAACCGTTACACATTTTTCGGGATGCGCTTTTAGCAGGATAGGTATCAAATGATCGGCAAGCTCAAGGGCGTGATCGATGAAATCGCTGAGGATCATGCCGTCATCGACGTGCATGGCGTTGGCTATGTTGCTTTTTGTTCGGCACGTACGCTTGGTAATCTGGGCGGGGCAGGGGAAGCGGCTGTTCTGTTTATCGAGACCTATGTGCGCGAGGACATGATCCGCCTTTATGGTTTCGCATCGCAGCTTGAGCGCGAATGGTTCCGCCTGTTGCAGAATGTGCAGGGCGTTGGTGCCAAGGTCGCGCTTGCAGTTCTGGGTACATTGACGGTGCCGGAACTCGCCAATGCGATTGCTTTGCGCGATATCAATATGGTGTCGCGTGCGCCGGGCGTTGGCAAGAAGGTGGCCGAACGTATAGTTACCGAGTTGAAGAACAAGGCACCGGCCTTTGCGGGGGAAGCCAGCGGCACGATCGGGCTTAAGCAGGAAATCGGCGCGGGTGCGGCTTCTGCACCAGTGAGTGATGCGGTTTCAGCGCTATCCAATCTGGGCTATTCACGCGATCAGGCGGCCAATGCGGTGGCCGCAGCACTTAGAGAAGCCGGAGAAGATGCAGATTCGGCCAAGCTCATTCGCCTTGGTTTGAAGGAGCTGTCGCGGTGAGATACTTGTCTCAGGTTAATGTTCATGCGAGAGGACTGGCATGAGCGACCGCAACCCTCTTATTGATGCTGATATCAGCGCTGAAGATGCCGATAGCACCCTACGCCCGCAAACGCTTAATGATTTTGTGGGGCAGGCGGCTGCGCGCGCTAATCTAAAAGTCTTTATTGAAGCCGCCAAAGTGCGCGGCGAAGCACTGGACCATGTGCTGTTTGTCGGGCCTCCGGG
The DNA here is from genome assembly GCF_040369775.1 of Brucella sp. NBRC 12953. NCBI lineage: Bacteria > Pseudomonadati > Pseudomonadota > Alphaproteobacteria > Hyphomicrobiales > Brucellaceae > Brucella > Brucella sp. NBRC 12953. The sequence continues at coordinate 156,499 of NZ_BAABSV010000008.1, forward strand.
ACTGGGAAAAACCACGCTTGCGCAGATCATGGCCAAAGAGCTCGGCGTTAATTTCCGCTCGACCTCTGGTCCGGTGATTGCCAAGGCTGGTGATCTCGCAGCACTTCTGACCAATCTCGAAGATCGCGATGTTCTGTTCATCGATGAAATTCATCGCTTGAGCCCGGCCGTCGAAGAAATTCTCTATCCGGCGATGGAAGATTTTCAGCTCGATCTCATCATTGGTGAAGGTCCGGCGGCGCGTTCGGTGAAGATTGATCTTGCGAAATTTACGCTGGTTGCAGCGACCACCCGTCTTGGGCTGCTGACCACGCCCTTGCGGGATCGTTTCGGTATTCCGGTCAGGCTCAATTTCTATACGGTCGAAGAGCTTGAATATATCGTGCGCCGTGGTGCGCGCATCATGCAGATGGGCATTTCGCCAGATGGTGCGCTGGAAGTCGCACGTCGTTCTCGCGGCACACCACGTATTGCAGGCCGTTTGTTGCGCCGGGTGCGCGATTTCGCGCTGGTCGCAGGTGCCGATGTGATCGATCGCAAGATCGCCGATGAGGCGTTGTCGCGCCTCGAAGTCGATAATCGCGGGTTTGATCAGCTAGACCGGCGTTATCTCGATATGATCGCACGCAATTTTGGCGGTGGTCCGGTCGGTATCGAAACAATTGCAGCGGGATTGTCTGAACCGCGAGACGCAATCGAAGACATCATCGAACCCTATATGATCCAGCAAGGCTTTTTGCAGCGTACCCCACGAGGACGTGTTTTGACGGCACTTGCCTGGCAACATATGGGACTGGCCGCGCCTGCTGAGGTGACACAACAGTCGCAGTTCGGCCTTTTCATGGAAGACGAATAGTTATGGATCATGCACAGGTTGCGGGCGAACTGAAAGACGGGACCCATCATCTCTATGCCCGCATCTATTATGCCGATACGGATTTCTCGGGCTTCGTTTATCACGGTCGCTATCTCGAATTTTACGAGCGCGGCCGCACCGATTTCCTGCGTCTTCAGGATGTTCACCATATCGAGCTTGCTGAAGGTTCGCTTGGTGAGGAAATGGTCTGGGTCGTTCGCCGCATGGAGATCGACTATAAATCGCCTGCAAAGATGGACGACCTCATCCTGATCGAAACCCGTGTCAGCGAAATTCGCGGGGCACGGGTCATTATGGCGCAGAAGATCACCTGTGATGGACGATTGCTGTCAGAAGCCAAGGTCGAGGCGGTGATGATCACCAAGGAAGGTCATCCCCGCCGTATTCCCGATGAATGGCGTGAAGCTTTCACGAAAGCTGACTACAGCGTAACTCCTTAAACTTGGATCAGTTTAAGGTAAAATTATTCTGTAAAGATAGAGTGTTAAAGCGACCTTTGTGTGCCCAAGAGGATGCATGGCGCTCTAATAGTTTCAGAAACGCCCGCAATAATTAACGGGTACATGGCGCTTCTCTTTAAATGATAACGCATCCTTAACCATAATATTCCATTAATCATGCTGACGGAATCGGTTGAGAGGCTGGGTTGAAGTGCAGCGCCTTCCTTTCACCAAAATTAACCGTAACAAGCGCTGTGAGGATTTAAAGTTGAAATCCGATATGGCGGTTGTGGCGCAGAGCGTCAGCATATCCGTCAGGGTGTGCAAAAAGCTCGTTAGATAAAGCTGCGCAGGTTGGGGCGTTCGGAAACGGACGTTTCTAGAAGAATTTGCGATGCCGCCCGGTTATGACGCCGGGCGTTTGGATTCGAGGACGGTAGATCGATGGAAAATGTTGCGCTTGCGGCCCCTGCCGCCGATATTACCCTCTGGGGCCTGTTCATGCAGGCAGGCTGGGTCGTTAAGCTTGTTATGCTTGGTCTGATCGTTGCATCGGTTTGGACCTGGGCGATCATCGTAGACAAGATTGTCGCTTACGGTCGCGCACGCCGCGCAATTGATCGCTTCGAGCAGGCTTTCTGGTCCGGTCAATCGCTGGAAGAGCTCTACCGCAATCTCAATGATCGTCGCACAACGGGTATGGCCTCCATCTTCATGGCTGCCATGCGTGAGTGGAAAAAGTCATTTGAGAAGGGTGCGCGGTCTCCGATTGCACTTCAGATGCGTATCGACAAGGCGATGGATGTGGCACTCGCGCGTGAAAGCGAAAAGCTGGAATCGCGGCTCGGCTTCCTTGCAACGATTGGTTCAGCGGCACCCTTTATCGGTCTGTTCGGTACGGTTGTCGGTATTATGACCTCGTTCCAGGCAATTGCGGCATCCAAAAACACCAATCTCGCCGTCGTGGCGCCGGGTATCGCGGAAGCGCTGCTTGCAACTGCTATCGGTCTTCTGGCCGCTATCCCTGCAGTTATTGCCTACAACAAGCTGTCGAGTGACGCGGGTAAGGTCAATGGCAAGCTCGAAGGCTTTGCGGATGAGTTCTCTGCCATACTGTCGCGCCAAATTGATGAGAAGCTGACGCCGCGCAGCTAATGCATGTCGCGGAAAAGTGGGAACCGGTTTTCCGATAACGACAAGCGTGAAAACAAAATAGAGCGTTCCGGCATCAAAGCTAAATCGAGCCTTCGGGAATATTGAAATGGGCATGTCAGTTGGAAATCAGGGAATGCAATCGGGCGGACGCCGCAGGCGTGGCCGCAAGAAGGCATTGATGAGCGAAATCAACGTTACGCCATTCGTGGACGTGATGCTGGTGCTGCTTATCATCTTCATGGTCTCTGCTCCGCTTCTGACGGTTGGCGTGCCTATCGATCTGCCGGATACGCAGGCGAAAGCCATGAATGCCGACACGCAGCCGATCACTGTATCGGTCAGCAATGACGGCAAGATCTATCTGCAGGAAACTGAAATTCCGCTTGATGAAGTTGTTGCCAAACTTCAGGCGATTGCCAAGACCGGTTACGAAGAGCGCATTTTCGTGCGCGGTGACAAGGCTGCCGATTACGGCACCGTCATGAAGGTCATGGCTCGCATTTCCGCCGCCGGTTTCAAGAATATCGGCCTTGTGACACTCCAGGAGCAGGATAGCTGACGCCATCATGAAGGCTGGCCTGACATCTTCTGTAGCCCTCCATACCGTCGTTATCGCGTTGGGGCTTTTCTCCTTCTCCTCGCCGAAGGCTTTCGACGTGCAGGATTCGGAGTCGTTTCCGGTCGACATCGTGCCGATCGAATCGATCACCCAGATCCAGCAGGGCGATAAGACTGCGCCGATGAAGGAAAAGTCGGCACCTGTTCCGACGAAAAAGCCGAATGTCGTTCCCGATGCTCAAAACGTCGGCGACAACGACGTCGATCTTCAGACGCCTCCAAAGCCTGATAACAAGGCGAAGCCCATTGAAGCGGCTGAGGAACCAAAAGCACAGCCGGAGCCGGTGAAAAAGCCGGAACCGAAGCCAGATCCAAAACCTGAACCCAAGCCGCAGGAACAGCCGACACCGGTGCCTGCGACCGAAGTTCAGACCAAGCCTGAAGAAAAGCAGGAAGTGAAGCCGGACCCGGTTGCGGAAGCAATCGAGAAGCAGGCGGAAGCACCTGATCAGACGGCTCCCAAATTGCCGGATAATGTTCCGGCACCACAGGCAAAGCCTAAACCTCCGCAGGCGCAGACGGCAAAGACGCCTGATCGCAAGCCGACGGAAGAAAAGAAGCCTACGCAGTCCGCCTCGCAGACCTCGCAGTCGAAGAATGACGCCATTGCTGATGAAGTGGCAGCACTCCTCAACAAGCAGAAGGCATCGGGCGGCGGCGCAAAGCGTTCCACCGATCAGGCATCGTTGGGCGGCAAGAAGAATACAGGTGGCTCGAAGCTGAGCCAGAATGAAATGGATGCCCTTCGTGGTGCGATTTCCAAGTGCTGGAATGTGCCTGCCGGTGTGGCAGACGCTCCAGGTCTGGTCGTGACGGTGAAGATGCGTCTTAATCAGGACGGCTCTATCCAGGGTTCTCCTGAGGTAACATCTGGTGGCGGTGGTGACGGTGTGGGCCGTGCGGCAGCTGAAAGCGCCAAGCGCGCTGTGGCTCGTTGCGCACCATACAATCTGCCAGCAGACAAATATGATTCATGGTCGGAAGTGATCGTCAACTTCGACCCGAGCGAAATGTTCTGACCGGATTTCCGGTCGCAAACAAGTTGAATGCCAAGGACAAAAGAGGTCCCAGAAGATATGAAAATAGGCATCATGAAAACAAAGATCCGCGCAGCCTTGTCGGCTTTCGCCTGTGTGATCGCTGCAAGTCTTGTTTCCACCATGCCTGCTCGCGCGGTGGTGGAAATCAACATCAACAAGGGTGTGGTCGAGCCACTGCCAATTGCTATCACCGATTTCCTGTCGGCAGATCAGCTTGGACCGAACATCACTTCTGTCATTGCTGCGGATCTTGAGCGCTCTGGCCTTTTTGCGCCAATCAACAAAGGCGCGTTCATCGAAAAGATTTCCAATCCCGATGCATCGCCGCGTTTTGAAGACTGGAAAGTTATCAACGCGCAGGCACTGGTGACGGGCCGCATTACCAAGCAGCCAGATGGCCGTTTGAAGGCTGAGTTCCGCCTGTGGGATACGTTTGGCGGTCAGCAGATGATCGGCCAGCAGTTTTTCACCACGCCGGATAACTGGCGTCGTGTTGCGCACATCATCGCCGATGCGATTTATGAGCGCCTGACCGGTGAAAAGGGCTATTTCGATACACGTATCGTGTTTGTCGATGAATCCGGCCCGGCACAGAAGCGCGTCAAGCGCCTTGCGATCATGGATCAGGACGGCGCGAATGTGCGCTATCTTTCCGATGGCCGTGACATTGCTCTGACGCCACGCTTCTCGCCGAACCGCCAGGAAGTCACTTATATGTCGTTCGCTGGTGGTCAGCCGCGCGTTTATCTGCTGCAGCTTGAAACCGGTCAGCGCGAACTTGTCGGCAACTTCCCCGGCATGTCGATTGCGCCACGCTTCTCGCCAGATGGTCAGAAAGTTGTAATGAGCCTGCTGCAGGACGATGGCAGTGCGAACGTCTACACGATGGACCTGCGTAATCGCTCGACAACCCGTCTCACCAGCAGTCAGGCAATCGACACGAGTGCGTCTTATTCGCCTGATGGTTCGCAGATCGTCTTCTCGTCCGACCGTGGTGGCCGTCCGCAGCTTTATGTCATGGGCGCCGATGGCTCCAATCCACGCCGTATCTCGGCGGGTGATGGCAGCTACTCGACCCCTGTCTGGTCGCCACGCGGTGATCTGATCGCCTTCACCAAGCAGTCGCAGGGCCAGTTCTCGATCGGTGTCATGAAGACCGATGGTACAGGTGAACGTCTGCTGACTTCTGGCTTCCACAATGAAGGTCCGACCTGGGCTCCAAACGGTCGCGTCCTGATGTTCTTCCGTAAAGCTGCAGGCGCTGGTGGACCAAAGCTGTTCACGATTGATCTGACGGGTCGTAACGAGCGCCAGATCCAGACGCCGAACTTCGGTTCCGATCCGGCCTGGTCGCCACTGCTCGAATAGTGCGGTAAGCTGCATTGATATTTAACAAGGCGCGAAACTTCTGTTTCGCGCCTTTTATTTTGCACGACCAATACAGAGCTACAGGCGAATTAGGAGCGAACAGAGCTCTAGATTGGCTGATTATGCTCAAATTGCCACAATCTTAGCCTTTGGGCCGTGTTTCTGCCGCATTTAGCCATCAAGGGCTAGAAACAGAATTGCTGCCGGAAAAACCGGTTTGCATTTGGCCGAAAGAAATCGTTAACCATACTTCTTGAGCCTGCCTTAACCTAAATATGATTATTGGTTGGTTACGCAGGAACATCAAATCTTAAGGAGCTCCGGCCCATGCGCCGTTTCCAGTCGATTGCACGTAGCCCTATCGCTATTGCCCTTTTCATGACGCTCGCCGTTGCTGGTTGTGCGTCCAAGAAGAACCTTCCAAACAATGCCGGTGATCTTGGCCTTGCTGGTGGCGCTGCTACGCCCGGCTCGTCGCAGGATTTCACTGTGAATGTTGGCGACCGCATTCTGTTCGATCTCGATTCTTCGCTGATCCGTGCCGATGCACAGCAGACCTTGTCGAAGCAGGCTCAGTGGCTGCAGCGCTACCCACAGTACTCGATCACTGTTGAAGGCCATGCCGACGAACGCGGTACACGCGAATACAACCTGGCACTCGGCCAGCGTCGTGCAGCTGCAACCCGTGACTTCCTTGCAGCTCGTGGCGTTCCAACCAGCCGTATGCGTACCGTTTCCTACGGTAATGAACGTCCAATCGCTGTTTGCGATAGCGACTCGTGCTGGTCTCAGAACCGTCGTGCCGTTACCGTTCTTAACGGTGCTGGCAGCTAATAAACAGAATGAGGTGTCGAACACCTCATCTCGTTTGATTGCGTTCGCACCTTCACTGGATATGCGATATCGCAACACTCATACGGAAAAGGCGGCCTTTTGGCCGCTTTTTTCGTTTTGGCAGGCGCATATTAGCCGCTTCGACAAATTTTGGCCGAAGTCGCCTGTGTCATAGGGAAAGCATCTTTGCTTTTTATGGATTTTCTCTAAAAGCTGAGAAGAGCCGTGAGAAATCGGGTGTTCAGATAATATTCAGGCGCGATACCTGAACATCGGGAACATGACGATATTTATCGCGGCCATAATTTCAGGGCACCATCATTTTTCGGAAATGAGCGATAGGGGCAAAAGGGAATGAGGAAACCAATGAGGAAAGTGACACTGGCTTTTGCCATGTTGCCGCTTTTGGCAAGTGCTCCGGGTCTGGCGGCATCTGTTTCTTCGCAGCAGGGGCAAATCCAGCTGGCGCAGGCGGGTAATCCCGGCGGTGACCAGTTCGCGCAGCAGGTATGTAATCTTGCGCACCAGAATGCGCAGTCTTATGCACGCATTCTGCAGTTGCGCGACAAGATGCTTAAAATTCAGCGCGACAATGAAACCCGCTTTCAGGCACTCGAAAAGGGCCGAGGCGGCGCACAGAATCATGTGAGCATCGGCTCAACGGCTATTCTTGACGACGCGATGCGCGATAATGGTGCTGGCGGTCAGGGTGGCTATCAGCAAAGTCCCGGCTTGCAGCAGGAAGTGATCCGCAATCTCACCGGTAAGGTAGAGGATGTGGATGCTCAGATTTCGTTCACCAACGAACAGCTGCAGAAGACGCAGGACGACAACCAGTTCCGCTTTGAAGAGCTTGAAAAGAAAAAGGGCGGTTCGGCACCTGCACAGGCAAGCGCCGGTCAGGATGCTCCCGTTACGCCGCCGCCGGGCAGCGATCTTTGTGCACAGGGTATGCCAAATCCCACAGCTATTGCCGATACGCTTGGCGCTCGCGCTGAAGCCATGAACTTCCAGGTTCTCGAATTGCAGGACCAGATGCAGAAGATGCAGGAAGAAAATGAACGCCGTTTCCAGGCGCTGGAAAATGGTGGTCGTGCGGATGCCGTTGGTGCGCCGACAGATGGCAACAACGGTACATCGCTGGCTGATGCAGCTCCGGCTGGAAACCCCGATAACGGGGTTTCAGGCGGTGCTTCGCCAGATGGTAATTTTGGTTCTTCTTCTCAAACGGCGGCGAACAATCCATCGGGCGCCGATTCCACTGCTATTGGTTCTGGCGCAGCTCCTCAGGGCGGCCCGCAGCGTGGGGAGCCTCCACAGTCTCTCGGCTCCATTCGTTTCGATAACAATGGCAATGTAATCGGCGAAACGATCAATGCTCAGCCGCGCCCGATTGAACATGGCGCAGCACTTCCTGCAGGACAGGCTGTCGCTTCTCTGCCGACCGACGATAATCCGAACTCGCTCTATCAGGCTGCCTATCAGTATCTGATGTCGGGCGATTACAAGGCCGCCGAGACTGGTTTCCGTGAGCATATCAAACGCTACCCTGCGGACCCCACGACAGCTGAGGCGCGTTATTGGCTGGGTGAATCGCTTTACGGTCAATCACGTTTCCCGGAAGCTGCGACGGTATTCATCGATACGCAGCGCGATTATCCGGATTCAAAACGCGCGCCGGAGAATATGTTCAAGCTCGGCATGACGCTTGAGAAAATGGATAATCACGATGTTGCATGCGCGACGTTCAAGCAGATTCCGGACCGCTATCCGAATGCAGCGCCGGCAGTTTTGAAGCGGGTCACGGACGAGCGCACGCGCATTAAATGCTGATTTTGGAGACTATGAGTGGGGCTTTCCCCGATCAAAATTTTTGAACCCTTCGGACTTGAGCGTGCAAAAGGAATTGTTGCTGCTGTTTCAGGTGGCAGCGATTCTCTTGCGCTCCTTTTCCTCCTCAAAGATCATCTGGCGACATTGGAAAATCCGCCGCCACTGACAGCTGTTACCATCGACCATCGCCTGCGCGCTGAATCCGCCGATGAAGCAGAAAATGTCGGCAAACTGTGCCATGCCCACGGCATTGCCCATCGTGTTTTTGCCTGGGAAGAAGCCAAACCCAAGACCGGCATTGCGGCAGCAGCGCGATCGGCGCGCTACCGCTTGCTGGTTCAGGCCGCACAAGAAGTGGGCGCTGATTTTATCGCGACAGGTCATACGCGCGACGATCAGATAGAGACATTTCTGATGCGTCAGGAGCGAAGCTCTCATTCGGAAGCGCGTGGACTTGCCGCCATGGCTTCCCGTTCATGGCTGGAGAGTTCTGTTGAGTTGATCCGCCCCTTGCTTGATCAGTCGCGCATGACGTTGCGTGATGAACTGACGAAGAAGGGTATCAGCTGGATCGATGATCCAAGCAACGTCAATACCAGCTATGAGCGTCCGCGTGTAAGGCTCACTTCCGCTGCAGAAGCAGATCCGGAAACGATCCTCGCACAGATCGCTTTGGCAGGTGCTGCACGTAAACGCGACAACGCGGCGCTGATGTCAGCGCTGGCTGATCCAGACTGTGTGAAGATGAGCCCTCTCGGCACGATCTCGGTCGACACGGAAATTTATGCAGCATTGCCAGAAAATGTTCGACGTCTGTTTTCAGGCCTGCTTGCATCTATTGCAGGCGGACGACGTTTTCTCCCCGGCGATGCCGAGCGATCACGCATAGAGAGAGTTTTGTCCGGGAATGAAAAAACTGATCGTATGACGGTTTTTGGAGCGCTTGTTGAACTCGGGCGAAAAGGATTGCCGCACCGGTTTCGTCGTGAGAGGCGCAACCTGCCGATTATGCCGATTGAGACGGGTCAGAGGATTATCTGGGACGGGCGGTTTCGTTTCACAAATGAGGGCAACCGCACGCTGGAGATACGGAGCCCGGATCGCCAAGAGCTGGCAGATTTCATAGAGCTGTCGGAACTCGACGTCGATTCCGTTCAAAGAGACGCTTTGCTGGTTTTGCCTGCTATCTATGAAAACGGCAAACTATTGCAACTTCCAGCAGTTAACGGGCAGCAGCTGCCTGCAGGAATCACTGTCGAGAAACACTTCGCAATCTTCGATCATGTGCTTCCGGGCTATGATTTTGGGCTGGCAAATGCCGTTGAAAAGCGGTTTGGCCGTGAATGTCCTAATTTTTATAAACCAGATTGACAAGAATCGAAGGTGAGGGGGCTCTCGCGCCTTGGCAAGGCCTTCCTTCGATCCTATGTTAAGCCGAAACATCGTACCGCCCTTTTCTCGGGTGGCCGTGGTATCGATTGGACCCGATATGAATCCGAACTATCGCAACTTCGCCCTCTGGGCGATCATTGCTCTACTTTTGATAGCGCTGTTCAACCTGTTCCAGAGTCCTGGCCAGCGCACGAATTCCCGTGAAGTTTCTTACTCCCAATTTATCGATGACGTTTCAAACGGACGCGTGAAAGCGGTCACCATCACTGGTGAACGGATCAGCGGTACGTTTGCCGATAATGGATCGACCTTCCAGACCTATTCGCCGGGTGATACCGGACTGGTTTCTCGTCTTGAAGAGAAGGGCGTTGCAATCACCGCTCGTCCTGAAAGCGACGGCTCCAGCTCGCTCCTTGGCATTCTGCTTTCATGGTTGCCGATGATCCTTATTCTCGGCGTGTGGATTTTCTTCATGCGTCAGATGCAGGGTGGCTCGCGCGGTGCGATGGGCTTTGGCAAGTCGAAGGCCAAGCTTCTGACCGAAGCGCATGGTCGTGTGACGTTCCAGGACGTTGCAGGCGTTGAAGAAGCCAAGCAGGATCTCGAAGAAATCGTCGAATTCCTGCGTGATCCGCAGAAGTTCCAGCGTCTGGGCGGTAAGATCCCACGCGGCGTTCTGCTCGTAGGCCCTCCCGGAACCGGTAAGACTTTGCTCGCGCGCTCTGTTGCAGGCGAAGCCAATGTTCCGTTCTTCACGATCTCTGGTTCTGACTTCGTTGAAATGTTTGTCGGTGTTGGTGCAAGCCGCGTCCGCGACATGTTCGAACAAGCCAAGAAGAATGCGCCTTGCATTATCTTCATCGACGAAATCGATGCTGTCGGTCGTCATCGTGGTGCCGGTCTTGGCGGCGGTAACGACGAACGCGAACAGACCCTCAACCAGCTCCTCGTCGAGATGGATGGCTTTGAAGCAAACGAATCAATCATTCTGATTGCTGCAACCAACCGTCCTGACGTTCTTGATCCAGCGCTCTTGCGTCCGGGCCGTTTCGACCGTCAGGTCGTGGTTCCGAACCCGGATATTGTTGGTCGTGAGCAGATCCTCAAAGTGCATGTGCGCAATGTGCCGCTTGCACCCAATGTTGATCTCAAGGTTGTCGCACGCGGTACGCCGGGCTTCTCCGGTGCCGATCTTGCAAACCTCGTTAATGAATCTGCTCTTATGGCTGCGCGTCGCAACAAGCGTCTCGTGACCATGCAGGAATTCGAAGACGCCAAGGACAAGATCATGATGGGTGCGGAACGCCGTTCCGCCATGACGCCGCAGGAAAAGGCCAATACGGCTTATCATGAGGCAGGTCACGCCATCGTTGCGATCAACGTACCGAGCACCGATCCTGTTCATAAGGCGACAATCATTCCGCGCGGTCGTGCGCTGGGTATGGTGATGCAGCTTCCTGAAGGCGACCGTTATTCGGCAACCTATACCTGGATGGTATCGCGCCTTGCGATCCTGATGGGTGGCCGCGTTGCGGAAGAGCTGAAATTCGGCAAGGAAAACATCACGTCGGGCGCATCCTCTGATATTCAGCAGGCAACCAAGCTTGCGCGCTCGATGGTCACGCAGTGGGGTTATTCCGACAAGCTCGGTCGCGTTGCCTATGGCGACAATCAGGAAGAAGTGTTCCTGGGCCATTCGGTTTCGCGCACGCAGAATATCTCGGAAGCAACCGCGCAGATCATTGATGGTGAAGTGCGTCGTCTGGTTGATGAAGCCTATGCCGAAGCAACCCGCATCCTGACTGAAAAGCGTGAGGACTGGATTGCTCTGGCCGAAGGTCTGCTCGAATACGAAACGCTGAGCGGTGATGAAATCAAGGAACTGATTGCTGGCAACAAGCCATCGCGCGATCAGGGCAATGATACGCCGTCACGCGGTTCGGGCGTGCCGAAAGCCGGTAGCCCGCGCAAGCGTAAGGGTGAGGAACCAGGTGGTGAACCTGGCATCGAACCAAACCCGCAGCCGCAATAACCATCTGCAAAACTTACGAAAAGCCGGGCAGTCTGCCCGGCTTTTCTGCTTTTTTGGCAGACCAGATGAGAAAGGCTCGGTTAATGATTTCGGCGCATCATAGGAAAGATTTGGAGTTTCACGCTTTAAAGTAGTTTGTTTCTCCGAAAGGCGAAATTGCAATGACAGGTGGTTTTGCGGTAATAACGCAGACAATCGATTACCGGGCTAACGATCCCGGATGCCATTGCCGTCTCACGGATTAACAGCGACTGTATTTGATTGGTTCGAGACAGCTCTATGGCGCAACGCAAGGCTAAGAATATGACACGTAAATATTTTGGAACCGACGGCATTCGCGGAAAGGCCAACAGCTTTCCGATGACGCCTGATATTGCCATGAAAGTTGGTATGGCTGTCGGGCATATTTTCCGCCGCAAAGGCCAGGCCTCGCGCGTCGTGATCGGCAAGGATACGCGCCGTTCCGGCTATATGCTGGAAAACGCACTGGTTGCAGGTTTCACTGCCGCCGGTATGGATGTGTTTCTGCTCGGTCCAATTCCAACGCCTGCGGTCGCCATGCTCTGCCGTTCCTTGCGTGCGGATATCGGCGTGATGATCTCGGCTTCGCATAATCCTTTCTATGATAATGGCATCAAGCTGTTTGGCCCTGATGGTTTCAAGCTGTCCGATGAGATCGAGCTTAAGATTGAAAGCCTGATCGACAGCGATCTGTCCGCGCATCTTGCAACCCACGGTGAAGTGGGCAAGGCCAAGCGCGTCGACGGTGATATCTATCGCTATATCGAATTTGCCAAGCGTACGTTGCCACGCAATATATCGCTTAATGGTTTGCGCGTTGTGGTCGATTGCGCCAATGGTGCGGGTTACAAGGTTGCACCTGCAGCGCTTTGGGAACTCGGCGCGGAAGTCATCACCATCAATGATGAGCCGAACGGCATCAATATCAATGAGGATTGCGGCTCGACCCATCCGATTGGCCTTATGAAGAAGGTGCATGAAGTGCGCGCCGATGTCGGTATTGCACTGGATGGCGATGCGGACCGCGTTCTGCTTGTCGATGAAAACGGCACCGTGATCGATGGCGATCAGCTTCTGGCAGTTATTGCCGAATCATGGGCTAAATCGGACCGTCTGCAGGGCGGCGGTATTGTCGCGACGATCATGTCCAATCTCGGCCTTGAGCGCTTCCTGCATGATCACAATATGACGCTGGCCCGTACCAAGGTTGGCGACCGCTACGTGGTTGAACATATGCGCGAGCATGGCTTCAATGTAGGTGGCGAACAGTCCGGTCATATTGTTTTGTCGGATTTTGCAACGACTGGCGACGGTCTGGTGTCTGCGCTACAGATTCTTGCTGTTGCCCAGGAAGAGAACAAGCCGCTAAGCGAATTGTGTCGCAAGTTCGAGCCAGTGCCGCAGCTCCTCAAGAATGTTCGTACTGCTGGCGGAAAGCCGCTTGAGAACAAGAAGGTCAAGAGCGCTATCAACGAAGCGACTGATCGTCTGGGTTCGCAGGGACGTCTGGTTATTCGTCCATCCGGAACAGAACCGCTCATCCGGGTCATGGCGGAAGGCGATGACCGCGCACTCGTTGAGAAGGTCGTCAATGACATCATCAACGTGATTTCTTCGGAAAGTGCTGCGGCCTGATAAAACACCGATCTCAATAGAAATGGCGCGGCTTGTCCGCGCTATTTTTTTGTCCGGTGCAGCAGAGGTTGTAGTTTAGCAACTGTTAATAAACGTAGTTAAAAAACAAGGTTAAGTTGTATTTAACTTTTCCTGAATATTCTGCCTTTGAAAACTCGGTTCCGACGCGGTTGTGGCGTGACAGATTGATGGGGCAGATGAATGAACAGTCTTATTAAAACCTTTTGCGCAAGCCTTGCTGTATCGGCTGCCCTGACGGCAATGGCTCCTGCGGCTTTCGCTGCAGATTATATCGAGCCAGTGCCGGAAGTCGTTGTCGCTCCGCCAGCCGTTGGTGGTTGGTATTTGCGAGGCGATATCGGTTATTCTGCAGCGAAATTCCGTGGCGCAACCTACAGCTTGCCGGGTGGCGGTGGTTGCAACACCTGTGGTGAAGGCGACCCCGAAATTCATGGCGGCAAGCTGAAGGGCTCATTCTTGCTGGGCGGTGGTGTTGGTTATCAGGTCACTGATTATTTCCGCACCGACCTGACGCTCGACTATATGACGCGCGCTAAATTCACGAGCGATCGCGATGAAAGCAAGATGTCTGCTTTGTCGCTTCTGGCTAACGCCTATGTCGATCTCGGCAATTTCGGCGGCGTTACGCCTTACGTTGGCGCCGGTATCGGTGGCACTCGCGTCAAGTGGAACGACCTCGTCGACACCACCAATGGTGGTGTTCTCGAAGGTGATGCTGACTGGCGCTTCACCTACGCGCTTATGGCTGGTGCGTCAGTTGATCTGACACACAATCTCAAGCTTGATGCTGGTTATCGTTTCCGCCATATCAACGGCGGCAAGATGTTCAACGGAAACTATGGCGTTGGCGACGGCTACGACAAGGGCATGAACATCCACGATGTCCGTGTGGGTCTTCGTTACATGTTTGGCGGCTGAAAACGCAGATCATTGAATTCAAAGGCCCGGATTTCCGGGCCTTTTTGCTGCGACAAATAATCTTTCGCGCCGCCTTGTGAAATTTTTGCTTTCCGATATTTTCATCAGCGGGCCACGCCTCCCCAACGAGGCGCGTGCTATCTGAGAGGATAGGAAACAAAATGACGACGATTGCGAAGCCGGCAGTTCGCCCGGCTAACCCTAATTTTTCTTCAGGTCCCTGTGCTAAACGCCCCGGCTGGTCGCTTCAAGCGCTTGCCGATGCGCCGCTTGGCCGTTCGCACCGTGCGAAAATCGGCAAGACCAAGCTGAAAGAAGCCATCGACCTTACCCGCGAAATTCTCGGCGTTCCGGCTGATTACCGCATTGGCATCGTGCCTGCATCCGACACGGGTGCGGTGGAAATGGCCTTGTGGTCACTGCTCGGTGAGCGCGGCGTTGATATGGTCGCGTGGGAAAGCTTCGGCTCCGGCTGGGTCACAGACGTGATCAAGCAGCTCAAGCTGGAAGATACCCGCAGCTTTGTTGCGCCCTATGGCGAACTGGTTGATTTTGCTGAAGTTGATTTCGACCGTGACGTCGTTTTCACCTGGAACGGCACCACATCCGGCGTTCGCGTACCCAATGCCGATTTCATTCCTGCAAATCGTGAAGGCCTGACCATTTGCGATGCGACCTCGGCTGCTTTCGCGCAGCGTCTTGATTTTGCAAAGCTCGATGTTGTCACTTTCTCATGGCAGAAAGTGCTTGGCGGCGAGGGCGCACACGGCATTCTCATTCTTTCCCCACGCGCTGTTGCGCGTCTGGAAAGCTATAAGCCAGCATGGCCGCTGCCAAAGATTTTCCGCCTGACTTCTGGCGGCAAGCTGATCGAAGGCATCTTTGTCGGCGAAACCATCAACACCCCTTCGATGCTCTGCGTTGAAGATTATCTTGATGCACTGAGCTGGGCGCGTTCTGTCGGCGGTCTCGACGGTCTTGTCGGACGTGCGGATGCAAATTTTGCTGTGCTTGATGCTTTCATCGAGCGGACGCCATGGATCGCTAATCTGGCTCAGAAGCCTGAAACGCGCTCCAACACATCTGTTTGCGTGACGATTGTTGATCCGGAAGTGACGGCGCTTTCGGCTGATGCACAGGCAGCTTTTGCCAAGGGCATCGTCTCGGCGCTCGAAAAAGAAGGCGTTGCCTTCGACATCGGTGCGTATCGCGATGCGCCTTCCGGTTTGCGTATCTGGGCGGGTGCTACGGTTGAAGCTTCTGATCTTGAAGCCCTGACTGCATGGCTCGACTGGGCCTTTGCTGCACAGAAAGCTGCCCTGAAAGCCGCTGCATAATCGCAAGCGATGACAGTGCTGTGGCCGGAGTTGGGACGGTCATAGCCTGCTTGCCTTTCATTATCGTACAATTCGAAGGAGGCCCTTATGGCACCTCGCGTACTCGTATCCGATAAATTGTCGCCGACCGCCGTTCAGATTTTCAAAGACCGCGGCGTTGAAGTTGATTACCTGCCAGATCTTGGCAAGGACAAAGAAAAACTGCTCGAAGTCATCGGCCAATATGATGGTCTTGCTATCCGCTCTGCCACCAAGGCAACGGAAAAGCTGATCGCAGCAGCAACGAAGCTCAAGGTCATTGGTCGCGCCGGGATTGGCGTGGACAATGTCGATATTCCGGCAGCATCGCGCCGTGGTATCATTGTGATGAATACGCCTTTCGGCAATTCGATCACCACTGCAGAACATGCAATTGCACTAATGTTTGCAGTTGCGCGTCAGCTTCCCGAAGCTGACGTTTCCACGCGCGCTGGCAAGTGGGAAAAGAACCGCTTCATGGGCGTGGAAATCACAGGCAAGACGCTTGGTGTGGTCGGCTGCGGCAATATTGGTGCTGTGGTTGCAGCGCGCGGTATCGGCCTCAAGATGCATGTTGTTGCGTTTGATCCGTTTCTATCGGAAGCGCGGGCGCAGGAACTTGGCGTCGAAAAGCTGGAGCTTGATGAACTTCTGGCGCGCGCCGATTTCATCACACTGCACACGCCACTGACCGACAAGACACGCGGCATCATCAATGCCGATGCACTGGCTAAGACCAAGCCGGGTGTCCGCATTATCAACTGTGCACGCGGCGGTCTGATCGTTGAAAAGGATCTGGTTGCAGCACTGAAATCCGGCCATGTTGCCGGTGCTGGTATCGATGTTTTCGAGACTGAGCCCGCAACAGACAACGAATTGTTCAATCTGCCCAACGTGGTCTGCACACCGCATCTTGGTGCTTCGACTTCCGAAGCGCAGGAAAATGTGGCGATCCAGGTGGCCGAGCAAATGTCGGATTATCTGGTCAAGGGTGCTGTTTCCAACGCGATCAACATGCCGTCGATCACTGCAGAGGAAGCGCCGCGTCTCAAGCCATTCGTCAAGCTCGCAGAAGTTCTGGGTGCCTTTGTCGGTCAGGTGACGGACGAGCCAATTCAGGAAGTCGAAGTGCTTTTTGACGGCTCAACAGCTGGTATGAACACCCGCGCTCTGGTTAGTGCCGCACTTGCCGGTCTGATCCGTCCGCAGGTTGCTGACGTGAACATGGTTTCCGCACCGATCATGGTCAAGGAACGTGGAATCATCGTTTCCGAGATCAAGCGCGACAAGTCGGGTATCTTTGACGGCTATATCAAGCTGACCGTGAAGACCACTGAACGTGAACGCTCGATTGCAGGAACGTGTTTCTCGGACGGCAAGGCCCGTTTCATCCAGATCAAGGGAATCAACCTTGATGCGGAAGTCGGTCCGCACATGCTTTATGTCACCAATGTCGACATTCCAGGCATGATCGGTCTGCTCGGGACGATCTGCGGTAAGCACAATATCAATATCGCAAACTTCGCTCTCGGACGTAATCATCCGGGCGGTGATGCCATTGCGATGCTCTATGTCGATGACAGGATTCCACAAGCAGCACTTGACGAACTCATTGCTCAAGAGGCAATCAAGGCGGCAAGACCTTTGGAATTTAACATCGAGGAAGCTTGAGCGACATGACAGACGGGATTGAACAGGCAGAATGGCGGCGAATGCAAGCGCAGGACATAGCGCGCGTAACAGCCGTGGCCAATGTCGTTCACCCCGACTTCTTCGAGGATGAGGCGGTCTTCCGGGACCGCTTCAAAGTCTATCCGGCCGGTTGTTTTGTACTGGCCAATGGCAGCGAAATTCTCGGTTACGGCATCAGCCATCCATGGCAACTCGATTCGGTGCCTGCGTTGAATTCGATTCTCGGTGAGCTGCCGAAGGAAACGAGCACCTATTATATTCACGACATCGCACTTCTACCGGTGGTCCGCTCAGGCGGGCAGGCATCGCGTGTGGTCGAACTGATGGCCGCTCAGGCAGAGCGGGATGGTTTCGTCACCATGGCTCTTGTTGCCGTTAATGGTTCTCAGGGATTCTGGGAGAAAAAGGGCTTTGTTACCCGTGATGTGACCGCGCTCGAAGAAAAGCTGAAAGGCTATTCGGACGAGGCGCTCTATATGGTCCGCGCTGGCTAAGAGGCGTTTTGCCGCGAAATAGCCCTATTCTTGACACCGCTTAGCCACGGTTTTCCACGTTTTGCGAGCCGTTTTCCCACGTTTTCGTGAAAATATTCGCATTTTCTGCATGAAAGAGTCGCGCAAGCGTGATTGAGTCTGTATAGAGACGAGGGATCAGCACCCCGCGTTTCATTGACGGGGTTTGCTTGCGATCCTTGGGTTATATTTACGGCTGAGATGCCGTACCGAGGAGTTTTCTCAATGGCGAATGTAGTTGTCGTCGGGTCGCAATGGGGCGACGAAGGCAAGGGAAAGATCGTGGACTGGTTGTCCGAGCGCGCCGATGTGATCGTGCGCTATCAGGGCGGTCATAACGCGGGTCATACGCTTGTCATCGATGGCGTCAGCTACAAGCTTTCGCTTCTGCCATCCGGCCTTGTACGCGGCAAATTGAGCGTGATCGGCAATGGTGTTGTGGTCGACCCGCACCATTTCGTCATGGAAGTCGAAAAGCTGCGCGGCCAGGGCATCGAAATCACCCCTGAAGTTCTGCGTATTGCAGAAAACGCACCGCTTATTCTGTCCGTTCATCGCGAACTGGATGCGATGCGTGAAGGCGCTACCGAAGGCCTCAAGATCGGCACCACCAAGCGCGGTATCGGCCCTGCATATGAAGACAAGGTTGGCCGTCGTGCGATCCGCGTCATCGATCTGACCGAGCCGGACACCTTAGAGCCAAAGGTTGAGCGTCTGCTTGCTCACCACAATCTGCTGCGTCGCGGCATGGGCCTTGAGGAAATCGCGGTTGCGACCATTCTTGAAGAGCTGACCTCGGTTGCAGACAAGATTCTCCCTTATATCGATCAGGTCTGGCGCGTTCTCGACGAACGCCGCAAGGCTGGCGACCGCATCCTTTTCGAAGGTGCGCAGGGCGCGCTTCTTGATAACGACCACGGCACCTATCCGTTCGTTACCTCGTCCAACACTGTTGCCGGTCAGGCAGCTGCCGGTTCGGGTCTTGGTCCGACAGCAATCGGTTATGTTCTCGGCATTACCAAGGCTTACACCACTCGCGTTGGTGAAGGTCCGTTCCCGACCGAACTCAACGATGAAATCGGTGAATTCCTCGGCACCAAGGGCCATGAATTTGGCGTGGTGACGGGTCGTAAGCGTCGTTGCGGCTGGTTCGATGCCGTTATCGTTCGTCAGACGGTTCGCACTTCGGGCATCACCGGTATTGCACTGACCAAGCTTGATGTTCTCGACGGTCTTGAAGAAATCAAGATCTGCGTGGCCTATGAGCTTGATGGCAAGCGCATCGACTATCTGCCATCCTCGATGGGTGCCCAGGCCCGCGTGAAGCCGATCTATGAAACGCTGCCGGGCTGGTCGGAAACGACAGCTGGTGCACGTTCGTGGAACGATCTTCCAGCGCAGGCTGTCAAATATGTCCGCCACATCGAAGAGCTGATCGGCGCGCCGGTTGCAATGCTTTCGACGAGCCCTGAACGCGAAGACACGATCCTCGTTACCGATCCATTTCAGGATTGATTGATCTGAACTTCGGTTCTGCAAAAATAAAACACCCGGTTTGTCATCATGGCGGACCGGGTATTTTTTTAAGGTTTTTTCGCGATCATTTTGAAAGCGTTCACTTAATCGTTGCCGCAACCTTTGCTTTCCATCGATTATTGTGATTATTGAGACATTTACTGCATTTCGAACTCGCGGAAACTGGGTAAAACGGCATGGCGGATTTTGTAGCGGTTCTGAAAAAGACAATCGATGCGCAGGCAGACAAATCGCCTGAACTGCGGCAGCGTGTCTATGCAAAGGCACGCGCGACGATTGAACAGAAGCTTGTGACGGCGAATGCCTCGCAAGTTGTCGCTGTTCGCCAGCGCAAAATCCTCGAAGACGCTATTGAAGAAGTTGAAGCCTTTTATGCGCCTCCAGCTTCCCAACCGGCTTTTGAAGAACCCCAGACCGATCCGTTGGAAGATTTTCTGCACGAATCAACGCGTGCGGCAAACACATCTTCTTATGCAGATCGCGAACCGCAGATCGCAACCGAGCCCCGCTACTCGGATGATGACCATGACAAAGAAGATGAAGCATCGCAGGTTCAGCCCGGTCGTCGCGATGACTGGGGAGTGGAACGCGACCAGAATCGCGCAGACGAAAAGTCCTTTGCACGTCGCGGTGAATATACCGAACGCAGCAGCCCGAAGGAAAAGCGTTCCTACAAGGGGCTAATCATCGGTCTTATTGCTGTACTCGCTCTTGGTGGCGCAGGCTATGGCGTTTGGGCAAACAAGGACAAGCTTCAGGAGCTGGCATCAAGCCTTGGTCGCAGCGACGCACCGGCAAGCGGCGATAGCGGTACAGCGCAACAGCCGGACGGGCAAACGCCTCCGGCGGGACAGACTGCAGGCTCCGAACAGCCGCAGACGGGCGAGACACAAACCGGTCAGCAGCCGTCAACGCCTGAAGAACAGAAGATGACGCAGCGTCTGATGCCGGATGGCAGCGAAGTCGATGACGGCCCATCAGGCGGTCAGAACGGTTTGGGTGAAGGCAAATCAACAGCGGCTTCAACGCCTGGTGCCGAACAAACCAATACCCAGAATCAGCAGCAGCCTCAGCAGGCCGTGGCCGTTGGCCAGCAGGCGCTGCTTTATGAAGAACGTGGCGGCACGGAATCAGGTTCTGTTGAACGCGGCAATGTCGTCTGGTCGGAAATTCAGGAAAGCCCGAGTGAGGGTGAACCTGCAGCCCCAGCTATTCGCGCCAGCGTGACCATGCCTGACAGCAAGGTTGAGCTGAAAATGACGGTCCGCAAAAATACGGATCAGTCGATTCCAGCGAGCCATCTGATCGAAATGGTCTTCACCGTTCCAGATAATTTTGCCGGCGGTGTCGTCGATAATGTGCAGCGTATAACGTTCAAAGATACGGAACAGGCAGCTGGCAATCCGCTGATTGCAGTTCCTTCCAAGATTGCGGATAATTTCTTCATTATCTGGCTTAATGACGCAAAGACTGCACAGGACACCAATCTTTCGCTGATGCGTCGTTTGCAGTGGATCGATATTCCGATTTCCTATCGCAATGGCCGTCGCGCACTGATCAGCCTTGAAAAAGGTGTTCCGGGCGAGAAAGTCTTCAACGACGTTCTGGGCGCAAGCTAAACGAGACGAAATAAAAAAGGCCGCTTTGAGCGGCCTTTTCGTTTCAGCGATATACGCTTGATTATTTCTTTTCAGAGAAAGCCTTGATCGCCTTGGCTACTTCGTTTGCTGCGGTTTCAGCAGTATCGAAGCCGCCGAGTTCAACGGACTTGCGGCCTTCAGGCAGCTGCTTGTAAACGCGGAAGAAAGCTTCAAGGCGCTGCTGCTCGATCTTTGGCAAATCGGCAATTTCCTTGATGTTGTCGTAGGTCGGGTCGATCTTCGAGGTAGGGACAGCGACGATCTTATCGTCGGTCTCGCCGCCATCGATCATTTTAAGAACGCCGATTGGGCGAACCTTGATGATTGCGCCTGGAACGATTGGTTCGCGGGTGTAGACGAGCGCGTCGAGAGGATCGCCGTCGCCTGCAAGCGTGCTGGTGATCGAGCCGTAATTGGCCGGATAGACGACTGGCATCGACTGATAGCGATCCACAATGATGTGGCCGGTCTTGTCGTTGATTTCGTATTTGGTGAAGCTGCCCTGTGGGATTTCAATGGCAGTGAAGAATTCTTTTCCGTCCTGCTCTTTCTGAGGATAGTCCAGATAAGAGACATATTCAGACGCAGATACAGCAGTGGCAGCAGTAAGAGCGAGCGTTGCAGCAAGCAGGAGCTTTTTCATTGGGAGACCTTCAGGCTTCGGTGAAACACGTCACGTTGCCTAAAGCCATTCCATTACAGTTATTTGACGGTTTTTTATCGGTTGGATGACAGGTTGCATCGAATGATGCTTAGGCGGTTCGAAACCCGATCCTGTATGAAAATCAGACTTTGTTTTTCTTGATACATTTCAAAAGCAAACTGCCGCAAAACGGTTTCCCACTTTGCGGCAGTAGAAGGTCTGAAAATTATCAGTTTCAGGCGTGAGCTTCCTCGACATGGTTCAACGCCTTCTGCTGTTTGAAAGCTGCAGCCTTGACGGCAGCCTGTACTTTTTCAAAGGCACGCACTTCGATCTGGCGCACGCGTTCACGGCTGATGCCAAACTCGCCGGAAAGATCTTCCAGCGTCATTGGGTCTTCCGAAAGGCGGCGGGCTTCAAAGATGCGACGTTCACGTTCGTTGAGCGTGTCCATGGCCTGTTCAAGCAGCGAGCGGCGGCTTTCCAGTTCGTCCTGCTCGATCAGAACCTGTTCCTGGCTGCTGCTATCGTCAACGAGCCAATCCTGCCATTCGCCCGATTCACCTTCGCTTGCGCGCAGTGGCGCATTGAGCGAAGCGTCACCCGACAGACGGCGGTTCATGGACACCACTTCGTCTTCGCTAACCTTCAGCTTGGTCGCAATCTGCTTGACCTGATCCGGGTTGAGATCGCCATCGTCCAGCGCCTGAATCTTGCTCTTCATCTTGCGCAGATTGAAGAACAGGCGCTTCTGGTTGGCAGTCGTACCCATCTTCACAAGGCTCCACGAACGCAGGATATATTCCTGGATCGAAGCCTTGATCCACCACATCGCATATGTGGCCAGGCGGAAGCCGCGTTCCGGCTCGAAGCGCTTGACTGCCTGCATGAGACCGACATTGCCTTCGGAGATGACTTCGCCAATTGGCAAGCCATAACCGCGATAGCCCATTGCAATCTTCGCGACGAGGCGAAGATGGCTGGTCACCAGCTTGTGTGCGGCTTTCGGATCAGTGTGCTCGTGATAGCGCTTCGCCAGCATGTATTCTTCCTGCGGCTGAAGCATTGGAAAGCGGCGAATTTCTTCCAGATAACGGGTTAGGCCACCGTCACCGGATGTGATGCTTGGGAGATTAACCTGGGCCATAGAGCACCCTCCTTTATAATTTCAGGCTCCCTTTTGGCGAACCTGTCACGCTGGCTGCCTCCTGCACTTCCATCGTGAGCTTACATATATAGGTATGATTTTGGCGAAAACACGATCCTTAACCCCATGAAACAATGTGTCACTAGAATGTGAACAGTTGCCCAAGCTTAAAGGGCTGCACCAAATGGGCTGCAACCTTTTAAGATACCGTGTTTCCGCCCTGAAAATGCAATTTTTACAGGTCGTTTCATGCAGTGTGAAACTGCTAGATTTATCAGTATTATATAGAGTGCTGGCGGAAATTTTCCAGAAGCTGCTCCATATCTTCGGGTACATCCGCTTCAAAACGCATGATTTCTTCCGTTGTCGGATGGGTGAATGCCAGCAAAAAGGCATGTAGCGCCTGACGATGGAAACCCTGCACCGCGTTTTTCAAGGGCTCAGGCAGCTTGTTTGCCTTGGTCTTGTATGCGCTGCCATAATCCATGTCGCCGACGAGCGGATGGCCGATATGAGCCATGTGGACTCGGATCTGGTGGGTGCGTCCGGTCTCAAGGCGGCATTCGACGAGCGAGGCCAAGGCTGTCGCATCTTCGCGCGGGGCGAATTTTTCAATCGTCGAATAGTGTGTGATGGCATGGCGCGCATCTTCACGTTCTTCGTTGACGACTGCCTGTTTGGTGCGGTCGCGATGCGAGCGGCCAAGATGGGCGTCGATATTGCCCTGCGGACGCTCGGTCATGCCCCAGACAAGCGCGAGATAGGCGCGTTCCAGATCGCCGGTACGGCCATGATCTGCAAACTGCTCGCTTAAATGCCGATGGGAATGGTCGTTCTTGGCAACGACCATGACGCCGCTGGTATCCTTGTCGAGACGGTGAACGATGCCCGGACGGCGGATTCCTCCGATGCCGGACAAGCTATCGCCACAATGATATATGAGGGCATTGACGAGCGTTCCCGTCCAGTTGCCGTTGCCCGGATGGACAACCAGGCCTGCGGGCTTGTTGATGACGATGAGATCATCGTCCTCATAGAGAATATCCAGCGGGATGTTTTCGCCTTGCGGGTCGGCAGGTTCAGGCTCTGGCAGCACGACGGTAATCTTCATACCTTCGCGCAGCTTTTGCTTTGCACCACTGGCAGGGACATCATCGATGGTCACATGGCCATCAGCAATCAGGGACTGGACGCGACTGCGGGAGAGTTCCGGCCCCAATGCTGCGGCCAGCCACTGGTCTAATCTTTTGCCTGCAGCATCGAGGTCGGCAATTAGTTCTTTCAATTGTCTCTTCCCTTCGTTATCACGCGCCCACGCGGGTGCATGAACCGGAGTCATTTAATGCAGGATCCACACTATCCCCGATATCAGAATCAGCAGGATTCCGGATATCAGGACTATCAGCAGGGCTATTATCCGGAAGAGCAACAGCCGGAACCCCCGCTTGATCCAGCGATGGAGAAAGTCCGTCGCAAGATGATCCGTCTGCTTGCGGTTTCCATCGGTGTTATGTTGATTGGTCTTATGGCTGTGCTTGTCGCAGTTGTCTACAAGATCAATCGTGCTCCGGACGCAACAGAGACCGAAGCTGCCCGTTCCGACATTCCAGGACAGGCTGCAATTGCACCCCCTCAGCCGGAACCAGTCAAGTTGATCGAATCGCAGATCGAACTTGCACCGGGCACACGCTTGTTGTCGCAGAGCCTTTCTGGTCAGCAGCTTTCGCTGGAAACATTGCTGCCGGATGGCGGCACGGAAATTATCGTTTACGACTATCGCGAATCTCGCATCGTTGGCCGTATTAAACTCGGCAATGTCGAGTAATCGATGAGTTTGAGGGCGGCAGCGATGCCGCCTTTTTCAATTTTAGCATATTATTGTGCTCTTGATTGCACTCGGGCCTTTTCAGGCTTATATCGGCAGTAGCTTTTGCTCCGCGCCCATCGTCTAGCGGTTAGGACGGCGCCCTCTCACGGCGCAAACAGGGGTTCGATTCCCCTTGGGCGTACCAATCATCCAGACAGTTTCAATCAAACCTGCTGAATTGCAAATTGATATGACGTCAATTTGTGGCAAACATGCACGCGCACTTTTTGAGATGCCTGATGTCTCTAGCATTCCATCTCAACGTCGCTTAATGAAATAAGTAACTGATAATGTTTGCGACAAATCTACTCCCGATTAAAGACAGGTCGACACAAGTCGAACCGCTAGAATACTGAGAGTGAAAAAATGCGTCTTACGAAATACGCCTTTATCTTAAGCGCCGCTTTGGGAATTTACGCACCCTTGCAGGTTCCGGCACTGGCTCAGGCCGGGTTCGACTGTGGTAAAGCTTCGAGCGCAACGGAAAAAGCAATTTGCTCCAAGCCGGATATTGCCGAAGCGGATCGCGCGATGTCGCTGGCCTATTCTGCACTGCTTGAAAGATCCAGCCCGGCCTTGAAGACGGCGCTTCGCAACGATCAGGCCGCCTTTATCAAGACCCGGTCTGAAGCATTTGAAAGCAATCTGTCCAATCTGGACAACAGACTGACCGGCTTGCATGACCGGACAGAGATGCGCGCGGAGTTCCTGAACTGGGTGTCGGTTGTCGACAACACTTCGCTTGAAGGCAAATGGAGCAATGCCTGGGGCGTCATTAATGTCGAGAAGGACCAATCCGGAAAGCTCACCGTGAGCCTTGATGTTGCCGATCAGGCAAACGGCACCTGGGTATGCAGCTTCAGTGGTGCGCTTGAGCAGAAATCAGCCAGTGAGGCTGAATTCAAAGGTGATGGTGGCCCTCTGGTGTTGCGTCTCGACGGGGCTACGCTCAATGTTCCGACACCGTTCTGCGATGAGACAACATCAGGTGGCTTTGGCACTGCGGCTGGCACGTATTTCCGGATGGGTGCCCCTTAGCCGCTGATGTTGCCGGCGTGCCGTTATATTTTGTTCTGCTCAGGAACTTAATCGAGGAACTGGCCGGGCATGAACCAATCGAAATCTGTCAGAAAGCGGAATTGGTGCTTCTCGGCGATCATATCCCTGATTTTTGGGGCCGTGACGGCATTCATTTTCTATTACATCGTCTTCTTCGGCGTGGGTAGCGACGGCTACCTCGTCATTTTCTGTGTTTATACGGCGCCGGTAGGGATCCTTTTTGGTCTTTGGGGCCTGTTTTACTGGCGCAGCTCTGTTGCTTTCCTAGGGCTGGTTCTGAGCCTTTCGCCCCTCGTCTATCTGTGATTACACGATGAAAAGGGTTCCTCAGCAGG
Organism: Brucella sp. NBRC 12953; assembly: GCF_040369775.1. NCBI lineage: Bacteria > Pseudomonadati > Pseudomonadota > Alphaproteobacteria > Hyphomicrobiales > Brucellaceae > Brucella > Brucella sp. NBRC 12953. Next base: position 182,469 of record NZ_BAABSV010000008.1, read on the forward strand.
CGTGATCGATAAATGGTCTGGGGAGATGTTCCAATGCCAGTTGCGAAAATTTGCAACTGGCGCTCGGGAGGTGCATAATCGCGCTATGAGTGAATCGCACAAAAAACCCGATTATGAGTATGAGCTACGGCAGGCTGGGGTCCGAATTACACGGCCACGCCGCATCATTCTCAATATTTTGACCGAAACGGAAGACCATCCGGATGCGCTTGAGATTTTTCGGCGCGCGGTCGAGATTGATACCAGCATTTCGCTTTCGACTGTCTATCGGACAATGAAGCTGCTGGAAGAGCGCGGCGCAATTCATCGTCATGCTTTTGCTGGCGGGCCGTCGCGCTTTGAACAGGCGAGCGGCGCCCATCATGACCATATCATCGATATGGACAGTGGCGAGGTCGTCGAATTTCGCTCTGACAAGATCGAAAAACTGCAGGAAGAAATCGCCCGCACGCTCGGTTATGAGATCGTTCATCACCGTCTCGAACTTTATTGTAAAAAAATAAAATCCTAACGGAACTAAAATCGCTCATCGGCGTTTTGCATATGAAGACCACAACCCGCCCCGCAAGTGGTCTTCATCGCCCGCTTCAATCTCCCCGTATGAAGTGGGCAGCGAGAATGCCGCGCAGACGCCCCCGTTTATGCAGCTGGCGTTCCGCATATTCAAAGAAAAGCCGTTGTGGTGAGGACCATAACGGCTTCTCTTTTATCCAGCTTTAGAGCGCCATGCGCCCTCTCGGGCGCATAAAGGTCTCTCTAACACTCTAAATTTACAGCATAATTCCTTAAACTGATTCAAGTTTAAGGAATTATGCTGTAGAGCGCGTTTCACCCTTTCCGGGATGCGCGTTAATGCAAAAACTCCACGAGTATGACTCATGGAGTTTTGTTCAAGCTCAAGTGGCAACTGAACTTGTTCCAGGCGTGATACGTCAGCATCTTGAGCCGCCTTGGTATAATTGATGTTTAAAATATGCAGCTCAGGAATCGAACTGTTCGGCTGGCACTGTCAGAGAATAGACGGCACCTGCGCCATCGACGCGGTAATCTGCCTTGCCGCCGACTGCTGCTGGCACGATCCGTTGCAGGACTGCACTGCCAAAGCGCGGGTCATGATTATAAACCTCTGGCATGGCCGGATTGGTTTCTTCCCAATGGATGACGAGTTCTTCATCGCCATTTTCGGAGCGGTGGATTTTTGCAGAAATCACCACGCGACCGTAAGGGATAGAGAGGCCGCCAAAAGAGGTCGCATTGATAATCAGTTCATGCAGCGCCAAGCCGACATGCAAAGCCGCGCCCGGGAAGAGATAGGGATTATCACTTTCGACAGTCAGGCGGTCATCATTGATGTCGATATATTTCTCGATCTGCGAATGAACGAGGTCGAGAAACAACGCTCCGTGCCAATTGGAATCCGTCACCAGGTCCTGTGAATAGGAGAGGGACTGTATGCGGCCGCGAAATTTGAGAAGGAAATCATCAACAGAATCGGTGAAGCGAGCAGTCTGGCTCGCAATGCTTTGCACGATGGCGAGCAGATTCTTGGAGCGGTGACTGACTTCGCGGAGCAGTGTTTTCAACACCTGCTCACGGCGTTTCATTTCGCTGATCTCAAGTGCGGTCGTAACAAGACCGAGCACATTGCCTTCAGAATCACGATCGCAGTCGATGTGAAATTCTATCCAGCGCAGCTTGTCGCCGTCGTTGATGGCGAGCTCGACATTCTGTGCGGTTCCACTTTCCAACGCTGTGCGTTTGGCGTGATCGAGCCGGGACATAGAGGTTGAGAAAATGAAATCGCAATCCTGACCGCCAACTCTCCATTTTTCCTGCCAGTAGGAGGGAATATTTTCACCCCAGGCATAGAAAAGGTCGGGCGTCTGATACAGAACGCAAACATTGCTGTTACGGACAGCTCTCAGCAGTGCGCGCAAACGTGAAGCATCGGGCTCTGTGTCTTTGAGGGATTGGTGTGATGCTGCCATGAATGCCTCAACTGCCGCCCGTTTTAGAATCAAAATTGACTGGTGATTTATAAAAGCTGGTACTGGAAAAATGAACGACACTCGGCATTGTGTTAGGATGGATGCTGACTGTCATAGTGCTCAAAGGTTTTGATTTGTTATGAAAACCAATAATCGCGCCGTTGTTTGAGGCCATACAACGGCGCGATGGTTCTTTGGACTTATGGAAGGCGATATAGCGCCCCCCGCCTGTAAGCAGATTTCTGTCTATTACGCCTTGCGGATGGCCGATGCGATCAGAGATACGACCAACAGGGCAAGGAATACGAAGAACAGAATCTGAGCGATACCTGCTGAAGCACCGGCGATACCACCGAAGCCCAGAGCACCTGCTACCAGAGCTACGACGAGAAAAACGAGAGCGTAATAAAGCATTTTGAATCTCCTCTTCACTGATTGAAAGAGAAACGTTCGATCTATGCTTTTGGTTCCTCGAAATAGACAATTTACAGGTCCCGCCCCCAAAAAAATCACGCTTTTTCAAACGGATGGTTATTTGCCTCGTGCGCAGCTATGAGAAAGCGAATTCAGGTCTTTCGCTATGCGCTTTAAAGCCAATCCCCCTGAAAAGAGCGGATCTTTACAGGGGGGCTAACTTACCGGCTACAGCACAAAGGTCGCTATATGTGCAGAAACTTTACGCAGCAACCTGCGCAGCTTCCTCAAAGAACAGAGCCTGGCTTATGAGCGCTTTGACCATGTCCGGGTTAAATGGCTTCGTCACCAGGAACGTCGGCTCTGGTCGTTCTCCCGTCAGGAGGCGTTCGGGGAAGGCCGTGATGAAGATCACGGGAACGGTATCGTCCTGCAAAATTTCGTTGACTGCATCGATACCCGAACTGCCGTCGGCAAGCTGGATGTCGGCGAGAACCATGCGCGGCTTTTCTTTGCGATAAAGCTCAAGCGCTTCATCTTTGGTGCGTGCAATACCCACGACCTCATGGCCGAGGCTTTCCACCATCTGCTCGATATCCATCGCGATGAGCGGCTCGTCTTCGATAATCATGATGCGGGTTGCAACCTGCTTCGAGATTTCGGTGGAAGCTGCTGCAAGAATTCGCCCGAACTCACCATCTTCGAGTTCGAGAATTTCGGCTGCTTCACGATCGTTGAAACCTTCGACTGCGACGAGGAGAAATGCCTGTCGCGGCAAGGGGGCAATATGTGAGAGATTGCGCGCTGCCTGTTTTTCCCAAGCAAACTCGGAAGCAGGTTCCGGAATTTGAACAGAGGCCGTTTTGTAAAGATTGCAGAAAAGTCGATAAAGCGCGATCCGGTCTGCGGAGGCCTGCGGGAAAATGCTTATATCTGCGATCAGGGCTTCCAATGTGGCTGCTACATATGCATCACCCGAAGCCTGCGACCCGGTGAGGGCGCGCGAAAAACGGCGAAGATAGGGAAGGTGCGGTGCAATACGCGTCGATAACGTCATGATTCTGAGACTCCTCACTGCCGCAATTCTTGTTTTTCTACATACACCGCTGAAACCCGAAAGTTTCTGGAGAATGTTATAGAGCGCGGCATTATGGTACTCAAAACGCCACGGATTTAAAAAAGTTCCATGCAGATGCGATAAATTAGGGAACTTTTTGAGATCGGGTGCATTTAGGCTGTCGAGCAGGGGCTTGGTAACAGTGGAACATGGCTTGATGCCTGGATTTAATTAGAGATGACTGAAAAGAAAAACCTTCATGCGAACGGGGCTGGGTTACGGCTTAACGGGCGCGTCCGGAAGGACATTTTGGGTCCGAACTGCGAAGTGGGTCTCAAACTAAAAGCGCTTTATACTTCGATACAGGACGAGACCATTCCGGATCGTTTTCTGGATTTGCTGGAAAAACTCGATCAGGTTGAACAGGAGAGTATGCGTGAGCAGAACACTGGTTCCGTCGGCTGAGGAGTTGGCGCAGTTCAAGCGCGAACTGCTCGCGTCCTTGCCGAGCTTGCGCGCGTTTGCAGTATCGTTGATCGGTAAGCATGACCGCGCCGACGATCTCGTTCAGGACACAATCATGAAAGCCTGGGCCAAGCAGGATTCTTTCGAGTTGGGCACCAACATGAAGGCTTGGCTGTTTACAATTCTGCGCAATGAATTCTACACGCAGATGCGTAAGCGTGGTCGCGAAGTGCAAGATACGGATGGTATCTTCAGCGAACAGCTTGCAGTGCATCCTTCCCAATATGGCACGCTTGATCTGCAGGATTTCAAGGCAGCTCTTGAACAGTTGCCGGATGACCAGCGCGAAGCCATTATTCTGATTGGCGCATCGGGTTTTGCCTATGAGGAAGCTGCAGAGATTTGCGGATGTGCTGTTGGCACAATCAAGAGCCGTGTGAGCCGCGCCCGTACGCGTCTGCAAGAGATTTTGAAGATTGAAGGCGATGGCGATTATGGTCCGGATGCCGATTCCTCTCGCGTAACTTTGAGAAGTTTTGCCTGACAGTCGTCGTCTGACTTCAACATTTGCCTCCTGCGGCTCATGCGCTGAGCAAATGTTGGAACTAAAAACGGCCTCTAGGCTTTATCGACTTGAAGATTTCGCTTTGCTAATATTTGTTAACTATACCAGCGCCAGAGAACGTTCACGCTCTCTGGCGCTGGTTTGCAGCTTCAAAACGTTGACGTGCGGACCGGATAGGGATGCCTGAAACGCGAGGCCAAAGCTTAAAGCGCATTCCGAAAAGTGCGGCGCGGTTTTCGGAGCAAGATGCGCGTAAAAACAAACGGATCGAGCATTTTCAATGATCCAATCAAAGCAGGAAATGCTCTATTAGATTTATCGTGGACCGACCTTTGCCAGCAGCCTTTTCAAACCGTGTTATTAAGCCGTCATGGCGACCGATTGCTCTTATCGTGTCGCTCAGTCTGGTTTTGCTTTCGGCATTGATAACGCTGTTTCTTTCTTCCGGCGTTAACAGTCAGGTCGTTGATATATCGAAGAATTTCGAGCTGCGTGAGCAAGTCGGACGCGTGACCAGAATTGCTTATAACATCGAGATGAGCCGGCGCGGCTATCTTCTGACGCTCGATGATACCTATCTTGAACTGTATCAGCGCTCTATCGTGAACATCGATCAGACCATGTCCGACCTTGCGGCGCTGACGCAGGACAATCCACAACAGGATGCTCGTGTTCGAAAGATAAAAGCGCTGGTCGAGCGCGCGCATGATGACGTGCGTGAAACGATTAATCTTGCCAAGGCCGGTAAGGTGCAGGAGGCGATCAACAAGGTGAGGGGTGATGAGGGCAAAATCCTCATGGACCAGCTCTCCGATACCGTTTCCCAGTTTATCGATATCGAAGAACGTGAACTGGCTGAACGCAACGCGCATATTGATCGGATGCGCTACTGGATGACCGCTGCGTCGATCGTTGCGCTGATATCGGCTGTCATGCTGGGCTTTTTGCTTTTCACACGCGTTCAGCGTACAGCGCGCGCCCTCATTGAAGGGCAGACTGTGTTGCGCTCGGAGAAGGAGCTTCTTGAAGAGCGTGTGAGAGAACGGACGATGGAACTGGAACAGGAACGCGCCATCGCTGAACACGAGCGCAAGCGCGTCGAGATTTTGTTGCAGGATTCCAATCATCGCATCGGCAATTCGCTGGCAACAGTGTCGTCACTGCTTGGGCTGCAATTGCGCCAGACACAGAGTGAAGAAGCACGCGCTGCGCTGTCTGCTGCACGCGACCGAGTTCAGACCGTTTCGACGGCGCATCGCAGGCTAAGGCTTGGCGAAGATATGGAATCGACCCGTGTCGATGAATTCCTCGAGACTGTTATCGAAGATATTCGCAATGCCATTGGCGAGGACCGCAAGATCAGCTTCCATACGGATTTTGCACCGCTTGATCTGAAGGCGCGAGATGTCACCACCATCGGCATCATTTTGGGAGAGCTTATAACCAATGCCGTCAAGCACGCCTTCAAGGGTCGTTCCGAAGGTGAGATTTCCGTAAGCTTCACGCTTGATGACGATACCGGAACTCCTGCGCTGATCGTAGAGGATAACGGCGTGGGCTGGCAGAAGAACAGCACGGCGGATGTTAAGGAACAGACGGGTCTCGGAACGCTGGTTGTCGAGCAGCTCTGTATGCAGTTTGGCGAAAAGCCGGTCTATGCTTTGGCTGAGAACGGCTCAGGCACGCGCGTCATCGTGCGGCTCGCATCCCTCGCAAATGTGAAATCCGACGACGCAACAAAGTAAAATTGATTAGCAATGAAGAAGACGGCTATGGCTATTATCGACCATAGCCGTCCGATATTATTTGCGCTTCTTTTTGTCTGAAAGCAGACTAACCAAAGCAATACCTGCAAGTGGTAATGCGACTGCCAAAATCGGCCGTTTCAAAATCGAAGGCACAGTTGCGATGGCTGCAGTGGCCATCAAAGCCGACTTATCTGCTTCGATGCGTTGTTTGCGCTTCTTCTCCTCAGCTGCAGCCTGAATTTTCAGAACTGCGAGAATGAGCAGAGCGAGGATCAGCGACAAGCCCGCCAGAATGAGCGCTGCAATCGGGCCACCGTAATTCTCTGCAAGCGCCAGAAAAGCAGCAACACAAAGAAACACCACCGCGATAAGGCCGAAAACAGCGATTGCCGCACCGAAAATAGCGGCGCGCTTGGCGCGTCCGGTGAGGAGCTTCAGCTCTTCACCGGCAAGGGATGTCACGACTGGCGCGAGAAGTTTCAGCATGGCGCGGATCAGCGGCGCGAGAGGAGCGCAAGAAGATAGCCGACGCCAAGTGCTGTCGCTATCGATGCAATCGGGCGTTCGCGGATGGTTTCAGTAAGCTGTGCTTCGACGTCCTGCGCTTTGTTCTTCAAGTCGCCGACAACATCTTCGCTCTGATGATATGCGCTTTTATAGGTTTCCTTTGCCGTGCGCTTGGCGTCGCGAACCGTCTGCGTGCCGAGATTTGCCAGGGTTGCAGCAATGGCTGCGATATCTTCTTTGAGCTGTTCGACCTGAGCCTGAAGGTCTTCGGTTGTCGAATCGGTCAGTGCTTCTTCGATCTTTTCCTCGATCTTACGCGTATTGGTTGTTCCGCGCGCCATGTCAGGCCTCCTGTTCGATCACTGGTCTGCAACATCTGTTGTTCAGCCAATATAACGTTGGTCAGGCCCAATGGTTGCATGCAAAGAGGCGCAACAGCAACTCAATGCACGACCTTCTATCAGTCATGGTAAATATCGTCAGATGCGCTCACTGAGAGTGGTTCCATTTAATAGGAATCATTGAAACCGCTCTATCTTTTTGTTTCTAAGCATTATCCGACGCAAAACCGCTTCGCACTTTTGCTGGAAATGCTTTAATCAAGCGAAGAGCAGGTAAGCAGCACCGAGGATCGTGATGACTGCAAGACCGTAATGCGCTGGCTTGAGCAGGCGCTGCTGCACAGGCATTGGATCTTCATTGCCTGCCATGGCTGTGCGTGCTGCATGTTCGAGCACCTGAATATCCTTGAGCATCATTGGCATGTCCTCCACAAGCCTCACGCAAACCCGCGCAATTCACGAGAAATGTCAGGTCTGTCCGTCTTATCTATATCACGTCTGATTTGAAGTTTTTATGCAATAGGTATTTCTTACGTGCTCTACCTAGATTTTGGGCTCCTGACTGCGGGAAATTGTCACTAAATTCAAAACATGACTTGCATCATCATGTTAATGAGAGGTAAGAAAAGGCCCAACAAGCGGCGCAACGGTCTGCATGGACCATCTGTTATGCGCGCTCGGACCTGAACAATCAAAAGGCGATCAAAATGACTGGTTTCTGGCGAAAAGGCTTCACGGCTGCGGCGATGGGCGTGGGGCTGCTGGCATTTGCGGGTTCTGCACTTGCGCAAAGCGCGTCTGAACCTGCAACCAATAATCCGGCTGCGACCAGTCCTGCGCCAACAGCGCCTGCAACCCCGGCGCCAGCTGCCCAGGAACCTGCATCGCAGACTCCTGCCGCCAATCCGGCGCCTGCGACTGAACCAGCCACCGCACAGCAGCCAGCGCCTGAAGCAGCGCAGCCAATTGCGCCTGCAGCAGAAGCGCCTGCATTTGTACTGCCACACGATCTGTCGCCTTGGGGCATGTTCATGGCGGCTGACTGGGTGGTCAAGTCGGTCATGATCGGCCTTGCTCTTGCATCGCTTGCAACCTGGACCGTCTGGGTTGCCAAGTCGCTCGAACTGGCTGGCGCACGCAGCCGTGCCAAGCGCGCTTTGAAGATCATCGGACATTCTGCAACGCTGTCAGACGCAGTTCGCTCGCTTGAAGGTGCGAAAGGACCTGCTGCAATCCTCGTGCGTGCGGCGGAGGACGAAGTGCGCCTCTCCGGTCCTGCTCTGGCTCGCGCCGGTGGCGAAGGACTTAAAGAACGTGTTTCTTCGCGTCTGTCGCGAATTGAAGCCAAGGCTGGCCGCCGCCTTTCCAAAGGTACGGGCGTTCTTGCAACCATCGGCTCGGTCGCGCCTTTCGTCGGTCTGTTCGGTACTGTTTGGGGCATCATGAACTCGTTCATCGGCATCAGCCAGGCACAGACCACCAACCTTGCGGTTGTTGCCCCTGGTATCGCTGAGGCGCTGCTGGCAACAGCTATTGGCCTCGTTGCCGCTATCCCGGCTGTTGTGATCTATAACGTGTTTGCCCGCGCCATCACCGGTTATCGCTCGCTGCTGGCTGATGCCGGGGCAGGCGTTGAACGCCTCGTAAGCCGTGATCTCGACTTCAGAACAGCTGGTGTGTCTGAAGGCAAGCTACACGCTGCGGAGTAAGCAATATGGCTGGCAAAATTCGCGAAGGCGGCGGCGACGATCTGGAGCTGAACCATGAAATCAACGTGACGCCGTTTATCGACGTCATGCTGGTTCTGCTGATCATCTTCATGGTTGCCGCACCACTGGCAACGGTTGACATCAATGTGGACTTGCCTGCATCGAGCGCAACACCTGCGCCGCGCCCTGACAAGCCGATTTATGTGACGCTCAAAGAAGATCTCAGCATCAGCGTTGGCAACGACACTGTCGTTCGTGAAGGTCTTGGACCAAAACTCGACGTCGTATCCGAAAAGAACAAGGAAGCACGCGTCTTCCTGCGCGCTGACAAAAATGTCGGCTATGGCGAGTTGATGCGTGTGATGAACCTGTTGCGTGCAGCAGGCTATCTCAAGATTGCGCTGGTGGGCCTTGAAACACTCGGAGCGACGACGCCCGATGGTTCGGCTCCCGCTACGCAAGCGCCCGCTACACAAGCTCCAGCGACGCAGGGAGCACAGTAAAATGAGCAGGCTTCCGCCCGAACATCCCCCAATAAAGAATGTGGCGTCGGCTGATAGCCATCATCATTCCTTTTGGCATGATGCAGGGCGTTGGCTTGGTGCAGGCATTATCGTGCTCAGCGTTCATGCGGCTGGTGCTTATGCCGTGCATATGACCAGGGACGAAGACCAGCCGGATGGCGCGCAGATCGCCGCGATGGTGATTGAGCTTGCTCCCGAGCCCGAAGCGCCGATGGAAGAGCAGGTATCAGAAGCACCGCAGCAGGAAACCGCTGCCGAGCCTGAAGAGCAGGTCGAGCCTGAGCCGGTACCTGAAGAAATCAAAGAACCGGAACCTGAGCCTGAGCCAGAACCTGTTCAGGAACCTGAAGAAGTTGTTCCGGATGTGGTTGAAGCGCCTAAGCCGGAAGTGGCCGTGCCGCTGCCGATTGAAAAGCCTGAACCAAAGCCTGAAAAGAAAGTTGAAAAGCCTAAGCCTGAAAAGCCTAAGCCGGTGCAGAAGGTTGAAAAACCCAAGCCCAAAAAGGCTGAAAAAGCCAAGGAAACCAGACAGGCCAGCGCTCCGCGTATGGATGCCGATAACGGCGCCAGGGCTGCAGCCAATCGCCGTGGTGAGAATAATGCCTCAGCCGGGGTGAGTTCCGCCAAGTGGACCTCCAAGCTGCAAGCCCATATGGCGCGTAATGTACGGTTCTTGCAGCGTAAGGCGAGCAGAAATTCCAAGGGGCTGGTGCAGGTTACTTTCGTCATCGATCCGTCGGGCAATGTGCTGTCTGCACGCCTTGCAGGGTCATCGGGTGATCCAACTGTGGATCAGATGGCACTGGAAGCTGCGCGTCGCGCCTCTCCGGTTCCTGCACCTCCCGCAGCAATGGCGAAAGCGCGTATGCCGATTACTCTGCCATTGCTTTTCAAGTAAGCAACGCAATCCCTCAATAAAAAAGCCGGTCTGTGTCCAGACCGGCTTTTTACGTTCCGGATGCAGTTGTTTTTATTCAGACGACAGTGCCACTGCCGGTAACAGCCGTGAAGCCTTGCGGGCTGGCAGGAAGCCAAATACCAGACCTGTCGCGAACGCACAGGTAAATGCAAGCAATACAGGACCCGCGCTGAAGGCTACCGATACGCCTGCAAGCGATATGAGGGTTGCTGCACCAACACCCAGTATTACGCCAAACGCACCGCCAATCGCAGAGACTGTAAGAGCCTCGGTAATGAACTGGAGCAGAATGTCGCGCCGGCGCGCGCCTGTGGCCATGCGGACACCGATTTCGCGGGTGCGTTCAGTTACGCTTACAAGCATGATATTCATCACGCCAATGCCGCCGACCAGCAGCGATATTGCTGCAACCGATCCCAGAAACAGTGTGAGCGTACTGCCCATGGCTGCCGCATCGTCACGAATGGACGACATGTTGGTTATCATCGTGTCGCGTTGCTTATGACGCTGGTCAAGAAGCTCCTGAATTTGGTCCTGCGTCGTGTCGATCAGATCGGGATCTTTGACCTGAACCGTGATGGTGCGGACATATTTCTGACCAAAGAGCCGGAGATTGCCGGTTGATAGCGGGACGATAACCACGTCATCCTGATCGGAACCGCCGAAACCTGCTCCTTTTGTTTCCAGAGTGCCGATCACCTGAAACGGTATTTTCTGGATCAGGATATATTGGCCGATCGGGTTCGAGCCATCAGGGAACAGGGTTTTGACTACAGTCGAGCCAAGCACGGCAACCGGCGCATAGGTTTCCATGTCATGTTCGGTGATGAAGTCACCCGTTGTAACTTTCCACGACTTGGCTTCAGAGAAAGCTGCAACCGTGCCATTGGCCTGCGATTGATAATCAACATTGCCACGCCGCAAGGTTACGCTGCCGGTCACTTCCGGGACGGCTGTCTTCACATTTGGCAATTGCAGGATTGCATCGGCATCAGCCGGGACAAGTGTTGCGACGGAGCCAGAACCCCGAAAGCCCGGCATCGACGGTCGAATGAGAACAAGGTCGGTGCCCATCGCATTGATGCGATCCAAAATGGAGTTCTGCGCCCCTGTGCCGATTGCAAGCATGGTGACAACCGAACTAACACCGATGATAATGCCAAGCAGTGTCAGGACCGTGCGGAAAATATTGGCGCGCAGCGCACGCATCGCCATTTTGACCGCTTCAGAAATATCGGCGATATGAGCAGCGCCGCTTTGGGTCATCTGTTGCAGCGTTTTAGGCGCATCAGTATCCGGCATTTCACGCTTCGTGGTGTCGGACAGGATTTGACCATCGCGGATTTCAATCAGGCGGTCAGCCCGTTCCGCAACTTCGCGCGCATGGGTGATGACGATGATCGTATGACCCTGCTCATGCATGGAACGCAGAAGCGCCATGACGTCTTCACCGCTCTGGCTATCGAGCGCGCCGGTCGGTTCATCGGCGAGAATGATGCGTCCGCCATTCATCAAGGCGCGCGCAATCGAGACGCGCTGTTGCTGGCCACCAGAAAGCTGATTGGGCCGATGGTCCAGCCTGTCACCCAGTTTCAGCGATCCCAGAAGCTCGGCTGCGCGTTCGTGGCGTTCTGCAGCAGGCATACCCGCATAGATAGCCGGAACCTCGACATTTTCCTGCGCGGTCGATGTTGCTATCAGATTGTAGCTCTGGAAGACGAAGCCGAAAGTGCGGCGGCGTAGTGCTGCCAACTCATCTGCATCAAGCGTTGATACGTCTTCGCCATCGAGCAGATATTGTCCGCCGCTGGGGCTGTCCAGACAGCCCAGAATGTTCATCAGTGTTGACTTGCCGGAGCCAGACGCACCCTTGATGGCGACGAATTCACCGGCCCTGATGTCGAGCGTTATCCCGTGCAGCACCTCAACGGCTAAATCGCCATTGTGATAGGTTTTGCGTATGTCCTGCAATCTGATGAGGGGCGCGTCATTCATGGCGTTGCTCATCAGAAGAACATGCCGCCCGGTCTGCGGCCGCGCTGAGTTGAGCCTGCCGTCGCAGATGCGGATGTGACGACCACCTTGTCGCCTTCTTCAAGGCCGCTTTTAACCTCTGCCTGCACGCGATTACGAACGCCAATTTCCACAACGCGTTCTGCGGTTGCGCCGCTCTTATCCACGACCTGAACGGTCGTTTGTGGCTTGCCGGTACCTTCGCGTTTCTGGTTCAGCGCGGCAGTTGGAATAATCAGCACATTGTCTGCGTGGTCGAGAACAAAATAGACCTGTGCGCTCATATTGATCATGAGTTCGCCAGTTGGGTTCGGAACGTCGAACAGCGCGTAATAGAGAACGACGTTGTTGTCGGTCTGCGGGGTAGGTTTGATCTGACGCAGAGTGCCGGTGAAGCGCTTGTCTGGTTGACCGAGCAATGTGAAGTAGACCGGCATATTGGGCTTTAACTTGCTGATATCGGCTTCCGAAACCTGTGCTTCCACGGTCATTACCTTGAGGTCAGCGACCGTGACAACTGTCGGTGCGCTTTGCACTGCGTTGAGCGTTTCGCCTTCCTTGGCGCTCTGATCGACAACAGTGCCGACCATCGGGCTGTAGATCTTGGTGTAGCCGAGATCGACCTTGTCGCTGGCGAGCTGTGCTTCCTGTTGACGGATTTGCGCGCTCAGGGCTTTCACATCGGCTTCCGCCATGGCGAGATCGGCATCGGCCTGATCGATGGTCGATTGCGATGCGTTGCGGGTCGCAAGCAGCGAGCGCTGGCGAGCGGCATTGGACTTTTTCAATGTCAGCTGCGCCTGCTTGCTCAGAAGCTGTGCCTTGAGATTATCGAGCTGTGCACTGGCAATCTCGACCTTCTTTTCAAAGGGTGACGGGTCGATTTCGGCAATCAGATCGCCCTGCTTGACCTCGTCGCCGATCTCAACTTTGACGCTTTTCAGCTGTCCCGAGACCTGCGCGCCAACATTGATGCTGCGCAGCGCGCTCAGCGTGCCGACTGCGGTGATCGAGTTTTCGATGTTGCCGCGTTCAACGGTTTCAGCCAGATAGGTGCTTTTCTGGCTGCCGGCTTCCCGCCCACTCAGGAAATACCAGCCCGCGCCCAAGGCAATGGCCGCTATCGGCAGCCAGACCCACAAGCGGTTACGCCCACGCGATGCGCGTTTACCTGATGCGGTCGTCTTTGGACCCGTGGCCTGTGAATCGGTGGATCTAAGCACCCTGAAACCCCTGAGAATTCATTATAAAAAATAGTGTTCTGCGGATATCTATGCCGACCAACTCAGGAATTCATCTTAATTATTTGTCATGCGCCTAATGGTCATAGGCTTGGGCACTGTTAAAAATGGCGCTTTAGAGAGTGCATATAAAAAAGCCGGAACGAGGTTCCGGCTTTTTATCATAATGGTTGGATTGCCTAATCAGGCTGTGCCGGTTGAACCGAAGCCGCCAGCGCCGCGTGCGGTTTCGCTGACCTGTGAGCGCTCTTCGATCTTTGGCTGGACGACTGGCGCGAAGACGGCCTGTGCAATGCGCATACCGCGTTCGATGCGGAAATCGTCGTCACTCAGGTTGATGAGCAGTACCTTCACTTCGCCACGATAATCAGAATCGATTGTGCCCGGCGTGTTGAGGCAGGTGATGCCGTTCTTGAAAGCCAAGCCCGAACGAGGGCGGATCTGCACTTCATAGCCTTCCGGGATTTCAAAGATGAGACCGGTTGGCACCAGAGTGCGGCGACCCGGCAGAAGTACGATCTGGCGGTCTTCGGCGACGGCGGCTCGAAGATCCATGCCAGCCGAACCGGAAGTTTCGTAAGCGGGGAGTTCAAGGCCTTCCGCATGTTCAAGGCGAATGATGCCGAGCGTTGGTGCTGTCATGAGGGGGCCTTTCCTACGTGAAGTTAAATTGGCGACGCTCATACGTGAAAACACATGAAAGGTGTACCGCCTATTTTCAGTTTTGCAATGATAGTGCGGCACAGGATCATGCTTTTTGCTGATGGATCAGTATTTAATGAGCCCGCCATCCACAGCATACTGACTGCCGGTAACATAGGATGCGTCATCAGAAAGCAGGAAAAGAGCCACGGCTGCTGCTTCATCAGCCGTACCTGCACGCCCGAGCGGCACCTGATCGACGACAAAACGTTCAAATCCGCTTCGCGCCTCATCGGGCAGAAAATGCCGGAAATTCGTTTCTATTGGTCCGGGAACGATGACGTTGGCCCTGATGCCACGGGGTGCGAGCGCGGACGCCCAGGAGCGTGTCATGGCAATGACCGCGCCTTTGGTTGCAGCGTAAAGACTGGTGGCTGCAGCGCCTTCATAGGTTGAGCTGGACGATGTGACGACGACCGAGCTGCCCTGATTGAGATATGGCGAAAGGCTGGCCAGTTGGAGCATTGGCCCGCGAACATTGGTTGCCATCATGGCATCGAAATCCGCAGCCGTGATGTCTTCAGGCGCTCCCAGCGAAGCAAAGGCTGCATTCAGCCAAAGCCCATCAAGCGGACCAATGGCTTTCACCGCTTCAGCGAGACTGTTTGCTGCATCAGGATCGGCAGCGTCATTGCGAATGACTTCAGCCTTCTCACCGAGCGTCTGACGGACTGAGTGAATTCGTTCGTTGTTCATACCGGTCAGAACAACATGACCGCCTTCAGCAATGATCCGGCGGGCACCCGCCAGGCCCATGCCGCTCGTTCCGCCTGTGATCAGAATGCGCTTATTGTGAAACCGGCTCATTTGGATGTCCTTGCTGTTGCGTGACGGTCGCGCAGCACTCAAATCGTATCGAGCGGCACGGCTGTCGTTTCCTTGATCTCCTCCATGACGAAAGACGCTGATACATCCGATAAGGGTACACTGGCAATCAATCGCTGATAGAGGCGGTCATAGGCTTTGACGTCGGAAACGCGCGCTTTGAGCACATAGTCGAGATCGCCGGTCATGCGGTAGACGCCGACGATTTCCGGAAAGCGTGCCATGGCGCTGCGAAACTTGCCAAGCCAATCGGGGTCGTGGCTCGATGTGCGAACCAGAATGAAGACGGATAGGCCGCAACCAGCCATCTCGGCATCAATCAGAGCGACACGCGCCTTGATGATCCCCGCGTCTTCCATGCGCTTGACCCGTCGCCAGCAGGCATTGCGGGAAAGATGCACGCGCTCGGAGAGAGAATCAACGGACAGAGTGCCGTCAATCTGCAATTCATCCAAGATTTTGCGGTCAATTTCGTCTAAAGTGAGTTTCATATTGGGATGATTGTCTCATAAAATGTCAATTATCAAGGATAAATTGAGATTTCATCTCGTCTGCTTTTGCTAGAATGATTTTCTAGTAAGGCGCTTTAGAGCACCGGACAAAAGGGAACGAATTGCTCATTGACGGGAGTATTTCCAATGACCACTCGCATCACACGCCTCTTTACTGAACATCCAGAGTCAGTTGACGAAACCTATTTTCAGCATATGGCCTTTGCTGGTCGCTTTTCATTCAAGCTTTTTTGTGCAGCCTTCGCCGCACTCATTCATGCAATTTTGCCATTTTTGTTCGAGAAGACTGCGAGCACAATCGTTCGCCAGCTTTATGAGCGGACTCATAACCGGGGCCGGTAAACACCGGATCGAAAATGTGTCGTTGGGCCGCCTATCTCGGACCTGAAACCTATCTGGAAGACATCATATCGTCTCCATGTCATTCGCTCGTGGCGCAAAGCCACGACGCGCATGAAGCGAAAACGCGTACCAATGGCGATGGTTTCGGCGTCGCCTGGTATGGCAACCGAAGCGAGCCGGGGCTTTATCGGGATATTTTGCCCGCCTGGTCCGATCAGAATTTACGCAGCCTTGCACGGCAAATCCGGTCGCGCCTTTTTCTTGCGCATGTCCGCGCCTCAACAGGTGGGCTGACAAGTCGTTCCAACTGTCATCCGTTTGTCTCGGGGCGCTGGAGCTTCATGCATAATGGGCAGATCGGGGATTTTGACCGGTTGCGCCGCAGGCTTGAAAGCCATCTGAGCGATGAGATTTATGTTCAGAAGCATGGCGCAACGGATTCTGAGCTGATCTTTCTGTTGATGCTGGAATTTGGTCTCGAAAGTGATCCGGTTCTAGCCATGAAGCGCATGGTCGGGACAATCGTGGAAGAGGCCGTGCGCGCCGGGGTGCCACCATTCTTGCGGCTGACGGCTGCTTTTTCGGATGGCAATCAGCTTTATGCAATCCGTTATGCTACCGATGCCTTTGCGCCGACGCTTTATACGGCGACGCTGGGCAGTGTATCCGGCATCTGTGTTGTATCCGAGCCGCTTGACGGTGAGGCTGCCAACTGGATGGCTGTGCCGGCAAACAGTTTTGTCACCGTTTCCCGGCAGGGCCGCATTGCGATTGATGTCTTTGAAGGCCCGGTTTCTCAGCCTCGTGACGAGGTACGGGTTTAAGCGCTACCAATCAATATGCCTGCTGCCAGAACAAGCGCGCCGCCGAAGACAACCTGAAGGGCTGCGCGGAAGAACGGCGTTTCCATATAGCGGTTCTGGATGAAGGCGATGGCCCAGAGCTCGAAGAAAACCAGGATTGCAGCGATGCTCGTTGCGGTCCAGAAATCCTTGATGAGATAGGGCAGGGTGTGGCCAAGGCCGCCCAGTGTCGTCATCACGCCACAGGAAATGCCGCGCTTGATCGGTGAACCACGGCCTGAAAGCTTGCCATCATCATGCACGGCTTCCGTGAAACCCATCGAAATACCCGCACCGACCGAGGCTGAAAGGCCGACGAGGAACGTCTGCCATGTATCCTGAGTGGCGAAAGCTGCCGCGAAGATTGGTGCGAGGGTGGAAACGGAACCGTCCATCAATCCCGCGAGACCCGGCTGCACATAGGTCAGGATGAATTGTTTGCGTTCGGCCGCACGCTCGTCGTCCTGCACATTATTCGGCGTCAGTTCGTTCTCAAGCGACTCAGCCTTGGCCTCGTGCTTTTTTTCCTGCTGTGCCAGGTCGCCCAGAAGCTTGCGGGTCTGTGCATCTGTCACACGTTTTGCGGCCTCAATGTAAAAGCGGTAGGCCTGCTCTTCCATTTGCGCTGCTGCATCGCGCACCTTGTCGATGCCAAGCGGGCGTACCAGCCAGTCCGGCTTGCGTTCGTAATAGCCGCTGACATGTTCGCGACGAATAAGCGGGATGCGGTCGCCAAAGCGTGCGCGGTGCCGCTCAATCAATGCATCGCGATGTTCATGCTCTTCTGCGGCCATCTGCTCGAAGATTTTCGCCGATTGCGGGAACTCGTCGCGCAGCCCATCCGCATAAGCAAGATAGATGCGCGCATCGTCTTCCTCGGACGAAATTGCGAGCGCTAGAATCTCCTGTTCGGAGAGTGAATCAAAGGGGCGGCGACCATTATTGAAGAACCGGCTGAGCATTTCTCAAATCCATAGTTTAGAATAGTTCTAAAATAAGTTTTGTTGGCTTAAAGTCAAGCCTTGCAGCGAAGGCACAATTGGCGCATTAAACCGAAGCCCTTAAACAGGGCTTCATATCAGGATACCCGATCAGAAGAGAACGAATCGATGGCATCGACAAACTCCCCTACAAGCATCAATCCCCGACCGCTAAACCGGCAGGATTTCCGCACCCTTGGCCTTTCGGCATTGGGCGGCGCGCTGGAGTTTTATGATTTCATCATCTTTGTATTTTTCGCGAGCGTTATCGGACATCTGTTTTTTCCGCCGGATATGCCGGACTGGCTGGTGCTGATCCAGACTTTTGGCATTTTCGCAGCCGGCTATCTGGTGCGCCCGATTGGCGGCATCGTGCTGGCGCATTTTGGCGACAAGTTTGGCCGCAAGCGCGTCTTCGCTTTCTCGGTGTTTCTGATGTCGATCTCGACATTGGCCATGGCTTGCCTGCCAACCTATGCAACGCTTGGTGTTGGCGCGCCGATCCTGCTGATCATCTTCCGCATGTTGCAGGGCGCTGCCATCGGTGGTGAAGTCCCCGGTGCATGGACCTTTGTGGCGGAGCATGTTCCCGCCAATCGTGTTGGCATGGCGTGTGGTTTCCTGTGCTCGGGCCTGACGCTCGGCATCATGATCGGCTCGCTGATTGCGACCGCCATCAACTGGATTTTCACGCCGGAAGAACTCGCCGGTTACGCATGGCGCATTCCGTTCTTCATCGGTGGTGTTTTCGGCCTGTTCGCCGTTTACCTGCGCCGCTGGTTGGCTGAAACGCCGATCTTCACCGAGATGAAGAACAGCCATCTTCTTAAGGACAAGCTGCCGCTCGGCACTGTTCTTCGCAACCACATGCATGGCGTTATCATTTCCGTGCTGCTGACATGGATTCTGTCGGCTGGCATCGTCGTCACCACATTGATGACTGCGACCTTCCTGCAGAAGCTTTATGGTTACACGCCTTTGCAGTCGCTTGCCGCCACAAGCTTCGGCACGCTGTTTCTGATGTTCGGAACGGTGAGCGCAGGCGCGATTGTTGATCGCATTGGCAGTGGCCGCTTCTTTGCGGTTGCAGGCATTTTCTTCGGTGTTGCAACTTTCGTGTTCTACACCTATGCGGCGGTTTCCCTGCCTGTTCTGTTCGCGCTTTATGCGGTGATGGGTCTTTCGGTGGGCATGGTTGGCGCGGTCCCTTATGTGATGGTGCGCGCATTCCCGGCACCCGTTCGCTTCTCGGGCCTCTCGTTTTCCTACAATATTTCCTATGCGGTCTTTGGTGGACTGACGCCGGTGATCGTAACCTCGCTTCTGGCGGTTAACCCGATGGCACATGCCTGGTATCTGGTGTTCATCGCGGTTCTGACCTCTGTGCTCGGCCTCTACCTGATGGCCCGCAGCGATCAGGTAGAAGGTGATATCGGTCTGACAGAGCTTTCGACCGGGACTGCCGTTCCACAGCCGAACTGATAAAAAAGGGCCGCGAAAGCGGCCCTTTTTCTTTGTTTTTAAGCATGTCTTTGTCCCAAAACCGCTTCTCACTTTTGGGAGACATGCTCTAGTGTACCGCCAGTTTTGCGGCGCCGATTTCCTTATCGTGGACAGCGAAGCGGTCGATCATATCGCTGCTTGCTTCATTAAAGCCGATCACCGAAACATCCGTACCGCTGGCACGGTATTTCAGCACCACCTTGTCGAGCGCACCGACCGAGGTGATGTCCCACAGATGGGCATGGCTGACATCGATCGTCACCTTTTTTGCAGGTGATGAAAAATCGAAAGCTGCAATGAAGTTTTGTGCCGAGGCAAAGAAGATCTGGCCCTGAACGGTATAGGTGCGCTCGGTTCCATCTTCGCTCGTTGTTTCGCTCACGCGGAACATCTTTGCGACTTTTCCTGCGAAGAACACGCCGGAAAGCAGCACGCCAACCAGAACACCCTTGGCAAGATCATGCGTTGAAACCACCGTTATGACGGTTGCCAGCATGACAATGGAGGAGGATGGCGGGTTGCGGCGCAGATCGAGGATCGAGCGCCATGAGAAGGTGCCAATCGATACCATGATCATCACGGCCACCAGTGCGGCCATCGGAATGATCCGCACCAGATCGTCGAGAACGAGAATGAGAAACAGCAGGAAAGAGCCAGCAACAAAAGTTGAAAGCCTGCCGCGACCGCCGGACGACACATTGATCACCGACTGTCCGATCATGGCGCAACCACCCATGCCGCCAATCATGGCGGATGCGATATTGCTGGTGCCCTGACCAATACATTCCTGGTTTTTGTTGCTGTTGGTATCCGTCATGTCATCGACAATCTGGGCCGTCATCAGCGATTCAAGCAGGCCGACAGCTGCCAGCGTGATCGAATATGGCAGGATGATCTGCAGCGTTTCCAGCGTCAGCGGTACTTGTGGAAGCGCGAAGATCGGCAATGCTGATGGCAACTCGCCGAGATCGCCAACGGTTCGCAAATCCATGCCGCTTGTCCATGCAAGCGTGGTGAGCACGGCGATGGCAACCAGCGGCGAGGGGATGGCTTTGGTTAAGCGAGGGAAGAGATAGATGATGGCGAGACCGCCTGCGATCATCCAGTAGGTCTCAACCGGAACATGAATAAGTTCAGGCAACTGCGCCATGAAAATGAGGATAGCAAGCGCATTCACGAAGCCTGTGATGACCGAGCGCGATACAAACCGCATCAGGCGCCCGAGTTTTAGGAAGCCTGCAAAGATTTGCAGAATGCCCATCAGGATCGTGGCTGCAAAGAGATATTGCAAACCGTGTTCCTTGACGAGCGAGACCATCACCACAGCAGTTGCAGCGGTTGCAGCAGAGATCATGCCAGGACGTCCACCGGTGAAGGCCGAAACACAGGCAATGGCGAAAGAGGCGAAGAGACCGACCTTGGGGTCGACGCCAGCGATGACCGAAAAGCCGATGGCTTCCGGGATAAGGGCAAGTGCTACGACGATGCCGGAAAGAATATCGCCGCGAATATTGGAGAACCACTCGCGGCGGTAGGCAGCAAGACGTGTCATTGAATTTTCCGCAAATAGAAGACGGACGTTGAGAGCCGTCCGATTCAACATGGCCGATTGTAAAAATGGGGAATGTTGTTGCGTTGTCTGGCGGATAGGCGGCCAGAAGAGCCACCCGGGCTTTCACCGGGTCCTTGCGAATACGTCTGTATAAACAAAAAAAGCGCAGCAGGGCAATGGCCCGCTGCGCTTTCTATTGCACGGTGCTGATTAGAGTATCTTTTGCATGAAGGTCAGATCAAGCCAGCGTCCGAATTTCTGGCCGACCTGTTTCAGCGTGCCGCAATCTGAAAAACCCTGCGATTTGTGCAATGCGATGGATGCGGCATTGCCTGCTTCAATACCCGCGACCAGCACATGGACTTTACGCTCGCGTGCTTCTTCCACAAGCTCTGCCAGAAGTGCGCGTCCGATACCGCCGCCGCGCGCATTGCTTGCCACATAAACAGAGAGTTCCGATGAGTGGCGGAAACCTTCAAACGGACGGAAAGGGCCATAACTCGCATAGCCGACGACCTGTTCCTCACGTTCGGCCACCAGAACCGGAAAGCCGTCACGGTTGCGGGCTTTGAGCCATTCGCGACGGTTTTCCAGATCGACGAGCGTTTCGTTCCAGATGGCGAGCGTGTTCTCGACTGCATCATTGTAGATCGCAAGCAGAGCAGGGAGGTCAGCTTCGTTGGCAAAGCGAATGGTGAGGGTCATTTCAGAGGCCTTTATAGAAAAGTGTGGTCGCGCAGGGGCTGCCGTCAGGATAAAGCGCATAATTCGGGATAACGCCCACCCGCTCCCAGCCGAGATGGGTGTAAATTGCTTCCGCGGGACTGCCGGTTGCGGTGTCCAGGCAGAGAAGTGTCTTGCGTCGGTTACGTGCTTCTTCTTCAACGGCTTCCATCAGCTTGCGTGCAAGACCAAGGCCGCGCGCCTTACGATGGATCAGCAGTTTTTTAAGATCGGCACGATGCGGCTGATTGGGCATTTGTGTGAGACCAAGCTGAACCGTACCGACGATTTCGCCGCAATGCTCGGCAACCAGAAGGGCCGTGTCGCCTCGCTCTACTTCATTAAAGACGCGGTTCCAGTAGGGGATGAAGCCCTGCCATTCACATGGCGCCATGAAGCCAACTGACGCGCCATCATTAACGCAATCGGTCAGGATTTCTGCCAGAGGGAGAAGGGCAGAGCCTACGTCTTCGTAGTTAAGGACACGAATCATATTGTACTTTCAGAGACTGCTGCGGCGTTCGAGTACGATTGTATAACGGGCGGTCGAGGTGCCGGGATTATGAAAGGTGATGCCTTCAACGAGCGGCATATAAAGACAGTCGCCGGTATGGAGCTGATAGGCGGTTGCTCCAACGGTGATTTCCATCTGCCCATTCAGGAGCCACAAATGCTGTGTGATGCCTGCATTGGCCGCCTGTGGTGCGAAGATCACTCTGGCGCCTGCGGGAAATTCGACCTCGATCATGTCGATATTCGATCCCGTCGCCGGTGGTGAAACAGACCGCCGGATATAGCCCGTATCCGGATCACGCCAGACTGGCTGGCGATCATGCGTGAGCAAGGGAGAGGCTGGGGCTTCCGCATCGGCAAAGAAGGCTGAGAGCGATGTGCCGAGCGCTGCACAAATGCGCGCCAGAAGCTGTGCGGTCGGGCTGGTTTCGCCACGCTCGATCCGCGAGATCATGGCGCGGCTGACACCTGACGCGTCACCAAGCGCATCCAGCGTCATACCTTGCGCAAGGCGCAGGCGGCGCAGATTTTCGCCAATGGCGTTGTCGAGATGCTCATTCATGTTTTCCATTATCTTAGAATTAATATCTATTATAATGGAGTCAAGCGATTTCGAAAACAGAAACGGCGGGATTTCTCCCGCCGCTTTCTTTCTGTCCGAATAATTCCTGATTAGCCTTGCGCTTTCAGTTCTAACCGGCGGCGGTGCAGGACTGGCTCGGTGTAACCATTCGGCTGTTCGCGGCCCTTGAAAACCAGATCGCAAGCGGCCTGAAAAGCAATCGACTTGTCGAAGTTTGCGGCCATCGGACGATAAAGTGGATCGCCTTCATTCTGCTTGTCCACAACAGCTGCCATGCGCTTAAGCGTTTCCATGACTTGCGCTTCCGAAACCACGCCATGATAGAGCCAGTTGGCGATGTGCTGTGCCGAGATGCGCAGCGTTGCACGATCTTCCATCAGGCCGACATTGTTGATGTCCGGCACTTTCGAGCAGCCAACGCCCTGATCAACCCAGCGCACGACATAACCGAGGATACCCTGTGCGTTGTTGTCGATTTCGTGCTGGATGTCTTCCGGCGTCCAGTTTGGACGCGGGGCGACCGGCACCGACAGAATATCGTCGAGCTTGGCACGCGGGCGGCTCTTAAGCTTTTCCTGAACGCTTGCAACATCAATCTGATGATAATGAGTTGCGTGGAGCGTTGCAGCGGTTGGCGATGGCACCCAGGCGGTGTTCGCACCAGCCTTCGGATGGGCGATTTTCTGTTCCAGCATCGCAGCCATCAGGTCCGGCATGGCCCACATGCCCTTACCGATCTGCGCATGGCCGGAAAGGCCGCATTCAAGACCGATATCGACATTCCACTGCTCATAAGCGCCGATCCAGGCAGCCTGCTTCATATCGCCCTTGCGGATCATCGGGCCAGCTTCCATCGAGGTATGGATTTCGTCGCCGGTGCGATCAAGGAAGCCGGTATTGATGAAGACGACGCGTTCCTTGGCGGCGCGGATCGCTTCCTTGAGGTTAACCGTGGTGCGGCGTTCCTCATCCATGATGCCGATTTTCAGCGTATTCGGCTTCATACCAAGCAGCTCTTCGGTGCGGGTGAAGATTTCATTGGCGAATGCCACTTCTTCCGGCCCGTGCATCTTTGGCTTGACGATATAGACCGAGCCTTCGCGCGAATTCATGTGGCGACCATTCGCGCCAATATCATGCAGTGCGATCAGGCTGGTGAAGGCGGCATCCATGATGCCTTCCGGCACTTCGTGACCTTCGGCATCAATGATCGCCGGATTGGTCATGAGGTGGCCGACATTGCGCACCAGCATCAGCGAACGGCCCTTGAGGCTGAGTTCCGAGCCATCGGCAGCCTTATAGCTGCGGTCGCCATTAAGGCGGCGCGTCATCTGCTTGCCGCCCTTCTCGAAGGTGTCTTCGAGCTTGCCATTCATCAGGCCGAGCCAGTTGCGGTAGACGGCAACCTTGTCTTCCGCATCGACTGCTGCAATCGAATCTTCGCAATCCTGGATCGTGCTGACGGCCGATTCCAGAACCATGTCTGCGATATGCGCCGGGTCGGTCTTGCCGATCGGGCTGTCCGCATTGATTACGATATCAACATGCATGTTGTTCTTGGCCAGCAGCACATTGGTCGGTGCCGCCGCATCGCCATTATATCCCTTGAACTGGCTACCGTCCTTCAAGGCGGTGCTCGAACCGTCGGCAAGCGTTACAGCGAGTTTGCCGTCCGTGACGGAAAGGCCGGTGACGTCGGCCCACTTGCCCGCATTGAGCGGTGCGCTTTCGTCGAGGAAATTCTTGGCCCATGCGATGACTTTCTCGCCGCGCTTCGGGTTGTAGCCTTTGCCTTTTTCCGCGCCGTCATCTTCAGAGATAGCATCGGTGCCGTAAAGCGCGTCATAGAGCGAACCCCAGCGTGCATTGGCGGCATTGAGCGCATAGCGGGCATTCATGACCGGAACAACAAGCTGCGGTCCTGCAATATGCATGATTTCCGGATCGACATTAGCGGTCGAGACCTTGAACTCTCCGCCTTCGGGCAGGAGATAGCCGATATCTTTCAGGAATTGCTGATAGTCAGCCTGCGAATAGCCTTTGTCGCGATTGTCCTTGTACCAGGCATCGATCTTGGCCTGCAGGTCGTCGCGCTTCTTGAGAAGGGCGCGATTCTTCGGTGCGAGATCGCGGATGATGGCGGCGAAGCCCTTCCAGAAGGCGTCTGGTTCGATGCCAGTGCCGGGTGCGGCTTCCTTGGCCAGAAACTCCACCAGTTCAGGGGCAACGCGCAAGCCTTCTATCTCAACGTAGTTACCGGCTTTCTGAGAAACCATGGCTCTGCCTCCTTCAAAATAAACAAAATCACCGCCAGCACTCTTCAGTGCCAGCTATCATGCTGTCTTTGAACCGCTTTAGCGCGCTTTCGTCAATCAGCGTGCGGGCACATCATCTGTGACGCTGCGGCGAAAATAGTTTTTACAGCGACAGTCTTGCGCGGATATCGTCAGGCGTAAAGCCCTGTTCGCGCAAGCTGCTGAGTGCCGTATCCTTGCGGCTTTTGGATAGTTTCAAACCATCGTCGCCCAGCACCAGATCGTGATGATGATAAAGCGGTTCCGGCAGGCCCAGAAGCTTTTGCAGAAGCCGATGCACGGATGTTGCATGAAACAGATCGCGTCCGCGGACAATATGCGTGATGCCTTGCAGCGCATCATCCACCACGACAGAAAGATGATAGCTGGTGGGGGTGTCTTTGCGGGCGATCACCACGTCGCCCCATTGCGCAGGATTTGCCTTAATGGGCCTAGTGTTGATTTGGGTGCCGATTTCGTTCCAGGACAGCGTTTCGCCAGCCACCTCAAGCGCTTTCTCCATATCGAGCCGCCATGCATAGGGGGCACCGGAGACGATGCGTTCCATCTGCTCTTTTTCGCTCAAGTTTCGTTCGCCCTGCGGATAAAGCGGTGTACCGTCAGGGTCGGCGGGCCATTCCTGGCCTTTGGCATGTGCTTCGCCGATGATCTCGCGCACTTCGGTGCGGCTCAGAAAGGCGGGATAGACGAGCCCCTTGTCGGCAAGCTTGGTCAGTGCATTGCGATATTCGCCGAAATGCTCTGACTGGCGGCGTACCGGCTGTTCCCATTCAAGCCCGAGCCAGTGGAGATCATCGTAGATGCCCTGTTCAAGTTGCGGTGTGCAGCGGGCGGTGTCGATGTCTTCCATGCGAAGCAGAAAGCGCCCTTCGCTTGTCCGTGCCATTTGTGCATTGAGAAGTGCGGAATAGGCGTGGCCAAGATGCAATTGACCATTGGGGCTTGGAGCGAAGCGATATACGGGCTGGGTCATGATCATGTCAGTTGATTGTCATCTGATTGCATTGGTACTTTGCAGTTACAGCATTGGCCCGAAAATCGGAATCGATTTTCGGAAAGCACGATGCGTAGGTTCGATAGTTTAGAGCGTCCTTTTTGCGTCCGAAAGGACGCACGGCGCTCTAACTGAAATGGAAGGCCAGGCGATGCGGCGGATCGATACATTGGACGATATTGAAGCCGGGCTTGACGCACTGGGATTAGCCGACAAACGGTTGCTCGATATCCGCAGTCGGTCCCACGCTGTTCCGCTTCGAAGGTCTCAGCCGGGCTTTGAAAGTCTGGCCTCAATTATCGTTGCGCAACAGGTTTCAACTGCAAGCGCGGCAGCAATATGGGCGCGGTTCAAACAGGTGATCGAACCGATGACACCGCAAGCTTATATTGCAGGCGGGGAAGAGGCATGGCGTTTTGCCGGGCTTTCGCGACCAAAACAGAGAACGCTGTTTGCTTTGAGTGAAGCTTTGGAAGAAGAGGCAATCGATCTGCATGGGCTGTGCGATCTGCCTGCCGAAGAAGCGATCAAGGCGCTGACCGCTATCAAGGGCATCGGTCCATGGACGGCTGAAGTCTATCTGCTGTTTGCCGCTGGTCATCCCGACGTGTTTCCGGCTGGCGATGTGGCGTTGCAAACGGCTGTCGGTCACGCTTTTGCGCATGAAACGAGACCCGATACAAAGGCGCTTCGCTTGCTTGCAGAAGACTGGGCACCATGGCGCGGTGTGGCAGCACGTTTGTTCTGGGCATATTACGCTGCGATCAAGGGACGGGAGGCTGCGCCCCTTCTGTAAAAGTTGCGTGTTTCCGGGGACATAAATGCGTTTCTGCTTCACAATGCTGTCACGTCGGGATTACATTATTTGCATCAGGTGAATGACGGCATTTCGATTCGCAGAAACTTGGTATCCTGCCTATCGCACTGCCGCCTTACAGCGGTGGCCCCGCTGTAACCATCTGTTTCTACGCATTATCCTACGCAAAACCGCTTAGCACTTTTGCTGGAAATGCTATTACAAGGTTGGAGCGTTGTAGGTTGCGCCCAGAATGGACGCGCAGCGCTTCGATGAAGAGCGCAATTCCGTACGGAAAGCCATTCGCACTTTTCCTTTCGGAGTTGCTCTGAAGGAGGTGCGCCCTTGAATGTAGCCGTCTCTCCCCGAACCGTTTCGAGCAGTGGTTTGCCTGCTCTGGTTCTCAATGCGGATTATCGGCCGCTCAGCTATTATCCTTTATCGCTCTGGTCCTGGCAGGATGCGATCAAGGCGGTCTTTCTTGAACGTGTGCATATCGTGGCGGAATACGATCAGGTCGTATCCTCGCCATCGTTTTCCATGCGTTTGCCAAGCGTGATCTGTCTGAAGGATTATGTGAAGCCGCCGCGCTATCCGGCGTTTACGCGCTTCAATCTTTTTCTGCGTGATCGTTTTGAATGTCAGTATTGCGGCTCACCGCATGATCTGACGTTTGATCACGTCACCCCGCGTTGCCATGGCGGCGAGACGACGTGGGAAAATGTGGTCGCCGCATGTTCCCCATGCAATCTGCGCAAAGGCGGCTTGATGCCGGCAAGCGCGCATATGTGGCCGCGCCAGAAGCCGGTCCAGCCCACTGTGCAGGATCTGCATAACAATGGGCGTCTTTTCCCACCCAACCATCTCCACGACAGCTGGCTCGACTTTCTTTACTGGGATGTCGAATTGGAGCCTTAGTATCTGTTCCAAAAGTCGCCATGCCGGTCTGCAAATGGCAATTTGTCTGCGTTCCGATGCTCATGTACCCAAAAGTACACTCCGCTTCGGTACTTGAAAATCACCATTTTCGCCACGGCCTGCCGTTTTTTGATCAAGATACTTGACCTCTTGAGAAGAAAGAAAAACTTCCTCAGAATTCGCTCTTACTTCCCACCTTTTGCAAAAGCACCGTAGTAGCCAATCGCTGCAAAGAGCAGGCTTGCGACGACGTTCCATCCGGCAAATGACAGGCCGAGGAAGAAGCCCGGCGCGCTGTCACATGCAGGCGGGTGGGTCGCGTTGAGATCGCCGAGCAGATTGCCTGCATCGAGTGTGACCTTCATGGTGGCCGCACTGCAATCAGCCGGACCTGGCCAGTATTTGAGTTCGACGCCGGTGTGATAGATGGCAAGCGCCAAACCAAAGGTCATCAGCAGCGCGCCGACCAGAATAAGACCGCGTATCAGCACCGGTGGCAGTTTCAAGACATAGGAAATAAAGGCCGCAGCCAGAACCGGGACGCCGACATAATATGGCGTGCGTTCTTCAAGACAGAGCTTGCAGGGCATGAAGCCAGCCAGATGCTCAAAGCCTAAAGCCGTTCCGACAGTTGCGGCGAGGCCCACCGTCATGATGCCTGCGGTCCAAGCCTGCGTTTTGCCGACCGGTTTGTTAAGTGCAAATGCCATATGAAATTTCCTGCGCCACACTGGCTCTGTCTATTTTTTCGCGCATCTTGTTCCGAAAACCGGTTCCCACTTTTCGGGATGCGCTCTAGTAATCAAAAATACTGCTTTGCTTCCAAGCAATTAAATTTGACTGACTTGAGGCAAAATCAAAAGTGAAGATATTTAACCGCTAAGAACAGTGCAATTAGCACGACGGCAACCAGACCAGCCAGCAGGCCGAGGCGCTTTTCAATAAAGTGGCGGATCGGTTCACCATAACGCTTCAACAGCCATGCAAGGAAGAAGAAGCGTGCGCCGCGTGCAATGATGGCTGATGCGATGAACAGCCAGATATTGATGCCCGCCGCACCGGACAGAATTGTGACAACCTTGATTGGCGGCAAATGCGATAGGCCGGATGTGATGAGCATCAGCAAAATCATGTCGGCGCTGGTCGTTCCGCGCATTTGCTCAAATGTGTCGAGCTTGCCATACATTTCAAGCACAGGTTTGGCGACCTGTTCATAAGCATGATAGCCGAGATACCATCCCGCTATGCCGCCAAGAACGGAAAAGATCGTCGCTACAAGCGCATAGCGATAGGCGCGTTCAGGCCGCGCGAGCGCCATAGGAAGAAAGAGCACATCGGCTGGCACCAGAAATACCGAGCTTTCTACAAAAGCGATGAAAGCGAGCCAATATTCGGCAGACTTTCGGGCAGCAAGCGAGATCGTCCAGTCATAGAGTCGGCGCAGCATGAAGTTTTCCGGATTTTTTGCGGGCAAGCACCCAGGGATTGTCTGCGTCGTCTATAAATAAAAAAAGTGGCACGAACAATGCGTGCCACCTTTTAATGTCGCTAAGCGTAATTTCAGGGCTTGTAGGCGCTGCAGATGTACTTGGTTTCGAGATATTCCTCGATGCCATATTTCGAGCCTTCGCGACCGAGGCCCGACTGCTTCACGCCGCCGAATGGTGCGACTTCGTTGGAGATCAGGCCGGTATTGTGTCCGACCATGCCATATTCCAGGCCTTCGCTGACGCGGATCGCACGGCTGAAGTTCTCGGTATAGAAGTAAGCAGCTAGACCGAAGATCGTGTCGTTGGCAGCAGCGATCACTTCTTCTTCTGTGTCGAAAGCAAAGAGTGGTGCAAGCGGACCGAAGGTTTCTTCCTTGGCAACAAGCATATCCGAGGTAACGCCGGTCAGAATGCCCGGTTCAAAGAACAGGCCACCTAGTTCCTTGCCGCCTGAGATGAGCTTTGCACCTTTTGAAACCGCATCTTCAATATGCGCTTTGACCTTGGTAATGGCTTTTTCTTCGATCATCGGGCCGATGACGACGCCCGGCTCGGTGCCGTTGCCGACTTTGAGTTCTTTCACTTTCGCTGCCAGCTTTTCAGCAAACTTGTCGTAAACGCCGCGCTGAACATAGATGCGGTTGGCGCAAACACAGGTCTGACCGGCATTGCGATATTTGGAAAGCATCGCGCCGTCCACAGCAGCGTCGATGTCTGCATCGTCGAACACGATGAAGGGTGCATTGCCGCCAAGCTCAAGTGAGATGCGCTTGATGGTTGGGGCGCACTGCGCCATCAGCAGGCGGCCAACTTCGGTCGAGCCGGTGAAGGAAAGCTTGCGGACAATGTCATTGCTGGTGAGTTCGGCGCCGATTTCGCGGGCCTTGCCGGTCACGATCTGCAGAACGCCTGCAGGAATGCCAGCCTTTTCAGCCAGAACACCAAGCGCAAGCGCGGTTAGCGGGGTGAGATCAGCCGGGCGGACGATCATCGTGCAGCCAGCAGCCAGTGCGGGCGCTGCCTTTCGCGTAATCATTGCCGCCGGGAAGTTCCATGGCGTGATTGCAGCGGTCACACCGACTGGCTGACGGATGACGGTCAAGCGCTGGCCGGGCTGTGTTGCCGGAATTGTGTCGCCATAGACGCGTTTGGCTTCTTCTGCGAACCATTCAATGAAAGATGCAGCATAAAGAACTTCACCACGCGCCTCGGCGAGTGGTTTGCCCTGTTCCGATGTCATGATAAGGGCAATGTCGTCTGCACTGGCGACAATCAGATCAAACCATTTGCGCAGGATTCCAGCGCGTTCTTTGGCGGTCTTCGCAGCCCATGCCGGAAGTGCCTTGTTCGAAGCGTTGATTGCTTCTTTAATAGTATCGACAGAGAGGGAAGGAACGGTGCCAATGACAGAACCATCTGCCGGATTGGTTACGTCAATGGTCTTGCCGTCTGCTGCGTCGATCCAGTTTCCATCCACAAGGCATTGCGATTTAAGCAGTGAGGGGTCTTTCAAAGCGAGCATATTTGATATTCCATCCCGATGTTGCGTCAGACGGTCGTTCATTATATTGAACGACATACGATATACTGAATAAATCAGCCGACAGCGCTAAAGTCAATTCGCCTGTCGATTGGTCAAAGAGGGCATATGGACAAAACCGTACTCGATGAAGAAAGTTCCTTGAAACTGGTTCCGGCTGTGGTCAGGGCAGCGCAAATTCTTGATTGCGTTGCCGAGAGCCGCGAAGGCATCAAACTTTCCGATCTCGTTCGCCAGACCAGCCTGCCCAAAAGCAGTGTTCACGGTCTTTGCCAGACTCTTACGCATTTGAAGTTATTGAAGCTCAATAGCGATGGAAGCTTTACAATGGGCGCGCAGTCGGTTCGCTGGGCCAATGTCTTTCTGGCAAGCAGCGATATTGTGGATGCGTTTCATGAAGCGGTGGCAGAAGCGGAAGAGCTTGGTGCATATACATTGACGCTTTCCCATCTTGAAGGCCCAGAAGTCATCTATCTGTCCTGCCGCAACTCTTCTGCACCGCTTGGTATCACGTTCCGTATTGGTATGCGTGTACCGGCTGTCTTTACTGCGACGGGTAAGGCGATGTTGGCGGCAATGTCTGAGCAGGAGCTTGCTCGCCACCTACCTTCCGATTGGCCGACGCCTATTACGCCTTCGAGTGTTCAATCTTTGAAGCAGCTTGGTTCTGAAATATCGGACGTAAAGAAGAGGGGCTATTCGGTTGATGATGGTCAGCTGCGAGAGGGTATGTTTTGTATTGGGGCATCGATTTGTGATCGACCCAATCATCCATCGGCTGGGATTGCGTTATCGATGATGGCGGTTGAGGCTCGGCCGGAGATTGTTGAGACGATGGGCGCGCGGGTACGTGCATTGGCGGATAATGTTGCGGAGCGGATGGGTTGGTTCAGCCCGCCGCGGCGCTGAGTGCTATTATATATAGAGAGATTGAGCTGGGTGAGGGCGCGTAGAGCGCCCTTTGTGTTTTTGGTTTGGAATCATGCTGGTTTGGTTGATTAATGTTTGGTAAAGTTGCCTGGTTTTGTCTGTGGAAAGAAACTTTGTATTTTTTTATGAATGAACGTTGACAGTTTTGCTTTGTGGGGTCTATATGGCGCTCACCGAGGGCGGCGAGCGTCGCAAGCGACAGAATGGTTTGTCCTTGGAGTTGAGTTAGGCGATTGAGATTTCGGTTTTAATTGTTTGGTTTGGCGGCGTTGACGGGGTGAAAGCTTTGTTGATGTATTGAGGAAGGAACGGTTGATAAGGCTGTGAATTTCTTGAAAAAAATGGGTTGACACGGT
>NZ_BAABSV010000009.1:0-193493 GCF_040369775.1 Brucella sp. NBRC 12953
CAAAGGGGCACGAAATAACCCCCCCCCCCCCTTGGCGGCCCCGACCCGCAATGGGGGGGGCCCGCCACCCGGCCCCCCCCGCACACCCGCCCCCCCCAATCCGGCGTCGATGCGTTGGATGGTTCAACGGAGGGCACAATGGTAAAGGGAGTCAAAAACACCTTGATCCGCCCCTCGGCCGTGCCATGAAGTGTTTCAATCACGCTTTCCGCACCCGCAAGCATCTGTTCAAAATCCACCGCATGACGCTGCGGTCGTCCACTCTCCCACCGCGTCACCGTTTGCGGCCAGGGCAGGCCTGCAGGACCGACGCAGATGATCTCGCGCAGCCCGAGCTCCGAATAGGCACGCGCATGATTGATGGCAAATTGCGGATCATCGCTGCGCGGCATCGAACTGATGATGCTCGCCGCAGTCGTGACCCCGGCACAAAGCCGCTCAAGACCGGAAACCAGGCCGTCCGCATACCAATAGTCTCGAGTGACATAATGATAATAAGTCGGCGTAACAATCTTCATCCACAACGCATTGGTATCGGCGCCAATGCTGCGGATCAAGGCATGACCCGCATGGCCATGCGCATCGATGAGACCGGGAATGATCAGCTTGCCCGTGCAGTCGATAATCTGTTTGTCCGAATGCCGGGCTGCCATATCCGCTGCCTTGCCGATATCAACGATCCGGTCGCCGTCAATCGCCAGCCCCCCATCCTCGATAATGCGTCGATCGGCATCGACAGTCACGATCGTCCCGTGAAGCAGCAGTAACCCTTGCATCGCGTCCCCCTTTTCTCTGGTTCGGCCCGCTCTGACGTGGTGGGTCGAACATTTCCCTCTGTTGATGTTTTAGATCATAATTGCCAACAATATCGTTGACAATACATAAGAGGATTATGATAGTGCGACAAAATCCGGTGCAACGGATCGATCGTCATTCATGAAGGGAAGAGCATGACGCGTTTCAACAGGTTTCTCATCGCCGCACTCAGCGCCGTGGCCATCGCAGCCCCGCTTGCGGTCTCCTCCGCCGATGCTGCAACCTTGCGCTGGGGAAGCAGGGCCGATATCTATTCTCTCGATCCCGACTCCGTCCCCTCTACCTCGAACCTTGCATTTCTCAACCATATTTATGAGGGACTGATCCGCTACGGACCCAATTTCGAGATCGAGCCGGCCCTTGCTGTGGAATGGAAACTGGTCGACAATAAATTCTGGCGTTTCAGCCTGCGCAAGGGTGTGAAGTTCCACAATGGTGCCGATTTCACCGCCGATGATGTGGTTGCATCGATGAACCGCGTTGCTGACCCGACCTCGCCATTGCGCGGCAATATTCCGCTTTATGTCGGCGTCAAGAAGGTTGATGATTTCACGGTGGATATCGAGGTCTCGGCGCCAACCGCGCTCTTCCTCAATGATATGACCAATATTTTCATGTTCAATGCGCAGTGGCTCACCGACAACAAGGCCGAAAAGCCAACCGATATTGCGTCCAAGACGGAGAATTACGCCACCCACAACACCAATGGCACCGGCCCGTTCAAACTCGATAGCCGCGTACCCGATGCCAAGACGGTGCTTGTCGCCAACCCGCAATGGTGGGATGAAAAGAAGCACAATCTCGACCGCATCGAATATGTGCCAATCTCTTCAGCTGCCACCCGTGTGGCGGCATTGCTGTCGGGCGAAATCGATCTGGTCGATTCCGCGCCGGTCCAGGATCTGCCGCGGCTTGAATCCTCACCTGGCATCAAGGTCGCCAAGCGCACCGAATTGCGCACCGTCTTCATTGGTTTCAACGGCAAGGAAAAGCTCGAGGATGGACGCCCAAACCCGTTTCTGGACGCGCGCGTGCGTCAGGCGGTCGAAGCAAGCATCGATCGCGACCTCATCAACAAGAAGATCATGCGTGGCCTGGCTCGCCCGTCCGGTTCGCTGATTGCACCAGAAATCGCCGGCTATGCCGAGGCACTGGATGTCTATCAGCCGGCTGATCCAAAACGCGCGCAGACATTGCTCGAAGAAGCAAACCAGAAGGGCCTGGCCTTCACCTATCTGTGCATGAATGACGAAAGCATCAATGAAGAGGATATTTGTTCAGGCATTGCAAACATGCTCAAGCGGGCGGGTTTCGAACCCACCATCGATATGGGGCCGCGTGCCGTTCAGCAGCCAAAGCGCACCAATGGCAAGGCCGACATGTTCAATCTGAGCTGGGCCAATGAGCCAACGCTTGATGCCTATTCCCTGCTCTCGCAGGTGCTGTCCACCCGCAGTGGCTCAACCGGTGTTTCCAACTATGGCGGCTGGTCTTATCCAGAACTCGATGAGCTGGTCAAAAAGGCCGCCGAAGAGCCTGACACCGTAAAACGGCTGGCGCTGGAAGAACAGGCACTCAAGATTGCCAAGGATCAGGCAATCCTGATCCCGCTGCATCAGCAACCCATCGCCTGGGGCATGCTGGAAAAAGTTGAGAGCGTGGATTTCCGCGCTGATAACAAGCCGCGCCACTGGCACACGAAAATGGCGGAATAGACCGGCCCGCCGCAGTCACCAAAAAAGAGCGTCTCCCCGCGGGGAGACGCTCTTTTCACATCAAGTGCCAAGGATAACTCTTATGCAAACCTTATCCGACCCGCCGTCCGCGGCCGCGCAATTGCAGCTGGGGCAGCGACCGAAAGGCAAAACACTTTTGACCGCCGAATGGCTGCTCGGCTACCGCGACGGCAGCCATTGCCTGCTGCATAACGGCGAGATCGTCTTCGAACACAATCAAATCGTCTATCTCGGTCCGGCTTTTCAAGGCCAGGTGGACCGCCGCATCGACTTTGGTAAGGCATTGATCAGCCCCGGACTGATCGATCTCGATGCCCTTTCCGATCTCGATACCTATCTGCTGGTGCAGGACAACCAGCCCGGCTGGGCGAGAGGCCGTGTCTGGCCGCGCTCCTATCTTGAACGCGGACCCTATGAAATGTATTCCGAAGAGGAGCTGGCCTTTCAAAAGCGTTTCAGCTTCGGTCTTCTTCTGCTGAACGGGATTACCAGCGCCGCGCCTGTCGCCTCACTCTATTATCGCAAATGGGCGGAAACGGTCACCGAATTCGAAGCGGCAGCTGCGGCTGCCGGCGAACTGGGATTGCGGGTCTTCCTCAGTCCGGCCTATCGCTCCGGCGGCATGGTTCTCGAAGCGCCCGGGCGGATTGAACCGATATTTGATGAGGCGCGCGGCTTTGCAGGCCTGCGCGATGCTATCGGCTTCATCGAGCGCAATCACGGCGGTTTCGGCGGATTGATCAATGGTCTGCTGGCCCCCGATCGGATCGAAACCTGCACGTTGCCCTTGCTTGACCGCACCATGGCGGCGGCACGCGATCTTGACTGCCGGGTGCGGATCCATATGGCCCAGGGGCAGCTTGAGCGTGACACCATGCAGCGCCTTCACAACATGTCGGCGCCGCAATGGCTAGCCAGACATCGCTTGTTGAGCGAGCGGCTTTACGCGCCACATGCTACCCATGCCTCTGGGGACGATCTCAATCTCTATGCCGAGCATGGCGTTTCAATCGCCCATTCACCGCTGGTCTCCGCCCGGATGGGCAGCATGCTTCATTCCTTCGCCGCTTGCCGCGCGCGCGGCATCAATATCGGCATGGCAACCGACACAGCACCCCCCGACATGCTGATGAACCTGCTCGTCGGCCTGATCGCCTGCCGGATTGCAGAAAAGGCGTCGGATGCCGCCTTCTCCCGAGATCTGTTCGATGCGGCCACGCTCGGCGGCGCTCAGGCGCTGGGGCGCACTGACATCGGAGCACTTAAGAGGGGCGCAAAAGCCGACATAGCGGTGTTTCGCCTCGATGATATCTACATGACCCCCAGCGTCGACCCCATCACCACCCTGGTCACCGGTGGTTCGGGCAAAGTGACAGAGGCCGTTTTCGTCGATGGCCGCCTCTCGATGCTGTCGGGTGCGGTCGCCGGCATCGATATGCGTGGCAAGGATAAGAGCACAAAGCCAATATGAGGGGCTGATCCGCAAATATCCCGATCGCAGCTGGCAGCACAAACCGGTCGAAGACATCTTCCAACCCAGCTATCCTTTCTGGACTGATTGATCAGTCGCCAATCCTGCCGCAATTTTTGTCGACATATACGACGCGCAAACCTGCAAATATTGTCAACAATCACGTTGACAACTTTTTGCTAATAGACTTATGTTGGCCTTGGTCCGCAAGCAAAGCCACAAAGGCAGGACCATTGGTGAGGGAGGAAATCACATTCGATAAAAGCCGTGCATGCGGCAAGCGAACGAAACGTCGCCGCACCAATCATGGTGTGGAGATAAAGGAAGAATAGATCCCCGCAAAGGGGGCGCAAATTTCCAGAAGCGGAGCAATCAATGTTGAACAGACTGGGCCTCGCGGCCGTGGTGCTGGCGAGCCTGACTTTGTCGGGCCATGCCGAAACACTGAAATGGGGGGCGTCGCGCGATATCTACTCGCTTGATCCCTATTCCTACGGGGATAGTTACACGCTGTCCTTTCTCAATCATGTCTATGAAGGGCTGGTTCGCTACGACGCCGATCTGAAGATCGAACCAGCGCTGGCAGAATCCTTTGAAAATATCTCCGACACCACCTGGCGCTTTCATTTGCGCAAGGGCGTCACATTTCACGACGGTGCCCAGTTTACCGCAGATGATGTGCTCGCATCCCTCAAGCGGGTCAGTGATCCGGTCTCGCCGCTGCGCGGAAATCTGCCCTCCTATAAATCGGCAAGCAAGGTCGATGATCATACCGTCGATATCCAATTGAGCGGTCCCTATCCGCTGCTTCTCAACGATCTGACCAATATCCACATCTTCGATGCCGATTGGCTGAAGAACAACAATTCCGAAAAGCCCACCGATGTCGGTGCCAAGATCGAGGGCTATGCCACCTACAACACCAATGGCACCGGACCCTTCAAGCTTGAAAGCCGTGTGCCCGATTCAAAAACCGTGCTTGTGAAGAATCCGGCCTGGTGGGACAAGTCGCAATCCAATATCGATCGCATTGAATTCACGCCGATCACCTCTGCCGCAACACGGGTCGCGGCACTGCTTTCGGGCGAAATCAACTTCACGGAAAACGCGCCTTCCCAGGACTTGCCCCGCCTGCAGGCCCAGCCCGAACTCAATGTGCTCGAGCGCACCGATCTTCGC
Source organism: Brucella sp. NBRC 12953 (assembly GCF_040369775.1). NCBI lineage: Bacteria > Pseudomonadati > Pseudomonadota > Alphaproteobacteria > Hyphomicrobiales > Brucellaceae > Brucella > Brucella sp. NBRC 12953. The sequence goes on from NZ_BAABSV010000009.1 coordinate 5,203, forward strand.
ACGGTCATGATCGGCTTCAACCGCAAGCCCGCACTTGCCGACGGCTCCACAAACAAGTTCAATGACCTGCGCGTCAGACAGGCTTTCGCGCATGCGCTCGATCGCGATCTCATCCAGAAGCGGATCATGCGCGGCAAGTCGCGGACAGCCGGCGCGGTGATCGCCCCGGAAATCCCAGGCTACACACCGGAACTCGACACGACGCTTTCCTATGATCCGGCGCTTTCCAAAAAGCTTCTCGCCGAGGCGGGGGCGGAAGACTTTCCCTTCACGCTGGTCTGCACCACCGATGCCTATGTCAACGAGGAGGAATTGTGCCAGGGCATGGTCAATATGCTGAGCCGTGGCGGCTTCAAACCGCAGCTCGACATCGCGCCGACCGCGGCCCAGGCACCCAAGCGGACCGGCGGCAAGGCCGATGTCTATCTGATTGGCTGGGCAACCGAACCGATGCTCGACAGCTATTCCATCCTGTTGCAGATGATCGCCACCAAGTCAGCCAATGCCGGGGTCTTCAACTGGGGTGGCTGGAGCTATCCGGAGATTGACAAGCTGATCAATGCAGCATCCACCGACATGGATCGCGAAAACCGGTTGTCCGTTCAGACAAAGGCGCTTGAAATGGCCAAGGACGAAATTGTGATGCTGCCACTGCACCAGCAGCCGATGGCATGGGTCATGTCGAAGAAAATCGACAGGATCGTGCAATTGCCCGACAACAAGCCGCGTCACTGGCTGACGCATTTTGCCCCATAATCCAATTGTGATGCGCCGGGGGGATGCCTCCCGGCGTACCCCGCTTTTACCGAGGGAATTTTATGCTGGTTTTTATCATTAAGCGCCTGGCAAACGCTGTCATGGTGATGTTGGCTGTCGCCTTGCTCGCCTTCCTGATCTTCCGGCTGGCCGGCGACCCTGTCGAAATGATGGCCAATGAGCAAATGACGCAGGCAGACCGCGATAATCTGCGCGAGCGCCTGGGCCTTAACGATGGCCTGCTGACGCAATATAGCCGCTTTGTGGTCAATGCCGCCCAAGGCAATTTCGGTATTTCCTACCGCAACGGCCAGGACGTGCTGAGCCTGATCGCCGAGCGTTTTCCGGCAACACTGGAACTGGTGTTCGTAGCAACGCTGATCTCCTTGCTGCTCGGCTTGCCGCTGGGCGTTCTCACCGCCATCAAGCGCGGGAAATGGTATACGGAGGGCCTGCAGTTTCTGTCGATTGTCGGGGTCTCCCTGCCAAGCTTCGTGGTCGGCATTCTGCTTATCCTGGTATTCTCGGTCTCGCTTGGCTGGTTTCCAGCCTTCGGGCGCGGCGATGTCATTCAGATCGGCGGCTGGTCCACCGGTCTTCTCACCCCCTCGGGCCGCCTGGCGATCCTGTTGCCCGCCATTGCCCTGTCGCTTTATCAGGTCACGCTGGTCATGCGTCTTGTGCGCGCCGAAATGCTGGAAGTGCTGCGATCCGACTATGTCAAATTCGCGCGTGCGCGCGGCATTCCGCGCTGGCGGATCTATTTCAGCCATGCCCTGCGCAACTGTCTGATGCCGGTGGTCACGATGACCGCGATGAATATCGGCTCGCTGATTGCCTTCGCGCTGATTACCGAAACAGTCTTCCAATGGCCGGGCATGGGCATGTTGTTCATCCAGGCCGTCACATTCCTCGATATTCCGGTGATGGCGGCCTATCTGTGCATCATTTCCTTCATTTTCGTCGTGCTCAACACCCTGGTTGATGTCGCCTATGCAGTCATCGATCCGCGCCTGCGCACCGCTCGCTGATCAAACGGGAGACCAATGTCATGAGCACCTCACAAGCCAATCCCGTCGCGCGCGCCTCGCTGTTGAGCCGTATCCGCAAAAGTGACCTCTGGTGGTCGTTTACCCACAGCAAGACGGCAATGGTCAGTGCAGCCCTGCTGGCAGTGCTGATCCTGACCGCAGTCTTCGCCCCCTTGATCGCGCCGCAAAATCCCTATGATGGGGCAGCGCTCGATATGTGGAAGGCGGAATTGCCGCCGCTCTGGGAGGAGGGCGGTGAATGGCCGTTCCTGCTGGGCACCGACACCCAGGGACGCGACATGCTGTCGGCCATTCTCTATGGAACGCGGATTTCGATCGTCATCGGTATCGCATCGGTTATCCTCTCGCTGATCATCGGGCTGACCGCTGGCCTCATCTCCGGCTATTTCGGTGGCTTCATCGACAATCTGCTGATGCGCTTTGGCGATATCACCTTGTCGATTCCAACCATTCTGGTCGCCATTCTGGTGTCGACGGTTGTCCGTCAGATGTTGCCGGTCAGCCTGCGCGAGATTGGTGCCTCCGCCGTGCTGATCCTGGCCATCTCGCTATCGGCCTGGGTGCAATATGCGCGAACCGTGCGCGCCCAGGCGATCGTCGAAGCCGGCAAGGATTACGTTTCGGCAGCGCGGCTGATCGGGGTGCCGGCACGGCGCATCATGGCCCAGCATATCCTGCCCAATACACTCACACCCATCATGGTCGCCGCGACGCTGAATTTCGGGATGGCGATCCTGACCGAGGCGACACTTTCCTTCCTGGGCATCGGCATGCCACCAAGCCAGCCGTCACTGGGAACCCTGATCCGGATCGGCAATCAGTTCCTGTTTTCCGGCTCCTGGTGGATCGTGGTGTTTCCCGTCATTCAGCTCTGCCTGCTCGTCGTTGCCGTCAATATGCTCGGTGACTGGCTGCGCGACGCTCTTAATCCAAAACTGAGGTAAGCCATATGCACGATCTTTTGCTCCGCAACATCCGCCCGATGGCAGGTGAAAGCTGCGACATGCTGGTCAGGGACGGCAAAATCGCCGGTTTCGGCCAGTTTGAGGCAGAAGCCGGTATGGCGGTCGAAGACGGCGGCAACGCCATCGTTGCACCGGGGCTGATCGACGCCCATACCCATCTCGACAAGACAACCTGGGGCATGCCCTGGCACGTCAACAACCGCGCCGCCGTCCTGCGCGAGCGGATCGATTTTGAACGGGACAATCGCCTTGAAATCGGCCTTGATCCGCACCGACAGTCGATGCGCCATGCCATCGGTCTCGCTGCGCATGGCGCTACCCATATCCGCAGTCACGTCGATATCGACCCCACCCATGGCCTGTCGCTGGTGGAAGGGGTGTGGGAAACCCGTGAGAAACTCAAAGACATCATCGATATCGAGATCGTCGCCTTCCCACAATCTGGCCTGATGGTGATGCCGGGCACAAAGGACTTGCTCGACGAAGCCCTGCGCCAGGGCTGCGAAGTGCTCGGCGGCATCGATCCGTGCGGGATCGACCGTGATCCGAAGGGCCAGCTCGATATCCTGTTCGCCCTCGCCACAAAACATGGGGTACCCATCGATATTCATCTGCATGAAACCGGTGATCTGGGCGCCTTTACCATGGAGCTGATTTTCGAGCGCATCCGCGCGCATGGCATGCAAGGCAAGGTGGCGATCAGTCATGCCTTCGCTCTCGGCATGAACGACTATCTGCGGGTCGGTCAGCTCATCGAACAACTCGCTCTGCTCGATGTTGCCATCCTGACCACCGGCGCCCCGTCGGCCACCGTGCCATCGATCAGGCGGCTCAAGGAGGCAGGTGTGCGCATTGGTGGTGGTTGTGATGGCATTCGCGACACGTGGGGGCCGTGGGGACAGCCCGACATGCTTGATCGTGCCCGGATCATCGGCATGAAGAATGGCGTGCGCTCCGATCATGAGCTGGAACATCTCCTCCACATCGTCTCTGAGGGCGGGGCCGATGTCATGCGGCTAGAAAATTACGGTCTCACCGTCGGTTGCAACGCCGATTTCACTCTGTTGACCGGTGAAACACTGGCGCATGCCGTGGTCGATGTCGCGCCACGTCCGCTGGTGGTCAAGAAAGGTCGCGTAAGCGCACGCAACGGTGTCGCCGTGGTGGAGATGCCATGATGACCCAGGATTTGCAGGCGCTGGTGCTCGGCGAAAGACCAAAAGGGCGCACATGGATCACCGCCGACTGGGTGGTTGGTCACAAGGATGGCGGGCATCGGCTGCTCAGGCGGGGCGAGGTGGTCTTTGAAAACGGGGAAATCCTGTTTGTCGGCCACAATTTTACCGGAGAGGTGGCTCGCCGGATCGATTTTGGCCAGGCTCTGATCAGCCCCGGGCTGATCGACCTCGACGCGCTGTCGGATCTCGATACCACTATTCTTGGTATCGATCATCATCCGGGCTGGGCCAAGGGGCGGGTATGGCCACGCAGCTACGTCGATGCTGGTCCCTATGAAATGTATAGCGAGATGCAACTGGCATTCCAGAAACGCTTCGCCTTCGCGCAACTGCTGTTAAACGGGATCACCACCGCAGCGCCGATCGCCTCGCTGTTTTATCGGCAATGGGGAGAGACGGTCGCAGAATTCGACGCTGCAGCCGATGCTGCCGGCGAACTGGGCCTGCGTGTCTATCTCAGCCCCGCCTACCGCTCCGGTGGCATGGTGCTGGAAGCCCCGGGCCGGATCGTTCCGGTGTTTGATGAACAACGCGGCTTTCAGGGCTTGACCGCCGCAATCGCCTATATCGAGCGCCAGAGCGGCCGGCATGGGGATCTGATCCGCGGCATGCTCGCCCCCGATCGGGTGGAAACCTCGACGCTTGAACTGCTCAAGCGCACCGATGCGGCCGCGCGTGATCTGGGATGCAAGTTTCGCCTTCATATGGCGCAAGGCGCGATGGAAGTGGAGACGGTGCAGCAGCTACATGGTTCAACCGCACCGGTGTGGCTGTCAGAACACCGCTTGTTGAGCGAGCGTCTCATCGCTCCCCATGCGACCAACGCAACCGATCGAGATCTTGATCTTTATGCCGAAAACAGCGTTTCCATCGTCCATTGCCCGCTGGTTTCGGGGCGCGGCGGGTCGATCCTGAAATCCTTCTCCGATTGCCGCAGCCGTGGCATCAACATCGCGATGGGGACCGATACAACCCCGCCCGATATGCTGATGAACCTTCTGGCGGGTCTCATCACCGGACGGGTGGCCGATCAGGCGCCGGATCGTCTGCGCTGCGCAGATCTGTTCGATGCCGCGACGCTGGGCGGTGCAAAGGCTCTGGGGCGGACGGATCTGGGACATTTGTCGCAAGGCGCACGGGCTGATATCGCCGTCTTCCGTCTCGATGACTGTTTCATGGCACCCTCCATCGATCCAATTACCACCATCATCACCGGCGGATCGGGCAAGATCACAAAGGCGGTGTTTGTCGATGGCCGCCTCTCGATGCTCGATCGCAAGCTCGCAGGCTTTGATCTGGTTGCCGCGCGGGAGATCGCGCAAGCGCAATTCGACAGCCTGATTGCCAAATATCCCGAGCGCAGCTTTGGCAATCCGCCCGTCGCCGACATCTTTCCACCCAGCTATCCGCTCGAGGGAAATTCCCATGATTGAGACACAGCAAGCCGTCGTCGAAGTCCGTAATCTTCAAGTTGATTTTCCCGGTCGACGTGGCACCGTGACCGCGCTCTCCGATGTCAGCCTGTCCATTCGCCCCGGTGAGATCCTCGGTGTGGTGGGTGAGTCAGGTGCCGGAAAGTCCATGACCGGTCTGGCGATCCAGGGCCTGCTTGAGCGACCCGGCCATATTGCCGGCGGCGAGGTCTGGCTCGGCCAGCAGCGCATTGATACGCTTGACGACCGCGCCATGGAAAAAATTCGCGGTCGCGAGATCGGCGCTATCTTCCAGGATCCGCTCACCTCGCTCAATCCTCTGTTTACCGTCGGCGCGCAGCTCGTTGAAACCATCCGCAGGCATCTTGGTCTGAACAAGGCGCAAGCCCGCGAACGCGCCGTGCACCTTTTGCGTGATGTCGGCATTCCCTCTCCCGAGGAGCGCGTCAATCATTATCCGCATCAGTTTTCTGGCGGCATGCGCCAGCGTGTGGTGATCGCGCTTGCGCTTGCGGCATCGCCGAAACTGGTCATTGCTGACGAGCCGACCACCGCTCTTGATGTGTCGATCCAGGCGCAGATCATCTCGTTGTTGCGCAAACTCTGCAAGGAAAAGCAGACCGCCGTCATGCTGGTGACCCACGATATGGGCGTGATTGCGGAAGCCGCCGACCGCATCGCGGTCATGTATGCCGGACGGCTCATCGAAGTAGGGCCTGTTGAACAGGTGCTGCACCAGCCGCGTCATCCCTATACCCAGGGATTGATGGCCTCGATCCCGTCACTGGGCGCGCGGGTCGAGAAACTCAACCAGATCGATGGCTCGATGCCGCGGCTGGATGCGATTCCACAGGGTTGCGCCTTTAATCCACGCTGCAAAAGTGCCGGACCACGCTGCCATCGCGAAAGACCGGAACTGATATTTTCTGAAGCGAGCGCCAGCGCATGCTGGCTCAATGCAGGAGGTACCGCATGACGATCCATGCAAAAAATCAACCGGCGCTCACGGTCGAGCGGCTCGTCAAGACTTTCGATGTGTCGGCTCCCTGGCTCAACCGCCTTGTGGAACGCAAGCCCAAGCAATATCTCAAGGCCGTCAATGATATCAGCTTCACGGTGCCGGCGGGCGGCTGTCTAAGTATTGTGGGGGAAAGCGGTTGCGGCAAGTCGACGGTGGCGCGCCTGGTCACCGGCCTTTATCCTGCAACCAGCGGCGGCATGCGTTTTGCACCCGGAAAAAGTGGCAAGCCGCTATCGGCGCAGATGATTTTCCAGGATCCCTACGCCTCGCTCAATCCGCGCTGGCGTGTCAAGAATATCATTGCCGAACCCCTGCGTGAACTCAAGCTGCGCGCAACAGCCTCCGCAATCACCGCACGGGTCGAGGAACTCCTCACCCTTGTCGGGCTCTCGGTTTCCGACGGCGAGAAATTCCCGCATGAATTCTCAGGCGGCCAGCGTCAGCGCATTTCGATCGCCCGCGCCCTGGCCAGCGAGCCGGAGTTTCTGGTCTGCGATGAACCAACCTCTGCGCTCGACGTGTCGGTGCAGGCGCAGGTGCTCAATCTGATGCGCCGCCTGCAGGATGAACTGGGTCTGACCTATCTGTTCATCAGCCATGACATGAGCGTTGTCCGCCACATGTCGGACCGGATTGCCGTGATGTATCTTGGACGCATCGTCGAGGAGGGTGAGACGGAAGAATTGTTTGCCGAGCCGCGTCATCCCTATACCAGGCTTTTGCTGCAGACGATCCCCAATATCGCAGAGCCCAACCGCAATCGTGAGCCGACCACGGGCGAAGTGCCGAGCCCGCTCAAACCACCATCCGGCTGCACCTTCCATCCGCGCTGCCCCTTTGCCATCGAACGCTGCGCCCGGGAAGCGCCGGCAATGCAGCTTCTCCCCAACAAGACCCGCGTGGCCTGCCACCTGGTGGAAATGGAGATTTGAGCGCCCGTCAATCGGGGCCGGCAAAACCGGCTCCGGACCCTTTACGCCAGCGCCGTGCGCAGATCGTAGGACAATTCCCGGATCTCGCTCAGATCAAGCTCGGATTCCACATGCTCAAGATGATGGGCCATCAGATGAACCGCTTTCTCCACCGCCTTGGCAGAAATTGCCTTGACGATTTCAGCATGCTCGTCCGGACCGCAATTGAAACGGTCGGTGTTGCGATAGATCGCGGTGATCAGAGAACTGCGGGAAATCAGATCCCGCATGGTGGCAAACAGGAAGTCGGATCCGGTCAGTTCAGCCAGCAGAAGATGAAAGCCGCCGGACAGCTTGATAATGTCGGTGGTGCTGTCTTCGGCATTGGCAATCCGCTCCAATTCGACATGCGCGCGCAACCGCTTGACACTGTCCTTGAGCTGCGAGCCGCACAGCCGCTCGATAATGCAGCGCTCCACCGCCTGTCGCACCGAAAACACGTCACGGGCTTCCTGCACGGTCGGTTTGCTGACAAAGGCGCCGCGATTGGGAATCATCGTCACAAGCCCATCGCGTTCAAGCACCGTCAGCGCCTGGCGGATGCGGGCGCGACTGACATTGAAGATGGCGGCGAGCTGTTCTTCCTTGAGCTGGATGCCAGGACGCAATCGCCGTTCGGCGATCGAAAGCCAGACTTTCTCAACGATCTGTTCGATCGACATGGCCGTTGCTGCATTCATTAAGACTTCTCCGTGTTGGAATCGACAATCGTCATGTGCGGGAAAAAGTCAACTCGCACATTTAAACAGTTGCTTTATTGTCGACAATAAAAGATAGTTTTGTAGATGATTTTACCACAGTCTGGGCTGCCCATGGAATTTGACTTCGAGACAATAGACCCGCAAAGCCGCTATCGTCTGCTGACCAACTTCATTGGTCCGCGTCCGATCGCGCTGGTCACCACACGCTCGTCTGCCGGACATAACAACGCCGCGCCCATGAGTTTCTTCAACGTTTTCTCGCACGATCCGGCGATTGTCGTGCTGGGCATCCAGCCGCGGCTATCGGGTGAGGAAAAGGACACCATGGCCAATATTCGCCGTTCTGGCGCTTTCGCCGTCAGCATGGTCGACATGGCACTATCGCAACAAATGCTGATCTGCGGTCTGGGGTTTGACACCGAGGTCGATGAACTCAAAATGGCAGGGTTGACCGCGCAGCCCTGCAGCAAGATCGACGCCGCCTATCCGCTGGAAGCGCCCTGCGTCTTTGAATGTCGTGTCGAGCGCCTGATTGATTATCCCCGGCGCACACTGGTTCTGGGCGAGGTGGTGCAGATGCATGTCCGCCGCAATTGCCTGGATGCCGAAGGCCATTATGTCGATCCCCAATTCTACCAGCCGATCGCCCGACTGCACGCCGATAATTACCTCACCTCCGACCGTCAATTTGTTTTGAAAGCCCCGCCGATCGGCAATTTCAGCAAGCCGGACCAATAGACCCGCAGCCAGGCAGCAGAGAATTTCAGCATGCATATTCACTTGATCAATCCCAATTCGACCGCTTCCATGACAAAACAGGCGCTTGACAGCGCCTTGCTGGTCAAGCAGAGCCAGACCCGGATTTCCGCCACCAATCCTTTGGATACGCCGGCCAGTATCGAAGGGGGGGCGGATGAAGCTCTCGCCGTACCCTCCCTGCTTGCGGAAATTCGCAAGGGCGAGAGCCAGGGCGTCGATGCCTATGTCATTGCCTGTTTCGATGATCCGGGCCTTAACGCCGCGCGCGAAGTGGCGACCGGCCCGGTGATCGGTATTTGTCAGGCGGCCATCCAGGTCGCCATGACCATCAGCCGGCGCTTTTCGGTCATCACCACATTGCCCCGATCGGTCGCCATCATCGAGGATCTGGTCACTGCTTATGGCGCCGAGCGGCACTGTCGCAAGGTGCGGGCGATCGATCTGCCGGTTCTTGCCTTGGAAGAGGAGCGCGAGCGGGCCGAGCAATTGCTGATTTCGGAGATCAAACGCGCCAGGGATGAGGATGGCGCCGAAGCCATCGTGCTGGGCTGTGCCGGCATGTCGTCGCTGTGCGCGCGCCTTAAGCACGCCACCGGTGTTCCAGTCATTGACGGTGTAACGGCAGCAATCAAGATGGCCGAAGCCCTGGTCGGAGCCGGCTATGCCACATCAAAAGTCAACAGCTATGACTATCCACTCAGCAAAGGTTCTGCCTTGACCAAACGCATCGCATAGGCGGAAATCACAGCTTTATTGTAGACAATTTTGTCCCCTTTAGCTTGCCATGATGGTTGACTTTTTCTTCTGCAGCGCGCTTGTTGATGCAGAAGGGGAGGAGGGCTCATGGCAGGGCAGAGGGACGCGTCAACACAGCATATTGTCGAGAAAGTCTGGCTGTCGATCGCCGAGCGGCGCCTGCGCCCCGGCGTCCAGCTCAAGGAAGAGGAAATGGCGACCATTTTCAAGGTCAGCCGTGCCCGCATCCGCCAGGCACTCGCTGCCTTAAAACGCGAGGGACTGGTTGATATTCTGCCAAATCGCGGCGCCTTCGTCTGCAAGCCGACCGTTCGGGAAGCGCGCGACGTGTTCTTCGTGCGGCGCACGGTGGAGCGCTGTGTCGTCGAACATCTCTGCCGATCGGCGACCCGCGCCGATATCAAGCGGCTCCAGGAGCATGTTGCCAAGGAACGGCTGGCCAATAGCCGCAATATCACCACCGACATCATCAAATTATCCGGTGGCTTCCATCTGCTGCTGGCCGAACTTGCACACTCCAATTTTCTGTCGCCGATGATGCGCGACCTGGTTTCGCGAACCTCGCTGATCACCGCCGTCTATCGCAACACCGACCAGTTCAACTGCGGACCCAATGAACATGCAGAAATTGTCGAAGCGATCGCCAGCCAGCAACGAGACAAAGCCGTCCACCTGATGTCGCATCATCTCGATCATGTCGAATCCGAACTGGATCTGCGTGATGGCAATGACCAAGCCCATGATCTCAGCGCGCTGCTCGCCTGAAAAGGGCATGGCCCGATCTTCACGCTCAAAGCCATTGTTTCTTCCCGCGAGCCTGATGGCGCTCTGCAGCTAGGACGACGGGATTTGCACCGCATCCAGCAAGCAGGACAGAACCCGGTGTCCTTACACGCAGCACTGAAAAATCCTCCCCCCTGCAAATTGCGGTCGGCAACTTACTACCCCCTCACTTTCAGGGAAGACAAGCACCGGCAAATCGAATAGCTTACCGCTCGAACTGTGGACGCGACAGTTCAGGGCGTAGTAACCCTTCATAGCTAGGCTGGTGCCACCAAATTGGCACTGACTCCTTGACCTTAGGGTCGGGGAGCCTGTGGCGTATGCAACAGGCTCTCTGAGCTAAAGGCCATAGGGCCGCGCTATGCGGTTACTAACTCCCCGATCACCAGGGATCAATGAGCATGCATTCGCGGGGGCGTACCGCCAATGCTCAGGGAGTAAGGACATGACAGAATCCGTGGAACGACTTTATCGTATTACCCATGATCCAGCCGATGACTGGTCCGGGATATTCTTCAGCAATGATCTGGAAGCCGAACGGGCATTCCGGATCATGACCGATGGACTGACCCTTTGTAATCGCCGTCTGTCGCTGAACCTGGAACAGGTCGCCATCGTGCTGCCGAAGTCCAGGAGCGGCTTGGTCGACCTGCTCAATGCCGGGCCACAATCGATCATGCGGGCGCGTCAGACCCTTGAGACGGTTAATCTCAATCTGTGAAGATCGGCGCGGCACTGCGCGCTCGTGATGAGGTGGGGCAGCGATAACAGCCCCACCACAGGCCTGCTGGGCGCGATTGTTGAACTGCTTATATTTTCCCCACCGACTTGCGATTGGCAGCGCTCGCCCGACATGGTTCACTATCAAGGCGTCGGGCTTTCCTCGCAGTTTCCCCCTGACGCAGCACTCTGAACTGAGCGACCGCTTTCATTTGGTTCGGAGTGCTTCTAGCAGGGCCATTGACAGGATGCTTTGTCAACTAATCGGGCCGAAGAGTTTTTGCGTTCAGGAGGCAGCTTTGGTTCGAGGCGATCTGGTGGATTGGGAATGGCAGATCATTGCGCCACTGCTTCCCGCCGAGCGGGGCAGACGCTCCCGCCCTTCTTATGACAATCGCCGCTACTTCAATGGAATGCTCTATGTGCTGCGCTCGGGCTGCCCCTGGCGTGATATGGACCAGCGCTACGGCAAGTGGAATTCGGTTTACGTGCGTTTTCGCCGCTGGGCCGAAGCTGGATTGTGGGATAGCCTGCTTGAAACCTGCGTGGAACTCGGTCTGACAGACGACTGGAAGCCTATCAAATATAGCAGGCGACGGTCCGGCTCCAAAGGTGGATATCTGCGCAAACTGCTGATCAATCAGGCCGCCATGCTCAGACAAAGCGCAGCACCCACAAACTCCATCAAAGACAGCCTTCTCGCTCTCGCCTGAATGGATGTGGATTGCGCATTCCTGCAACAATTGAAAACAGAGCCTCTTGGTAAAAAGCGCAGCTTGTGATCTGGAACCTTTTTGCAAGCCGCTCGTTTTGCGCAATATTTCCAATTCATGGTCTTGCAAGCAGGAGCGCGGCATGCAACCCAATACGGGTAACGGCTTGTCAGACCGGTCACTGGTGGCCCTGGCGGTTCTCAACTTCTTTCTCGCCGATGCGCGCGATGGGCTTGGTCCATTTCTCGACGGATTCCTGGCAACGAAGGGCTGGTCGCCGATGACATTGGGTATCGTTGCCACTTTGGGCGGTGTGCTGGGGATGATCGCCACCCCGCTGTTCGGCGCGTGGGTGGACGCCTCACATCGCAAGCGCACCCTGATCATCATCCCGGTCATTCTGGTCACATTCGCGGCATTATGGACGCTGGCCAGTCCCGGCAATGCTTCGGTATTTGGCGGACAATCAGCAACAGCGATCGTTGGCGCTGTCATTGGTCCTGCTCTGATGGGCCTGACCCTGGGACTGGTGGGGGAGGCGCGTTTTTCCCGGCAGGTCGCGCGCAACGAATTCTGGAATCACGCCGGCAATGTTGTATCGCTTGCGGCGATCTATTTCGCAACGGCCGCCTTTGGTACCAAAGGCATTATCGGACTGATGCTCTTGACGGCGACGGCAACGATTGTCTCAGTGCTCGCGATCAATCCGAAAAACATCGATCATGATGTCGCCCGCGGACTGGCCCATGATGACGGCACGCCTGGTCCGTCCGGCATCACGGTTTTGTTCAGTCGCAAGGGCCTGCTGCTGCTGGCGAGCGTGTTGATGATCTTTCATTTCGGCAATGCACCAATGAGCCGGCTGATCGCCCAGGATTTCTCCATCCAACTCGACACACCGTTTCGCACCACCGCGATTATCACCGGTGTTTCGCAGCTTTCCATGATCGCAATGGCTCTTGCTGCGCCCTTTCTCATCCGCCGCTTCTCCCTTGCCACCGTTTTCATCATCGCCCTGCTCGCCTTGCCTGTCCGTGGCGCGATTGCTGGCTGGTTCAGTTCCTATCCGGTGATCTTCCCGGTGCAGATCCTCGACGGTATTGGCGCGGGCTTGATTGGCATCGCAACACCGGTCGCAGCCGAACAGATCCTGGCAGGCACAGGGCGGTTCAATGTCGGGCTGGCTGCAGTCATGACGGTTCAGGGCATCGGTGCTTCTTTGAGCAATGTCGTCGCTGGCTGGCTGACAAATCATGGCGGTTACGCTCTCGCCTATTGGGTTCACGGGGCGGTTGCGCTGTTCGCCCTGGCGCTTTTTCTGATTGGTCGCAAAGAGATCGCTCCGGTTCGTCAAAGCTAGCAATCAGCCTGGCGCTCCCGCGTTCGCACGCGGATCATGACCTTGAGCTTGGCTTTGATATCAGCCCTGCTCGTATCCGGTCCGACCGATCGCCGTCGCGATCGCAGCTGAACGGCGGTCACAGTCGCATCCGCCGCCGTCACGGCGGGTCTGTGATCCTAAGCCCTTCTCCCTGTAATCTTGACTTGGACCGTGATCCAAACGCCAAGACGAATAAGGAACGCTGATGATCTTCCATGATGATCAAGGATCTAATCTGTAATCTTTCGACCAAAGACCGTTCATTGCGATTGATTAATTATATTTAATGAAGAATCTTTCGCAAAAAAATCGCTTATATTGTAGTGACTTGAAATATAACCCGATTGTAGCGCAATCAATACGATCCAAATGATTGATTTCGATCAAGGGTTATCAAGATCGGATAATTTATATTACCAAACAAGCCTGCTCGTGGCCAATTGTGCCGGGGCATTGACGAAAACCCGATTGAGAACGACCGACTGGCTCATTCAAGCCACAGTTGTTTGGCGCCGACATTCCGCTTATATCCTCTCTGGGCGCTGCATATTTCAATCGTTTGGCCTCTCGGTCGAAAGAGAGCCAAATTAGGCAAAGTGTGCATCGATGAAACATCTAGTCGAAAACGCCGTCGAGACGGCAGCTTTTCCTGATCGCGGGGAAAAATTCCCCATTCTGGGCAAGGACACCTCCCTTTTTGTCACCAGGGAAGTCAAAACCATCCGCAGCAGCCAGAGACATGGCTGGCAGGATCTTTTTGCAGCCCATACGCTCGAACATCCCCATGAATGTCTGCATCATTCGGTGCCATTTTTCTGGCTGAGCATGGGTCTGCGTGAGACCGAGGTTCATCGCAGTATCAACGGTCATGATGAGCTCGCCGTGCTTCCAGCCTATTCCATCAGCATGGCTGAACCGCTGACTGCGGTCGATTGCCTGATCGGAAACCCCACCGAGGCGGTTCATGTCTTTCTGAGGCCAGAACTTCTGCAGGAGACTGCCTATGAGCTTTTTGAGATAGAGCCTGATCGTGTCTCGCTGCTTCCGGTATTCGGACGCACCAGCACCAGTCTGAGCTGGTTGTTGCGCGCCATAAAGCAATCGCTGGCGGAGCCGGCTAATCTTTCCCAATTGAAGATAGACTATCTTGCACGTGCGCTCTGTGCCGACCTGCTGGCGAAATATTCGATTGTCGCGCCCACAGCAATCAAGCCCGAGCAATATGGCGGTCTCACGTCAAGACAGCTGCGGCGGATCGATGACTATATCACCGAACATCTCAGCCGCGATATTCACATCGGCGAGCTGGCATCGCTGTCCGGCATGGGGCGGACGAGCTTTCATCAACGTTTCAAGGCGGCGATGCATATCACGCCGCATCAATACGTCATGCGCGTGCGGGTTCAAAAAGCCAAAGAGATGCTCGGCAGTTCAGTCCTGCCGCTTGCTGAAATAGGCTTCGCCTGCGGTTTTTCGGACCAGGCGCATTTCGCGACGCTGTTCAAGCGGATCGCAGGCACCACACCCGCCTCGTTCCGGCGCAGCGTTGCCTGAACCAGGAAGGCCGCTCAGCGGCCTTTCAATTTCGGAACTCGCTCATTTGCTGCGCAGTCACCCTCTCACGCCCGGCGCCTCGTCAGGCGCGGTTGCAAGTCTATTCACACAGAGCATCCATCCTCCCCATTTCGTTCGAAAACTGCGTGGTCTTCATCCGCTGGAAAGATCGTCACGCTCATATTTTGCCGCAATGAGAATGATTTGCTCAATTAGCGGTCTTTTATAAAAACCACTGAAGTTTTACGCAATTCTCCTGCATCCAGATTGAATACATAGCGGCAGAAATCAAAAAGCAGCTTGCCGCACGCATCGCTTTTTATGCCAATGACCTGACAGGACTGGGGCCCGCCTGCAATTGATTGCAGGCGCGTGCGGTCTTGTTTGGTCTTCTGCATGATCGCAGACATGCCGTGTTTGAGGCAGGTTCTGTGGGCGACGGCGGCTTTCCACCAAGGATGGCCCTTATGTTGTCTCTAAAGCATCGTATTGAATTTTCCGGTTTAAACCGCCACCGGCTGGCATGCCTGTTGGGCGTTTCATCACTGGCGATGGGCCTCGTTCTGACGCCGGCCAATGCCCAGCAGATCAGAGTTGGATCCGGTCAGGAAAGCGTGATCGACAACGGGGAAGCTCATGCGCATACAACCGGTGTCGCGGGTCAGCTTGATGCCGCAGCAGTGTGGGTCACCAATGGAACACTTACTGTCACCAATTCCGATGTCGATTTCCTCAGTGAAGGTCGTGCGGCGGAAGCCTTGCGGGTGGAAAGCTACAGTTCTGCTGCGCCCAGCGTCGTGCGGATCGTCGGTGCGCCCGGCAAGACCGCACGGCTGGTGGCAACCGGCGTCGCAGGCAACGTCGTCAATCTGTCCGGCGACCGCTCTTCGCTTTATCTCGAGAATGTGGAAATCGTCGGAACCGGTGCAGGTCGCCGCGGCATTCTGACGATGGGCGAAAGCCAGCTTTCGCTGATCGGCAGCAGCATAGTTGCAGACGATATCGGCATTTCGATGCAGGGAAAATACGGTTCGACCGCTGCGTCGACACGGGTGGAGAACACCAGCATCACCAGCTTTAATGGTGCCGGAATTTCTGCCATGAGCGGACAGCTCACAGCCAATCATTTCGATATACGCGCAGGCTTCAACACGCTCACCAACACAACGACCACCAGTCGCGGCGCCTATGGGGTCAACGCCAATTCAAACAGCAATGTTATCTTGACCAACGGCCGGATCGAAACCTTTGGCGATTACGGCAACGGCATCTTTGCTGCCAATGACTCAAGTGACACCAGTCAGGTCAGATTGCAGGTGGATAATGTTGATATCATTACCCATGGCATCAACGCGACCGGGATCGAGAACATCCATGTTCGCTCTGTCATCAATGGCGGCTCTATCCACACCTACGGACTGGGTGGGCATGGTGTGGGTTCCAGCAATGGCGGCGTTGCCGCTTGGGCACCTTCGCATGTCACACTCACCGGCACGAGAATTACCACCGAAGGTGAGAGCGCCTACGGCCTTGTCGCGACCACCAAATCGACAATTGACGGGCGCGGATTGATCATTTCGACCAGTGGCGACAGTGCGATCGGAGCCCGCAGCCATGGTACCGGCATGGTGACCCTTTCTCAAGGCACCACGATAACGACCACAGGCGACTACGCCCATGGCGCTGCCGTCACTTTCGGCTCGCAGATGGATATCTCTGACACCACGATTGCGACAACAGGTGAGAATGCGGCCGGTATCTATCTTGTCGGTTACAACACACCGGAAAATGTCACCCCAGTCACCAAGCATGTCAATCGCGTGAACGTCGCAGGTTCAACAATCACAGCGGCGAAAGGGCCGGCCTTGCGGGTGGGTGGCGGTGCCACAAGCACGTTCAATCTCCAAAACAGTCACGTGCGCGGCACAGGCGACGATGCCCTGTTGTTCTCCAGTGCGGATTATATCTATGATGATGGCACCAATGTCATTCCAATGCCGGTCGGTACCGCAAGCGTGAATGCGCAAGGCTCGTTGATGGAAGGCGATATTGTCGCCGGCAGCGGTGTCGTTGATTTCAATCTGCGCGACAAGAGCCTGCTCAAAGGCGCTGCGCGGGTGAGCGACACCGGTGGTATTCTTGATCGTTTGGTGATTGACGCCACCAGCGGTTGGGAGATCACCGGCGCCTCGACTATAAACGATCTGCAAAGTGCTGGTACGATTTCATTTGCCGCCCCCGGTTCGGCAGGTTTCAAGACCCTGACGGTCAGGGGTGACTTCACCTCGACCGACGGCCTGTTTGTGCTCAACAGCAAGCTTGGCGATGATGGCTCGGAAACCGATCGACTGATCTTTGAAGGCAATGTCAGCGGGACAAGTTCCGTCAGTGTCAACAATGCGGGAGGCCTTGGAGCGCTCACCGTCGGCGACGGCATCATGATTGTGGATGCCGCAAAGGCCAGCAATGACGCCTTTGTCCAGCAGGGGCGCATCGCAGCCGGCGCTTATGATTACACGCTGTTTGCCGAGGACCGCTCCGGCAATTTCGATGGTAAATGGTATCTTCGCTCAAGCTACAATCCTGCTCCGACGCCCGATCCCGATCCCAACCCGGAACCAGACCCAAATCCAAATCCTGGCCCCGATCCCAAGCCGGAGCCTGAATTGCCCAATTATCGGCCTGAAGTTCCACTCGATATGGTCGCACCCGTTCTGGCAAACCGTTTCGGACTGGCGATGCTCGGCACCTATCACGACAGGCGCGACACGCTTGATCCCAACCTTTCAGCCTTCTGGTTGCGCGGCTTTGGCGAACACGGTCACGCGGGATCAGCCTCCGGTAATGCGCAGGACTATCTCAATGATTTTTATCGGGATGGGCCGTCCTATGACTTCACCCTTGGTGGGTTTCAGGGGGGAGTTGACCTCTATCGCCGTGAACAGGAAAACGGATCGCGCGATCTGGCGGGCCTGTTTATCGGGGCAGGGCGGGCTGAAGCCAATGTCGATCGGGTCTATGGCGGCAATGCCGGTCAACTGACGATGAACGGCTATAGTTTTGGTGGTTACTGGACGCATCTCGACCAGGCAGGCTTTTATACGGATGCCGTCATCCAGGGTACCCGCTATGACCGGGTCGAAAGCAGTTCTGCCGACCAGATTGCCATGCGCACAGCAGGCTGGGGCTTCATATCCTCGCTCGAAGGCGGTTACCGTCATGGGCTGGGCAATGGCTGGACGGTCGAACCGCAGGCGCAACTGATTTATCAGCACCTCTCGCTCGACAACACATCGGATCGGTTTGGACGGATCGCGTTTTCCGACACCGACACGGTCTATGGCCGGGTCGGAGCGAAGATTGGCCGCCAATGGCAGGCCGAAAGCGGGCGTCGCTACGCGGCATGGGTACGGTTAAATCTCTGGCACACAATCGGTGGGGAGGCGAAGACCAGTTTCTCCAATCTCCAAGGTGAAAACCGCGTCTCGCTCGCAAGTGATGCGCAAGGCAGCTGGGGGCAATTCGGTCTCGGTTTCTCCGGTCAATTGACCGAAACAGTCTCGCTGTTTGCCAGCGGCGATTACAGCCACAGCCTTGGACATAACGGGGTCAAGAACGACAGTCTGGCCGGTCGTGTCGGTTTGAAGATGAAGTGGTAAATCCACCTATTCCTGCATCCAGCAGCGCCCCCGCAAGGGATGCAGGGATCGTCTCCTTCGCGCAAATGGCGAAGGAGACGCCTTTTTGAGGATCATATTTGTGAACCTGTTCAGAAAAACACTGATCACCATGGGTACAGGTCTTGTTTTGACCATGTCGGCGCAAGTGGGATTACTGTTTGCGGCCGGGCTGCCGCGCGAGGAAATCGCAATCGTTTCGGGAATTCTGCCCCTCGTCTGCGCAGCTGCAGCGTGGCTGTGGTTTGCGGATGATGTTTCATTCAGACGCAAATTGTCGGCGGCTCTGAAGAACCGTGAACTGGAAGTCCATTACCAGCCATTTGTTAGGTTGCGTGATCACAGGATCATGGGCGCCGAGGCTTTGCTGCGCTGGCCAGGCTGCAAGACCAGCATTGAAAGGCTCGTCGCGCGGGCTGAGGAAACCGGCATGATTGGGGTCCTCACCGATTACGTGATTGCGCGCGTTGCCGCTGACTGGCCATCTTTTCAGGCAATGGACCGTGATTTTCGCATTAGTATCAATATTTCCGCACCGGATCTTGCAGCTGGCGCGCTTTGCGATCGGTTGAAGCGGCTTGCTTTGACGATGCCTGCGCACGCACTGGCATTGGAAATAACCGAAAGGCAGTCCGCATCGCTCGAAGCGGTCGCGTTGCATCTCTCGGAGCTGCGGAACCTGGGCTACCAAATCTATTTCGATGATTTTGGCACCGGCTTTTCCAGCATGACACGCTTGCTGCACTTGTCCGTCGATGGCTGTAAACTTGATGCATCATTCCTTAAAATGCATGCCGCCGCCGCTGCGATCAGCGCAATGCAGATATTTGCGCAGGCAAGCGGCGTTGAACTCGTCGTTGAAGGCGTGGAAACCGTGGCACAGCAAAACATGCTGGCAGAAATCAATCCTGACTTGATTGTTCAGGGCTGGCTATTCGGGCGAGCCGCAAAAAAGTCGGAGCTGATCGAACGGCTAAAAAATCAGCAGCGGACCTTGAACTCGTCTTTGCGCGCCTCTTCAATAATCCGGTTTGTCGGCGGCCGGGCATAATCGTTCGCTAAAACTGCACGCCGACCAAGCGATATCGTAATCCGCGGCGAGGTTGCAAGGCGCTCTGCGGCAGACCAAATTGTGTAGTGGGCCTCCTGTCGCAGTCCTTGTGAAACGCCAACGATCAGTGACAGCGCGGTGGTTACCGTTGCACCGGTCTCAGACCCTTTTGCTGTGTTCTCCAATTTACGGTCGACGCTCTGCATGTCTCTGGGTCGCAGGCATGTTGGATGTATGTTTGGGTGGCGCTGGCTGCACCGCACTTTTGCCAGACGCCATGGCAATGCCTCCGGGTCAGGAATGTTTAAGGTTTTGCTGCCATCGCCAACACCATAGCAACCGCCGATCACGTTAACGAGCCGTGCGAAGGCCGTGCGAGAAACAGCCTGACCCTTACAATAGATGCAGTCAGGCGGCACGATAGGAGCGGCAACCGCAAAAATCAGACCGGCAGGAATGCTCTGAGTTTGGGTCGGGTTGAACATGAACCAGCCGCCTGCATTGTCAGCAAGTGCTGAGCAATAAACGAAGTCGTAAATGCCGCCCGCCTGTATCTGAACCGCTTCCTCGTTAGGTTAAGAGAACACACCTATGCAGCTATTGCATCAATCGCGTGGCTTCCCGATCAGGAAGTTTTGCAGTTCAGAACTGCACACCCTCCCAATCGGTAAGTTTTTCTGAAATTCACAGTTCTCTTCCTGTACGGTAAGCTGGATAATACGGAGGATTCCACATGATCCGATCTGCCGCGGAATTCGGGGCGCTGATCCGGGAACGCCGCAAGACACTGGGCTGGACCCAGATTCAGCTAGCCGAGCGATGCGGAACTGGTGAGCGCTTCATTGTCGACCTGGAGAACGGCAAGCCTAGCTGCCACCTGGAAAAATCGCTGATCGCCGCTCGCATGGTCGGCATCGATCTCGGTGACGTGAAATCCGCGACGCTCTCACCGGCCCCGGGGGCCGACGACGATCTCGGTTACCTGCCACGCTTTTCCTGATCGGGTGCCGCCGTGACGACGATCTACTACGAGTACTGGCCCGTCGCCCGCCTGGCAGATCAGAATGGTCTGTCTGTCACCTATGACGCCGCATGGGAGAAGCGTGCCTCCGCCTTCCCGCTTTCGCTCACCATGCCCCTGCGTGCCGGAAGCCACGGCCCCGAGCAGGTTATGCCATGGCTCGCCAACCTCTTGCCGGAAACCCACCTCTCGGAGATCGGCCAGCAGGTCCTGTCCTACCCGGCTTCGAACCGGGAATTCGGCTCCAGCCTCGCCTTTCTCGTGAAGAAGCGGTGCCGGCGGATAGAGCGGCAGATCGCGGGCTGAACCCAGCAGTCCGGGACCGATTGATGCACGTTATTAGTGTTCCATTTTTGGGCGTGGGAAAAAGGTTTCTGGAAATTCCAGTCCTTGAAAATATTGGTGGAATCGCAGAAAAAACCGCGAAAGCGCAATTTATAAATATATATCAATTATTTAGTTAAAGCGATTGTAATGCGTTTTCTAAACTCATGTCATTATTATCTCACGTTCGCTTATGAAGGCCGGATGAAAATAGCGACAGGAGGCATACAGTAGCGTCTGCTCCATGCAGTTGGAATACAGACTTAGCGAGGTCAATACCAATTATTGCGGCGCTTTCCATCAACACGTCTCCTGTGCCAGATAGCCCGCAACCGCAGTATGCCTGATCTGCCTACGATCGGGGAAGGGTATCCACACCATCCGTGTTCGAACTGCTTACGTCTGGCGACCGTGTCCGGCCGGTGCAAGATGCTGATTTCCGGCGGAAATTGACGCCCGTGAAGGCGCCTGGCTTGACGTGGGAGTCGTTTGGCACGGCGCTCAGGCAGTTATTTCCAAAGCCGTTCTTTGCAACCATCAGCGGAATACACAAACTGATAGATCGTTTCATGACCGACAGAGAATGGATGGCGTTCTAACCGCATTCTCCCGGCAATCTGTTGCGGCGACCGCCCATCACTGATGTGCTGGATCACGGACCTGCAACCCGCGGCGCAATGTCGGGGTTCATGCCGCGATGATATGCGGCCTACCTGATGTATTGTTCAATCGGGATCATTCTTTCTCCATGAAAGAATCCGCCTCAATAGAGGGCGATATGTAATTTTTATTTGACATCCGCTTCAGTGTAATATAAACATTACACATGATCGAAGTTCGCCAAACGGATCAATTCAAGTCGTGGTTCGAAGACCTTAAAGATGTGCGCGCAAAAGCACGGGTTCAAACTCGCATCGACCGCTTGTCTCTTGGCCTGTTTGGCGATGCGAAGTATTTCGACGGAATAGGCGAAGTGCGTATCGACTACGGCCCCGGCTATCGGCTTTATTTCGTGAAGCGCGGCAACACGGTGGTTGTCCTGTTATGTGGAGGCGACAAGTCTACGCAGAAGAAAGATATCAAACACTCCATTGAAATATCGAAGGGAGTTTAAAATGACCACTAAAACCTCTCCATGGGATGCAGCAGACTATCTGCATAACGACGAAGCCATTGAAGCATACCTTGAAGCCGCTTTCGAAGATGGCGACACGAAAGTCATTGCTGTTGCACTCGGTAATATTGCGAGAGCCAAGGGCATGACCAGCATTGCAAAAGAAGCTGGCATTACCCGTGAGGCACTTTACATATCTCTCAGTGAAAAGGGCGACCCGAAGCTCTCCACACTTCTCGGAGTGATGAAAGCTCTCGGCCTGCAACTCACTGTGCAAACCGAAAAACACGCAGCTTAATTACCCAGCTCCTAGCGATACCTATTAGGAGTGCGAAGACATACATTCCAGCCTTTCATTAAACGACCATGGTTCGAATAAACGATGAGTAGTGACGACAATGATATTACGACGATTGGTTGGAACGCAGATCGACTTATAATCAGTTAAAATGCGGCCTAGACAAGATTGATGATCGTCTGCGGGATATTTACGAAGCCGTATATTTCAGCTTGCGCGTCTCTCACGATAACAGGTGTAGATTTATCAACCGAGGGTTTCTCGCCAGTTCCAACAATGCTCCCAAATTGTCGTTGTTGATGAGATCAATGCTTTCAACACTTCGAATATGAATGGCTTTATTGCTGATAATCTCGATTAAAATCACCATTCTTTGATCGGCATACAATCGCACTACTTTCTAGCTACACTAATTAGCGACAGCAAAACACTGCATTCCTCTCAAGATGAAGATCTACGCGATCCTTTACGTTGTCGCTGTCGCTATCATGGCGCTCATCATGCACGTCATCAGCATTGGAGCAGTTACCCTCCATGACTTTTTGCACCTGCGGAACGCCTGCTTTCATGTTCTGCATCAGGTTGATGGCTTTAAGAGTGGCAGGCCAATTGCCTGTGCAATCTGAGTGTTTCTCTTTTCAATGGCTTGTTGCCGGATCAGCTTCATGACTTGTGCAAACGGCTTCACGTCAGCAACTCGCAACGCCACCAGTGACCATTGTGCAAAGTACGCCTCCTTTACACCGAAGGCAGGCAGGGCAAGCTCATTCTGAACTGATTGCCGTGTAGCTATTGTCCACGACATCATGTTTCGTCTTGGCAAACAATGCGTCCCTGTCGAAAAGATCAAGCGCATTTTTCGTACGCTCCTGACTTAACAACATTCCGAGGCGGTCGCGGCTCCAATCGCCTTCACCTTTCACCACATTCTTGAGCGCAGATTTCATACTGCCGTCTGGCTGCATTGCCCTGCCGCCTCCAGCAATCGTCGGCCCGACCGTTCCGTCGTTAGTGAAGGATTGATTTCCGCCCACCTGCTGCAAGCGCAGACGCGCGGAGGCCATTGCTACGGCGCGTTTCTCTTCAAGTGTCATTTCGTCCATAATGCTTTCTCCTCTGGCATCATCATGCCCCATATATGCGGGTCAACGCATTGTGGAGCTTGCGGCTGCGCCTTGCTTTCCATGCCAGGGACTTTCTCATCCGCGCCAAGCGGCTTCCCTGAGAATTATCAGAACTGTATGGCGGAGAGGGTGGGATCCGAACCCGCGGTGGAGTTACCCCCACGCCGCATTTCGAGTGCGGTATTTATTAGATGAACGGGTGGATTGCTCCCTGTTACGCAGCAACTCCATCATGCGTGATGGTCGCGGACTTGGTTTCAGCCCAAAACAGGATCGTTGATTGCGCGGTTTCATTGTGTGGAGCACCTGGCCCTTTGCCGCGCGCCAGGACAAGTTCGCGCATCAGATGTTGACAATATCAATTAAAATATGACAAACGCAGTTAAGTATTGTCTGGGCTGTGATCTCAAACCTTGCCTTGAGGCTTTCAAATCGCAATCACGGCATCAAAGTCTCACCAGTGCAACAGGTACGTCAGACGGTCCGTTCCTTGACTTCCTGGCTGAATAGCCTGTTTCGTCTTCATAACCGGGAAGCGGTGCGCTTCGCTGCCCGATTGGTTGGCAGTCGCGATAATGGCGAGGAAATTGTTCAGAATGCCTGGCTCAGACTGTGCGCTCGAACCGATACCACACAAATCGAGCATCCCCGGTCCTATCTTTTTCGTGCCTGCCGCAATGTATTTCAAACTGCGTCCGGTCGCTTCCTGGTGAGATCAGACGTTGAAAGCTCCGCGCGGCATCAATGGGATGCAAGCCAATCACTGAGCTGCGAGAGCGATCGTCCGTCTCTTGGATTGATGAAGGCAAAGCGCCGCGGGTGCAGCGCTTCAGGCTCAGTTGCGGCGAACCTTCTTTTGCGCCTCGCGTGGGCTCATTCCGAATTGACGCCGAAACGCTGTGGCGAAGTTTTCGGGACGCGTATAACCCGCCAGAAAACTTGCGCGTGAAACAGGCATGTCTCCTGAAACAAGCGCATGATAGGCCGTGTCGAGCCGAGATCTGCGGATATAGTCGAAGACGCTTGCACCCTCGCAAAGGTGAAACAACCGCTGCAGCCCGCCTGAATTGATACCGGCTGCGCGCGCTATTGCCGGCAAATTAAGCGGCTCTGCAAGGTTCTCGGCAATGAAATCTTTTGCGCGCGCCAGCCGTACCCGGTCAAGCCGGTTCAAACCAGCTGCCGACGGCTCCTGCGGTGCTGCCCGGGTAATCGCGCAAAGCGCCTCTGCCACGATTTCAACCGCGCGGCTTTCAAAAAACAGCTTGCGCAAAGCGGGCGTGAATTGCGGTGGCATGACAATCTGCTGCAACAATTCCAGCGTCCGCGGCGTTACCGTCCAGCGATGACTGGCAAGATGATCGCGTAAAAGATTGGCGGTTCCGGCCTCAGAGGCGGTTTGAAATCCGTCGATATCAAGCCATTCCGGTGTTGCAGAAACCACCAGATGCCGCAATCGCTGGCCGCCCGGCGAACTGCGCTGAAAGCTGTCTGCGCGGGCATTCATGATCGCTGTACCCTTCAGAGCTTCAGCATTGCCTTCAAAATGGAAAGCCCTTTCGCCCATTTTCATGTCGACTGCGCCGTCGAGAAAGAAGATACAGGAAAGACCGGCCGGCAAATGTGAGGAGGCTGTAAATGCCCGTTCCTCCGATGCATCGCTCACATGCAAAAAAAGACCGGGCCGCAATTCTTCATGAATGAATTGTCCCTCGATCAAGGTGTCTTCCGGCGAAAGCCGGTCGTCCGGACTTTCCAATGTCACGCCATCACGCTGCAGAAAATCACGAACCCGCAGCTTCTTATGGCTTGCGTCCACAGATGATACGGGAAGTGCGCGTTGCGGCGATGTCATCAAAAAGACCCTTCAATGCGATTGTTACACCCGATGATGCAACCCGTCTGACCCTGTCGTGAGCTGCATTTCGCCTTGTCTCAACGCAGCCTCACGTTTTTTGCCGCTGGCAAAGGTTTTTCTGTCTTTGCCAAAGCTTGGCAACTTGCGCGCAGCTCTATGCTTTCTTTATTCGTAACTTAATATGATTTTAAAGGTCAAGTTTAATCGGTTGTTGTTGCAACCGAGTTGTCTGCGGCTTTGACCAAGCATCAGGATGAGGTTTTCGTGACACAGTGGATTGCTGGCTATCATAACATCAAAACGGCCGCGGTATGGCATCGCGCCGCACAGTCACCGCTTCTTGTGCTTTCGACAGCCATCGGATTGATGGCAACCCATCCAGCACTGGCGCAACAACAGGACGAAAGCCCGACGGTGCTCGGAACGATCACCATTAATGCTGAAGGCGACAGCCCGACGGGTCCCGATCATTCGATCGTCGCCAAGAGAAGCCGCGCCGCATCGAAAACCAGCACCGCTCTTCTGGAAACGCCGCAGGCTTTGAATGTGGTGACCCGGCAACAGATGGACGCACAGGGCGCGGACAGCGTGCCGCAGGCGCTCCGCTATACCCCCGGCATTCTTTCGGAAGCCAATGGCTATGACATCCGCTACGACTGGCTCAATATTCGCGGCTTCAGCACCTATGGCACCATCTGGATGGATGGGCTGGCGCTGCCGGGTGACCCAAGCAGCTACGCAACACCCAGCGTCAATCCCTACGCACTCGAACGCATCGAGGTTATCAAAGGGCCGGCATCCGTCCTCTATGGACGGACGATGCCGGGTGGACTTGTCAACTATGTCAGCAAACGCCCGCAGCCGACAGCGAGAAATGAAGTCGTGATCGGCACCTCAGCCTTTGGCGGTGTTCAAACGTCCGTGGATTCAACCGGACCGGTCACCAAGGACGGCGATTTTCTTTATCGCTTTGTCGGCCAGTGGCGCAACATGCACACCCAGATCGATCAGGAACGCGATCGATCCTTCATGCTGGCGCCCAGTTTGACATGGAGCCCTTCAACCGATACTTCGCTCACCCTGAGTGGCTATTACCAGCGGGATCGGGCCATCTTCAATCCTCGCTTTTATCCAGCGACAGGGACATTGCTCAAAAATCCCAACGGACAAATCCCCCGCGATCTTTATCTTGGTGATCCGGAAGCCAATCAATTCAATCGCGATTTTTATACGCTCGGCTATGAATTCTCGCATCAGTTCAACGACAGTTGGAGCATCCGACAGAACCTGCGCTACAGCCGGTCGAGCCAGGACATGTTTCTTGTCCTGGTCAATCCCGCCTTTGCCTACCAGCCCGACGGTCACACGCTTAATCGCGCTTCGGGCGCCTCGGAAGATACGCTAAGCGCATTCACCGTTGATACCCAGGCGGAGGCCCGGTTTGAGACCGGTCGCCTCGACCATACGCTGCTGTTCGGTCTGGAATATATCAATGCCAGCTCTGATCGCAATTTCGGCAATGCAACCGCAGGCGTGCCGCCGCTCGATTATCTTGATCCGCATTATGGTGGCGTCTCCATTGCCTATCCCGCCTACACAGCCTCTGCCCTGCAGAAGCAGCGTCAGCTCGGTGTCTACCTACAGGATCAGATCCGCTACAATCGGCTGATTGCCACTTTGGGCTTGCGTTATGACCGGTCGGAAATCTCCACCTATAACAGGCGTGCAAAGCCGGAACAGGCCTTTGTCGAGAATGAGGAAGGCCAGGTTTCAGGTCGGGCTGGGCTCAGCTATCTCTTTGACAATGGGTTTGCGCCCTATCTGAGCTATTCCACCACATTTACGCCTTTGCTGGGTGTGGATGCGTTTGAAACGCCCTATAAGGCCCAACAGGCCGGGCAGTTCGAAGTGGGGATCAAGTATGAACCGGTTGCCTCCAACGCCATGCTGGCAATATCGCTTTTTAATCTTGATATCAAAAATGCGCTGACGCCCTATCTGACAAGCGGAATTCAGACGGGCTATATCCAGTCAGGTCGGCAACGGGTCCGCGGCGTCGAACTTGAAGGCAAGATGGAACTGAGCCAGGAAATCGAACTGCTGGGCTCCTATGCCTACTCGCATTCCGAAATACGTGAATCCAATCTCGCCGTCGAACGAGGCCGGGAAATCCTCAGATTGCCGGAACATCAGGCAAGCCTCTGGGTCCGCTATAGCCCGGTCTTTGTTCCCGGCCTCTCGCTTACTGCCGGCATTCGCGGCTGGTCTTCCTATCAGACCGATAGCAAATATCTTGAAAAAATGCGCATACCCGGGCAAACCCTGGTCGATCTTGGCGCTGAACTTGATTTTGGCGCTGTCAGAAAGGAGCTCGACGGCATGACGCTGCGGGTAAACGCCACCAATCTGTTTGACAGGAAATATGTTTCCCATTGTCTCAACGACACGGGCGGAAGCTGCAATTACGGAGCAGGCCGGGCGATCAATGCCAGCCTGAAATATAGCTGGTGAAGACGCTCTACACCCCTGCCGCATGCCGCGGGCTTCTCGTCAGGCTGGGGCTTGCCTTTGCAGCCCTCGCTCTGTTGCTGTCTCAGCCGGCATTTGCCGGGATAGTCCTCACCGATGCTGCCGGCCGTATTGTGCGGCTGGAAGCCCCTGCAAAACGCATCGTCACCAATGAAAGCCTGCTGCTGCTGTCACTGGCGTTGATCGATCCCGATCCTGTCTCGCGGATCGCCGGCTGGGCCAATCCGCAACGGATCGACCCGGGAATGTTTGCGGCGTTTCGCGCAAAATTCCCCGCTATCGATGCGATCCCGACGGTCGGTGCGCTGCAGCCCGCGCAGACATCCGTCGAGAGCATCCTGAGTGCCAGACCGGATCTGTTGGTTATCCATCAGTGGCAACCGGGCTGGCAGGAGATTGTCGATCTGCTTGCTTCCGCAGCTGTTCCCGTGATCTTCCTGGATGGTCCGGTCAATGACCAGCGCTTGCCACAGGACGCCACCGCTTTTTCCATTGAGCTGCTGGGCAAGGCGATTGGTCGTGACGCATCTGCGGCGGACTACGCAAAATTCGTGCGCGATCACTATGCAGCGATCACCGACCCATTGCAAAATGCCACCAAACGACCCAGGGTGCTGGTGGATGGATTTGCCAGTGCAAGCTGCTGCTCCACGCCCGGACGCGATAATCGCATGACGCAAAACATCGCTCTTGCCGGCGGGATCAGCATCGGTGCCCGTGCTGTTCCGGGCTATGAAGGTCGACTGAACCCTGAATATGTGTTGGAAACCGACCCCGTGGTCTATATCGCCACCGGCGTGCCACAAACATCGTCGCAAGCCAGTCTGATAATCGGTGCGGGTGTCTCAAAAGATGTGGCGCGCACCACGCTCAAGACGATTATCGATACGACAATCCGGCGCGATCTGAATGCTGTCGCGCAAAAGCGCGTCTATGGAATCTCCCATCAAATGTCGATCTCCGCATTGAATGTGGTGATTTTCGAGTGTTTCGCGAAATGGATTAACCCCGAACTCTTTGCGAGCATTGATCCGGAGAAGACGCTGGCTGAGATCAACAAGCGATTTCTGGCGGTAGAGCTTGATGGTACCTTCTTCATCTCCTTGTCTGATAAACCGTGACAGCAAATCGCAACAATTCCTGAGGCCAAAACGCTTCGCTATTGTTTCAGCGCGGTTTCGGCTCGACCAATCGTGCCAGACGCATGCTGCTTCACATCCACCCGGTGCGTTTTCGCTGGCCATTCTCGCCGCGTTCTGGGATGATCGCTGGCGCTATCAACAGAGCCTCGCTCTTGCGGTCGTGCAGCCCCGGTCAGGTCGCGCGCTGACCTCCGGGGTTTCCTTTATTTCGCCACAGATGCGCTTGCCATCGTGCAGGCCGAGGATCTGACGCGGCCAAAGCCTGCGCCGTCTCGACAAAGCGTGTCCGTCGCGCTTTTTTGATGTGGGTTAGTGGCGTGTTCACCTGCTTTTATCGGCGCAGGACAACCCATGCAGTGACAGAAGAAAAATCGCGACGACAACGCGATTGAATTGGTGCTGGCCTGTCAAAAAAGAGATGCGCTGCCTGCAGACGCGGACAGTTGGGACCAGTAGAGCGGGGGCAGCACCGACAAAAGTCTGCCCCCGGACTGTCATTGTCAGCCGGCAAAAGCCACCTCGCGCGACACAATCCCAACCAGGCAATTAAAACGCGATTGGATTGGCAGAAATGCCAAAATGTCCATCCACGATTGCTCCGGTCTGGAACAATATGGTGCGGTTTCAGTTTACTATCTGAGACAATGTAAGGAGCTCTGATGTTTAAAAAATCCTGGATTGCGGCTTTAAGTTTTGCTGTTGCGGCAACCTCATTCACCCCCGTATTGGCCTCGCCCCTTCATCCAACCTCGGATGCAGCTTTCAATTCATCACAAATCCAGCAGGTCCAGCACCGAAGAATTATCGACGAACGACGTAACAACTGGAAACGGTCGCATCGCGACGGCTGGCACAATGGTCATCGTGGATACCGCGAGCACCGTCGTGGCTATAAGCGCCATTCAGATGGTTGGTGGTATCCACTGGCGGCGTTTGGAGCGGGCGCGGTGGTTGGTGGCGCGTTGAATAATCAGCGGCCAGCAGCGCGCGGTTATGACAACCGTCATTATCAGTGGTGTTCTTCGCGCTACCGCACCTATCGCGCTTCCGATAATACTTACGTCCCAAGTGTCGGTCGCCGTGCCGTCTGCAATTCGCCATATAGCTAAGCGCTTATGTAGTGCCCCAATGCCTCACGATGAAACATCGTGAGGCATTTTTTAACGATGGCTCTGTCCTCAATGAAATCTGAATATCTTTGCGCTCTCGTCTCCTTGGAGTGGCGCATATAAATCTCTACACGCACCCGATGGCGCAGGAGGCAATGCGCCGTGACGGTCTCCCCTCACGACCCAGCCCGCTGCTTCAGTTGGCAGATGGGGAGAGTGAATTGGCTTCGCTGCCATGGCGCATACCGCCCCCAATCGCTAAACACCGAAGTTGATACCGGCCATCACGATCTCCAACTGTGAGGATAATTGATTGGTTGATGGCGCTACAAGCCCTGCGACAAACGCCGACAGGACGCGAGAAATCCACTTTTCAACGATCGTGCATTTTGATAAATTAGGCCTGCGCCGCGTGGAGGAATACGGGTCATGCCCACGTGCGCAGCCCCGTGACGTTGGGAGACGTGCCGGGGCTTTTTTTCCAGTCTAACAAAGCTTGACGCATGATGGTGTCCGCCATGATTGGCTTGCGCGATGATTTTTCGCGCGTAAACAGTCTGGGCCGCGAGAAACTGGCGCTCGACCACGCTATCCTACATTACTTTGCCGGATTTCTGTGCAATGATGATTGCGCGCGAAGACCGTCTGCCAATTAACGCCGAGCGCAAAGCCTCGGCTTGATCCCTCTCGTCGGGGCTTCCTTATGCCCTGAGAAAACCCGGCCTTTGGCGTCCTTCCTCTGATTGATGCAAAGAAAAGAGCCAGCACTGCCTCTGCAATCACCCGCGATCAGCGAGGACAATGCAGCTGGTTGTAGATTCGCTATTAATTAACTGTAAAATGTGGCGAGACGGTTGCCGTTAGGAGGATGAGGTTGGACTGGATCAGCATGATCACCATGGCTTTGTTAGCTTCGGCGGTGGGGTTTGGCCTGTTGTTTATCGTTATTTTGTGGGTCCAGAAAGATTGAGCCTGTCTCCACTTGCTCGGCTACCGGTGCGTGTCGTTTTCGCCCTTATGAGAGGATGCCAGTGCGTGTGAACGCCTCATAGGCATAAGCCCAGCGCATTAACCATAGCCGGAAGATGGCACTTTCACTGGACGCCGATTGGCGCAGACAAGCAGCGCGCTCGTTCAAAATGCTTCACCCGCTCTGAGCCAAGCGTGTGTGGCACCTGTGCGTATCCCGGTCATGGCTGCCCGCCTGTCGGGTTTTTTCTTTGCCAAAGGCCTTTAAATCACAATGCGCTGCATCACCGCTCATCCGGTTCAGACCCCAAGCTGAGGGCGCGCGAATTCGACGCGCAGTTCGATCTTTTGTGGGAACATCAATGCGAAAGGCGCAAAGACTGAAGGCAGCGAACCTGCGGCTTGATCAGCGGATCCAGTCCTGATGCCTGGGAAAAAATAAGGGGGCACTCTGGTAAACTGTGATTGCTTGGAGGCAAGTATAACCAGAGTGCAGCGCTCACAAAATGAATAAAAGCAAGCGTTGGCTGCTTAGACCATATTCGGCTGATGCCAACAACCGTAATAGTGTGGGAGGAATATTAGGGCCAATTGGGTCTGCTCTTGCCCAAAGCGATGTGCCAGGCGCAGGCGGCTTGCCGGGGCAGCTATTCGGGCAAAAGGAAATTCACTGATCGGGCAACGGCGCAAGGATCGTAACGAAACAAGCATCGAGCGCTGCATCGGATCGAAAACCGCAACCCCAGCATTGATCGCCGAGCAGAAAATTGGCCCCGATGCTCCCATTAAGCACCGGGACCGATGCGCCTCCGCATCGCCACAAGAGGCAGCATTCGAGCCGTGCATGGCTGACTGGTCTTTCCACGAAGACCCCCGCCGAAGCCGGAGTTAACGCGGGAAAGATGCTCGACTGTTCTCAGCCTGCACGGAGAAAAATTTAAGTGCAAATCGCTAATTATTGGGTGTTCAAAGGCTTGCCGAAGATGAGACGAGCGCATAGGCAAAGTTGAGAGCACTGACAATCGCCCAGAGATGTCGTGGACCGATGCAAGGTTCAACCGACGCAGAATGCGCCTGGGCATGGCGAGGTTATGCTCGTCTTAACTGTCTCAACATCAAGGAGGGGCCTGCGGGTGAGCGTATAGACAAGGATGGCTGCGGCAATCGTTGAAGGATCATCGCCGCGGGTGCTTCCTCAAGGCTCACTCGACCTTTGGGCCGCTTTCCTGCTTCTTGAACTCCATTGTATATCCCAGCCGAAACAGGACCAAACCGACATATCTGATTGAAGGATTCGTACCATCCATGAAGAGCTGACTTATGCGGGATCTCGATACACCAAGCAGTTCAGCCAGATCGGAATGCGACATTTCCTTCTCTTTGAGCGCGGCTTTTAGAACCGCCTGGAATGCGAGAACATAGTCTTCTGAAATGTATCTTTCGACGTCATCCCATCGCCGCATAATTCTTTTCATGTGCTCCTCCAGCAGACTGTTTGATTAAGATGATGAAACGCGCGAGGGTCTGATCCAAACGCACTGGCGTCTTGATCAGGTACTTGCAGGACCGGGGAGCGATAACAAGTGAAACTCCGCCGAACTGTGCTGGAAAAGATAGTCTATCCTTCGCGGAATGGCTTGCCTGGTGTTCAGCCAGGCCTCTGGCAAGTTTAGCAAGCTATAGGATGTCCCGCAGGATGCCATCATAGTCCTTGATGATGGCATTTGCCAATCCGCTTCCTCATGCTGACAGCTGCTTTGCATCCGCATTTTCGCAGCAAATGAAGAATACTGTTTGCTTCTCTGCAATTCTTCCGCCGCGTACCCGATGCTCGCTTGTTTGACAAGCACATCCCATCCGTACGGATCTGACGGCAACTTCATTTGTAATTTGCCTCTGAGATCATGCGAGCCGCAGAAGCGGGACTTCTTTCGAGATAAATAAAACCTATCAATGGGGGGACCTCTCAAAATATTCGCCTGCGTGCCGCTTTGAAACACGGGACACGGACTCGACAAAATGACGGTCGCTGAAAGCTTTTCGGTGCTTTCGCAAAGGGCAGGATCGGTCCGAGGCGAAGGAACAACCTGCGCCGCTAGACGTTTCATCTCTTTATGGAGAATTGGATGCGAAAGTCTGTTGTGTTTTTTGTGTTAGCCGTCGCAGTTGTGCTGGCATTCATCGTCGCAACGCCCTATTACTATGCTGCGAGCCCGCAGAACAAAGGGGAACAATCGGCGCCTGCAGATTAGCCGACAAGCCCCCCCCAAAAAAAGCTCCCAGTAAGCTCAAACTCTCACAGGCGACTCTTTGCCGAGAGTCATAAAGCCAGTTGGATCAACAAGATGAGCCTGTACTGACGCGCTCGGTTGACATCTTGGGCGGCCGTTTTCTCATGGGCTTGCTGCGCCTCTGTCGATGCAGTGGTTCCATCGACAAGACCCTCGAAAGCTCCGTTGGACCCGAGGCTTTCGAGGGCAATGGCTACGGCAGTCGCCGCGTGTGGTTCCTGTGATATTTGATCTCTTTCCAAGCGAGCTTTGTCACGAGATAGCTCAGAGCCGCGATAATCGTTCCTTCGATTAACAGAAAGCAGAGCATCACCCACTCCTAGGCTTGAACCCTTCCGCCGCCGGATTTCTTACTGCTCATCCAGGGGATCGCGACTTCTGGCCTTTCGAGTATCCCGCGCTTTTTGGCGAAACCGCGAATGCCGCTCTCTGCTGCTTCGACTGGTTTGATGCCGTCGTGCGCATCGCAGCACGCTTTCCACGCTGTCTCGTAAATCAGATCGCGGTCGTGCTCAGGCCATTCATAGAGAAAATCAATAGCATCTCCGATACTGGCAATCTCGCGGATAAGCAAAGGGCCGTCCTTCACAAAGACAGGACTGTCAAACAAACGGTCGCTCATCGAAACCTCCATTTGATCGAACGCGTTGGGTCGGGATGACTGTCTCGATTTAGTGAAGCGTTTTAAAGTTTCAAGAGATCAGTTCATCAAAATCGAACGCGAAACCGGAGCGGGCGGTAAAGTCCAGCAAGCCATGTCTGGCAGGCTGATGAAGCCCATTGCCCTCGATAACAATCCCAACATATATCTGCCGGCCGGATGATCATTCCCCTGTTGCATGAACCGTGATGCGTTGTACCTGCCTGCAAAAAGCGCTTGACCCCCAAGGTCCCTTTTTTCGTCAACAGGTCTCCCTTTGAAACGGCTGAGGCTGCGCGTCTCTCCCTTACAAAAAGACGGGCCCCGACACGAAGTTTCAAATCGGGGCCTTGCGCTTGACAGGATTTGCCAGGCCGACTTAGCAGCCCGTTCATTGCCCCCCAAACGCAGGAAATGGCGCAGGAAACGCCAATGCATTTTGCCGCTGGCGAGCAAAGGACGACATGGTCCAGCCATAGACTGCCAGAGCGGCGCCACCGACTGCGCCGATCACAGACCAGCCAAGCACGCCAATAGCCATAAAACTGTGATGGGTCGCATAGGAAATGCTTCTACCCGGCAATCGGCATAGCGCCTGGTCCGCCCGGCACGCCTGTTCTGCACAGCTTGCCAGCGATGCTTCCGCAGGATTTGCTTCTTGATGCCGTGTTTTCACAATCTTTGTTCGAACGCGGATCGAATTCGGCATGCAAGACGTCTGCAACATAATATGCTGTTTAATGCGCAGTATCCTGACATGAAGTGGTTGTTATGAACGAAATAGAGATCCTTGCTGCCTTGGTCGGCTTTCCATCCGTCGTTGGGACAAACAACAATGCAATTGTCGAATGGATCAGCGCCTTTGCAAAATCTGCCGGTGCAGACGTATCCGTCCTGACCGGCCCGGAAGGGGACAGGGCAAATCTGTTGCTCAGCATCGGTCCCCGGGATGTGCCGGGCTATATTCTTTCGGGCCACACAGATGTTGTTCCTGCGCAAGAGGTGGAATGGACAAGCGATCCATTCCAGCTGCATAGGGACGGCGACAGGCTTTACGGACGCGGTACTACGGATATGAAGGGCTTTCTGGCCTGCGCGCTTGCCGCGCTGCCCATGCTCGGCGCAACCGCATTGAAACGACCGATCCATCTGGCCTTGTCTTATGACGAGGAAGCGGGTTGTCGCGGCGTTCCACATCTGCTCCAAGCACTTCCCGAACTTTGCGCAAAGCCGGTCGGAGCGATAATTGGCGAGCCAAGCCGAATGCAGGCCGTCCGCGGCCATAAGGGGAAGGCTGCCGTGCGGCTTGAAGTCATTGGACGATCAGGCCATTCGTCGCGGCCCGATCTGGGATTGAACGCCGTGCATGCGATGGCAGGCGTGATTTCCAAAGCGGTCGCCTATGGACGCATGTTGGAAGCCGGACCGCTTGATATGGATTTTGAGCCGCCCTCATCCACTTTGCAGTTTGGTGTCATTACCGGCGGGCAGGCGGTGAATATTATTCCTGATCGCTGCTCCGCCGATATCGAGCTGCGGTCCATTCCTGCGGTTTCACCCACCGCCTTGCTTGAACCTGTAAAGGCAGAATTACAAGCTCTGCGCGACAAAGGTTTTGAGGTGCTGTGGCATCCATTGAGCGCTTATCCGGCTTTTTCGATCCCGGAGCACAATCCACTCGCGCAATTGATGGTCGCGTTGACGGGGCAACAGACGGTGCCGGCCGTCAGCTATGGAACGGAAGCAGGTCTATTCCAACAGGCAGGCATTGACGCAATCATCTGTGGGCCTGGCGATATCAGTCGAGCGCATCGTCCAAATGAATATATTGAAATGGCAGAGATGCAGGCCTGCAAGCAAATGATCGCCAAGCTTGCCGCGCGTCTCGTCGCCTGAATCCGCAAAGCGATGGAAGTCACGCCATTTTTCTTGCTTGAGATGCATCTCGCTGACCGTTGATTCTTGAATGCGCCAGATTATTCAATTCAGTTGCAAAGCGCAGCTCGGAAGCTTGGATGCATTTCACACTTGCACGCATGCTGAGGCCGTCGCTTGCAGAATAATCCGCCGCTTTACCCCGTTTGACGCAATTGCCGTCTATAAGCCGGCTATTTTCAACCGAAAATGCGGCGCGCCTTGCACTAGGCTTGATGAGACAAATACGAGGTGAGCCATGACATTAAGCTTCGACCCCAAAACGCTTGAACTGCCGGTTTATCATTTTATCGGGGGGGAACGTCTGGATGCGACGGGCGGGATAGAAATACACCGACCGTCAGATGGTAACCTTTATACCAGCTGCCCGGTTGCCGATGAGTTGCTGGTCGATCGCGCGGTCCGAAACGCCAAGGCCACTTTGAAATCAAGCGGTTGGGCGGATAGTCGCCCGCGTGAACGGCTGAACGCCATGCACCGCTGGGCAGACCTCATCCAACAGCACGCGCTTATCCTGGCGCGGATGGAAGCCGTGTCCTCGACACGGCCGATCGCGCAGCTCATTGAAGGCGACATTGCCGTGACAGCGGAACAGATCCGCTTCTTTGCGGAATTTGCAGACAAGGAAGGCAGTGACGTTGTCCCAACCAGTGCCAAAAGCTTTGGCATGACGCTAACCGAGCCCTACGGTGTGATTGGGGCTATCACACCGTGGAACTTTCCGATCTCAATGGCGGGCTGGAAGCTTGGGCCAGCCCTCGCGGCCGGCAATGCGGTTGTTCTGAAGCCGTCAGAGATGACACCCTTTACGACGCTTTATATGGCAGAACTTGCCGTTGAGGCGGGCATTCCCGCGGGCCTTATCAATATTGTGCTGGGTGATGGCCCCACCACTGGCAATGCCATCACTGGTCATCCCGATATTGCCAAGATCAGCTTTACCGGTTCAACAGTGGCGGGCGGGGCGATTATGGAAAACATCGCACGCTCCGGCATCAAGCCGATGACGCTCGAATTGGGCGGGAAAAGTCCGCAGCTGGTATTTGCCGATGCTGATCTCAAACTCGCGGCTGCTGCCATCACGCGTGGAATTCTCAGCAATGCAGGACAGGCATGCGTCGCCGGTTCGCGTCTGATCGTGGCAGAAGAGATTGCCGATGCTCTGGGCGATGCCATCGCCTGTCATATGGAAAATGTCAAACCGGGCGTGACCTGGGACGAGCAGACGCAATATTCGCCGATAATATCTGAACGCCAGCTCACCCGTATCGACGAAATCGTGCAGAGGGCCGTCGGATCTGGCGCTGATACGGTTGTGGGCGGTAAAAGGATGGATCGCGACGGCTATTTTTATGAGCCAACACTGCTTCGCGGTGTTGATGAACGCTCTCCCGCGGTTACCGAAGAAATCTTCGGTCCGGTTCTGACGATTCAGACATTTCGCGAAGAAGAAGAAGCTTTAGCGCTTGCCGATCATAAAACTTACGGATTGGCAGCGGGTTTGTTCACACGGGACTTATCGCGTGCAATTCGGGTCACCAAGGCTTTGCAGGCAGGCACGATCTGGATCAATCGCTATGGCCGTTCGCGTGATCATATTTTGCCGACCGGCGGTTATAAAAGCTCAGGCATTGGCAAAGATCTCGGACGCGATGCCTATCTCGCAAATCGCAAGTCCAAAAGCGTGCTCATTGACCTCTAGAGATTTGACCGACACAGAATCTGCCCACAGATCAATGGCAATGCAATGATCGGTTGAAGACGGTGTGAGTGCTGATTGTACTCTTCCTCCTCGACCGCAACAATGATCGTCTCCCCAATCTCCAAAACTCAGCCTGTAAATGCTGCATCGGGTACCACCGCCCTTTGCTAGTTACCGGTGGGTTGCGTGGCGCCGGGTACATGGTCGGTCGGGATAATACTCCGACCTTGCTCATATCGGGCGATCATCACAAGAGCACCCAGCGCGGCGATTACCGGTATTGCGATGCATAATACCCGCAGAACCGCGCCGATTATTTGAAAGAAACTGTGCGATCCCTGTTTCATGCGGCAATCCTAACAGCAAAGTCGTTAACTGAACACAAACCAGGTCTTTAACCATAAAGGACGATGAGTACGGCGCAACCTGACCTCGCATAAGGCGAACTCGCGGTTTCACACTGCTGCTATTCTGATCTTTATCAAAGCTGAGAGAAATTCACCGCGCGGCGGATTTGGAGCGCGCGATCGCCATGCGCCGCCAACCCCAATGCAGCAAAGCGCTGCAGATTCTGACGCGGAGGTAAGTCTCTGATTACGATCCTGTCTGCGCTGTAACACGCACCTTCAAAAAGCAGAGGGGAGCGCAGCGATTGCGGATCATCTGGAATGAGCCGATGGGTTGGATTGCGCGCAAAAGGCCTCGTCGAGCGCCTGTTTCGCTTGGTGTGGAAAAAAGCGCGTCTGAGGGCTCGTAGTTGCCTCGATCAGAGGCTGATGTCCGCCAGTCTGTTTGGAGAGCAGCGGCGACCCTTACAAGATTTGCTTCCTATTCTCCGGAAGAGCTCAACCGCTCGGCTTGTTCCTGTCGGCTTGAGCAACGCACATGTCCCGCACTCTTTGAGCAATCGAAGCTCAACCTCTGTGAAGCAAGGTTGCAGCGATGATTGTCCGTTGCTGGATAGAAAAAGCCGCCCGGATTGCTCCGGACGGCTCTCGAACTCTGTCACCGTGGTGATTAGAACTTGTAGGCAACGCCAAGACGAACTTCGTTGGTCTTGAACTTGTCGCGGACGCCTGCATCCGGAACGCCGAAGTCGAAATCCTTGTGACCGTAATCGGTATAACGATATTCGAGACGCACGATGACATTGTCGGTTGCCGCGTAATCAACGCCTGCGCCAGCCGTCCAGCCGGTCAGCGTCTTGCTCTGCGACACGCTGACTTCGTCAATGCCATCTGTCGAAGACAAGGTGTTCTTCACGCTACCAAATGCAACACCACCCGCGATGTATGGCAGGAAGCGATCCATCGCAACACCGGCACGCGCGCGAACGGCACCGGACCAGCGCAGCTTGCTCTCAAGGCTGTCGGTCACACCAAAATCCGTTTCCGAATAGCTGTCCTTGAGGTTGTTGTAGGTCACGTCACCGTCAATACCCAGCACGAAGCTGTTGCCGAGGTCGAAATTGTAACCGGCATAAAGACCACCGAGGAAACCATCTGGCTTTACGTTGATCGCGGTAAATTCATTGCTGAAACGCGACTTGCCCCAGCCATAACCGATCTGGCCACCAAGATAGCCGCCCGTCCAGGAAAACACTGGAGCAGCAACCACTGGCACTGGCTCTTCATACTGAATGGCATCGGCAGCCTGTGCGCCAAATGCACCAGCGAGAAGAACGGTCGAGGCAAGAAGAATGGACTTCATATTCATTTCTATCTCCCAGCTCCCTTAAGAGCCCAAATTGATCACTCATCTCAAGATAGTGCACTGCGCAGGAATGTCTGTAGCAACATGGCAACACCCACCCCTCAAATGTGCGGTTTGTTTTTGGCTTTGAGAAAATGTCCCTCTGGGCTCAAACAAGCTATTGCCTTGAGGTAGAGGCAGCCCATGCGCGTGACTGCTTTGAGCAAAAGC
Source organism: Brucella sp. NBRC 12953 (assembly GCF_040369775.1). Taxonomy (NCBI): domain Bacteria; kingdom Pseudomonadati; phylum Pseudomonadota; class Alphaproteobacteria; order Hyphomicrobiales; family Brucellaceae; genus Brucella; species Brucella sp. NBRC 12953. The sequence goes on from NZ_BAABSV010000009.1 coordinate 44,713, forward strand.
GCAGGGCTCAAGCCCGCATGCAAGCGGTCTGGCGCGCGTTTTACTTGTGGCGTTTGCGGGGCGACCCAGCCCCGCGACACGCAGCGTACCGCGACAGTGGCCCAACACGACCCTTGGGCTATTCGCGCGACCCCACGCCGGACATGCTCTGCGTCGACGTCAGAGCACCGGAAAAGAACGCCAGATTTGCGGCGGCAATCAATGCGGCCGTGTGCGCATCCGTCTGCGCCAGCCGGGCGTCAAGCAGCCCATTATTGGTCTCGTTGACCGTGGTGATGGTCCCAAGCCCGTTGCGATAGGAATCCAGTGCCGCATCAAAGGCGGTGGCCGAGGTCGAAACCAGCACCAGCGCCGCCTTGTTGGCGGCCAGCGCCGTCTTCAGAGCATTGGAAGCCAGCACGATTTCGGCAACCGCATCAAGCTGGATCTTGCGGAAGGTTTCACCCGCGGCATTTTGTGTGGATTGCGCCTGTTTGAGCTGCGCGGCCCGCAGGCCACCGTCATAAAGCGGCATCGTGGCGCCGATCAGAATGCCCGCACCCGACGACTGATTGCCGATCGACGGCAGACTTCCGGCATCAAAGCGGTTCGAACTGGATGACAGCGCAGCCGATACAAAAACCTTCGGCAGGAATTCCGCCTGCGCCGCCTGGATGCCCGCCTTGCTGGCCTTTAACGCTGCATAGCTTGCAATCACATCCGGACGCCGTGACAAGGCGCTTTCCAGCATCCTTTGTGTGACGCCGTCAAATGTCGCCGGCAGCGCACGGCGTGTGGAGCCGTCAATATTGATTTTCAGCATGGCATTCACGCCCATGGCAGCCAGCAGCGCCTGATAGCTGTTGTCCTGCTGTCCCTGCGCCTTCACCAGACGCAGTTCAGCCTGCGCAACCTGCTGGCGGGCAAGCGCCAGCTCGATCGTGGTGGCGCGTCCTTCATTCAGCCGCGCCTGCACCGCAGACAGCACCGACTTGGCGTTGCGCAGGGTCTGTTCGGCTATCCGGTGACCAGCCACCGCCGCCCCATATTCATAATAGGTGCGGGTGACATCAAAGATAAGTTTCTGATGCATCGCATTGAAGGTCACATTGGCCGCAAACGAGCCCTGTCTTGCGACCTCCACCAGCGCTTGGCGCTGACCAAAATCAAACACCAGCCATTGCAGCGCCAGCGCCGGGGTAACGCCTTTCAGCGTCGTATCCACGTCGCGTCGCCCAATCAGCGGAACCTCGACCGGCGTGGTGGTCTTCTGGACGCCGCCAATCACATTGGCGCTGAGAACAGGCAACAGCGTGGCTTCCGCCATCCCGACCGCAAGCGCTGCCTGACGCGCCTTTTCCCAGGCATTGCGCGTGACGGGATTGCTGCGTTGCGCCAGATCAATCAGCTGCGCGAGATCATAGGAGGGCCGGGTGTCGACAGCAACCGGACTTGCAATCAGCGCCAGTTCGGGATTGGCCGGCACACTGAAATCCTTCCGCTCGGCCAGGGACTGTGACGCGGCGGTCTTAGGACCCGGCGCCTTTGCGGCTTGCCAGGGTTGATCGGCTGCCGAAGGCGCAAGCTTGAGGGCATCCACCGCGCATCCCGCAATGCCAAGGCTCGCACTCACAGCCCATCCCACCAATAAGAGCCTGGTGCTGCCTTTCATGCCGGTCTCCCCGCAACCAGTGCTTCCAGACGTTCGAGACGCGTGCCGATCTGATTTTCCCCCGGATCCCGCGTCAAGCCCTCTGCAGCCTGCGATGTGTTAAAAATTGCAATCTCGTTGAAAGCCGCCTGTTCAATGCGCAGCGCCAGCGCTTCGAGCCGCTTGGCACTGTCATCAGCCACCCCCTCACAGAAATAGACGTCCTTGTTGAGCCAGGCAAGTTGATCGGTCAGGCTCTCAAAGGTTTTTTCCATGGCCTCCGATGGTCGCAATCGCAACGGTTCGAACGGCAGCAGATAAAAGCAATAACGCACTTCCCCCAAAAGCTGCTCCACTTCGGCTGCGGTGGTGATCATCTCCATGCGGGTCGCGGCAGGGCAGGCGGCAATCTGTGCGATTTTTCTCGCGGCCTGTGCCAGATGCTGCCGTATGACAGTGACAACCGGTGCCGGCCAGATCAGGGTCGAGACGAGATAGACTGCAAGATTTCCGACCAGAACGCCAAGAATGCGGTCACGCGCCGTATCCATATCGGTGGTGGGACCAAATCCTTGCAGGACCGTCAGCGTGAAGGCGAGGCCGATTTGAACCCCCGCATAGGACAGCTTCTCGCTTCCCCCTGCAACCCAGGCGGCCAACAGGGCGACGAAGAACACCAGCAGCATCAGGCCGCCAACGCTTTCCATCTGCGGCATCAGGAAGATGATCGAGGCGACGCCAATCACCGCGCCAATCAGACAACCGGCGATCCGCAGCGCAAGCTTGTGCAGCGTGTCGCCGGCAGTACCCAGCGAGGCGACATAGCAGGTCACCATCGCCGTGTGAATGCCCTGCCAATTGATTGCGGCATAAAACATATAGCACAGAATTGCCGCCAGCGTGGTCTTCAGCGCAAAGCGTTGATACGCGGGATTTGTGAAGGCATCGGCGGCGAAAAACCGCTCGCCAGCCCCCTTTTTGTAGTGGGGCTCTTGCTGTCCTGCCAGTGTGTTCAGCGCCTGCCGGATGGCCTTGGCTGCTCCACCAGTCAGCGCGTCCTCGGCAAGCTGTGGCGGCGGCAGTGGCGCGCCGCGGTCAAGTGCATCCACCATCGCGTCAATCTGACCGGCCATTGATTGCCGGCCCTCGACGCTTGCAGATTGGGGAAGGGCGCTGACCGCAAACAACAATTGATAGGAGGCGGGAATATCCGCCTTGATCCGTGCGGCATTGTGCTGCGAGGTCTGATGCAGGATCTTCACCAGCATCGCCCGCTTGCTTTCCGCGTCATTGCCTTTAGCCAGCTTGTCGGTAACAATTGGCGTGGGGCCATTGAGCAGGGCTTCTCGCGCCAGCAGCAATCTGTCCCGCAATTCCTGGCGCAACAGCGAGACACTCCAGCCCCCAAAATACAGGCTGAAAACCGCAATCACCAGCATCGGCAGGATCGCCATTTCCCAGGCATAGCGCAGGGCAATCGAAATCACCCCATTGACCGGCACCTCGTTGACCAGCGTCAGAATGAAGGCGATGATCAGCGCCACGATGCTGCCGCCCTCACCAAGCTTGCTTGCCGCGCCCAGGAATATGAAGGCGAATGACACCGCGATCATGATCACAATGCGCAGTGAGGCCGATTCCACCGTCCATTGGATGATCGGGATCATCAGGGCAATCAGCAGGGTAATGGCCAGGGTCGCGGCGATGGCAACCACCATGTTTTCTGCGCCATCGGCCTTCATCAGGAAAATTACCAGATAGCAACTGATCGCCGATTCAGGGATGTTGAACATCATCGCGATCCCCGCAACCAGCGCACAGACGGCCGCCACCCGCCAGGCCGTCGCCAGTCGGCCCGGGAAGGGCGCAAGGTCGCTCACTGTCTCGCGAAGGGCGGCGCTCAGCCCCCGTCTAGCAGGTGCTGCCATCATGCACTGTCACCACAGCCGAGGCGCCCGCTCGCGTCAGATCAGCAGGCGGATCGATCAGTTTCACCCGCACAGGAAAACGCTGCGCGATCCGCACCCAGTTCAGATTTTTCGGCACATAGGGCAGATTGCGCGGAATATTGATCAGCTCCTCCGAGGTGACACCCCAGCCAATGCCTTCCACCCGTCCCTTGATCACCACGGCACTATCGGCAAGAATGCGCACATGCGCGCAAGCGCCGACCTTGATGCCGCGCAATTCCGTCTCCGGAAATGTCGCTGTCGCATACCAGCTGTCGGTGTCGATCAGTGTGAACACCGATTGACCCGGCGCGATGATCTGTCCGGTGCCATTGGTGATCCCGACCACGCGTCCTGCATGCGGCGCACGCACCACCGCATTGTCGAGATTATGCTGCGCCAATGCCTGGGCCGCGCGCCTGGCCCGTACCAGAGCTTCGGCGCTGTCAAGCGATCCGACCAGTGTATTGGCAGCCTCCGCCTGTTTGACGGCTTGTGCCAGGCTGATCTGGGCATCATTGCGCAGCGTGGTTGCGTCATCGACCTGCTGACGGGTGACATAGCCTTTGGGGCTGAGCGCCGTCAGGCGCTTCAGCGTGACCTCCGCGAGATCAAGATTGGTCCGTGCCCGCGTGACCTGCTGATCGGCGATCAGCGCGTTTTGTGTCTCGGCCTTGGTGGCCCGACGCTGCGTCTCAAGCGCTGCCTGCGCGATTTCGAGATCGGCGGTCGTCTGCTCCACCAAAAGACGCAAGGGTTCAGGATCAAGGCTGAACAGCATCTCGCCCTGTTTGACCGCCTGGTTCTCGGCAACATCGATCGACAGAATCCGACCCGGCACGCTTGCAGCAATATTGACAATTGTCGCGCCGATCACCGCATCATTGGAGAGCGGGTTGTCATGAGCCTTGCGCAGATAAAGCCAGGCCATCAGGGCAGCGATGATCACAATGATGATCAGGATCACAATACCGGCAAGGCTCAAGGGCTTCTTACTGTAAGCGTTGGTTTCCATACTCACCGACCATAGACGAAAAGAGCGAGACCACAGGCGATCGCAATCACCATCCCCGTATAGGTGATCAGGCGAAAGACCAGAATGTCGTCAAGGCCGGTGCGGATGAAAACCACCCGCAGCACCACGGTCACGATAATCGCGATCGCAAGACACATCATCCAGGATGGGAAATAAGCCCCGAATAAAGAAAATGATGGACCTGACACGGCTTGCGGTCTCCATTGTCCCTGCTGCGCGCACCATGCGCGGCAGCTTCCTGCCCAAGACCATGATTACGCAATGCGGGCGCGCGCCGCAAGCCACCCAGTTTCGTTTCAGAAACTACTTAAGTACCCGGCACTAAACAGGGATTCTGCTGTCTTGAACAGCCTGTGATCAGCTGATACCTGTTGAGCAACGGGCCTAGCTGTGACGCGTCTGATGTTTCAAAGGGGAAAAAAATGTCTTTGCTGTCAAGTCTTCTACCACTGGTTTCCGACCTCTCGCCCTTGCAGGCGCCGCATGATCTCTTTTTTGCATGCACCGCTCTTTTGCTGCGGGACGCCAATGCTGGTGCCTATGCCGGGCGGACCATGGAACTGTCGATGGAACTGCCCTATGTGATCGCCTCCATTCCCAAAGGCCACGCCTTCGCTTCAAGCGCCGATGGTCATCAACCCCTGCACTTTGTGAGCGACTACGCGATCTTTGCGATCGCTGTACCCAATGGCAGCGTGGATGACCTCAAGATCGTCGAAGGCGTCAATGAACAGGGATTGAGCTTCAGTGTGCTCGCCTATGCGGGTGCCTCAGGTCCCGCAGACAATGCCGAAAAGACCAAAGCCATGTTGGCGGCAATCGATCTGGGCGCCTTCGTGCTCGGACAATGCGCCACGACAGCGGCAGTCAAGGCGAAACTCGCCGAAAACCAGGTCCTGTTAACCGCACTGGCACCGCTGCACGGAGCGACAACGCCGTTTCATTTCGTCGTCCATGATCGCGCCGGACAATCGCTGGTGATCGAATTCTCCGAACACCAGCAAAATGTCTATGACAATCCGGTTGGCGTGATGACCAATGGTCCTGCATTCCCCTGGCATCTCACCAATCTCAACAATTACACCTTTCTGAGCAATCGCGATCAGTCGACCGGAAAATTTGGAGCGCTGAGCGTCACTCAGCCCGATTCCGGCATTGCAACCGCAGGCCTGCCTGCCTCCAATACCTCGGTCGGTCGCTTCGTGCGCGCAGCCTATTATGCGACTTTTGCGGAAAAGACCGAGCCGGCGCGAGCGGTGCGCAGCCTCGCTCATGTCATGAATAATTTCGATCGTCCGCGCGGCATCACCATTGATCCGCCCCAGTCGGGTGGCCTTGACATTGAAGGCATTTCCGCAGCACCCGGCCAGGCCTACAAGACCGAATATACCTCATGGACGGTGCTGGCCGATCTTGGCAATGATCAGTTTTATGTGCGCACCTATGATGCCTTGAATTACATCCGCTTTGACCTCAAACGCATTTTTGCCGCGGCAGCATTCAAGGTTGTGCCGCTTGATCAAGTCGCCCAGATCGAAACACTGGATGCAACCGAGGCCTTGTTGCCGTAGTGCCGGTTGCCTTGGCTGCCTTCGGGCAGGCCTGGACCGCCTGCGGTCTGCTGGATGGGGCGGCTGCGAGGGGTGCAGCAATGCATCTGCATCTGCAAGGCGCCGGGCTAGGAGCAGTTGTGATCAATCATCGGCGATGAAACATCGGCTTTGAATTGATTTTGAATTGATAAAGCGTGATGGCGCCAGCCGATCCCTCGCTTCCGGCGATCAGTCGGCAGCGTCACCTGCGATCTCCGCCTCGGTTCGTCTGGCCAAAGCGGTGAGATCGACGGTCTTGCCACCCAGTTTGCCAATCGCTGCCATCACCAGATCGCGGGCGACATGATCGGACTTGTGTCCCAACCCGCCGATGACATAAAGCTCCGCGCCCGCAATCGCCCGCGCCAATGGCCTGGCGTGAACGTCGATGGAAACAATCTCGTCGCTATCACCGCTAATGATGATACTCGGCGCCTTGATCTGAGAATAATGCGGCGATGCACTTGCAGCCCAGGCACTCAGCGCGCCCAGTTCGCGGGCATTATGCCTGAACTGGCGCGGTCGCAACGCCTGCCAGGCCTTGCTTTTTTCGATATAGAACTTCGGCAGAGGATTGGGGTCGAATACGGACCTCGTCGCCTTGCGCAGCAGCAAGGCGCCAAAGGGAGGGGCGATGCAAAAACTGAACAGAGCCCCCAGCACCGGCATCCGCGCCACCTTGTTGAACCAGGAAATTCCGCCAACCCACGGATAGGCCGCAGGCGACAAAAAAACCAGTCCGGAAACCCGTTGCGGATGCCGGACTGCCAAGGCTAGAGCCACCGCACCGCCATAGGAATGGCCGACAATGATCGCCTGCTCGATCCCGCATCGATCCAGCAAAAGCGCAAGCCGATCCGCCTGGCCATCTGGAAGCAGCATCGAGGCGGGGCCAAATTCCGACTGGCCATGGCCGGGCCGGTCGACGAACACCATTTTCATGTCCGGCGGACACAGCGTTCCAAAGGTGAAAAGTGGGTCGAGCAGGCTGCAACTGGCTCCATGGATGAACACGACCGTCACCTTGGGGCTTTGGCCGGCAATCACCACGCTGCGAAGACGAAAGCCGCCGACATCCACGTGCTTTTCTACGTAATTCATCGCCGCATGCTCAATTGATCGCGCTGCAGCCGACGAAGCCTGCGCGCCGCCGGCGCGTGTTCTGCTGCGCATTTACGATGACAGCCGCATATGCTGGAGAATATGCGCCATATCATAGGGCTTTGCATAAAAGGGAACCGGTGTGTCGAGCATCAATTGCGGGGTGGTGGACAATCCGGAAACAAGGATGACCCTGATGGCCGGATAGCGGCGCTGGACAAGTTTTGCCAGCGCAACTCCGTCGATGGCCCCCGGCATGTCGATATCGGTGAACAGGAAATCGATTGAGGGTTGCGCGGCCAGGATCTCGAGCGCCTGGCTGCCATTGCACGCTTCAAGCGCGATCATGCCGGCATCCTCGATATCCGCGACCGCGACAAGCCGCAGCACAGGCTCGTCTTCAACGACCAGAATTGTCTTTGGCCTTGGCGTATCAGTGCGCATGTCGAATTCCTAGGCTTGCGTTGGATGATGCATTATCATCGCCAATGGTGCACGAAACGTTGCCAACAGACCGGTTGGCCGATAATCGAGCTCGGCCTGGCCCGTGCCGCCCAGCCCCAAGCGGATCAATCTCGACCCGAACCCGGTCTTGTCGGGTTCGGTGATCTGCGGCCCGAACCGTTCTTCCCAGACCAGCTGCAAATGGGGATCGCTGCTGTCGGCATCCTGCAAGCTCCAGGAGATATGAACCTCTCCCAGATCATTGGAAAGGGCGCCATATTTGAGGGCGTTGGTGGCCAGTTCATGCAGCAGCAAGGCGATCGAAAGCCCTGCCTTCGGACCCAGCATGGTTGGTGGGCCGCTTAAAAATACCCGCGCTGTGTCCGCGTGAAGATACATCGCCTGCTCGATGACCTGCCGCAATTGCGCCGAGGACCAGGACTGCTGCAGTAAAAGTTCATGGGCGCTGCCCAGCGCCTGAATGCGGCCGGACAGAGCGTCCACCGCATCTCTTTGTGTAACGCCTTTCAGGGTCTGGCCGATCAGCGCGTGCACGATCGCCAGACTATTTTTCATCCGGTGGCTGAGTTCATGATTGAGAATGCGCTGCTCGGCCTCGGCATGAAATTTGGCGATCGCCGCATAGGTGCGATCGGCAACGCCAGCGGCAAAATCGAGCTCGGCCTTGCTCCAGAAATGCAGCCGCTCGTCATGGGCAAACAGCACACCAACCAGTCTTTCATCCCTGATCAGCGGTACCTTGATGAAGGAGCGGATATTCAAATCACGATAGATCGCCGCTTCGCCTTGCAGAAACGCTTCGCCATGGGTATTGGCGACCGCCACCAGCCGGCCTTCACCAAGCCGGGCGATCGTGTGCGCATAATCGGTGGTGTTATGGCTCTCCCCATGCGGCGCTATCCCCGTCCGAACATGCTCATATTCGATTTTTATCGATTGCCCGCTTGTGTCAATGCTGGCATAGCCGGTCCGATCAACGCCCAGGCCCTCACTGAGAATTTCAGACGCAATCCTTCCTATATCGTGCAGCGAGCTGGCAAGACTGAGCCGATCGCCCAGTGCCAGCAATGCCGCCACCCGGGCATCCTTGCGCTTGGCATCGGTGACATCAATCGCCACACCCACCATTTTCAGCGGCTTGCCGTCATCGTCCGCGAGAAACTGGGCCCGCCGCGCGATCCAGCGCAGGCGCTGATCGGAGGCCCGCCTTATCCGATATTCGACGTCAAGAACAGCCGATGCGCGGTTGCGGCTTTCGCTTGTTGATGCATGATGACGGTCTTCAGGCAAGATCAGATCCTCAAACACGCCAGCCGGGTAGCTCCGGGCTTCGTCGACGCCATAGATACGGCAGAATTCGCTTGAAACCGTAATCGTGTTGAGCCTGGTATCCACCTCGAAAATACCGACACCTCCCGCAGCCTGCGCGGCCGCGTTGCGCTGGTCATCTTGTTTGAGCTGTTCGAGCCTGGCGTCGGTGCTGGCGACGCGGAGCTGTCTTTTGGAAGCCAGACGGCGTTCCACCGTCAGATCATAACTGAGCTCCGCAATCCGCCGCCGCAACTCGAGCTGCGAGATCGCCTGACCCGCCAGCACCTTCAACGCAAATGCCTGCTCCTCGGTCAGGGTCTGGGGTTGATGCCCGAGCACACACAGCGTCCCGATCGGATAGCCGTTTTCTGATTTCAGCAGCGCACCCGCATAAAACCGGATATATGGCTCTCCGGTCACCAGCGGATTGCAGTGAAACCGCGCGTCGCTTGTGGCGTCGGGAACCAGCAGAAAATCCTCTTCCAGAATTGCCTTGGCGCAAAATGAACTGTCCAAAGGTGTGGCGCGCAGCCCCAGTCCCACCTCGGCTTTAAAAAACTGCCGATCACCGGCGATGAAATTCAGCACGGCAATCGGCGTGCCGCAGATCCTGGCAGCCAGCGCCGCAATATCATCGAATTCCTTCTCCCGGGGCGTGTCGAGAATGTCATAGGTCTGCAGCGCCGCGAGCCGCAGCGCTTCCCTGTTCCGATCATATCGCTTCATCTGATCCATCAAATCTTGCACCGGGGCGTGAACATATTGCGAACAGGGTAGCGGATTGTCATCGCTCTGGATATAGATGAATAAAAATATAAAAACTTCTCCCAATGTATACTTGTGGACATTGGGAGAAAAATACTCTTATTTACTTCGTCACCAGCCTGTCAGTATTGTGCTGATTGACCCATTATTCCTGAATAAACGCAAGAATATCCTGGTTCAGGCGCTCCGCTGCCGTGGCAAACAAGCCGTGAGGCTCGCCGCTATATTCAATCAGGCGGGCGCCCGGGATCGCTCGGGCGGCTGCGCGTGCCGACGGCTCGATGGGAACCGTATTGTCGTCCGTGCCGTGAATGATCAGTGTCGGCATGGTAAAGGCGGCGAGATCGTTGCGGAAATCGGTTCTGCCAAATGCGTCGATACAGTCATGGGTGGCTTTCGGGCTCGCCATGATGGCCAGGGCGAAGCTCCAGTCCAGCAGCGCCTGGCTGACCGGGCTGGTGACGAACCCCACCCCGTAAAAGGCCTTTGCGAATGATTGCAGAAAGGCAAAGCGGTCCTTCCTGACCTGGGCTTTCATATCCTCAAAAATATCGGGTGCCACCCCGTCGGGATTGCTGTCATCCCTCAACAGATAGGGTACGACGGACGCGACAAGGGCCACCTTGGCCACCCGCTCGCTACCATGTCTTGAAAGGTAGCGGGCAATCTCACCGCCGCCCATCGAAAATCCCACCAGAATGACATCATCGAGTTCAAGGTTTTCCAGCACCGCCGCAAGATCGTCGGCAAACACATCATAATTGTAGCCCTCGGCCGGATGCGACGACTGCCCGAAGCCGCGGCGGTCATAGGTAATCACCCGATAGCCTGCCTCAAGCAGCGCCATTGTCTGAAATTCAAACATGTCGCCGGTCAGCGGCCAGCCATGAATGAGGATCACAGCCCTGCCATGCCCGATATCCTTGACATGAAGATTGGTCTGATCGGCGGTCTGAATGAATGGCATCTCCGGCTCCTTTGCAACGTTTTCTAACAATGCCGGCACCGGCGTTAAGGTTCCTTGGCATGGCTGAAAAACCGCACCGATCTCGATTTCAGCGCGCGGAGGTTGGGGAGGCGATCCGGCATGGCTTTCTCTGCGAGGGGTGGCTTGGCTGCTTGAAAGGTCTGTGTTGACGCATAGCTCTGGCGGTTTTAGATATGTGCTGAGCTCTGCCAGTATCGATCCCGACATCCAACGGTTCGCAGTGATCGCGACCGGCCCTTTGGCCTTCGCCGCAACGCAGCCCATCCTTTTCTCCCACCAAGAAGTGCGTGAAATGCCGCAATCACAGTTGTTCAAGCCTCTCAAAATCCGCAATCTCGAACTGGAAAACCGGATCACCATCGCACCCATGTGCACCTATTCGGCCGTCGACGGCTGCATGACCGACTGGCACCTTATTCATCTGGGTCAGCTGGCTCTCTCGGGTGCGGCGCTGTTGACCATCGAAGCAACCGCCATCGTGCCGGAAGGCCGGATCAGCTATGCCGATGTCGGGCTCTATGACGATGCCACCGAAGCGGCGATGAAGCGCGTCCTCGACGGACTTCGTGCCTGGACACCGATGCCGATCGCCATCCAGCTTGCCCATGCCGGACGAAAGGCATCGACCGATCTTCCGTGGCTCGGTGGCGGACAGATCGCTGCGGATCACCCACACGGCTGGCAGCCAGAGGCCCCTTCGGCCGTAGCATTCAATCCCGGGGACCCGGCGCCGACCGCGCTGAGCCGCGCGCGGATGGATGAAATCCGCGATGCTTTCGTCGCTGCTGCGCTGCGCGCCGCGCGGCTTGGTATCGATGCGGTCCAGCTGCACGCCGCGCATGGCTATCTGCTGCATTCCTTCCTGTCGCCACTCTCCAACCACCGCGATGATGTCTATGGCGGCAGCCTTGAAAATCGGATGCGATTTCCGCTGGAAGTCTTCGATGCGGTGCGGGCGGCCTTTCCGCAGGAAAAGGCCGTTTCGGTTCGAGTCTCGGCGACCGACTGGACGCAAGGCGGCTGGAGGCTTGATGACACCATTGCCTTCGCCCAGGCGCTGGAACAGCGCGGCTGCGATGCGCTCAATGTTTCCACCGGCGGGCTGCATATCACGCAGGATATTCCGCTTTCGCCGGGCTATCAGGTGCCTTTTGCACGCCGGATAAAGGAAGCCGTCACCATGCCGGTTGTCGCGGTTGGCCTGATCACCGAGCCCGCGCAGGCGGAGGCGATCATTGCTACCGGCGATGCTGATCTGATCGGCCTGGCAAGAACCATTCTTTTTGATCCAAGATGGCCATGGCATGCAGCCGCAGCCCTTGGAGCAACAGTCACCGCAGCCCCGCAATATCTGCGCAGTCAGCCCGCCACCCTCAAGGGCTTGTTCAAGTCCTGATGGATCGACCATGCTGTTCAAGGCCGTGTCGCCTGCCTGGCCGGGATCGGTACAGGCGCCCCCCCCCAAAAAAGCCGGTGATCCTGCGCTGCGGCACCCCACCAATATCGATTGCCGGCTTGCCGCAAGCCCCTTTCTGACTAAGTCGGGAAATGTCTGAAGCACGCCGCAGACAGATGCAAGGCAAGAGCTTTCAGCGCAGCCGGGCGCAAGTCGCGCCACCTCAAATCGATGGATGTCAAAAGCAAGGTTTTATGCTATCTGTTGAGGGCTGATCATCGACATTGGGAGGAGATCGAGATGAGAACGGCTATCTATGGCGCATTGATGACATCAGTCATCGCCCTTTCTTTGACAGCTTGCACCACCGATGAAAGGCGAACGGCCGGCTATGGCGTTGGCGGCGCTGCGGTCGGCGCACTGGCCGGTGGTGCGATCGGCGGCAATGCACGTGGCGCCCTTACCGGCGCGGCGATCGGGGCTGCTGCAGGAACCTTGGTCGGTGTCGCACAGACCCGCAACGGCGTGCAATATTGCCGCTACCGTGACCATAACGGCCGCGTTTTCGAAGCACGCTGCCGCTAGGTCGCCAAAACGTCTCTGACATGGTCTCTCGCCAGCCTTGATGATAATCTGCTGGCAGTTGCCTTTTATTGACCTGCACAAAATCGTCGATCCCACATGAAGGATAAAATGATGTGGCGCGTTTTTTTCATCACCCTGCTCATGATGGTCTTTGTTTGCTCGGCCGCGGTCATTGCTCCCGCGCCAGCCTTTGCTCAGGGACGCTCCGTGCAGGTCGGAACCACCATCAATCACGGTCACCGCATCGGTTGTATCCAGGGCAGCAGATTGTTGCGCATGCGCGGGTTTCACACTGTCCGCACTCTTGACTGTCGTGGCAGCCATTTCCTGTATCGGGCCACCCGGTTGGGGCGGACCTATGACATCACCATCAGGGCGCGTGACGGACGCATCACCCATTCACGCCCGTTCAGAGTGCGCCGCTGATGCACCTGCTTGGCGGCTGGGCGACAGGTGAGAAGGACGTGATCCCGTTATCGACACGGGATCAAGGGGGGCCTGCGCCTGATGCGGGCTTTCGCCTGTGCGCTCGCAGATCGTTTTCGCGGCGATTGCGCGGTCATGCAATCGCGCGCTCAACCGCGACAGCCGCGCTTAAAGCAAAGGACCGCGTTTGAACCAGCGCCTGATTGTTGCCCTGTTCCTGCTGATCGTTAGCGGCTGCGCCGGCAACCGGGCGGTCACCGGGCTTGATACTTCTGCGCCGCAGAACCAAGGCGGCGCTGTGGTTTCGCTCAATGTTGCAGGTGTGCGGCAACGTGATGACCAGCCGTCGATCGCCTATTCGCGGGTACGGGCACCGGGGCTCAATCTGTCGAGGATCCGCGTGCATATTCCCCCCGGTCATCGCCCCGGCAACGTCGAGACATCCTCGGTCCGCCCCGACCCCCAAATCCATTTCCGCGCTTCCGATTACCAGCCCATTGCCGACCGGGCAGCAATGATCCGCGCGCTCAACCAGCAATTGTCCGCGCGGGCGCCAGAACAGCGCGAAATCTTCATTTTCGTGCATGGCTATAACAACAACTTTGCCGAGGGCCTGTTCCGCAACGCACAGATCGTCCATGATTACGGCGTCAACTCGGTTCCCATCCATTTCGCCTGGGCCTCGGCCGCATCCTTCACCCGCTATCTCTATGACCGCGACAGTGCCATCATCGCGCGCAGCGGACTGGTCGAAACCCTGGAAATCGCAGCACGCACAAAAGCCAGGGGCATTGTGGTTGTCGGACACTCGATGGGTGCGGTGGTGGTGATGGAAGCGTTACGAACATTGGCAATCGGTCAACGCCGCGACGTGCTGACGCGCATAAATGGCGTGCTGCTGGCCGCAGCCGATATTGACCCCGACCTGTTTCGCGCCCAGGTCGAGGACATCGATGAACTGCCGCAACCCTTCACCATCGTGGTGTCGCGCCGCGACCGCGCGCTTGATATATCGCGTCGTCTGGCCGGTGGCGCACCGCGGATCGGCAGCGGCTTTGACATCGCCTTCCTGCAGAACAAGAATATTCAGGTGCTCGACATTTCTCAGGTCGACCGCGGCGGTCACAGCCTGTTTGCAAGTTCCAACACCCTGATCAAACTGCTGGGATCGGGCTTCCTGCTGCGGCGCCTCATCACCGACGAATATGCGGGCTTGGATGACAGTTTCGTTGCCGCCGGGCAGGGGGCTTTCGAACAAGCCTCGCTCGCCCTGCATCTGCCCGTGCGCGTGATCGATCGCCTGCAGAACCGTTAGCGCGACAGGCCGCCATCCTCGACAATGAACTCAATGACCCGGTCAAGTCCGCTGCCGCGCGTGAGGTCGGTGAAGCCAAAGGGTCTGCCGGCGCGCATCCGTTGCGCATCGGATCGCATCACATCGAGATCCACATGCACATAGGGTGCAAGATCGCTCTTGTTGATGATGAGAAAGTCCGATCGCGTGATGCCGGGACCGCCCTTGCGCGGGATTTCCTCGCCTTGGCAGACCGAGATCACATAAAGAGTGAGATCCGCAAGATCCGGAGAGAAGGTGGCTGCGAGATTGTCTCCACCCGACTCGATAAACACCATATCGAGATCCGGGAATTTCCGGTTCATCTCGGCAATGGCCTGCAGGTTGATCGATGCATCCTCCCTGATGGCCGTGTGCGGACAACCACCGGTTTCAACGCCTAGAATACGGTCCTCCGACAAAGCCTGGCGCCTTGCCAGGATCATGGCATCCTCCTTGGTGTAGATATCGTTTGTGATCACCGCGATCGAATACTGCGCACGCAGTGCCTTGCACAGATGTTCGGTCAAGGTCGTCTTGCCAGAGCCAACCGGCCCGCCAATTCCAATGCGCAATGGTCCATTGTTCGAAGCCATCAAAGCTTTCCTCCCAATTCAAATTGACAGGCACTACCGCGATTGCTCATGCTCATGCTCATGCTCATGCTCATGCTCATGCTCAGGGCTGTGGCTGTGACTATGGGTGTGCCTGTGTGGTTGACCGTGTGGATGACTGGGTTGATGACTGGGGACATCGCCATGGCTCTGCGCATGCGGGTGATTATGATGGTCATGACTGGCGTGGCCGGAATAGGCGCCGCGCAACGGATGGAACGGTGCCACAATCTCTTCGACGTGCGCCCCCAGCCCCTCCAGCATGGTCTTGATGACATGATCGCGCAGGATCAAGATCCGCTCGGGCGAGATTTCGGCTGGAAGGTGTCTGTTGCCGATGTGCCAGGCAAGCGCGCTCAGCGCAGTCGCACTTGATGCGGTGATCGCATAAAGCGCTTCATCCATCGCCTCGATCAACACCAGCGCGCCATCCTCAAGAATGAGCAGGTCGCCGCTTGTCAGAGCAACCGGCTGTGGCAGATCAAAGAAAATCCGGGATCCATCCGTCAGGAAAACCGCCTTGCGACGCAGATGCCGCCCATCATGGGCAAGGATCAGTTTTGCGGTTACCGCCAGGCTCTCATCCCGACCGATCGCGGACACGGGTCGGATCGCTGTCACTTTGCGCATAGGTCCTCCACTAACTTCAAAGTGTTACGAGAAGAAGACAAGACTTAATCGGGTCCGCTTGATTCCGGATACAGGAGCAGACCCTTTTACAATTAAGCTTGTACAAGACAAATTGTCGAGTTATTGTCTTTCAACTTTAGCTTTTTTAGCATTTTCTTGCCGGATATCCCAATCGCATCGAAGTTCTTAAGCTCCATGGGAGTAGCAGTCGTTGATGAGCAAAGGGTGGCATGCCGAGCTCGAACTGTGGTTCGAGCACAACACCTCCTCCACCCGGCTCGTTCGGCGGCGGCATGTGGGTCCGCTTGCAGTGCAACGACCATTCTACCCGGAAGCCGATGGCAGTGCGCATGTCTATCTCCTGCATCCGCCTGGCGGGGTCGCAGCCGGCGATATCCTCTCGATTGACTGCCATTTGGGGGATCGCTCCAGAACCGTGCTGACGACACCGGGCGCAACCAAATTCTATTGCTCGCAACAGCAAAACAGCACCCAGTCGACCCGCATCGCGGTCGGGGCGGGCGGCATATGCGAATATCTCCCGCAGGAAACCATTGTCTTCAATGGCGCCCGCGCCGCAATCAGCACCAAAGTCCACCTGACCGGCGACGCGCGCTATCTGGGATGGGATATTGTCTGCCTGGGCCGGCCAGCCTGCGGAGAGCGTTTTAAGCAGGGTGAAATCCGCCAGCGTCTTGAAATCCTTCGCGATGACAAGCCGATCTGGTTCGAGCAGTTCTGTCTGAAAGGCGGCGACGCGGCCGGTGACGCCGCCTTCGCATTCAACGCCAGACCCATTGTCGCAACCCTGGTCTATGCCGGAGAGGCCGAGGAGGACGCGGTTGATCGCATCAGGGCAGCACAATCGGGCCCATGCGCAAGCCTGTTCTCGGTCAGCCGGCTCGATCGGGTGATCGTCTGTCGGTATCTCGGCGGACGCATGTCCGAGGCCAAGCAACTGTTGCGACAGGCATGGGAAATCCTGCGCGAAACGGGCCTCGGCAAGGTGGCGGCCCCACCAAGGATCTGGGCTACATAAATCAGTTTGGAGAGGGTAAGCCGATGGAATTACTGCCACGCGAAAAGGATAAACTGCTGATCTTTACGGCAGCACTGGTTGCCGAGCGCCGCAAGGCGAGGGGATTGAAGCTCAACTACCCCGAAGTCGTGGCCTATATTTCGGCCGAGATCCTTGAGGGGGCTAGAGACGGCAGAACCGTTGCGGAACTGATGTCATTCGGTGCGACGCTCCTCACCCGTGATGACGTGATGGATGGGGTCGCCGAGATGATTCACGACATCCAGGTCGAAGCCACCTTCCCGGATGGAACCAAGCTCGTCACCGTTCATAACCCCATTCCCTAGGAGGGTCGCATGATACCCGGAGAATATTTCATCGAAGACGGGTCGATCACGCTCAATGAAGGTCGGGAAACCCGCAGCCTGCGGGTTGAGAATAAAGGTGACAGGCCAATCCAGGTCGGCTCGCACTATCATTTCTTCGAAACCAATGAGGCGCTGATCTTTGAACGTGAAACCACACGCGGATTCCGGCTCAATATCCCGGCCGGCACTGCGGTGCGTTTTGAACCCGGACAGGATCGGGTGGTCGAACTGGTGGCGCTCGACGGCGCTCGAGAGGTCTATGGCTTCAACGCCCGGATCAATGGCAAGCTCTAGGAGGGACAGATGGCAAGCATTTCCAGACAGGCCTATGCCGAACTCTACGGTCCCACCACCGGCGATCGACTGCGCCTGGCGGATACCGAGCTGATCATCGAGATTGAGGAAGATCGCTGCATCTATGGCGAGGAAGTCACCTTCGGCGGCGGCAAGGTCATCCGCGACGGTATGGGCCAGGGACAACGTCCCGCAGCGCAAACCGCCGATCTGGTCATTACCAATGTGATCATTCTCGACTATTGGGGGATCATCAAGGCCGATGTGGGTATCAAGAATGGCCGCATTAGCGGGATCGGCAAGGCCGGCAATCCCGACATTCAACCCGGTGTTGATATTGTGATAGGTCCCGGTACCGATGTGATTGCCGGTGAAGGCAAGATTCTCACCGCCGGTGCCATCGACACCCATATCCATTTCATCGCCCCGCAACAGGCAGAGGAAGCGCTGGCCAGCGGAACCACCACTCTGGTAGGGGGGGGCGCCGGTCCCACCGTGGGAACACTCGCCACCACCGTCACCGCAGGCCCCTGGGCGATCCACCGCATGCTCGAGGCCATCGAAGCCCTGCCCATCAATGTCGGCCTGCTCGGCAAAGGCAATGCGAGCATGCCCGAGCCATTGCGCGAACAGATCCGGGCCGGTGCGGTCGGTCTCAAGCTGCATGAGGACTGGGGGACCACACCTGCGGCGATCGACACCTGTCTGAGCGTCGCCGACGAGGAAGATATTCAGGTGGCCCTTCATAGCGATACGCTCAATGAGAGCGGCTTTGTCAAGGACACTTTCGCGGCCATGAAAGGCCGCACCATCCATAGTTTTCATACCGAAGGTGCCGGTGGCGGTCATGCCCCCGACATCATCACAGCGGCGGGGGAAGAGAACATCCTTCCCTCCTCCACCAATCCAACCCGTCCCTATACGATCAATACGGTT
Organism: Brucella sp. NBRC 12953; assembly: GCF_040369775.1. Taxonomy (NCBI): domain Bacteria; kingdom Pseudomonadati; phylum Pseudomonadota; class Alphaproteobacteria; order Hyphomicrobiales; family Brucellaceae; genus Brucella; species Brucella sp. NBRC 12953. The sequence continues at coordinate 63,150 of NZ_BAABSV010000009.1, forward strand.
GATGAACATCTCGACATGCTGATGGTCTGCCATCACCTCAGTCCGAAGATTCCCGAGGACGTGGCCTTTGCGGAATCCCGGATCAGACGCGAGACCATCGCCGCCGAGGATATTCTTCATGATCTCGGTGTCTTCTCGATGATGTCATCGGACTCCCAGGCCATGGGCCGGATCGGCGAAACCACCCTGCGCTGCTGGCAGACCGCGCATAAAATGAAGGTCCAGCGCGGCCGGCTTCATCCCGACAGCAGCCGCAATGACAATTTTCGCGCCAAGCGCTACATCGCGAAATATACCATCAATCCGGCCATCACCCATGGCTTCGCCCATGAAATCGGTTCGGTCGAAATCGGAAAGCGAGCCGACCTCGTCTTGTGGAAACCCGAATTCTTCGGGGTGAAGCCGAGCCTGGTCATGCTGGGCGGGATGATTGCTATGGCACCGATGGGTGATCCCAATGCCTCCATTTCCACGCCGCAGCCGGTCCACTACCGGCCGATGTACGGGATCATGGGCCGGGCCATCGGCTCGACGGGCGTCACCTTCGTGTCCAAGGCCGCGCTCGATGACGGGATTGGCGAAAAGCTCAAGCTGCAAAAGCAGCTGGTCGCGGTCAAGGGAATCAGAACAATCCGCAAGAAGGACATGATCCACAATGGCCTGACGCCGAAACTGGAGGTCGATCCGCAAAATTATCAGGTGCGGGTAGACGGGGACCTTATCAGCTGCGAACCGGCCGACGTCTTGCCGATGGCACAGCGTTATTTCCTGTTCTAGCAGAAGGGGGACAGGAGGAAGAGGGGAACACCATATGCCGGCTTCAAGCTTGAGTGACTATCCTGCATTACGCTTTGTCGACTGGACCTTGCGCGGCATCTCCCAGGTTGTGTTTCAGAACAATCCGCTCTCAGGCCTGATCATTTTGCTGGGAATCCTGTTCAACTCCTGGATCTACGCCGTGATCTGCCTTTCAGGCGTCGTGGCCAGCACGCTGACTGCCCTGCTGCTCAAAGCCGACCGGGCGCTCATTCGCGACGGACTTTATGGCTTTAATGGTTGTCTGGTCGCGCTGGCGCTTGTCGCCTTCACCAGCGCGGATTTTCAAATGGGTGCCTTACCGTCACCGGCCATGGCCGTCTATCTGGTTTGCGGCGCAGCCTTTTCCACCATGGCCTTTGCAGCCATTGCGACGGTCATGGCGCCCTATAAAGTCGCCCCGCTGACCATGCCCTTCGTGCTGGTTGGCTGGCTGCTGCTGTTTGCCATCCTCAAATTTGATGCCATTGATGCCGGCCCGATGGCAAAGCCGGTCTCACCGGAACAATTCTCCTATGCCGCCCCCTATCTGCTGCCGACCTGGTATATGGGGATCGGCACGGCGATCGGGCAGATCTTCTTCCAGGATAACTGGATTACCGGCTACATCATCCTTTGCGCCATCGCCGTCAATTCCCGCATCTCCGCGATGATGGGACTTATGGGTGCCGGCACCGGTGCTCTGGTGGCTGCTCTCTTCGGGGGACCGGAAGGCGCCATTCGCGATGGGCTGTTCGGCTATAATGCCGCGCTCACCGCGATGGCACTGGGCGGCTTCTTTCTCGTGCTGAACTGGGCCAGCTTCCTCTATGCACTCTTCGCTGCCGTCATCGCCACCTGGCTCTGGGCATCGGTTGCAATCTTTCTCAAGCCGATTGGCATGCCGGTGCTCACCTCGACATTCGTCATCGTCACCTGGATCATGCTGTTGGGGCAATATGCCTTCAAGGCGCTGATACCGGTGCCGCCGGCCGAGGCAACCACACCAGAGCAAAATCGCGCGGCCTTCGGCAATGCCGAGCGATCAGGACCGGAATAGCCGACTATATTGGGTTTCGTGCCAGGCACTGGCCATCGCCAATGCCGGCGCCATATTGCCAATGTCTTCGTCGCTCAAGTTTGCGGCCTTTTGCGCCGCAGTCTCAATGGCGTCAACGGCTGCAATGAGAATCCTCTGACCTGCCGTATGACCGAGCGGCACCAGGCGGATGGCAGCCGTCACCTGACTTTCCACCACCGTCCACATCAGACCCCGCAACGCATCACATGCCGCGATACCCCAGTGATGAGCCGCAAGCGCAAAGGCTGCCGGATAGCTCGCATGCCCACTGAAGCTGAACTGCGCGATACCGTCTTCATTCAAACTGCGCAGCAATGACAACAGGGATTCCGCCATTCGCCGGTCTTCGAGTTCCAGTTCACGGCTTTCGCGGCTGGCGGTGAGCCAGTCATTCAACCGCTCGAATTCGGCATGATCCTGCCGCTGCAAGGCCTGCATCATCCGCCAGAACAGTGCCCCGTCCAGCGTCGCATAGCTGTGGTTGAGCAGCCCGATGATCCAATCCGTACAGCTTTTGGCATCGACGACGATCTCTGCGTGAACCGCCCATTCCAATCCACGCGAATAGGAGAATCCCCCCACCGGCTGGTTGGGACTGACAAGCCGCAGCAGATGCAGCGGCGAGGCGCGCAGCACATCATTGTCCGCACCAGCCTCAAGGTCGGTATCGGTGTCGGATGGCTTGCGCGCAAATGCCGGGGAAACAGGGCTCACTCTATCCAATGGCCAGATAGACCCCGCTCAACGCGGCCAGCGAACCGGCGATGCGGACAGCGAGCTGCCCGGTTCTTCCCTTCGCCAGACTGCCAAGCGCAAGGCCGGCAGCAATGCCTGAAACATGCAGCAAGGCGGTGGCGAGCGCGAAACCGGTTGCATAGGAGAGGAAGCTGGCGCCGCCGATTTCGCCGCCATGGGCAAACCCATGAAAGAATGCGAAAAAGCCGACAATCAGTGCAGCATTGCGTGTTGAGGCGTGAAAGGCCAGCGCCACCAGAAGACCTATCACAATGACCGAGGCAAGAATGACCGGCTCCACATAGGGCAGCGGCAATCCCGAAAGCGCTGCAACAAAGCCCAGAACCATCACGCCAACAAAACTCAAGGGTACCACATAAAGCGCGCGCCCCCCCAGCATAGAAGCCCACAGACCGACGGCGACCATGGCCAGAATATGGTCAGCGCCGGTCAGCGGATGGGTGAAACCCGCAGCAAACGAGCCATGTTCCGCAGGGTTCAAATGCGCGAATGCAGGCGTGCTTGTTATCACGAGCACAAGAACTGCAAGAGCCGAAGACCTTTTCATTGTCGCGTCCTTTCGACAAAAGAGCACAGATTAGAACGAACCAAACATCGATCCCAGCATGAAGACGGCGGCCAGCGAAATGATAACCCCGACAATCACCGTCATCACCATGTCAAAATAGCTCGAGGCATGGGTCTGCTTGCTGATCTGCAACAGCAACAGCACGGTGCCGTTATGTGGCAATGCATCCAGCGTTCCGGCACTGATCACCGTCAGGCGATGCATCAATGCCGGATCAATGCCATATTGGTTGGCAAGCTGCATATATTGCTCGCCCAGCGCATTGAGTGCGATCGCCATGCCGCCTGAAGCAGTGCCGGTCAGCGCCGCCAGCGCGTTCATGGCGACGACCAGTGAAACCAGCGGGCCGCCGGGAACCTCCAGCACCGCATCGCGCACCAGCGTGAAAGCCGGCATGGCCGCAACCACCGCGCCAAAACCAACAAGACTGGCAATCGTCAGAATCGGCAGGACCGAGGAATTGGCACCGGCATCCAGGCTTTCGCGAATGGCTTTCAAGCGCGTAAAATTGGCGATAATCAGGGTGATGATCGCAGCGGCAAGCGCAATCAGCACCGCCCAGAGCCCGATCGCCGAAGAGACATCAATCCCCCAGGGCGGTTGGCTCAGGAAGGAAAAATCCAGCCGCGGAAGAATGATCAGCGCCATCAGAAAATTGACGACGATCACCACCAGAAGCGGCAGCAGCGCCACGAAGAAGGAGGGCTTGTCGGTGGCGCGGACGCCATGGTCGAGTTCGGCCGGATCGAAGTCCCCGGTCAGGGTGGATTGTTCCCTGAGCTTCTCGGTGATTTCCACGCCACTGGGCTCATCGACATAATTTTCCCCCGCCAGCCGCGCCCGCGCTTCCGCGCGCTGCAACCACCACATGCCAAAGGCCAGCGTGATGATGGAGGCAATGATCCCCAATCCCGGCGCGGCAAAGGTCGTGGTGCCGAAATAGGGCATCGGGATGGCATTGTTGGTCGAGGGCGTGCCCGGCATCGCCGACATGGTGAAGGTAAAGGCGCCCAGACCAATCGCCGCCGGCATCAGCCGCGCCGGTATATTGGCCGCCTTGAACATCTCGCGCGCCATCGGAACCAGCACGAAAAACGCCACAAACACACTCACCCCGCCATAGGTCACCACCGCCGAAGCGAGCACCACCGAAAGCATCGTCCGCTTCACGCCAAGCCGCTCTGTCAGCGAATGGGCGATCGCGGTGATCGATCCGCTGTCATCCATCAGCTTGCCGAAAATGCCGCCCAGCAAAAACAATGGAAACCAGCGGGCCACGAAATTCGCCGTCCCGGACATGAAGGTCGTGGTCCAGTTGGCCAGCAGCGGCTCGCCGGAAATCAGCGCCGCCAACAGCGCAGCCGCCGGCGCGAGCATCAACACGCTCCAACCGCGATAGGCAAACCACATAAGAAGAACGAGGCCGAGTAATATTCCGAGCAAACCCATATTATCTGACCCCTCAGTCGATACTGGTAAGAATGCCTGCGAAATTTCCTTCATAAAACAACTTTAATTTGAAGAATACAAGTATCATAATGAAACGATATTTGTGACGGCGCTGTTATGCTCGAATAAAGTTCCAATCAACTGTGGTGTCCCAAGTCCTCGCAGCCATTCATGAAGTCGGAGCAACGATGGATCCTTTCTTGCCGACGCAAGCCGTTGGGCTGCAACAAATCGTGCCATTGACCGGCCGCAGGCAGCCGGCGGTCGCAGCTTTGCCCGTGGCTTTACTGTCTTGTCCATACCGCAGCGCGCAGCGGGCAATCAGGCGGGGGCGCAATATTCAAAGGCAAGCAGGGTCTTGATGACGGAACTTCTCGCACTGCAATCAATCATGCTCAATCTTTGTCTGGCGCTGCTGCTCGGATCGGCCATCGGGCTGGAACGCCAGCTGCGGCAACGCCATTCCGGACTGGTCACCCATGGCCTGGTGGCGCTGGGGGCTGCGGCTTACGCCTCTCTCCCGCATGCGCTGGGGATCGTTGCCGATCCGCGCATGGGTGCCCAGGTGGTCACCGGTATCGGCTTTCTGGGGGCCGGTCTTATCATCAAGGACGGGGCCAGCGTCAAGGGCCTGAGCACTGCGGCGACCATTTGGAGTACCGGGGCCGTCGGCGTGCTGACCGGATATGGTTTCTGGTTTCTGGCGATTGAGACCGCGTTCTTCATTGTCTGCCTCAATCTCTCGCTGCCCAAGATCGCCACGCTGGTCGACCGCTACTCCTTCATCACCCCGCAGAGCGAGCAATATTATCGGGTGCGGTTCCGCTGCCCGCCTGAAAGCGAAATCGCGGTGCGGGCCTTGCTGATCCAGGCGCTGGATCTGAAAAAACTGCGCTTCCACGCCATTCGCAGCCATCGTCTGGAAGGCAGCGATGACATGGAAGTCGAGGCAACCCTGTTTACCGGCAAAGAACAGGATGGAGCGGTGGAGGCACTGGTGGCCCAGTTAAGCTTGCGTTCAAGCATAAGTTCGACCAGCTGGGTAAAACTCGAGCAGAGTGACTGGCCGCATGAGCATTAACTTTGCCAATATTATGCTCTGTACTCTCAAATACAAACGTGCTCATATGAGCAGACCATCACATATTACCCGCAAGCAGTCAGTCCGTTTTCAACCCTGTGAGGATTGAGGGATGAATGTTCCCCAACTGCTGAAAATGCAACGCAGGAGCGTTGAGCAGCGCAAATGGCGCGGCTTCCTGCTGCTGGGCATGCTGCTGCTGCTGGGCGGGGTGGCCTGCCTGCTCTTGCCGGTCTTTTCGGAATTTGCGGCCAGTACCGTGTTTGGACTGGTGCTGGTGGCGATCGGCGTCATCAAGATCATCCAGTCCTTGTGGGTGAAGAGCTGGGCCGGATTTGTCTGGCAGGAATTGTCCGGCGCCGTCGAGCTGGTCGGCGGTATCATGATCTGTCTTAATCCGCTCAAGGGCGCGCTGGCGATCACGCTTTTGATCGCCATTGTGGTCTTTGTTCACGGCTTTCTTCAGATCGCCATGTCGTTGAAGATCCGACCCGAGGGCGGATGGTGGTGGTTCACCCTGTCGGGGATCATTGCCTGGGTGGCCAGCGCCGCGCTTGTTCTCAAATGGCCGCTGATCCGCGAGCTGCCTTCGGGATCAATCGCCGGCATTGCCCTTCTGATCGCCGGAATAGCTTATGTGGGAATTGCCTTTACGACCAGAAATGCGTGACTGAACACCCACCATCTTGAGGGAGATCCGGCGGTGAAAAGGGCTCTGGTTCATCAAAATCTGAAGGGGGCCCTGCTTCTGGCGGTTCTCATCATGGCATCGGCCACCGCAGGCAAGGCGCAACAGCCGCAAGCCGGGCCGGCACCCGCTGTTGTTGTCGAGACGGTCGCTATCGCCCCTGCTGCGGCACCGCAACGGTTCAACGGACAAATCGAAGCCATCGAGGCCGTCGATATTCAGGCGCGTATCACCGGCTTTCTCAAAGCCAAAGCCTTCGAACAGGGTGCGCGCATCAAGACCGGTGATCTGCTTTTTGAGATCGAACCCGATGCGTTGCAGGCGGCGCTCACGCTGGCGCAGGCGCAGCTCGCGCGCGCAACCGCCAATCAGAACGCCACCCGTCAGACGCTGCAGCGAACCAGAACGCTCGCCAGTCGCAATACCGCCTCGCAGGCGGCGCTCGATGACGCCCAGGCTGCCTTCGATATTGCGAGCGCCGATGTCAAGGGTGCTGAGGCCAATCTCAACACGGCCCGCCTGAACCTGTCCTATACAAAGATCCGCTCACCGATCGATGGCACCATCGGCCGCTCGCTGGTGACGGTTGGCAATCTCGTTGGCCCGGGCAGCGGACCGCTGGCGCGTATCGTGCAGCTCGATCCGGTGCGTGTGGTGTTTTCTGTCACCGACCGGGCCCTGGTCAGCCTGCGCCAGCAGGAAGCCGCCGGACAGGCGATCACGCCGCAACAGTTCAAGCTGAGCCTTGTTCTTGCCAATGGCAGCACCTATCCGCAGCGTGGAACCATCCAGTTCATCGATAATGAAGTCAGTACCCAGACCGGAACCGTGGCCGTGCGTGCGCTGTTTGCCAATCCAGATCAGATTCTCGTGCCGGGCCAGGTGGTCGCTGTTCAGCTTCTGGATGAAGCCATCGGTGAGCTTCCCGTCGTTCCGATGTCGGCGGTGCTGCAGGATCGACAGGGCAAATATGTCTTCGTGCTCGGTAAAGACAATAAGGTTTCGCGACGCCCAATTGTCACCGGTGCCCGCATCGGCAATCGATGGGCCGTCACAAGCGGCGTCACGCAAGGCGAACAGATCGTCACGCAAGGGCTGCAACGCATTGCCGATCAGCAGCTGGTCTCACCGCGCGAAGCCAATGATAACGAAGGGGCGGAACAATGATTTCCGAGATCTTCATCCGCCGCAGCCGCCTCGCCATCGTTATTTCAATCCTGATCTCCATTGCCGGTGCCATTGCGATCTTCGCGCTGCCTATCCAGCAATATCCGCAGATCTCGCCCCCGACCGTTACCGTCTCCGCCTTCTATCCCGGCGCCAGTGCCGAAGTCATCGCCGATGTGGTGGGCGGGCCGCTCGAAACCGCCATCAATGGCGTCGATGACATGATGTATATGTCATCCACCAGTTCCAATGCCGGACAATATGCGCTTTCGGTGACGTTTGAAGTGGGTACCGATCCGGAACTCGCCCAGATCAATGTGCAAAATCGCGCGCAGCTGGCGATTTCGCGCCTGCCTGCCGCCGTCGCCCAACAGGGCGTGTCGGTGCGCGCCCGCTCGCCGGACTTCGTGCTCGGTATCGCGTTTTATTCCCCCGATGAGAGCCTCAACGCCCTCGAGATCACCAATTTTACCACCACAACCATCGTTGATGCGATTTCCCGGGTCGCCGGGGTCGGTGAGGCAAGCGTGGTGGGGGCTTCCGAATATTCGATGCGGGTGTGGCTCAATCCGCAAAGAATGGACGCGCTTGGCATATCGGTCGATGAGGTTTCAGCCGCAATCCAGCGCCAGAATATCCAGGCGACGCTCGGCCAGGCCGGTGCGCCGCCGATGCGGGAAGCCACCGAACTGCAATATACGCTGGTCGCGGAAGGCCGCCTGCGCGATGCCGAGGAATTCGGCGCCATCGTCATCCGCACCGGCGCAGACGGGGCCAAAGTCTTCCTGCGCGATATTGCACGGCTGGAACTGGGTGCCCGCAATTACGCCTCCAGCGCGAGTTTTGCCGGCCATCAATCGGCGATGCTGCAGATCAATCAAGCGCCCGGTGCCAACGCGATCGAGACCGCACAGGCCGTGGAGGCAGAGCTTGAGCGTCTGTCTGCACGCTTTCCAGCCGGCCTGCAATATCATGTGGTCTATGATGCGACACGCTTCGTCAAGGCCAGTCTGCAACTCACCACGCGAACGCTTCTGGAAGCCTTCCTGATCGTTCTCGCCGTCACATTCGTGTTTCTGCAGGACTGGCGCGCCACCCTAATTTCCGCCCTTGCGATCCCCGTCTCCATGCTCGGGGCCATCGCGGTGCTTTTGGCGCTCGGCTATTCGCTCAATATGATATCGCTGCTCGCCCTCGTCCTGGCGATCGGACTGGTGGTGGATGACGCCATTCTGGTGGTCGAAAATGTCAAACATGTGCTCGATGATGCACCGCAAATCAGCGTCATCGACGCCACCCGCACGGCCATGCGCCAGATCACCGGTCCCATTATTTCCACAACGCTGGTCCTGCTCGCCGTCGTGACCCCGACAGCTTTTCTGGAGGGAATTGGCGGACAGCTCTATCGGCAGTTCGTTGTCACCATTTCATCGGCTCTGATCATCTCGTCCTTTGTCGGTCTCACACTCAGTCCTGCACTCGCGGCACTGCTGCTCAGACGCGATCAGACCGGTTTCAAACGCGGCCCGTTCGCCTGGTTCACCCGCTTCATGGAACGCACCCGCGATGGTTATGGTCATCTTGTCGGGCTGACGGTCAGACACTGGTATATCCCGCTTGCCGGCATTGTTGCCTGCTTTGCCGGCGCCTATCTGCTGTTTGCCAATCTGCCGGCAACCTTTCTGCCCGATGAGGATCAGGGCGCGCTGTTTGTGGATATTCAGCTGCCCAGTGCCGCATCGCTTGAACGCACCAATCGCATTGTCGAGGATGTGCGCAAAGTGCTCAGCGAGACTGCGGGTGTTGCAGACGTCATTACCGTGTCAGGCTTCAGCATCCTGCAATCCACCAGCACGCCCAATGGTGCCATGGCGGTTGCAGCCCTTGCCCCCTGGGAGGATCGCGAGACCCGGGCCCTGCAGCTCAATAGCATTATCGCCTCCCTGCGTAGCCAGTTCATGCAGATCCCGGGGGCCAATGTCGCCGTCTTCGCGCCGCCGGCCATTGCCGGTATCGGCTCGGTTGGCGGCCTCGATTTCCGCCTGCAGGCCCTTGAGGGCCAACCACCCGAGGATATCGCACAGGTCACCAGCGCTCTGCTTGGCTATATCAACCGGCAAGCGGATATCGGTGGGGCGGCAACCACCTTCAACGCCAATGTGCCGCAAATCTATGTCGATGTAGACCGGACCCGCGCCGAGGCACTTGGCCTGAGCGTCTCCGATATCTATGCCACCATCGGTGCCAATTTCGGCTCCCGCTACGTCAATGATTTCACGCTCAATGGACGGGTGTTCCAGGTTAATCTGCAGGCGGATTCCGACTTTCGCGCCCATGCGGAAGATATCCTCAAGCTGCATGTCAGAAATCGCACTGGAACTCTGGTACCTCTGCGCGGTGTGGTGTCACTGACCACCGTGCTGGCACCCTTCGTCATCACACGCTACAATCTCTCCGTCTCCGCCCAGATCAATGCCGTCCCTGCGCCCACAGCCAGCAGTGGCGAGGCGATGAGCGCGATGGCGAATGTTGCGGCAACCGCGCTTCCCGATGGCTACGGCTATGAATGGTCCGGCCTGTCGTTTCAGGAAAACCGCAGCAGTGGCCAGGAGGCTCTGGTCTTTGCGCTGGCTTTCCTGTTCGCCTATCTGTTTCTGGTGGCGCAATATGAAAGCTGGAGCCTGCCGCTGGTGGTCATTGTGTCATTGGGAGCTGCTCTGCTGGGCGCTGTCGCAGCACTCAGCCTGTTTGGACTGCAAAACAGCCTCTATGTCCAGATCGCGCTGGTGTTGCTGATCGGTCTCGCCGCCAAGAATGCCATTCTCATCGTGGAATTTGCCAAGGAAAAGCGCGAGAGCGGCCTGAGTGCCGGTGACGCCGCCCGACTGGGCGCCGAGCAGCGTTTTCGTGCGGTGATGATGACCGCCGTCTCCTTCATCCTCGGTATTCTGCCGCTCGTTCTGTCATCAGGGGCCGGCGCCGGCGCGCGCCAGGCCGTCGGTGTCACGATTTTCGGCGGCATGGTCGCCGCAACCACCGTCGGCCTGCTGCTGACGCCGGGCATTTATTTCCTGGTGCAGCGGCTGAGCGAAACCGTCACCAAGGCTGAACCTGCGCGAAAATCGGACAATCCGTAGCAGGGCTGTCACGGCTACCCGCAATCACTGCGCGCACGAAAGTCTGAGCCCGTGCAAGTTTCGCATTGCGCATGTCTGGGTCCACATAAGCCTGGGTCCACACAAATCTTGGACCACCAAGGTCTGCTGCGAAGGTTTGCGGGAACAGGCAGGATCAGGGTGCCGACGACAGCCGCGCGGGTGGCGGCAAAGCTTGCGCGGCCCCCGCAATTCATCCTGGATCAGGCGCTGTCTGATCGCCCGCGCTGCGCCGCACAACCCACGCCAGGATGCAGCTCTCACCGTCAGGCTTCGGCGCGCCCTTGGTCTGACAATACTGCGTCCACAAAGGCTGCAAAGGCATTTCCTATAGTTTAAAACTAGAATAGTTCCAATAATTGAAAAGTATTGTCGAAACTATTTCCAATTACATCGAGACAGGGACTTGATAAATTAAAATGACCTCTAGATAATTTTAATTGAAATCGAGGCTTGGAGGCACGGATGCATTGGCTTCACTCAATATTTCAGCAGGCTCCGGAAATAGCGCTGTTCCTGTCGCTGGCAGGCGGCTACGCGATCGGCAAGATCAATTTCGGCAAGTTTCAACTGGGTGGGGTTGCTGGTGCATTGCTTGTCGCGGTGCTCATCAGCCAGGTCGGGATTGAGATTGATGATGGTGTGAAGGCCATTCTCTTCGCATTGTTCATTTATGCTGTCGGCTTTGAAAGCGGGCCGCAATTTTTCCGTTCGCTGGGACGGCAATCCATCCGCGAAATCGCAATGGCTGCGGTGCTGGCGATCAGCGGGCTTGCGACCGTGGTCATCATGGCCCGGATTTTCGGTCTCGACAAAGGCATTGCCGCCGGTATTGCGGCCGGTGGGCTCACCCAGTCGGCAATCATTGGTACGGCAAGTGCGGCCATTTCAAAATTGGGGGTGGCTGCCGAGGAAGCGCAGCGGCTGCAGGCAAATGTCGCCGTGGGTTATGCGGTGACTTACATTTTCGGCTCTTTCGGCGCAATTATCATCTGCGTGAACCTGTTGCCCAGGATCATGGGCCGGACGATCCGCGATGATGCGATCAAGGCGGAAGCGGCACTCCTTTCGGGCCTCAGGGTTTTGGGCCAGGGGGAAAGCGATGCCGCGCCTGATCTGGTTGGCCGTATCTACCGTGTTCAGGTCGCAGCCGGCAAGACCGTTGCCCAGAGCGAGGCACTCGCCGGGCGTGATAGTCCCATTACCATTGAACGGGTGAAGCGGGCAGGGAAGATCATCGGCGTGACGCCGGATCTCACACTTGAGGAGGGCGATGTCATCCTTGTGGTCGGACGCCGCAAGGGCGTTGTGGCGTCGGGTGGGAAAATTGGAACGGAATTACAATCCTCCGACGGAATGGATGTGGTGGTGGCGCTTCATGACGTGACGATCACCTCTCATGACTATATCGGCAAGACCGTCGCAGCCATCCGGGACGGGATCAGCCCTGATCTGCGCCATGGCGTCTATGTCGTGGGTGTCAAACGCGCAGACAAGCCTTTACCACTCCGTCCGGACACCGTGATACAGGCCGGCGACGTTGTCTCCCTTTATGGCACGCAGCAGGATCTGCAACGCGCCGCACAATCGATCGGCCCCGTCCTGGTGGCAAGCGACAAGACCGACTTCGTGTTTCATGGCCTTGGTATTGCCCTGGGGCTGCTGATCGGGCTTGCGGTTATCCGCCTCGGCTCGATTCCGCTCACTCTGGGAAGTGGTGGCGGTGCGCTGCTGTCGGGATTGCTGTTTGGCTGGTATCGCAGTCGCAACATGACCATCGGCAATATGCCAAGCGGCGCATCGACCCTGCTCCGCGATCTTGGCCTTGCCGGCTTTGTCGCGGTCGTCGGCCTGCAGTCGGGCCTGCAGGCGGTGCAGACCATCATGAGCAGCGGCCTGACAATTTTTCTCGTCGGCATGGTGGTCACCATCCTTCCCTTGATCATCACGCTGTTTTTTGGGCTCTATGTGCTCAAATACGATAATGTGGCGATATTTGCCGGGGCACTTTCCGGATCGCGCAGCGCAAATCCAGCCTTCGGCGAAGTGCTCGACAAGGCAGGCAATTCCATTCCCACCACCCCATTCGCAATCACCTATGCGCTGGCCAATGTCTTCCTGACATTGCTCGGCCCGCTGGTTGTGGCTTTTTCCTGAGGAACAGATCATGGTGAAGACTGATTACAGCAAATTTGCCCAGCTCAGCCCGTTTGAGCTGAAAGACGCGCTTATCGCAGTTGCCTCGGGCAAGAAGAACCACGCCATGCTCAATGCCGGACGCGGTAACCCGAACTTTCTCGCCACCGTGCCACGGCGCGCTTTCCTGCGGCTGGGCCTTTTTGCAGTTGCTGAAGCGGAGCTTTCCTATTCCTATCTGTCAAACGGCATTGGTGGATTGCCGAAAATTGAAGGTATTGAGGGCCGATTTCAACGGTTCATTTCCGACCATAGCGATCAGGAAGGGGTGAAATTCCTCGGGCGCACGCTGTCCTATGTGCGCGATCAGCTCGGCTTGTCTGCCTCTGAGTTCCTGCATGAAATGGTGGAGGCTATCCTGGGTTGCAATTATCCCGTCCCACCCCGCATGCTCAAAGTCAGCGAAGAGATTGTGAAACACTATCTGGTCCGCGAAATGATCGGCGGCTATATGAGCTCTGAAACGATCGATCTGTTTGCGGTGGAGGGTGGAACCGCCGCAATGACCTATATTTTCGATACACTTAAACAAAACAGGATTCTCGAGGAAGGCGATACGGTGGCGATCGGCATGCCGACCTTCACGCCCTATATCGAAATTCCGGAGCTGAACAATTATCGCTTGAAGGAGGTGCATATCAATGCGGACCCCAAAGCGGGCTGGCAATATCCGCAAGCCGAACTCGACAAGCTGCTCGACCCTGCCATCAAAGTGTTCTTCCTGATCAATCCAAGCAATCCGCCTTCCGTCAAGGTCGATCAGCGCGGACTTGAACAGATTGGCCGTATCGTCAAGGAAAAACGTCCTGACCTGATCATTCTGACCGACGATGTCTATGGGACCTTTGCTGATGACTTCAAATCGATATTCGCGGTCTGCCCCTATAACACGATGCTTGTCTATTCGTTCTCCAAATATTTCGGTGCGACGGGCTGGCGGCTGGGGGCGATTGCAATGCATAAGGACAATGTGCTCGATGCGAAACTCAAGGCACTCCCCGCAAATGTGCAGAGGGAGTTGCGCGGGCGCTACGCATCGCTCGTTCCTGATGTCGCAACGCTCAAATTCATCGACCGCCTGGTCGCCGACAGCCGCACCGTCGCGCTCAACCATACCGCCGGTCTTTCAACACCGCAGCAGGTGCAGATGGTGTTGTTTTCCCTCTTCGGCCTGATGGATGAGAAAGACGCCTATAAGGCCCAGCTGAAGAAGCTCATTCGCAATCGCGAGGCCGCTCTCTATCGTGAATTGGGCCTGCCACCGCAGTCCGATGAGAACGACGTCGACTATTATACGCTGCTCGATCTCGAAGATATCGCAAGGCGGCTTTATGGGGATGACTTCGCGGCCTGGGTCAAAAAGAATATCTCGCCCACAGAACTGCTGTTCCGCATTGCGGATGAAACCGGGATTGTCTTGCTGCCGGGGACCGGCTTCGGCACCCTGCAACCGGCAGGACGCGCTTCCCTGGCCAATCTCAATGAGTATGAATATGCCGCGATCGGTCGTGCGCTCAGGCGCATGGCCTGCGAAATACACGACAATGATTATCAAAAGCGCAAGGAGGCTCGGTGATTCAATCGAACCAAGCTGTCAACTGTCGCTTTTCGTCTGCGCGCATGTAAATCGGGCGCCAGGCTTCGTCGGAGGCTGTTGATCAAGATCGCAGTCATTCCGGCAGTGGCGGCTTGATCTGATTGAAGCCTCCCAATGCCGGGCAAAGGTATGCAGCCAGAAGACGAGCGTGGTTTCGGGCTGCAGCAGCTTCCGCGGGGCGTCATTTCTGCGTCGGGATCGTGGTCTCAACGCTGGCTGTTGTCTGCGGCTTTTCCATCTTTGTAGATTGCGCGCTATGGCCTGGACAGTCCGCCATCGCAAATGTCACGGACAAAACGAGCGCTGCTGTCGTCAAGAAAGCGAGTTTCATGGCTGTCTCCTGGCTTTTGTTTGGTGCATTGACGCAGCCATCCTAGCAAATTTTGCGCGGCGAGTCTGTTCACGTCTCACTTGTCCATCCTGGCCGCAACGAACCCAGCCCTTGTCTGAACGGGCTTACGCCTTGAGATAATGAATATGCGGGCGCAGCGAATGGGCGGAAATCTCAACCCGCGCATCGACATGAAACACCTCCTTGAGCAGCCTCTGATGGATCACCTCTTCGGGTGTGCCATAGGCCACAATCCTTCCTGTCTGCAGCACCATCACCCTATCACAGAACATTGCCGCATGGTTGAGGTCGTGCAAGGCGATGATGCTGGTGATTGGCAGGCTGGAAATCAGTTTCAAGAGGCTCATCTGGTGCTGAATATCGAGATGATTGGTCGGCTCGTCGAGAATGAGTTCCTGTGGTTTCTGCGCCAGAGCCCGCGCGATATGGGCGCGCTGCTTCTCGCCACCCGACAGGCTCTGCCAATGATCCTGTCGCTTGTCCTGCATGCCGGTGCGCGCAAGTGCATCCTCGACCGCATTTTCATCGGTCCCCGTCCAACCAGAAAACATCGATCTGTGTGGAAAGCGGCCGAGCCTGACCACGTCAAGCACCTTCAGATTGGCATTGGTGGTGGCATGTTGCTCCACAAAGGCCACGCGCTGCGCAAGCTTGCGCCGCGGAATGGTGTTAAGATCAGCCGCATCCAGAACCACGCGGCCACTGCTTGGGCGCTTCAACCCGGCGAGCAGGCGCAGCAAGGATGTCTTGCCCGAGCCATTGGGTCCCAAAAGCCCGAGCATCTGCCCGGGCGTTGCCGCAAATGACACGCCATCCAGCACGGTCTTGCCGCCAATTTTGAAGGTGATATTGTCCGCCTTGATCGTCATGCTGCGCGCTGAAACCGGTAAAGAATGATCGAAAAGAACGGCACGCCAACCAGGGCCGTCACCACGCCAATCGGAAGAACCTGCTGCGGAACCAGGGCGCGCGAGGCAATATCGGCCAGCACCATGAAAATCGCGCCGCCGATCGCACAGGCCGGCAGCAAGCGGATATGCAACGGCCCAACCAGAAAACGCGCCGCATGCGGGACAACCAGTCCAACAAAGCCAATGGAACCGACCATGCTGACAATGGTCGCTGTCATCATCGCGGTCAGCGCAAACAACACAATGCGGGCGCGCCCAACGTGAACACCCAGCGATGCCGCGGCCTCGTCACCAAAGGCAAATGCGTCCAGCACCCGCGCATAAAACAGACAGATCAGCAGCCCCAGGCCGATCACCCCGCTCACCAGCAGAAATTCCGGCCAGCGCACGCCGCCAAAGCTGCCAAGCAGCCAGAACATAACGTCGCGTGCCTGCTGGGCATTGCCGGATGTGGTGACGATATAGGAGGTTGCGGCATTGAAAAGCTGCGAGGCCGCGACCCCCGCAAGTATGGTGCGATCGGCGCCGCCGCGCGTCCCATTGGAGAGAAGGGCAACAAACAGGAATGCAAGAAAGGCGCCTGCAAACGCGCCCGCTGACAGCGACAGCGCACCCGCCCCCAGTCCGAGGATCACCACGGCAACCGCACCCGTCGAGGCACCCGCCGAAATGCCCAGCACATAGGGTTCGGCCAGGGGATTGCGCAACAGCGATTGCAGGATCGCACCCGACAAGGCGAGACCTGCCCCGCAGAAGGCCGCGACCAGCGCACGGCTCAGGCGATAGTCCCAGATCACGGTCTCATGAATGCGGTTGAGTTCAACACCACTCCAGCCAAGCCGATTGGTCACAGCGAAAAACGTCGTGGACAGCGGGATCGGCAGATCGCCAATCCCCGTGCTGATGCCCACCACGAGGAAGATTGCCAACAGCGATGCCAGGAGCACGATAGCACCCGTTACGCCTGTCCAAACGCTCCGGCGATACGCCATCACTGAAGCAGACCGAGCGCTTCGAGCTGTTGAGCGACCTGTTCCGCGCCATAAAGGGTGCGGATCGTTGGGTTCATCGCCTGTCCGTCCATAACCACAATGGCCCGGTTCTTGACCGCCGGCATTTCCTTGACCGCCGGGTCGGAATTCAGGAAGGCGATCTTGGCTTCCGGCTTGTCGAGCTCCCAGCGATTGCGATCCAGATTGGCGACAACGATGACATCAGGATCGGCAGCGATGATGCTCTCCCAGCCAAGCGTTGGCCATTCGGCTTTGGCCTTGATGGCATTTTCCCCGCCCAGTATATCGGCAATATAACTGGAGGCGCCATTGCCGCCACCCAGATAGGCGTCAGCGGAAGGCGACTGGCTGGAGAACCAGAACACGTAACCAAGCTTCTTGCCACCGGTTGCAACACGGCCCCGCAGCGCGGTCTCACGCGCCTTGAAATCGGCGATCAGCGCCTGGCCGCGATCGGCCACATCAAAAATCTGCGAAAGCTCGTCAATCTCCTGATAGAGAAGATCCATGGTCCATAATTGCTCGCGACTGCCATATTCATCCTTGACCTCAGTGGTGCTCAGGCAGGTGCTTGGCGACAGATAGCTCGGGACGCCGACCTTGTCGAAATCCTCGCGTTTGGCGACCTTGCTGCTTGGACCCACCAGGCTGGGCAGCGCTGCGGCAACAAAATCCGGGTCCTGCGCAAGCAGCGATTCAAAAGTCGGGAACTCGACGGTCAGCAGCTTGACTTTGGCATTGGCGCTCGCAAGCTCCGGCAGAACCTTGCTTGGCCAGAAAGCGGTGGCTGCCATCCGATCCTCAAGACCGAGCAGAAGCAGGATCTCGGCGCTGTTTTGTCCAAGCCCGATGGCACGCTGCGGCGCCTTGTCAAAGCGAATCTTGGCACCGCAATTCTCAAGCACCAGCGGATACTGCGTCGGAGCCGCGGCAGCAAGATCGAACGGGAATGCCAACAGAGCCGAAAAGCACGCGGCGGCCAGAAGAGACTTCATTGTGATCACGGGGGGAGGTCCTCGGTTTCATGCGTGGCGTATCAGGGCCAGTTCGGCCCGGTTGTCCTATAATCCGAATGAATGGACCAAAACAAGAGCAGAGAACTCATATTTATCGGCTTTCACGCCGGCAAAGCGCTGCAACGCCAATCCCATCCCCGCGCTCGCGGATCTTGCAGCAACAGGACAAAAATGCAGCGCGCGCGAATTCACACGCCCACCCGCAGGACGATCACGATCGAACAGGCTGCGTTGCGTTGGAGCTGCGCGCCAAGCCGTGGCTCACAGTCTCCTAGCCGAAGCTGCCGGCGTTGGACAATCTTACTCGGGACAATAAACGCGAGCGCCGTCATCTTTTGCAAACAGCACGCAGGGTCCCTGTGAGCCGCGCGGGTCATAGGCAAAGCCTTTGTCGGTCAGGGCCTGGGTGATGTCGCGGATGCCGGCAAGGCCGTAAAGATGGTCGTGCAATTCGAGGAAAACGCGATCAATACCTGGCAGAGCAGCGTTGGAAAGCAGATCGCGTTCCGCTCCCTCAATGTCCATGACGAGAACGTTGATGGCGTGAGCGGTGATGAAATCATCAATATTGGCGGATGGCAGTTTTATACAGGTCTCATAAGGACCCTGGGTTTCATCCATCGATGACATCCACAGATCCTGCCTGACATAAAAGACATGCGATCGCGGCTCTCCTGCAGTGAGAATGCCCTGGTTCAAGACGACGTTGTGGATTTCATTGGCCGCAATCACCCGTGCGGCGAGGGCGGCCGTGGCCGGGTTCGCCTCAAACGCCCAGACTTTGACATCGTCAATGCTGGCGATGGTTGCGGTGATGATGCCGATGCCCGCGCCCAGTTCCAGAACCCGGTCGCCGGGTTTGACCGCCTTGAAGACCGACCGCGCCTCCTTGGCCTCATAAGACTGGTTTTCAAGAGCCTGCCAGATGATCGGAGAAACCTCCTCCGATGTGATCGGCACACGAATGCCATGTACGTTCAACACGTCTTTGCCCGGTTTCCCTGCGTCTGACGCAGTCGAGTTTGCGATGGCACCTGACCTAGCTGATTTGCAAGGCCGCCGCCAGCGCTAAGCGATGCGACCGATTGAGAGGATCAAATCGCCGCTTTCAGATCGTAGCGGTTGCTTTGATGCATATTGCGGAGTTTTGATGCCGGAACCGGTTTGCCGATCAGATATCCCTGCACCTGATCGCAACCCAGCCGCTTGAGACATTCAAACTGTTCTTCGGTCTCGATCCCTTCGGCAATGGTGATCATTTTGAGGCTGCGTCCGACGCCGGTCACAAGTTCGACAATCGCCAGCGCGTCAAGGCGCGTGGTGACATCGCGGACGAAGGAGCGGTCGATCTTGATCTTGTCAAACGGAAAGCCGCTCAGACTGCCCAGAGAGGAATAGCCAGTGCCGAAATCATCCATGGCAATCTGGATGCCGAGCGCCTTCAATTGCCGCAACGTATTGAGCGTCTGCTCATTCTTGTCCAGCAGGACAGATTCGGTAATCTCGAGTTCCAGCCGATCGGCTGCAAGCCCGGTTTGCTCCAGAACCTGCGTGACACTCTCAATCAGGCCCGCGCTGCGAAACTGCACCGGCGAAAGATTGACGGCTATCTTTAACGGCCTGTTCCATTTTACCGCTTCAAGACATGCTGCCCTGAGCACCCATTCCCCCAGCGTATTGATAAAGCCGATCCGCTCGGCAACCGGGATGAACTCCATTGGTGAAACCGCGCCACGCACAGGATGGTTCCAGCGAACCAGCGCTTCATAGCCACAGATCTCCCTTGTGTCTGTCCGCGCCTGCGGTTGATAGAAGACGGTCATTTCCCCGTTGAGCAGCGCCTTTTGAAGATCCGCTTCAAAGGATTTCTTCTCGCGCAACCGCGTTTGCATCTGCGACCGGAAGATACTGGCATGGCCCGGTCCGAGCGCCTTGGCTTCATAAAGCGCAAGATCGGCATGTTTGAACAATTCTTCCGTATTGGGCTCGCCCTGCGAGATCGCGACACCGACGCAGGTTCCAATCTTGATTTCCAGCTCGCCGATCAGATAGGGTCGGCTGATGGCCTCCATCAAATCCGATGCAAGTGAGAGCGCGTCCGTTTCGGAAATGCCGGTGGTTAGAAGCGCGAACTCGTCGCCGCCCAACCGGCAGACCACGTCACCATCCCCACCAATCTTTGCCAATCGACTGGCAACCGCCTGCAGCAAGGCATCGCCGACATCATGGCCGAGCGTGTCGTTGACGTCCTTGAAACCGTCGAGATCAAGAAGCAGGATCATTGCCGACTGCCGGCCGCTCTGCGCTGCGCGTAGCCGCTCCTCCAGATCTTGCCGAAACAGCACGCGATTGGGCAAACCCGTTAGCGCGTCGTGATGGGCATCATGTTCAAGGCGGTAATTCTGGGATTGCAACTCGCCGGTCGCTTGCTGAAGGTCATTGGTCAGTCGTTGCATCTTGCCATGCGCGCGATCCAGCAGCTTGTTGTGGCGCAACAACAGCAGCACAAGAACAACACCACACAGGATCAAACCGGCTGCAAGTCCTGTATAGATGAGATGCAGTTGCCGCACTTCCGCCTGGGCAGTGTCGATGAGGCCGACATCATACTCAACCGCTGCGGATGCAAGCGCAGTCATCGGGCCGTCAAGCGTGGCCATGGCCTGCAATTGCTGTTTGAGCGTCTCGCCATCCAACTGCTCGAAACCGGTGTCAAGCTCGTGCAGGCGGCTGCTGAGCGCAAGAAACAGCGCGCGGCGCTGCGGATCATCCTGAATGAAGGCGCGCAGATTGCCCTGCTGGAGCAATTCAAGGCGTCCCAGCATGATGTCAAGCCGCAGACGCGCCTCTTCGCGCTGCTCATCGGTTGGATCAAGTGCATAGGCGGCCAGGACGTGCTCCAGCCGCATATATTCCGATACGGTCTGGCCGATCGACCAGGAATCATTATAGCGCGAGAATTTCTGAAGCGCAGTCTGTCGCTCGGCAATGACATAGGCAATATAAGCCGTTGCCAGCACGAAACAGAATATAATCACGCCCAGGATACGTCTCACATTTTGCCTCTATTCAACGATGAGCTTGGCTACCTGCCATGCAGAGCGCGTGTAGTAGGTCTGACTCTGGAGCTGCGGGTCGCTGTCATATGGGTAAATGATGAACAGCGGCCCCTTGTCGCGGACCGCCATGTAATTGCCATCGCGCTTCATCGCGAGAATGACGTTGAATTTCTTGAAATCCTCCATCGGCAACGAACTGACATAGTCGTTCAACGCCACCGCAGTCACCTTCGTTCCCTCGGCGCCGACCAAATGCATCAGCTTGTCGATGGATACGCCCTCAAAACGCACACGACCATCATACCAGGGATTAGCCGTTTCAACGGTTTCAAGGCCGAGCGCTTCCAGCATGTCGCGGTCAAACTGGGCAGTATCGCCGACATTGGTATTGGCAATCTTGCCGGATATCACCAGGATGGGCTTTCCTGCAGGCCTGGCAAGCGGCTCAGCTTGGGCACCGCCATTCCACGACAGTGACAAACACAGGCAAAGCGACAGGCAAAGGGATAGGCAAAAAAAGGAACGAATAAGCTTCATCGCATTTCTCCATGATAGGTAAGATCACTAAAGAGAATTGCCTAAATCAATGTGAAGATGGCATATTTTATCTATATATTCACGTGCTTAAATAATCCGGTCCAGCACTATTTCCAGTTTGTGCACAAGTCCCGGTTTGTCGCACAGCACAACCCATTGCGTGTTTCGCGCGGGACGGGTGCTTTGACGCCTGCTCCAATCAGGGTCCTTTGATCGGGTGTTTGATCGGGTGGTGGCCGGACTTGTGTTGAAGCGCCGCGACGGCCGATCGAGAGCGGCGCATTTGCAGCGACATTCTCGAAAATATCAGTGGCCAGGCTGGCGGCGCCGACGATAGCCGTCAGCTCGTGGTCAAGGGTGCAGTCAACTCTGGGGGTGGGATGGCAATGGCGGAAATCAGAACAGGGTTGACAGGCGACCTACTAGAAGGTAGGTAGCGATATGACCGCATACTCAACAACCGCCGATGATATTCTCGCCTGCGCAAAACGCCTGATCCTGAAGGGCGGCTATAACGGTTTCAGCTATGCCGACATCGCCGCGGTGGTGTTGATCCGCAAGGCCAGCATTCACCACCATTTTCCCAGCAAGCTCGATCTGGTGACCGCTCTCATTCATCGCCACCAGACGGAAACGAAAGCAGGGTTCGCCCAGCTTGAGGCCGCGATCGCGGAACCTGACGGGCAATTGCGCGCCTATATCCACTATTGGCGCGACTGTATTGCGGGCGGGGAAACGCCGTTTTGTGTCTGCGCATTGCTGGCAAGCGAATTGCCGGTTCTGCCTGAGCCGCTGATTGTCGAGGTCAAGGCCTATTTCAAGTCCTTGTCGCGCTGGTTGACCGCCGTGCTGGAGCGCGGACAGGCGGATGGCTCGATCCATCTCAAGCAATCGCCGCAGATCGAGGCTGAAACCTTCATGGCTGGCGTGCATGGCGCCATGCTCTCGGCACGCGCCTATGGCGATCCGAGCATGTTTTCGACAATTACCGAACCGCTTTTGCAGCGCCTGATCGAGCGATGATTAAGTGATGATCGCGCGCTGATTCCGAAGGGCGCGATGGGCGCCCAACTGCTCTGAAAATCTACCTTCTAGTAGGTATGCCCGTTCATCAAGCCGCTTGTTTACTGGAGTTTTACCATGTTTGGAATTTCCCCCCTGGGCTGGTTGCATACGCTGGGCAGTCTCCCGGCAATCCCGCTGGCCCTATACATGTTCCTGCGCTACGGTCGAATTGTGCCTGCATCCTTGGCGGGCAGGCTCTATCTGCTGTTCATGCTGATTGGCGCATTGACCACCTTTCTCGTCGCGCGACAGGCGGTGAGCGCAATCATTGGCGCCGTGACGCTCTTAGTCCTGATCGCCGGCTACAGCGTTGGCCGCCTCAGATCTTTGGGCGCTGCGTCGCGCTATATCGAAACGCTGCTGCTCAGCCTGTCAGCCTTTCTGCTGATGGTGCCAGCGGTGAGCGAGATCCTGCGCCGTGTTCCCGAAGGCCACCCTCTGGTGACCGACTTGCAATCGCCGCTATTGCTCGGGGCCCAGGCGGGATTGCTGGTTCTTCTGGTCCTGGGCGTCACGCTGCAGTTCATCGCTCTTGGCCGTCGCAAAGGCCGGCCGCTTTAAATGATCCCGATGCGCCATCAGCCGCGTCTGCGGACGCGTCTCGCCATGGCCCGAAAAGCTTCCATTCCGGACGAAATGATCCGCGCTCAGCCAAGCGCGCTTGCCCGCTGTTCTAGTCGTCCTGGCGCTCCAGATAGGGCAGGTCATATGGCTCGATCGTGCCGGCAATGGTTTGAACGCGCAGCATCGCGCGCTCATGTGAAATCTTGAGATGATCGACCAATGCCGCCTGCGCGCCCTTGAGATTACCCGATTGCAATGCATCTACAATCGCCAGATGCTCCGGCAAAAATGGCTCTGTCTCAAAAAGTTGCGAGGTCCATTGATAGAGGAAGTGGTGGGCGACCAACAAGGTCTGTGGCAGTCGCACCGCTTCCAGAAGCGCCTGGTTGTCACAATATCCAAAGAGCTCGACATGAAGCTCCTGTTCCAGCGCGTCCAACGTTGCCGCGCTCACCTGCGCGGCGAGCGTGGCCGCCTCGAGATTGGCGCGTAACCTATTGAGCAGACCCTCGGGAAGACGCGGCAGCGCCTTCTCAAGCGCCAGCGGCTCAAGAACCCAACGCAGTTCGAACAGATCATGCAGGCGCTTGTCAGTCAGTGCCGGCGCAAGCCAGCGACCGCCTTCCGCCTTGTCGATGATGCCCCGCTGCTGCAAACGCGCCACCACGTCACGTGCAACCGTCCGACTGACACCATAATGCCTGGCGAGCGCCAGTTCATTGACCCGCCAGCTGGCAATCGAGGTGCGGGCAAAAATCTCCCGCTCGATCTCACTATAAATGCGTTGCCAGCTCGGCAGAAACTGGATCGGGCCGCGCTTGGCAGCGCCTCCCTCATCAAAGCCTGTCTGCCCCCCAAATGCGGACACCACATAACCGCGGCGGCCCTGTTCCTTTGCGAGCAGGCCCTGCGCTGCAAGTTCGACAAGTGCCTGGCGCGCGGGCGCGCGACTGATGCCGAAATGCTCAGCCACCCAGGTCTCCGACAGGCGCTGGCCTTCGACCAGACCACCATTGGCGATGTCGAGCGCAAGCCTGTCGCGCGCACTCTGATAGAGCCTGGGTGCTGCACCCCGCATCACAATGTCCTTCCACTGATCGGCCGCATTGCTCTCGCTATCCGCGACTGCGCAGATGAATAGGCAGGCCCACAACCGGTTTCAGATCCAGAAAGACCACGTTCAACGCATTGAGTAAAGTGGCCTTTCGCATTCTTGCCGTGCTCAATCGCCGAGGACGGAGCACGACGAGAGGTGATCCTGCACGGCCGCTGAGCGCTAGGATTTTTCATGACAGACTGCGTTGACAGAGATTATTGTATAGTGCATGCATAAGACATTATGAGCTGGAGGAGTATCATAATGCAGCAGTCTGATCATGAGGCCGCCTTTTCACTCAGCGCGCTTGAGCGATTTTGCACGGAAGTTCTCACCGCCTGTGGCGCTGATGATGCGACCGCAAATGCCGCAACCCGCGCCATGATGCACGGCACCCGCCTGGGCGTGGACAGCCACGGTGTCCGTCTTTTGTCGCATTATGTCACCGCACTGCTCGGCGGCCGCATTAACAAGACACCAAGCCTTCGGGCGGTCCGCAGTCTCGGAGCCATCGAAACGCTCGATGCCGATCATGCCCATGGCGCTCTTGCGACTTTTACCGCGATGGCGCGGGCGACCGCGCTTGCCGATCAGTTTGGTATCGGTGCTGTCGCTATTCAGAACAGCTCGCATTTCGCCGCCGCCGGCGCCTATGCGCTTGAGGCCGCGCGTCAAGGTTATATTGGCATAGCGGTCTGCAATTCCGATAGCTTCGTGCGTCTGCATGATGGCGCCATGCGTTTTCATGGCACCAACCCTATCGCGGTCGGCGTTCCCACCACCGGCCCACAGCCCTGGCTGCTCGATATGGCCACAAGTTCAATCCCCTATAACCGCGTCATGCTCTATCAGAGCCTCGGCGTGCCGCTGCCACAAGGCGTGGCCTCCGATGCGGATGGCGTCGACACGCTTGAGGCAGAGAAAGCCGCCATGCTGGCACCAATGGGTGGTGAATTCGGCTTCAAGGGGGCAGCGTTGGCAGGGCTTGCAGAAATTCTCAGTGCCGTTCTCACCGGGATGACATTGAGTTTCGATATCGCGCCGATGGGCGGGCCGGATTTTTCCACCCCGCGCAAAATGGGGGCCTTCGTCCTTGCGCTCAAGCCGGGCGCCTTTATCGACCCTGCGCTGTTTGACGCCGGCATGACCCGCTATCTTGATATGCTGCGCACATCGCCGGCCCGACAGTCCTGCACTGTCATGGCCCCGGGCGATCGCGAATGGCAGGTGGCAGAACAGCGTGATGCGCACGGTGTGAAGATCGATCCGGTGACCATGCAGTCATTTGCCGATCTGGCAGAACGGTTCCGCGTGGCTCCGCCCGCGCCGATTGAACAATCGGCCTGACCACCGCCTGCTGCCCGCATTGACCAGCGAAGATACATCCCGGGAGGAAATTGGGAATGGACACTTCAAAAAAGGCGCCATTTGGTGCCACACGCTTCCGTTACTTCATTCTCTTCATGTGTTTCATCGGCATTGCGATCAATTATCTTGACCGCGCCAATATGAGCGTCGCGCTGCCTTTCATCGATCAGGAACTCGGCCTCAACCTCACCAATACCCAAAAGGGGCTGATCCTGGGGGCTTTTTTCTGGGCCTATGACGGCATGATGCTGTTTGCCGGCTGGATTACCGACAAGCTGGGGGCGCGCAAAAGCTTTTCCCTTGCCGCAGTGTGGTGGTCGGTCTTCACCGCGTTGACGCCGCTTGCCAACAGCTTCTGGAGCTTTTTTACCGTTCGCTTCTTTCTCGGCGCCGGCGAGGCGCCCGCCTATCCCGCAGCAACCAAAGCGGCATCGCGCTGGTTTCCCAGAAACGAACGCGCCTTCGCAACAGCCGTCATTGATTCCGGCTCGCGTGTTGGGACCGTGTTGGCTTTGCCGATCGTCACCTCGATCATCGCCTTTGCGACATGGCATTATTCCTTCATCATCCTGGGCGCCATCGGCATCGTCTGGGCGCTGCTGTGGTATAAAACCTATCGCGATCCCAATGACCATCCACGCGCCAATGATCTCGAGCGTCAATATATTATTCAGAATGGCGCCCGGACCGACGACAATGACGATCTGGAAGCCCGCAAAATCCGCTGGATCGATCTGTTTCGCTACCGCACTGTCTGGGGGATGATGCTCGGCTTCTTCTGCCTGAACTTCGTCATCTATTTCTTTCTGACCTGGTTTCCGACCTATCTGAAGACGGCACGCGGTCTCAACCTTACCGAGCTCGGACTTTACGGCATGTTGCCCGGGCTTGCGGCGGTGGTCACCGCCTGGATCGCCGGCCTTCTCGCCGACCGGGCAATCCAAAGCGGCGCCAACGTCACCACCGTGCGCAAGACGGTGATGGTGGGCGGCATGCTGGGCGGTGCAGCCATTTTGCCCGCCGCAATGGTTGAATCGCTTTACGCCGCGCTGTTCTTCCTCGCAGTTTCCTATAGCAGTCTCGCCATCGCCGCGACTGCGATCTGGTCGCTGCCGGCCGATGTTGCGCCAAGCTCGCACCATGTCGCATCGATTGGTGGCATTCAGAATTTTGCCTCCAATATCGCCGGGATCATCAGCCCGTTTCTGTTCGGATTCCTGCTCGATCAATTCGGAGGCAGCTACACGCCGTCCTTTCTGATGGCGGCAATCATGGCTGTGGTCGGCGCCTTTTCCTACGCCTTTATCGTCGGCCGTGCCGAACCGCTTCCCGTGCTTCCGCCGCGCCAATAGGCGAGATCATCGCCGCTCAGCAGCTCAGCCGCCGCTGAGCGGCCACTTGACGAGGCGGGGTCGCAGCGCCTTTGCTTAACGCTCACGCCGAACCTGACCGCCTTGTTCCTGCGATCGAATGGGACGCGGCAGGGTAGCAAATGTCTGCTCGCGCCAGGGATTTTTCCCGTCACGCAACCATCCGATGCTCTGCTGCCAGAAGCCCATGCGATGGCGATCGTGAAAAAGATCAAAATGCCCGATGCGGGCGCAGTGATAATCGGCCGGCGAAATCCTAATCAGCTGCGCATGCGCAGCGCTGTAATATGCCAGTGCGCGACGGATTGCCGGCTCAGTCGCTAGGGGGTCGTCGCGCACGGCCACGGCGAGAATGGGTGCGCGGAAAGCGCTCAGACTGTTGAGCACCCCGCCGCGCAATGCCTCCGGATAGCTTCGTTCAAAACGGGATCGACGCCCACTCCATTCATTGGCAACTCCTTTGGGCAGATCTTCAAGCCAACCCAGCCGTTTGCCGGGGAAATATCCAAACAATGCGGTGAGCGCAGGCATGACGACGTGCCACTTGAAGAAAAGCTGCAGTCTCCGACTTTTCTGATAGTCGCCCCACCATGCAAATTGCGCGCCCACCGTCAACATCCGGCTGATCAGAATATGGCTCGGTGCAAGACCGGGGAGAAACCCGCCGATGCTGTGACCGATTACCTGTGGCGGCAGCCCGCTATGCGCATATGTGAACCGCAACACCGCCTCAAAATCCTTCTCCCCCCAGTCATGCCAGCGAAACGAGCTGTGCCTGAGGCTTGCCGGGCGCGACGCACCGATCCCGCGATAATCATAGGTCAGCACCTCAAAGCCGTGCTCTGACAGAAATTGTGCATAGCGATGATAGTAATCTGCGCGCACACCCGTCGCCGGATTGATGATGACGACGCCGT
Organism: Brucella sp. NBRC 12953; assembly: GCF_040369775.1. NCBI lineage: Bacteria > Pseudomonadati > Pseudomonadota > Alphaproteobacteria > Hyphomicrobiales > Brucellaceae > Brucella > Brucella sp. NBRC 12953. The sequence goes on from NZ_BAABSV010000009.1 coordinate 90,951, forward strand.
GTGCTCGCTCATCCGGCGGGGTCCATCGATGTCCGTGCAGCCGGACACCATCGACACATTCGATCACGATGCTTTGTGGTTTCAGCTTCATCACGCCTGACGCTCCGCTGTTGGGGCTCCGTCAGCAGAATGAAGCCAATACCTCCTTGAGTATATTCACTAGTGGGTATACATAACGTCGATGGCTTTAAACAATGCATCCACACGTGAGCGCATCATTGCGGCGGCATCGGTGCTGTTTCACCAGCAGGGCATCAGGGCGGCAAGCGTTGATCTCATCGCCGAACGCGCCGGGCTTACCAAGCGGAGCCTCTATTATCATTTCCGCAGCAAGGACGATCTGATCGCCGCCTGCCTCGAGGCGCGTGACGCGCCAAATCTCTTAATCCTCAAGCAATGGTATGCCCGCAGCCCCGGTGACGTGGCGCAAAAGGTCAATGGTATTTTCTTAAGCCTCGCACGCGCCGCCCGCCGTAAAGACTGGAAAGGCTGCGGGTTTCTGCGCAGTGCGGTCGAACTCGCCGAGTTCCCGGGTCATCCGGCTCTGGTTGCGGGACGGACACATAAGAAGCGCGTTGAAGCCTGGTTGTGTTGCATGCTGGCAGGTGATGAAAATACCGCCGATGCAAAAAGGCTCGCCGCTCAGATCATGCTCCTGCTCGACGGCGCCTTTGCCACCGTGCTTCTTCATCGCGAACCGGCTTATTTCGAGACGGCCGGGCTTGCTGCCATGACGCTGATCCACAACGCCAACACCGACACCAACACCTGACTGTGGCGCATGTTCGAAAGGCTGTCATTATGGGCCGGGCGCAACAGTGGGGGCCATCACCTCGGTCCAGTCGTCAATGAAGCGCTTGCGCTGTGCGCCGTCCTGGGTTGCAAGCAGGGCAGGGCCAATGCGCACCAGGCGTCCCACCCCGCTTTCGATCAGCGATGGTGGTCCATCGACGCCGGAAGGCAGACTGCCATCACGCGAAAAGAAAAACGCTTGCTCACGCGCCACCCGCCGCCCGCGCTCGGACAGCAGATAATCGAGAAAACGCGCGGCCAGCGCCGCCTGGCGGGCCTGTTTTGGAATCAACGCCGCGCGACTTAAAACCAGCGTATAATCACGCGGCAGAACAATTTTGAGCTTGGGATTGCGCAGGCTTGCGGCATAGGCATAGGAACCAATGATATTATAGCCGATATAGATCTTGCGCTCGTCCAGATCGCTCAGGATCGAATTGTTGCAGCAACGCAATTGCGTGTCCACACGGCTCATGCTCTCCAGCAAGCGACCATAGGCGGTCGAATTCTGTTCCGCGTCAAGAAAGGCCAACAAATAGCCGACGCCCGATTCCCGCAGGTCGTAGGTGGCAACATGACGGCGGTAGAATTCCTGCTTGCGCCGCAACAGATCAGCGAGTTCAGCCCGGGTATGCGGGACCTCCTCCGGATCGACATAATCGCTGTGATAGACAATCACCGAGGGCTCGAAGGTAAAGCCATAGACCTCGTTGCGCCAGTTACTGGCATGATTTTCAGCGGCGCGCGTCTGCGCGGAGACATGGGCCAGCGCGCAGCCGTCATTGGCAAGCTTCACCATCTGATCAACCGAAGAAGACAGCAACAAATCACCGAAATTGCTGCCTTCGCGACAGGCTTTGTCTGCCTCGCGATACAATTGATTGGTGACGAAGTCGGTATAATCGATCGCGACATGCGGTTCGCTTGTCTGAAAATCGCGCAACAGCGGCTTGAGTGCCGAGGTGTCGGCCGCGCCATGGATCACCAGGCGGGCATGTTCCGTGTCAACTGCCGGAAAATGGGTTGTCGTTCCTTCATCCGACTGGGCCTGCGCATAGCTTGCTAGCCCTGAAAGCAGCAAGGCAAACAAACAAAGTCTCACCGTCCATCCTCCCCTGCGCGCGGTAAATCCAGGATCACCGTGAAGCCGGTCTCGCCCTTCTCGCGAAAGCGGAGGATCCCGTCATGAGCCGATGCAACCTCTGCCGCGATGGCAAAACCAAGCCCCGAGGCGGCGCCAGCCTTGGGTGATGCGGCATTGAACCGGCGTGCCATCTGATCCCAGTTTTCTGGTGCGATGCCCGGACCGTCATCCTCGACTTCAACGCAGATACGCTTATCCATCCGCCTGACGCGCACGTCGAGCCGCGAGATCGCGCCGTGGCGGAGCGCATTGCTGATGATATTGGCGATGGCTTCGCGCAGGCTGACGGGATCGCCTCGGACCATCAGTCCCGTCTCCGCGGCCTCAAATGATATCACCATGTCAGGGTCGATCGTCAGCGGGATCGCATGGTGAAATGCCGCTCGACTGACCTCAACCAGATTGATGACCTCAAGCTGCACCACCCCGGCACGATGAATGACCATCGCATGGCTGAGCAACTGGTTGGTCAATCGTGCCAATTCGCCTGTTCTGCGCTTGATGCGCCGTGTGCGTTCGCGGTCAGCTTCGCTCATGGCATCGGCATCCAGCATATCGACCTGAGCGGCAAGTGCCGTCAAGGGTGTGCGGATCTGATGGGCTGCATCGGCAATGAATTGCTGCAGTCGCACCACCCGTAGATCCAGTCTTGTCATGAAAGAATTGATCGCACCGACAAAAGGCCGCAACTCAGCGGGTGCCGGTGTCTGCATCGGCGTCAGATCCTCCGGATTGCGTTGCCGCAGCGCGTCAGCAAGGCTGGTGACAGGCTGCAGCGCATAACGCACCGCCAGGAATGTCCCGGCAAGTCCGAGCAAAACCATGACGCCGACGATCAGCATTGCGCCTTGTGTGACTTCAGCGGCGAGAGCGCGCCGCGCCTCGGTGGTTTGCGCCAGCACCACATAGACCCAGCCTGCCTCGGCCTGATCGGCCAGCGCCCGTGCGACCGTGATCATCCGCACCTCGGCACCGCGATAGATTTCTGTTGCAAGTCTTGGCTGACGCCGCGCAGCGCCAAGATCATCCTGGATATTCAAATCCGGATATCCGCTCACAACCGCACCATCGGGTCCGACAATGCGATAAAAAATCCTGTCTCTTTCCGCAAATCCCAGCAGTTCAAAGGCAGAGGGAGGCAGATTGATGATCAACTGGCCATCAATCTGGGTGACGCCCTCGGCAATCTGCATGGCAGCACCCCGCAGCAGCTGGTCATAGGTCTTGTTGGCAGCGGTCTGGCCGTAAAACCAGGCCGCGGTGATCAGAATGCTTGCCCCGACCACCAGAACAAGGCCGACCCGGATAAACAGCCGCGAGAACAGCGAGGGTTCATGCGCTTTCATCGATCACCAATTGATAGCCCATCCCGCGTTGCGTCATGATCGATACGCCCGATCCCTCGATCTTCTTGCGAATTCTGCTGATGTAAAGCTCAACCGCATTGTGGTTGACCCCCTCATCGAAGCCAAACAGCGTGTCCATCAGCTCATCCTTGCTGAACAGTCGGCCGGGCCGGCTGGCAAGGACCTCCAGAATGGCGATTTCACGGCGCTTGAGCTGGACCTCGCGATTGCCGATCCGCACATTGCGGCTGTGCCGGTCGAGCTGAAGATTGCCGCAGATGATAATGTTGGTGGTCTCGCCGCTGTTGCGGCGCAACAAGACCCGGACCCGCGCCTCCAATTCGCGAAAGTCAAACGGTTTGACCAGATAGTCATCGGCACCCAGATCAAGCGCGCTGACCCGATCTTCAATCTCCGAGCGCGCGGTCAGCACAAGCACCGGAACCGGCTTCTTCGCGGCGCGCAGCCGGCGCAGGATGTCGAAGCCGCCAAGCCCGGGCAGCATGACGTCGAGAATGATCAGATCGTAATCGGTGAAGTCGAGAATCTCGGCGGCAGCCAGTCCGTCCGTCTCCCAATCGACTGAATGCCCCACCCGCACCAGCCGTTGATTGATTGCCTCCCCGACATCCCGGGTGTCTTCAACCAGAAGGATGCGCATTGCAGATAGATTGCATAGAAAAAGTCCATCGGCAACTAAAACCTGTCCATTCATGACAGGTTCCTGACAGTTTCATCGTAGAATCTCTGTATTCAGAAAGGCTATTCGTAGGAGCGAATGACTTTTCTATATCCGTGGGAGGATATCGATTTACTGAAAGCTTTAACCTGCATGAATAAATGCGGGAATACTTTATTGCGGGCAGAAAAAATCGATAAAATGTGTCAAAATGAAAGTATAGTTTCATCTTTTGACGCAGCCATCTCCCAGGCAATTGGAATCATTCTGGGAGGACCTGCACAGTGAAACGCACTCTATCTTATGGCCTGATCACCGGAACGGCATTGATCCTGTCCGCCACAGCCGGCCTTGCTGCAGCCAGTGAACTTGTTGAAGCGGCGCGCAAGGAAGGCTCGGTGACCATCTATTCCGCCACCGACCAGGCCCAGGCCCAGGCGGCTCTCGACGCCTTCGCCAAAAAATATCCCGATATTCGCGTCGACTACAATGATATCGGCACCAATGGTGTCTATAACCGGGTGATCTCGGAGGCTGCGGCGCGGCAGGTGGGGGGTGATTTGTTCTGGACATCGGCGATGGACCAGGGGATCAAGCTTGCGGTTGACGGCTATCTCGCGCCCTATCAATCAACACAAACGGCTGCTCTGCCCGACTGGGCTGTCTATAAGGACGTCGTTTATGCCACCTCGATCGAACCCATCGGCATGATCTACAACAAGACCGCGCTGAAAGAAGACAAGGTGCCGCAAACCCGCCAGGAGCTGATCGATTTCATTGCCAGCGGCGCCTATGATGGCCGACTTGCGACCTTTGATCCGGAAAAATCCGGTGTCGGCTTTCTGATCCAGACCAATGATCTTGACGAGACGCCGAACTTCTGGGACCTCACCAATGCTCTGGGGAAGGCCAAAGGCAAGTCCTATTCCTCGACCGGCTCGATGCGGGAAACCGTTGTTTCGGGTGAAAACGTGCTGGCCTATAATCTGATCGGCTCTTACGCCCTTGACTGGGTCAAAAGCGCTCCCAATCTCGGGGTGGCGTTCGGCAAGGATTACACGCCTGCCTTCTCCCGCGTGACCGGCCTGCTCAAGGATGCCCCGCATCCCAATGCCGGCAAGCTGTTTATCGACTTCCTGCTCTCACAGGAAGGCCAGACAGCGCTTGCTTCCAAGGGCATGCCAGCACTGCGCAAGGACGTGAGCGAAGGCTATAATATTGACAGCCTCAACACCCTTGTCGGCGGCAATCTCAAGCCGATCGCGCTTGATGAAACCCTGCTCAATTTCATGGATCCGCAAAAGCGGATCAAGTTTCTCACGCAATGGCGGGCTGCGCTGAAGGGCTGATAAGGCACCGCTGAGCCAGCCTGGTCCGGCCGGCTGCCCCTCACGGCAGTCAAGCCGGGCGGAACCGTCAAGGTCAGCCATCGACCGTCGCGTCGCGCACCCGATTGCGGCCTGTCGCTGAGGGGAGGGCTGGCTTCCCTTTCATCGCGCGTTTTCCCGGAGGTCAATCCATGCCGGCGGATAGCTATACTCAAAATCTCACCCACACCACCGCCCGAAACGGTGGAAAAAAGACATTGCGGGCGCCAGGCGAGGCGCTGGCGTTCCGACGGCTGGTGATCGGGCTGCTGACACTGTGCGTCCTCACCCCGATCACGCTCATCATCTATCAGAGCTTCCTCGATGGCCCGTTCTTCAGCGCCAGCGCCACGATCGGACTGAGCGCCTATCAATATATCCTTGTCGACCCGATGTTTTACGACGCCCTGTGGAACACGGTCATCATGGCCGTGGGCATGGTGGCGATCGCCGTGCCGCTGGGCGCCGCCCTTTCTTTCCTGCTGACCCGCACCGATGTGCGGTTTCGCAAGGCGCTTGAGGTGATCGTGCTGGTGCCAATGTTCATCTCGGCTTTGGTGCTTGCCTTTGGTTATACTGTGGCGATCGGGCCTTCCGGTTTCCTGTCGATCCTTGCACGAGACATTTTCGGCTTTGTGCCCTGGAATATCTATTCGCTGACCGGCATCGTCCTGGTCACCGGTCTCGCCCATGTGCCGCATGTCTATCTTTACGTCTCTGCAGCCATGCGCAACCTGCCATCGGATCTGGAAGAGGCCGCCCGCATCACCGGCGCTCCGATCTGGCGGGTGTGCTACGATGTCACCGTGCCGATGGTGATGCCAGCCCTGATCTTCGCCACCGCGCTCAATCTGCTGATCGGCTTTGAGATGTTTGGCGTTCCGCTGGTGCTGGGCGATCCCAGTGGCATCAATGTTCTTACCACCTATATCTATAAGCTCACCACCTTGTTCGGTGTGCCGACCTATCAGTTGATGGCCGTGGTCGTGGTACTGCTGGTTCTGCTCACCTTGCCGCTGGTCTGGTACCAGCGACGCCTGTTGCGCCATAGCCGCCGCTATGCCGCGCTGGGGGGCAAGGGCGCGCGGACCACCGTGATGCGTCTGGGTCGCGCCGGCCAGGTCATCGCCCTCTCGCTGATCGGATTCTGGTTGTTCCTGTCGGTAATCCTGCCGATCGGCGGCATCGTGCTGCGCGCATTTGTCGATGCCTGGGGGCAGGGCGTCAATCCCTTCGCGCACCTGACCACCCGGCATTTCAACGCGCTGTTTGAGGTGCCAAGTCTTTATCGCGGCGTCTTCAACACCATCATCCTCGCCGTGGTGGGAGGGGCGCTGGCGGTCGCATTCTATCTGATCGTCGGCCTCGCAGGTCATCGCAATCGCGATGTGTCAAACACCGTTCTCGACTACATGATCCTGCTTCCCCGATCCATGCCAAGCCTGATCATCGGTCTGGCCTTCTTCTGGCTGTTTCTGTTCATTCCTTTTCTGGTGCCGCTCAGAACCACGCTGATCAGCTTGTTCATCGCCTATCTCATTGTCGGCCTTTCCTACGGCCTGCGCCTTCTTCAGGGTACGCTCATCCAGGTGAGCCCGGAACTTGAGGAAGCGGCGCGCACCACCGGTGCGACCATCACCCAGACCTGGCGCGATATCGTCATCCCGATCGTTCGTCCCGGGCTGGTCGGCGCCTGGGCGCTCATCATGATCGTGTTCCTGCGCGACTATGCCACCGGTATCTATCTGATGAGCGCCGGCACTGAAGTGATCGGATCGCTGATGGTCTCGATGATCCAGTCGGGCGCGATGGACACCATTGCTGCACTTGCCTTTGTGAGTATCGTTCTTACCGGCGCAGGCCTAGGCCTCGCTCTTCGTCTGGGAGCCAAAATCCATGACTGAACTGACTGTCCAAAATGTTCATAAATATCTCGGTGGCCTGCATATCCTCCAGGGGGCGTCATTTACTGCCGAACGCGGATCCATCGTGTCGCTGCTCGGCGCATCGGGCAGCGGCAAAACCACCTTGCTGCGCTGCATTGCCGGTCTCGAACAGCCGGAGCAGGGCCGCATCAGCATCGGTGGCAAGCCGATGCTGGATGGAGCCAGCGGTTTGACTGTCGCCCCCGAAAACCGCAATATCGGCCTGGTGTTCCAGTCCTACGCGCTCTGGCCACACCGCACAGTGATGGAAAACGTCGCCTATGGGCTCAAGCTGCGCGGCATCGGCAAGGTCGAAGCCGGCAAGCGCGTTCAGGCGACATTGGAGAAAATAGGCCTCGGCCATCTCGCGGAACGCTTCCCCGACCAGCTTTCCGGCGGCCAGCAGCAACGTGTCGCGATCTGTCGCGCGCTCGTCTATGAACCGCGCGTGCTGCTGATGGACGAGCCCTTATCCAATCTCGACGCGAAACTGCGTGAAGAAGCCCGCTACTGGATCCGCAAGCTGATCCTTGATCTGGAAATCTGTGGGGTTCTTGTCACCCATGATCAGTCGGAAGCGCTTGCAGCCTCCGACAATATCCTGTTGCTGCGCAATGGCGCCATTGTCCAGGAAGGCAGCCCACAGGAAATCTATCAACGGCCAAAAAGTTTCTATGCCGCAGATTTTCTGGGCGCAAACAATGTCGCGCATGGTGAAATTCGCCGGGCCGGCGACGCTGCGGCCATTCATGGCAGCGACTGGCAGCTCGAAGGCGTGATGATCGGACAATCGGATGAAGCGCGCGACAAGGCGGTGATCCGTGTCGAACAGATTGCCGTGCATGACAGCCCCGGAGAGGCGAGGCAGCAAATGCAGCTCGACGCCTGTCTTTATCTCGGCGATCGCTGGGAATATCGCCTGCGCTCGGGCGAATTCGCAGCAAAGGCCTTCGGAGCGAAGGAATTGCCGGAAGGGCCGGTCTGGGTCGATATTCCTCGCGATAGTGTGTGGCTGTTTGCGCGCGCTTCCTGATGGTGATCGGGCTTGCGTGACGGGCCGGATTGGAGAGGTCAGGCCTCGCGAAATCGAGCAAAATCAGTGGCTTAACATCCGTACCGTAGGAAAGCCGGGCTTTATAAACACAGGGACCTGACAAAGCCCGCTGCCTTCTTTTGCGGTGGTTTTTGTCCCTTCGTTCCTGGCCGTAGGGCGGCCAGGATGCATATCAGCGCTGCGGCAGCTTCTGGGCGTGAAGCCACCTCATCCTTGCTTGAGATCCTGCAAGCCTTGCGGCCCGTGGCTCAAGGTTGATGAAGCCCTGCGTTCAACGCGATCGCGCAAGTCTATTGTCTGGATTGCGAGCGGCTCTTTGTAAGATCGGCCAGATCGATCACGATCGATGCCGCCTCGTCCTGCAAGGCGTCCTTCGCCGATTTACGGGCCTTTTCGCGCGCAAGCTCGTCGCTCAAGCTGCGTTCATTGGCCTGTAGACCATCATCAACGCTGCCGTCATCGCCATTCTCACCCTCGGCCCGCGCGCGCTTGGCCGCAGCCTCGATTTCTGCGCGCCGCTCATTCTCATTGAGCGATATGGTCGCCTTGTCGCGTTGTTTGGCCAGCGCATCGACGTCCTCCACGAAACGTTGAAACTCCGGATTGGTCTTCACCCGCTGTTCGTGGCGTTGCTGCAATTGCGCAAGCAGCGCCTTAGCGGCACCAAAGCTGCGATATTTTGCTGCTTTGATTTCCGTCCATGGCAGGGCGTTATCAAAACTTTCCTCGCCAACGGTCTTCAGATTAAACAGCCCCGGCAAGCGGATATCGGGCGTGACACCGCGCAATTGCGTGGTCCCGCCATTGACGCGGAAGAATTGAGCGATGGTGAACTTCAACTCGCCAAATTTCGGTGTCGGACTTTGGGCGACTTCATCGAGATTGACCACCGTCTGGACGGTTCCCTTGCCAAAACTCGGCTCTCCGATGACCACACCGCGGTCATAATCCTGAATCGCGGCGGCAAAAATCTCCGAAGCCGAGGCCGATCCACGATTTATAAGGACGCCAAGCGGTCCGGTCCAGGCCGCCTGCTTTAGCTTGTCGCTTTCCACCTGAATCTCACCTTTGGCATTGCGCTGCTGAACCACCGGCCCCTTGCCGACAAAAAGTCCGGTAAGGTCGATCGCTTCGCTCAACGAACCGCCACCATTGTTGCGCAGGTCGAGCAGCACTCCATCCACCTTTTCCTGCTTGAGTTCGCCAAGCAGCCGCGCAACATCGCGACTTGCACTGCGGTAATTCTTGTCGCCCTTGCGCCGGGCTTCGATATCCTCGTAAAAGGCTGGAAGTTTGATGATACCAATCTTCCTGGTCGTCTCGCCCTGCTGCAGACTAAACACCGATTTTTGTGCCGCCTGCTTGTCGAGGCTGATCTTGTCCCGCACCAGGCTTATGATCCTGTGCTGAGCATCGGGACCTGCCTCTGCCGGCAATATCTCAAGGCGCACGACCGAGTCCTTGTCACCCCGGATCAGTTGCACAACCTCGTCAAGGCGCATTCCGACGACTTCCTTGATCGCCCCGTCTTTGCCCTGGCCAACGCCCACGATACGATCGCCCACCGACAATTTGCCCGATAGTTGTGCCGGACCGCCCGCTGTCAGTTCCCGGATCGTGGTGAATTCATCCCGCTCCTGCAGCACGGCGCCGATACCCACCAGAGAGAGCTTCATGGATATGTCGAACTCAGCCGACGCATTGGCACCAAAATAATCGGTGTGGGGGTCGACCGATGTCGTATAGGCCGCCATGAACAATTGGAAAACATCGTCCGCCTTGGACTTGTTGGCGCGCGCCAGCGTGTTTTCATAGCGCTTTGTCAAAGTGTCACGAATAGCCGCATCATCTTTGCCCGCCAGCTTGAGCCGCAGCCAGTCGTTCTTGATCCTTTTGCGCCATAACGCGTCCCGCTCCGCCGCCGAGGCCGGCCAAGGCTTCTTGTCGCGCGCAATCGAATAGGTCTCGTTGGAACTGAAATCGAACTTCTCATCGAGCAAATGACGCGCAAAAGTCATGCGCTCATCAATGCGCTCGCCATAAATATTGAAGATCGCGAAGGGGATGCTCAAATCCTGGTTCTTGATACCGTCGTCGATCTCTTTGCTGCGCGTTTTGAAACTTTCAACATCGGCCTGCAGGAAAATCAGACGATCAGGATCAAGGGCATCAATGAAGCGGTCCATGATGCGGGCAGACAATGTATCATCGAGCTTGACAGGCTTGTAATGGAAACGCTGAAGAAACTCCGCCGTCAATTGCGCGGCTTCGGCCTGTTGCTGCGTGGGCTTGAGGACGGGTGCACTGCTTGGCTCGAGTGCTTTAACTGGAGAAACAATCGCCAGCAGGAGAAAGAGAGAGATAAAACCAGTACGCAAACTTTTGTCCCGCTATTGGTGTTTCAGCATCGCTTGAGCAGACTACTTGAAGCAATTAGTGCCGTTTGGCAACCTGTTCGACAGGGACACACCCGCCAAAACCTGGTTGTTGGATAGACGTTGTTGGATAGACATTGATTGGGCCAAGAGCATGACGCGCAATGTCGTCGCAGCCTCTTCACCGGCGCGCCGACTTTACCCCAGACCATACAGCGCACTGCGCTTGCAAAGTTCCAGGGTGGCTGTCGATCATGTCAGCATGTCTCACCGATAAAAGTCCCCGGTCGGATGAGGTCACGACCGGGGTTGTCATGGTGCGATGGAAAACGCCTCCGAAACCGTGACTGATGCAAATCTAGGTCGATGACGATAAAGGTCAACTGACATCGGGCTTCAATCGAGATTTACGCGGCAATAGTTTTCGTTAACCGCCTCTATGCCTGCGAAGGACGCCCGCTGCAGCGATTTCAGTCAATGCTGCAAAGGCGCCTCCCTTTATCGGACTTCGAGGACGTCACCGGTCAGACGATCGATCACCACACGCATATCATTGTCGCGGCGATCTAGACCGCGCACCACAAACACACCCCGACGCCGCGCGATGGTTTCCACTTCATTCATGCCTTCATCGCGCGCAATCCGCGCGGCGCGCCGCTCGCTGATCTCACCACGATCGGGCCGTCGGTCACGCATCACGCCGCGTTCGCCATCCGGGTTGACCTGAATGCCATTGGGACCAATCTCGATGCTCTGCGCATAAACGGGCGCAGCCGATATCAGCACTGATGCGATCACCGCAGCCATAGTCGAATATTTCATCATGACGCCTCTCCTTCGAGCGTGTTACGCCACCCGGAGCCAAACGGCTTCAAGACAAGCGCGTTCCCCGCTGAACGCTCAAATCTGCTAACAGCTGCAATATCTTGTGAATGTCCGCCGATCGTGGAAATGGCGAGCGTCTGTCTTGGGAGGCAGCTCGCTTAAGCCACGACCTGCAATTCCGTGCAGACCCGGTTGCGGCCCAGGCTCTTGGCCCGATAAAGAGCAGCGTCAGCGCGCTGAAAAACCACGTCAAATTCCCGGTCTGCAAGGGTGAAAAAGGCAATGCCGGCACTTGTTGTTGTCTGAAATGGTCCGGCATTTCCGAAAAAGGTGCGGGCAGACAAATCGTCCCTGATCGCCTCGGCGATTGTCAGTGCGCGGAAGTTGGATATATCCCTGATCACCACGAGAAACTCTTCCCCGCCAAGCCGGGCCGCCAGTCCGCTCTCCCCCACCAGGGCGCGCAGAATATTGGCAAATTCCTCCAATACGCGGTCCCCTGCTGCATGGCCGTGGCTGTCATTGATCACCTTGAACCCGTCGAGATCAAAGGCAATCGCCGCATCACCGGCTTTGAGCGGGGCGGTTGCAAGCAGACTGAACACCGCCCGTCTGTTCAACAATCCCGTCAGGCTATCGATCCTGGCTTCATTGGCATGCCGCTTTGCAATGCGCGCCTGCGTAAAGCTCAAGGATAATGCACCGATGCCGGTAATGCCGATGATCGCCATGATGGCATTCAGATCCTCGGCCCAGTTGCTTGGAATTGTGCGCATGGTCCATTGCTGCTCTGCCACAATGACCAGCGCACACAACACAAAGGAAACTGCAGTCAGGAAATAAAGCCCTACCATGCCAGACACCGGTACCGGTGCCTCCTGATACACGGACATGAAGGCGATCCCGATCCTGGTGAGGATGAGGGCGGCAAAAAGATTGAATATCGCAATGCCTATTCCGGCATAACCGATCATGATCGGCGTAATAATGACGCCGGTCATGATGACTGTCGCAACCACAAGCAGGCTGGTCGATATAGGCAGTTTCGAAACCGTATTGGCGCCGACAAGCAACAGCATGAAGCCGCAGGTCATGACGCTAAAAGCGATAATGGAGGAAGGAGCCAGCGCCAGATCCGAGGAATAATAGAATACAGATCCCACCCCGAGCACAATCATGCCCAGACAGCCCCACAATAAAAATCGATCCCATCGGTTCTGATACCAGACCGTCAAAATGGTCAGCGCCACAGCGAGGGAGCAAACGCCTGCGGCAAAGAAAAGAGTGTTCTGATCGAGTTCCAACGGTCGCTCACAGGTGCTGGTGGTGCATCTGCGAGGTTCTAGCCTGAAAACATTAAGGAATCGAGATATAAGCTGCCAGGCGCTCGCAGTGGGTTTTCGCATCAAACCACATCAGGATAATCGACAGGTTGGAGGCATGAGCGATGCCGGCAAGCGCTCTCGCGCCTTAACGAGCACGCCGTTTCTGGTTGAACAAGCATCAGAACGGCGCCGATCCACTTGATCCAGCACCAGGCAGCGTGTCGGACTGACACAGGGCCGCAAAGACCCCTTGTTTTGGCCCCTTGTTTTGGCCCTTTGTTTTGACCCTTGCCTTCACCTTGTTGCGGCAATGCGAATTGTTGTCGTCAAAAGCCGGTGATGTGTTTAAAAGGGCATCGACAAGCGGTGAAGACAAGAAAGATCAAGCAGCAATGAGTCACCAACTCCATGATCCTGGCGGCAAGGTCCGCCTCAAAGTCAAATCCGAGATCAGGAGCGATGCGATTTTCTCCGCCTGTGGCCGGTATCGCCGGCTTCTCAAGCGGGAATGGGATGGCGCCGAGAAACAGGGTTACGTGCTGTGGATAGGCATGAATCCCAGTACAGCCGATTTTAATGTCGACGATCCAACCGTGTTCAAGGAGCAGAAATTCACCCGCCGATGGGGCTACGGACGCTTTGTAAAATGCAATGTCATGGATTATCGCGCAACCAACCCCAAGATGCTGCTTGCAGACGGCGTGATACCGTGTACTGCAGAAAATCTGCAAACCATTGTCGAACAGGCTGTGGGCGCGGAAATCGTCGTCATGGCTTATGGATCGCTGCACAAGAAACTGGCGCATCACGGCCAGGCGGTAACAGATGCTTTGCGCGCTGCCGGCGTGAAACTGAAGGCGCTCAAGATCACCAATAATGGTTCCCCCGGCCATCCGCTCTATCTCAAGGATACCAGCGAGCTGATCGATTACTAGCCGCGAGACAGGCCGCGACCCCGGGGGCTTGCGGCAAGAATGGAAAGACACAGACGTGACGAACAAGCTTCTTCGCAACCAGGCGCAATTTGCAACACGCGCGGTCCATGTCGGTCAGGAGCCTGACCCCTTGACAGGCGCGGTGATCCCGCCCGTCTATCACGCCACAACCTACGTTCAGGATGGTATCGGAACCAGCAAGGGCTTCGACTATAGCCGCAGTGGCAACCCCACACGCAACGCGCTTGAAACATGCCTGGCGGATCTTGAGGGCGCGAGACTGGCCTTTGTCTTTCCCAGTGGCCTTTCTGCCGCTGCAACCTTGTTAGAAACACTTCCCGCCGGCTCGTCGATCGTCGCGCATAACGATCTTTATGGCGGTGTCTATCGTCTGCTTGCCGATGTGCGACCGCTCACGGCAGGCCATAAGGTTCATTTTGTCGATTTTTCGGACCAGGCTGCGCTTTTAAAAGCCGTGCAGGATCACAAGCCTGCCCTGTTGTGGTTTGAAACACCCTCCAATCCGACCCTGCGGATTGTTGATCTGTCGGTGGTGGCACAACTGGGAAGAAATGCCGGTGCTGTCACCGTCTGCGACAGCACATTTTCGTCGCCCGCAGGGCAGCGTCCCATCGAACATGGGATCGATGTGGTTGTTCATTCGGCAACCAAGATGCTCAATGGACATTCCGATCTGCTGGGCGGCGTGGTTGCCGTGTCCGCGCATGCGCCCGCCCAATTGGGTGAACGCCTGCAATATCTTCAAAATGCCCTCGGCGCCGTGATGTCCCCGCCCGATTGCGCGCTTTTGCATCGCTCGCTTAAAACGCTGGAAATCCGCTGCATAAGGCAGGCGGACACCGCGCTCAAACTGGCGCAGGCCCTTGAACAACGCGGACCGGAACTGGGATTGCGCAAGGTCATCTATCCCGGATTGTTGAGCCATCCCCAGCATGAACTTGCCAGGCGGCAGATGTTCAATTTTGGCTGTGTGCTCTCCATCGATGTCGAAGGGGATCTGGCAAGGGTCGAGCGGATTTTGACAACGACCCGCTATTTTCACTTTGCCGTGAGCCTCGGCAGCGTTGAAAGTCTTATCCAGCATCCGTTTTCGCTCACCCACGCCGTTGTCCCCGAAGAGCAGAAAAATGACCTTGGCATTGGTCCGCAATTGATAAGGATTTCCGTGGGTCTTGAAGACCCTGCAGACCTTGAGGCTGACCTCGTGCATGCGCTGCTGTCCAGTCAGAAAGGCTGAACGCGCAAATCCCCCTTGGTCTGTTGCGTCGGGGGAACGCGCCTCGCGCTGATCGGCCTTGCTGACGCTCTGCGGCGAGGCCAAAGCGATTTCCGCCTTGATGGCGCCGGTAAAAGAGCCTTGCAAGCCAGGCGTGCGGCATGTCGGCTTGCACGCCTGCACGATGCAGTTCACTATTGCTGGCCTGGCCCCTGCGCTCAGCCGCCAAGACTGCCCATCCTGCGCAAAGATGGCAGTATGCGGCCCGAAAAACGCAGGCGTCGTGTCGGAAGGAGCTTGCTTATGGACCCTAGCAGCAAACCACCCGTTCTGATCGTCGGTGCCGGCCCGGTCGGGCTGACCCTTGCTCTTGAACTGAGCCGGCTCAATATCGCTGTGCGCATCATCGACAAGGCAACCGCCCCAACACAGCAGTCAAAGGCGCTGGTGATCTGGAGCAGGACGCTTGAATTGCTGGGTGCGCGCGCGTCAGCCTTCATTGAGGCCGGTCTTGAGGTGACCCAGATATCGATCTTCAATCAACAAAGCCTGATCGGTCGTCTTGACGTCAGCGCGGTTCCCTCCGCCTTTCCATTTGCACTGATGATCCCGCAATCTGAAACCGAGCGCCTTCTCGAAGCCATGCTCAACAAACAGGGTGTCCGGGTTGAACGCGGTGTCGAAGCGGTAGCAGCCCGACACCATGATGCGGGCGTCCAGCTCGACACAATCAGCGCAATGGGCGCACACGAAACGCTGCATGGCCAGTGGCTGGTTGGGTGTGACGGCGCGCATTCGCTGCTGCGCAAATCAACCGGCGGAACGTTTGCGGGTGAGACGCTGGATAGTCATTGGGTGCTGGGCGATGTCCATATCCCTGATGCTCCACTTGCCGCAGAGGTTTCTGTGCATTGGCACCGCAGCGGCATATTGGTTATCTTCCCAATTTCTCGGCAACGGTTTCGCGTCGTTGCCAATATTGACAGCAATGAGAGCGACGAAGCTTTGCCGCCGTCGCTTGCCGATCTGCAGCGTTTGATCGATGAGAGGACCGGCTTTCGCTGCACGCTCCGTGATCCGGTCTGGCTTGCTGGCTTCCGGATCAATGATCGCAAATTGCGTTGTTATCGATACGGACGCATTTTTCTGGCCGGCGATGCCGCCCATATCCACAGTCCCGCCGGGGGGCAGGGGATGAATACCGGTATGCAGGATGCGTTCAATCTGGCCTGGAAACTGGCTCTGGTCATCAAGGGCATCTGCAGAGAGGATTTGCTCGATAGCTATTCGACAGAGCGAAGCCTTGTCGGCGATCAGGTGCTCAAGTCTTCCGGCCGATTGACCAGAATTGCCACCTTGAAGAACCCCGTCCTGCAGACGTTGCGCAACTTTGCTGCCCATCACATCCTGGGAATGGCTGCCGTCCAGCAACGGATCGCCAGCGCGATCACCGAACTCTCCGTCCATTACCCGCAAACTGCGCTGAACGGGCCGGCAGCGTCTTCAGGGCCGCAGCCCGGAGAGCGTTTCATCAGGCCGGCTACGCGGCAGGCAGCGCAGCCATCGATGGACGGACGTTTTACGCTTTATGCCGGTAAACCCGAGATCGCAGCGGAGACCCTTTCGCAGTTTGACACTCTCGTTGAGCCGCACATTCAGGAAAATGACAGCTCTGACATGTTTTATCTGGTCAGACCCGATGGTTATATCGGCTGTGTTACACAGGATGTGCAGGTGATCTTGAAATATCTGAACGATCTGGCGAGATAGCTTGAAGCCCTCATATGTCCGCCCGATTGGAAAATGAAGTCGCGCCAAGGTCCTGGGGGTGCCAACAACAATTGCGACCCGTTGCACTATGGAACCTGGGTACCCAGCCGTGTCAGCGCCGTCCTCAGCGGTGCGTCTGAAAGACGGATGAAGCCCGCATAGGGGTTTGCCATATCCACGATGGCAAAGATTGCGCCCGCGACAGAGAGCGCGCAGACGACAAGGATTGTGAGGACAGTCGGATTGGCCGGCGCCTGCAGGCCAAATGTTCCGAACAGCAGCGCAAGCCAGTAGATCAGAACCACGAGAAAGCCGAATGGCAGTCCCTCGTCGGATGACGCGACCCGCAGCCACTGCGCCTCGGCGAGCGTCCCACTGACTTCAAGAGCGCGGTTCTTGATCAGTTCGTTGGCCGAACGAGAGGGGATCAAGGCGCGCAGGGCCTGTTGAACCCTTTCAATGTCGAGCGAGACCGCTTCGGACCCTGTCGGGTTGAACGGTGCTGATTGAACACTCCAGCCCTGTTGCAAACGCGCACCGATCAGGTCCCGTAACTGCTGACGCGCCTCTCTCGTTTCCGTCCCGTATTGCGCCATCAAACGATCGACAAGCACGATGCGCGCCGCCGTGCTGGCCAGTTCGCGTTGTGCATCATCATAATCGGACTTCGCCGAGGCGATCAGCAAGCCGAGCGCCAAGGCTGAAAGCGTCGCGACGATCGCGGTCGCCAGACGGATGACATCCTTGGATTCCGCATTCAGATGGTGCGGGGGCAATCGGCGACGCAACACCATTCCGATCGCTGTTGCAAAACCGAGAGCGATAAAAATACCTGAGGCAAGCAGTACGGCATTCACCGTCATTCCCCTTCCGCTCATCGATGAAGGACCCGCCGTCGCGGACACTCGACCACCGTTGCCATCGCGCTTGCCGCGTTAACAGCGTGTTGTGGGTGTTTGTCGATGCTACGCACGCTTGGCTGTCCAACAAGCGCTTCAACGTCTTCAACCGCCGCCATGCTGCGCTGCATAGTCAATGCCGGCCTGAACCTCCGCCATCGCCTGCTCGACAAGCTGTGCGGCCCTTTCCTTGTGACCTCCCTTGTTTGGGGTCGCCTGATGCAAGGAATCGAGCGCATTTTGCAACTGCCGCAGCGCGGCGTCCATATTGCCCTGCGCAGCCCTGGCAGCCTTAGGGACGAACCCGACAAGCGCGCTGGCAGCAATCGCTAGCCCTGCGCCTGAGACGACATCCCGTCTTAAGTAATTAATGTCAGACATTGTATTTCTCTCTCTTTTTATAGCGTTTGACCGATTTCAATCCGTGCCGCTTAAGCGCTTGTTGCGGCCCAGGGCAGGGCAACTGTTTTCCATTGTCATTGGATGTTCCATGACGAGGCAGCGGCCAGAATATGCAATCGTCCCCACGAAGATACGCAAACAAGGTGCGGCAGCGACGGATCCATGCCGGCGCATTAATCGCTGCCTGGTAGCTATCGCTGATCATCGCGTTGCCTGCCATGACGTCGCGTTCCACAACGCTTGCTCGGTGCGGCTTTGACATTACCTGTATTTTGAGAGTAGCAAAAATACAGTGAAAATCCACAAGAGACACGCTGCCAACGGTCACTAAAAGCTCGCGCATCAGAAAAATGCAAGTAATGGCTGAAAATTTACTGCCGGTGTGACAGCGATGAACTTGAATCGCCGCTGCTGCATAGCACAAATCTCGAGCCTGGTTGCTGCACTTGCAGTTTGCAATCGCAACAATCTGTCATTTCGTTTCCTCCAAAACAGCCTCACCCTCGACGTGATCCCTGTTCGCAGGAAGCCCGCGTATCGCGGGCCAATGCAGCCCGCCCCCAGCGCGATACGGGAGGACTGATCTTCTGCTTCAAATGACTTTAGCAGCCAGACTATTGTTATGATCACACTAAAATAGTGGGATTAAGTACTTGTGGATACTTGTTGCTTGACGGATCAATTGCTGATAGAAGACCGGCCTCTGGGAGGAAAAACCGTCTGTGCGCGCTTGTCGCTGCCGGGCGGTTTTCCATTTTCAGACCCTGCGCATAACAGCCATGCATTTTTGCATGTTGTGAGAACCCGCGAAAATGCGTAGTTAGAACATGTTCAGTCTCACTCCTCCTCCCAGGGGCTGAACATGAAGCGCGGCACTCCTCCTCCCAAACGCCGCGTTTTCCAGATCAGCCCGCTTCGCACTCCTCCTCCCAGCGAAGCGGGCTTTCTTGTCTCTAGAGCCCAAAGCAGGCCGCGGGCTTTCCTGTGCGGATAATAGCATTTTCCACAGCGATAGATGGCGTGCGCGCCTGAAATTGCGCCACCGCTGATCCTCCGCGGATTGCGATGGAGTTCCGTATCAAACTGACGACGGGTCCCCTGGTATTTCTCACCCTTTATAGGGCAGTCTTGCGGCGAAAACGCGTCTCCAGTGCCACGAAACCCGCATTGATCAGAATGGCCAGACCCGCGACAATGAAGCCGCCCTGCAGGACGAAGGCGGTATTACCAGTCAAAAGGCCCGCGACAATCACTTCGCCCAATGTGCTTGCGGCTACCGTCGAGCCGATCGTGGCAGTGGATAGCGAGATGATCGCCGCCAGGCGCACCCCCGACAGGATCACCGGAAGCGCCAGCGGCAATTCAACATTGATCAGCAATTGCCGGTCTGTCATGCCCATTCCGCGCCCAGCGTCAACGACCGCAGGTTCCAGTTCCGTCAGACCGGTCAGTGTATTCTCGAAGATCGGCAGCAGGCCATAGAGCAGCAGCGCAATGAAAGCGGGAACCGAGCCGAAGCCAAAGATCGGAACCGCGATCGCCAGAACCGCCACCGGCGGAAAGGTCTGGCCAATATTGGCGATGGCGCGCGACAGCGGCAGAAATTCCCGGCCACCAGGACGCGTGGTCAGTACACCCAGCGTCACTGCAATCATCGTCGCAACCGCGGTCGCAAGTCCTACCAGCACCAGATGATTGATGGTGAGCGCCAGCAGGGAATTCTGTGTATAGATGGCCGGCGCATTGTTACGGGTGAAGGGCGCCAGAGCGCCTGCAAACCATTCCGGCTTCACAATGAAGCAGGATAGAACGATCAGCAATGCAGTTTTTAAGACCCAACCCGTTTTCATGCAATTCTCCGGGCATGGTCTTCAATTGCTCCTCTGGTCACCCGGCCAATAACCGCGCCATCGCGGCTCACTGGCAAGGCGCCGCGCCCTGACCACAGGCTTGCCCCAAGCGCATCGCGTAAAGACATATCGCTTGCGATCGGTTCCCCTGGCGCATCGCCGGGTTCGACGAGCGTGTCGACAGTGACCAGCGACAGCAGGCGAAACACCCGGTCACTGCCCCCACCCAGCAGGTCATGGACAAATTGGGTTGCGGGATGGGCTATAATCTCTTGCGGTGTGCCATATTGCAGAAGACGCCCCTTATCCATCACCGCAATACGCGTTCCCAGACGGATCGCCTCCTCCATGTCGTGGGTGACAAGCACGATTGTCGTGCGATAATGTTTCTGGATTGCCAGAAGATCTTCCTGCGCCTTGTCACGAATAATAGGATCCAGCGCACCAAAGGGTTCATCCATCAACAATATGGCCGGATTGGAGGCCAATGCCCGCGCCACGCCGATGCGCTGTTGCTGGCCGCCGGAAAGTTCATGCGGCATCCGGTCGCGATAAATGGCCGGATCCAGGTGGAACAGCGAAAGCAACTCGTCCACACGCGCGGAAATCCGTGCACGGTCCCAGCCCAGCAGGGTCGGAACAGTGGCGATATTCTCGGCAATGCTGCGATGGGGGAACAGGCCATGACCTTGAATGGCATAGCCGATGCCGCGACGCAGAATATGGGCACTCACCTCCCGATTGTCCTTGCCGTCGATCCTGATCACGCCAGCGCTCGGTTCCACCAGCCGATTGATCATGCGCATCAGTGTCGTCTTGCCAGAGCCGGACGTGCCGACAATGACCACGATTTCACCCGCATTGACGGTCAGGGAGACGTCATCAACAGCCTTTTGCGCGCCATAAAGACGAGTGAGGTTGGAAATCTCGATCATTGGACCTGTTCCTTGTTCTGTGGCGCACGGCTGATTTCAATCAATGCGTCAAGCAGGATAGCGGCGATGAAAGCCATGGCGACAGTTGGCAAGGCGCCGAGCAAGACGAGATCGGTCGCCGTCTGGGCAATGCCTTGAAAGACGAACATTCCAAGACCACCACCGCCGACCAGACCGGCAATGACGGCGAGGCCGATATTTTGCACAAGTACCACGCGGATTCCGGTCAGTATCACGGGAAAAGCCAGTGGCAGTTCAATCGATACGAGCCGTTGTCGGCGGGTCATTCCCACACCGCGTGCAGCATCCACCACAAAAGGCGAGACATTATCAAGTCCGGTCACTGTCGCCGAAACGATTGGCAGCAACGCATAGGCAACCAGAGCAATGAAAGCAGGGGCGGGACCAATGCCTGCAATCCCCAGTGCGGCCGCCCCAGGCATGTGAGCCCCCACCCAGGCCAAAGGGGCGATCAGTACACCGAACAAGGCCATGGAGGGAATGGTCTGGATCACATTGAAAAACGAGATCACCCCGTCGCGCAAGCGTTTGAAGCGATGAATGAGGATGCCAATCGGTGTGGCAATCAGAAAGGCTGCGATCAGTGATCCGATCGCCAGCAGCGCATGGGTCCGAAGGGCGCTGGCAAAGGCATCCCGGCGTGAGGCATATTCCTTGAGGATGGAAATATCACTCCACACACCACTGTAAAGAAGCAGCCCCAGCAGTGCCACGAAGATAAACAAAGCCGCAAGCCGCGACAGCGGCGCCAGACGCATGCGAACCAGTGTGTCGCCGATGGCAAGTGCCAGTGCGAAGGCGAGCAGCCAAACAGCTCCCCCTGGAGAAACGCGCGCGTAATTATTGCCAGCAGGGGGCAGGTAGCGGGCACTGAAGCCGATTGCTATCGCGGTCGCAACAAGCGTTGCCACCAATGCACAAAGACGAAGCTTGAGCGGAGAGCGCACGACCAGCAAGCAAACCGTGATCAGCATCAAACCAATCAGCAAAAGCGCCTGAGCAAGCGGGAGCGCGTTGAGAACTTGCACCGCAGCCGTCGCCGCAACCCGATTGGGTCGCAGGAGCGCGAAGGGCTGAAACAGCAATGAGAGAATAACAATGAGGGCGATCACCACCCCCAGTCGATCGATGCTGAAGCGTGAAGAGGCTGCAGTGTCTCGACCTGCGGTCATCTGCATGATGGATCCTGTTCATCCATTAAAGCCATCCGCGGAGCAAACCCCTGCCCAATTCTGCGCAGAGGAAAGCGACGATCGCAAGATCCTGTCGGATCCTGATCCGAAAGCATCCGGAATTATTTGATGAAGCCGTTCTTGGTGAGGTAATCACGGGCCACATCGCTCGCCGGTTCACCGCCGACCTGAACGCGACCATTGAGTTCCTGCAGGCTTTCAAGCGTGAAGGATTCAAAAACCGGCTTGAGAATATCAGCGATCTGCGGATGCTGTTTGAGGACCGCCTCCCGAATGATCGGTGTGGGTAGATAGACCGGCTGCACGCCCTTGTCGTCCTCAAGAACGACCAGATCAGCAGGCGCAATCCCACCATCCGTGCCATAAACCATCGCCGCATTGGCGCCGGACGTCTGTTGCGCTGCAGCGGCAATTGTTGCGGCCGTATCACCGCCCGAAAGGGTGATGAGCTGATCGGGTTTGAGTGTGAATTGATAAGCTGTCTGAAACGCCGGCAATGCAGTGGCAGAGCTGACAAATTCCGACGAGGCCGCAAGCTTCACGCTACCGCCATCACTGACATATTTACCAAAATCGCTCAGCGTTTTCAGCTTGTTTGGCTCTGCCACATCGCGACGCAGTGCAATGGCCCAGGTATTGTTGGCATTGGCCGGCGTCAACCAGACAATCTTGTTGGCGTCATAGTCGAGCTTCTTCGCCTCTTCATAGCCTTGTTGCGGCTTGTTCCAGACATCCAGATCGCCCTTGTTGAAGAAGAAGGCGGCGTTTCCGGTATATTCAGGATAGATGTCGATCTGACCCTGGGTAATCGCCTCACGGACGATCGGTGTTGCACCAAGCTGGATCTTGTCGACCACCGCAATATCATTGGCCTTGAGCACCTGCGAAATGATGTTTCCCAAAACACCACCCTCAGTGTCGATCTTCGACCCCACCACCACATCAGCCGCAAAACCAGGCGCCGCCGAAAAGACCATGCCAGCCAGCATGCCGGCCAAAATCACCGATGTCCTCATCCTATGTTCTCCCTCACAGTCATTGGCTGTTTACGTTTCAGGCTATTTAAAAACACCGGGCCGGGATATATCCCAGATTCCGAACAGAGGATGTCTCGACGAATGCAAGCCATCCCCATCTCGTTTATAGGCCTCTCAAACAACCCACCGCGAGGAATAAATTTCTACGGGCTATCCTCAGTGAGCAGCGAGACCATCTCATTTAACATCTTTGGTGCGAAAGTGTTCCGTCGCCAGACGAATGAAAGTATCTGGCGATGCTCGGCGCCCAAAGGGTACTGGGTGATGGGAAAGGGAAGACGGGCCACCACCGGTTCGGGCAGGATCGAAAGATAGCCATGGCGGGTCACCAGATTGATGATGACCGGAATTGAATCCATTTCAATCAGTCGAAGCTTGGATTGCGTCAGCGGACCAAGCACCCCTTCAAGATAATGCATCGCATGCTGTCTTATCCCGCTCTTGACACTGGGAAGCGCCAGCGGATGCCTTTGCAGGAATTGTGCCATGTCGCCTTCAAGCTGTGCCATAATCCGGTGATCGCCAATCAAGGCAAGCGGCGCATCGGAAACCACATGGCCGTCAAATTCCTTCGAGAAGTCGGCATGATCAATGAGGATCGCGTCATAACGCCGGCTTTTGAGGCCCGACACCAACTCTTCCGCGGTATTGGCCGAGATCGAAAGTGGCTGACGCGGATGCAGGCGTTCCCAACCGACCGTCAGATTGGCAAGGATCTGGGCGATGCTGCTTTCATGGCCCAGCGGCATCACCGAGCCGATCCGACAGGTCACCTGCTCACGGCGAAACCGGTCGGTGGCCGCATGGGACAGTTCTTCCCAGGTGCGGATAATCGCCTCGACAAGCGTCATCACCATCTCGCCTCTCGCCGTGCAACGCACGCCAGTTCGAGTGCGCAAAAGCAGCGCGCAATCGAGATTGCGTTCGAGTTCCGAAAGCTGACGCGTCAATTGTGGCTGGCCGACGCCCAGCTCTTTTGCGGCGGCACGTATGCTTCCGGTCTTCGCGGCGACCACGAACCGGACAAGCGCGGAAAAGCGAATAGTCGGCCGATCGTTGCCGTCGCCGGCAACAGCAAGCAAGGAGCGACAGAGGCGGGCCGCTTCTTCAAAAAGCCCCATCCGCTTCTGCGCCTCGAGCGTCAGACTGAGAACCGCGCCATCGCGCCGCAAAAGCTCAATCGCCAGCGCGCTTTCCATTCGTTCCAGCGCGGCGCTGACAGTGGAAGCGGCCCGCCGCTCCTGTCGTGCCGTTTCACGAATGGAACAGGTCGACAACAACGAATGAACGGTCAGTATCGTCGCACTATCCAAAACAGTCCCCCGAATTGTGTCGCAGCCGCGCGCTTCTTGCTCTGCCCGCAAAAGGTTAACATCTTTCCCTGCGAAAGGACCGGGCTTTCGGCTGGTCGCCCCCATCATCCCCATTCATCTCAACGCCCTTCATGAAAGAAGGCGCTGATGTCTGCGGCGACTATGACATGATCCAGCACATCCATAAGCTACGAGCGGCAGAAGCGATGGCCAGTCTGGCCGACATTGCAAGCGTGGGCAAGCGTGGGCAAGCGTGGGCAAGAGCGGGCGAGAGCGGGCGAGAAAGGGCAGGACTGTGACATAGCAATCATGTGAAGACTGCTAGATGCTCTCAGCATGTCGAACGAGCCGCGCTATTGCCAGAGGATCTTCGATGCCACTGTCATAGATACCATAGATGATCTTTGCGAGCTTTCGCTGCTGGGCGAGGGGGAGGTTGGTTCTTCCCAATTGAATGCAGGTTTCGCGATAAGCACACTGCAACAATCGGAGCTGATCAGGATTATAGGTTCCAATGAACGTGTCGGAACGAAAGGGCATCGAATTCTCTCTTGATTTCTATGCGGTCGATGATCTTTGATCGGTGCCGGATGCATGATCGGCAATCCCGATGCGCATGCCGCTGCAGCAAGCGAACACCTCAATAAAAATTATAGGTTTCGGCGATCTCATTGCCGAGCCGATTATTGCGCGTAATGAATTCGGTCAGAAACTCGTGCAGACCGACATCAAATATCGCACGAATGTCCTGATTGAGCAGGCTGCCATAGATTTTATCCGCAGTCGCATGGCAGGCAGCACTCTGGCCGTAGTCTTTGCCAAGAAAGCCGAGATGACCGGTTATGCACTGGTAGCAATGATGAAGTGAGCGCGGCATACGGCCATTCAGGATCAGATAATCAGCAACATGCGATGGGCGATAATCACCATCATAAACCCAGCGATAAGACCGATGCGCTGAAACGGAGCGTAGAATGGACTCCCATTGATAGTTGTCGAGCGTGGTCCCGACATAGGAGACGGCGGGCAACAGTACGTAATATTTGACATCGAGAATGCGCGCCGTGTTGTCTGCGCGTTCAATAAATGTGCCAAGCCCCGCGAAATCGAAGATTTCGTTGCGCAGCATTGTCCCATGGAATGCGCCGCGTATGAGTGCCGTTTCCCGCTTTATCTGATCAAGGAGCGGTGGAAGATCGGCCTCTTTCAACGGTTTGCAGAGAGATTTCTTCAGCGTCATCCAGGCTTCGTTGACACTTTCCCACGCTTCGCGAGTGAGCGCTGTTCTCACCATGCGACCATTTGAACGTGCGGTTTCCATACAGGACATGACGCTGGAAGGGTTGTCCATGTCCCGCAGCAGAAAGTCTGCGACGTTTGCTGCGTTATAAGCGTGATATTTGGCTGAAAATGTCTGGCTTGCACCAGCTGACACAACTACAGAAGACCACTCTTCCGGTGCATCCGATGTTTTGGTCAGCGCCATGCGTAGCCCCGCATCCACCAGACGTGCCATGTTTTCGGCGCGCTCGATATAGCGAAACATCCAGTAAAGCCCATTTGCCGTACGGCCAAGAAGCATAAAATCATTCCCCTTTTCACGCTCTGATCTTTGTGTCAGTTGCTGCGTTGGTGCCTGTCAACCAAGATCCCGAGATGTTAGAGTTCCACGACCCGACAATTGCCTAACCCGCAGCGACCGGTCGATGACTTCGATCTCTGCTCAGGATTTAATCGTCGAGGACCCAGGTGTCCTTGGTGCCGCCACCCTGGCTCGAATTCACAACAAGCGAACCTTCCTTGAGCGCTACCCGTGTCAGCCCACCGGGTGTGATCCGGATACGATCCGACACCAGGACGAAAGGACGCAAATCGACGTGACGTGGCGCAAGACCGCTTTCGGTAAAGATTGGCGTTGTCGAGAGTGCCAATGTCGGCTGTGCGATATAGTTGCGTGGACGTGCTTTGAGTTTTTGAGCAAACGCATCGCGCTCGGCTTTGGTTGCAGCAGGCCCAACCAGCATTCCGTAGCCGCCGGATCCATGCACTTCCTTGACCACCAGATCGGCCAGATTATCGAGCACATAGGCAAGACTATCGGGTTCCGAACAGCGCCATGTCGGTACATTTTCAAGGATCGCCTTGCGGCCGGTGTAGAACTCGACGATTTCCGGCATGTAGGAATAGATGGCCTTGTCATCGGCAATGCCTGTGCCCGGCGCATTGGCAATCGTTATATTGCCAGCACGATAGACATCCATGATGCCCGCGACGCCGAGCTTAGAGTCTGGGCGGAATGTCAACGGATCAAGAAAATCATCATCAACGCGCCTGTAAAGCACATCGATGGTGCGATAGCCCTTTGTCGTTCGCATCGCGACACGGCCATCCACAACGCGCAGATCACGCGCTTCGACAAGCGGTATACCCATCTGTTCGGCCAGAAACGCATGTTCGAAATAGGCGGAATTGTAGATGCCCGGCGTGAGAACGGCGACAGTCGGCACCCCTTGCGTTCCGGGTGGTGCAACACTTGCCAATGACTGACGCAGCAATTGCGGATAGTTCTCAACCGGGCGAACCTTCACATTCTGAAACAGCTCCGGAAAAAGCTGCATCATGGTTTCACGGTTTTCCAGCATATAGGAAACACCGGAAGGCGTGCGCGCATTGTCTTCCAGCACGTAAAACTGGTTTTCAGCAGTCCGCACGATATCAACGCCGATAATATGCGTGTAGACATTGCCCGGCGGACGAACCCCGATCATTTCGGGCAGGAATGCCTCATTATTGGTGATGAGCTGCTCTGGAACAACGCCAGCCCGGACTATTTCCTGACGATGATAAATATCATCAAGAAAAGCGTTGAGCGCCATCACGCGCTGTTCGATGCCTTGCGATAGCCTTCGCCATTCCTGACCGGAAATGATCCGCGGAATAATATCGAACGGAATAAGCCGTTCCGCAGCGTCCTGATCACCATAGACCGCAAAGGTGATGCCGGTTTTTCGAAAGACGCTTTCCGCATCCTGTGTTTTTTGCAGAAGTCTGTGCTGATCCTGCTGGTCCAGCCACTGCTTGAGATATTGATAAGGTTGGCGAATACGCTCGCCATGGCTGAGCATCTCATCAAATGGCTGCACGGATATCACTTTCAAATCATGCAGTTGACAAAGGGGCTCACTCCGAGATCGCGCGGTGAGCGACCCGCAGGTCCGTAACGCGTCGAGATTCTTCTTGCCGGCCGAGTATGTTTGCCGACATTCGACTGCAATCCCCTGTACTCCTCGGTCCATACTTCGAACCTGTTGAGTCGGTGCGGACCAAAGGTTGAGAACAGCGGGATATCACTGGCATCGCGACCACGCGCGACGAGAATTCGACCGATCCGTGGCTGGTTATGCCGCGCGTCCACCGTAAACCATTGCCCGTCAAGAAAGACTTCAACCCAGGCATTATAATCCATCGGAGACGGATCGGCAGGCACGCCGATGTCGCCCATGAAGCCATTCGCATAGCGCGCGGGAATATTCAGAGCCCGACACAATGTGATTGTCAGATGTGCGAAATCGCGGCAAACCCCCACACGTTCATTATAGGCTTCAAGTGCTGTGCGCGTCGATCGGGCATAGCCATAGGAGAAACTCAAATGGGCATTCACGAAATCACAGATGGCACGCACCCGCTCCGCACCGCCCTGGTAGTGACCGAAACGGTTCCAGGCAATTTGCGACATCCGGTCTGTTTCGCAATAGCGGCTGCCCAAAAGATAGGGGAGACATTCTGTCGGCAAAAGCGCCGGATCAACCTGTGCGGCATTCTCGTCGAAAATATCCGGCAGACCGCTGTTTTCCACAATGACATCGTGACTGAGCACAGTCTCACCTGCTGGCAAGGTCTGGCGCACAAATTCATTGCCATGGATGTCGATATGTCTGGTTCCCGCGATCTCTTCCGAACAGGCCCAGACGATATCCTTGTGATGCTGGGGGTGCACATTCAGATATGTATAAACGGCTGTCGGAGATGTGACTTCCACTGCAATTTCGTATCCAACCCGAATAAGCATCCCGATCTCCTTTGCAATCTGGAGTCGGAAACTGCGAACGGGGCCGGTTGTTCCGCTCACACATCAAAAAACAAATTTTTTCACCAGTGTGGTTTCCAATGCGTCTTTTTCAGCGTTCAAGCGTTCATGCACAAACCAACCTGGGATAGCCCTATGCGTCTATTTGAATGCGATATCAGTGGATTGCCGATCTACTTTGAAAATACCTTCAGTATGGGCGCAGGCAATGCCCCGTTGGGCTTTGTCGCGGATACCCTGACACTGCATAGTCTGCAACCAATCGACGACGAGCTCTGGTCAATTCCTTCGCGCCAAGGTGAAAGCTGGCGCTTCTGTGCCAACAGAACGATCGACGGGAGCAACTGGCTGATCCGATCCGACGATCCGCAATGTTTCGCCATTCCTGCGCGCTATAATCGAACCCTGCCGAGAACGCAAAGTCTGGAAGACCGGGAGCGGTTGCACAAGATCGGTTCAGCCCAAAGGCATCTTTTCTATTCAATCCTGCGTTTTGGTTTGCCGTGTCCCGGCCGCGATGTCGATGCGCGGCATGGACTTGTCTTTGATTTTCTGGAGGACGCTGTCGGTCCTGATGGAGAGCTGATACCGGCCATGACTGGTCACGAGGACGGCCTGATCAGTTTGCGGGCGGCTGAGGCTGATGACGACGTGCGCGAGGCCGTCCGCGTCTCGATGGGGGAACCTTACCGCACACTCCTTGGTCATTTCCGCCATGAAATCGGTCATTTTTACTTCCAGCAGCTGGTCGCCCAATCCGACTTGCTTCAAGAGGCCCGGATATTGTTTGGTGACGAACGCGATGATTACGCGGCTGCTTTGAAGAGAAATTATGAGAAAGGCCCGCCATCAGACTGGCCGGAGCATTTTATTTCAACCTATGCCAGCTGCCATCCTTCCGAAGACTTTGCGGAATGCTGGGCGCATTATTTTCATATTGTCGACACGCTGGAAACTGCACGCGCTTTTGGACTTTCGATTGATCCGCAATACCATCAGGATCTGGAAACGGAAGTGCGTTTTGATCCATACAGGGCAACCTCCGCTCAACAACTCGTTGACGCATGGGTGCCGATCAGCCTCGCATTGAATAGCTTCCAGCGCTCAATGGGGCAAGCCGACATCTATCCTTTCGTCTTGCCGGTCCCGGTCATTGAAAAGCTTGATTTCATCAATCGCCTGATAGCAAAATCGCGGTTGTGATGATGCCTGGCGGTGAGCACATCGACAGGGACTCCCTTGCCAGCTAAGGCAAGCAACAGCTTGCTCTCGCAATCCGCGCATGCCTTCCAGCCTGTAAATGCAGATAGCTCTGCGCGGGCTGCACGACGATTGTGCGTTCTGGATCTATCGGTCTGCCGGGATGGCGGCGTCGCTTCATCACAAAACAGGTCCGGACAACTTTAAATCCTGCCCGGACCGGGCCCATGCCGGGCGTGGATTGATCTGCAACGGGTCATCGCCACGGCTTTCTGAAGCCTTCATTGCGCATAATGCGCAGCATGATCATTGTCTTTCTCTGCGCAGCAGCGGCGATAACGAAAACAGACAGTTATCGGGACTAACCACCGAAATGCGGACAAAGTCGCAGAGTTCATCTCATCACGTTGCGTTCAAAGCCTTTCCACATTGTTCAGAAAGTCAGATACAGTCTTCATGCACAGATCGCGCTCTTCAACATGTGGCATATGGCTGGACTCTTCAAAGAGTACCCACTTGTTGTTTGGAACATTTTCCACATAGGGCTTCACAACAAGTGGCGTTGCTTCATCGTAACGGCCTGAGATGACAAGGGTGGGCGCCTGAATGCGGCTGAGGCGGTCTTCGATGGTCCAATCCTTCATCGTGCCGATGACATGAAATTCTGTCGGACCGTTCATATTGCGATAGACGGTATTGTCCTCGTCCATGATCGCAAAGGTGCGTGCGACTTCCTTTGGCCAAGGATGTAAGCGGCAGACATGCCGATCATAAAAGACACGCGATGCGGCGATATATGCAGGATCTGCCAGCGTGCCCGCTTTTTCATGCTGCAACAAAGTTTCCTGCACATCAACGGGAAGTTCGCGCCGTAAGCGGTTGGCCTCCGCCACCCATGTGTGCATGTTCGCGGGCGAGTTTGCAATAATGAGTGCCTTCAGTCCCGCAGGCTTTAAAACCGCGTGTTCTGCACCCAACATGCCACCCCAGGACTGACCGAGATAAGCATATCGCTCCTGAATGCCAAGATGCCGCAGCAGGGTGTCAAGTTCTTCCAGAAAGAGATCGACCCTCCAGAAATCTGGACCCTTATCCGTGAGGCGTGTCGAGTTTCCATTGCCAAGTTGATCGTAATGAATCACCGCGCGCCCGTCGAGCGCTGCAATATCGCTAAAGGCGTCCACATAGTCATGTGTGCAGCCCGGGCCGCCATGAGCGACGACGAGCGGAAGCCTTTCTGAATCGAGCGAGCCGGTAATGCGATACCAGGTTTGATAGTCACGGAAAGGGGCGTATCCTTCCGTTTGGGTGATTGAAGCCAATTGGTCCTCCATTTATCTGTTTTTTTGGAGAACCATAACGCCGCTTAATGACCTGCGGCAGCTATCATAACTTATAGGTGTCGCTGCAATCACGCATCGAGCAGACGGGCGCGGGTGGCGCGTACGACTGCCTGCGTGCGATTTTTTGCGCCGAGCTTCTTAGATGCCGCATTCAGGTGCATCACCACTGTTGGTACGGACCGCTCAATGATACGGGATATCTCCTTTGCAGAGAGCCCTTCGGCTGCATATCGCAGACATTCACGTTCCCGATCGGTCAGATGGACCTTGCCAATGCCGCGGATGCGCTCATCGAACAGTTCATAGGCGGTTTGGTGAAAAATTTGCGCCATCAGATTAAAATCAGCAACATAACGCAGGGCGCGCTGCTTGAAATCGGATCGTGTGCCCGAGAAGACGCCGGTGACGGTTGCGTAATCGCCATGCGGCATATGAATGGGAACCGTGACACCTGCCGAGATATCGCGCTCGTGCAGATAATTTGCGACGGGTGCCGTATCTTCCGTCATGAATTCCTGCAGCAAGGATTCTGATTTCCCATCATAATTCCAGAAGAATGGAACGGATGCGCGACAGGCGAGACGCTGCACTGGGTCAATACGAAAATAGCCTTTTTCAGCCCAGAATTCCGGCATGTCGTCGCTGATATTGCGCAGTTTCATCAGCGATGGCCCCATCATCTCGCCATTCATATCGAAGGCAGATGGAGTGTAGTCATAGATCAGAGCCTCGAAGCCAAGCGGCTTCATAGCCAGAAATATTTCGTCAATCCGCCCGTCGAGCGTCTTGTGAGCTGTGAAGCTTTGCCTGAAGCATTCAATCTGGTCGCGCATCCCGATCTCCGAAACTCCCTCCCGTCAAACTCTCTCCCCAAGAGCTTTTCCATCTGCATCCTATCACTTCTTATAGCTGGCGTAGTCTACTTATTCGGTCCAAGATCAAAAGAAAAATGATGCTGGCAATTCGACGCGGGAAACGAGTCGGAGCAGCGATCGGGGAACATATGTGGCGTGAGATGAAACCGGATGACCGGTATGAAGTGTCTGTTGGCACTCATAAGGTTGTGGCCTATAGTTTTGGAACCGGCGATGACGTGGTATTCTGCCTGAACGGCGGGCCGGGTCTGCCCTGTGACTACCTGCGCGATGCACATTCATGCCTGATTGATGACGGTTATCGGGTTGTTGCTTTCGATCAGCTGGGTACGGGTGCATCGGATCGTCCGACCGACACGGCTTTATGGACAATAGCCCGTTATGTCGAGGAAACGGAGACTGTGCGTCAGGCGCTCGGTCTTGGCAAAGTTCATTTGCTGGGGCATTCGTGGGGTGGGTGGCTCGGTATTGACTATGCACTGAGCTATCCTGAAAATCTTAAGACGCTTATTCTGCAAGATACGGTGGCTGACATGCCGCATCTTGTCAGCGAATTGCAACGGCTACGCAGTGCTCTTGGTCCTGAAACTGTTGCGATGATGCAAAAGCATGAAGCGCAGGGGACACTTAATCATCCCGAATATACCGCAGCGATAACCATTTTGAATTACAGGCATGTTTGTCGCCTGGCTGAATGGCCTGCGCCGGTCACACGTTCGCTCGATGATTGGAACATGGGGCCATATGGCACGATGCAAGGTCCAAATGAGTTTCTCTACACTGGCAACCTGAAAGATTGGAACCGTATCGCCGATCTGGGCAGAATTGAAGTGCCGGTGTTGATCACTGTCGGTGAGCATGATGAACTCACACCCGCCTGCGCCTTGCGGATGAAAATGGCCTTGGGAAATGCGCAACTGCATGTGGTGCCACATGCCAGCCATATGCCATTCTATGAAAATCCGGCCTATTATTATCCCGCTTTAACCGGCTTTCTCAATCGACATCGTTCCTCTCGATAGATCAGATTTTCAGGGAGAAACTGCGCAGCTCATGCATCGCTTTCAGTTCGTATTCCGTCGTCCGCTACAATTATTGCCGGTTCTGTTCGGTATCAGCATCATCACATTTGTGCTGGTGCGGCTCATTCCGGGTGATCCGGCGCGTGTCTTGCTTGGCACACGCGCAACGCCTGCGGCTATTGCCAATATTCGCGCGCAATATGGGCTCGATGAACCGATGTGGCTGCAATATCTTTATTTTTTGCGCAACATTTTCAACGGTGAGATGGGCAAATCGATCCTCTACAAGATTGATGTGCTCAAACTGATTGCCACGCGAATTGAACCGACTTTGATGCTGGTAATCTGCAGTGTCATTCTATCCGTCCTCATCGCGCTCCCTTTGGCTGCAATTGCAGCCCGGCAGAGCGGCAAAATCAGCGATCATGTCATCCGAACGGTCTCGACATTCGGCATTGGATTTCCGCCATTCTGGCTGGCTTTGATGCTGATTATCCTGTTCAGCGTCAAACTCGATCTGCTGCCGGTTTCCGGCTATGGCAATTCATTGAGCGAAAAGCTCTCTCATCTGATATTGCCAAGTCTGACAATTGCACTTTCGCTTTCGACGGTTCTTGCCCGCAGTCTTCGCGCTGCGATGGTTCAATCATTAAATTCGGATGTTGCCACAGCTGCTCGTGCACGCGGTATGCCGGAAAGCCTCGTGTTCTGGCGGCACGTCCTGCCCAATTCGCTGGTGCCCACGGTTAATCTTCTCGCAGTCAATATAGGATGGCTGATCGGCAGCACCGTGGTGGTGGAGAGCGTCTTTGCACTGCCCGGCATGGGACAGCTGCTGGTGCGAGCCATTTTCTCGCGCGATTATATGGTGGTGCAGGGCGTTGCCATGGTCTTCGCCTGCGCCACGGTGCTGGTCAATTTCATGGCAGATATTGCGACGGTCGCCCTTGATCCACGGGTGAAGCTATGAAAGCAGGTCTGTTGCCTCTCCCACGCATGAACTGGCGTCGTTTTCTAGGCCGTCGCACCACATTGGCAATTGGAATTGGCGTTCTCACGTTCTTTGTGCTGCTGGCCTTTGCAGCGCCGCTGTTGGCACCTTTCGATCCCGTCATTCAGAATGCTGATATGCGTTTACAGCAGCCTTCATGGCTGCATCCATTCGGGACTGACAATTTCGGACGCGATGTGTTTTCGCGGGTTATCTGGGGGGCACGCATTGATCTTCAAATCGCAATTTTCGGCGTGATATTTCCCTTTGCCATCGGTACGGTTGTTGGCACGATAGCGGGCTTCTTTGGCGGGATTATCGATGCGATCTTGATGCGTCTGATCGATATAATCCTGGCCTTCCCATTTCTGGTGCTGATGCTGTCCATTATCGCGATCTTAGGGCCTGGCCTCGCGAGCTTCTATATTGCCATGGCACTGGTTGGATGGGTTTCCTACGCGCGTCTGGTGCGCGCTCAAATCCTTGTCTTGAAGTCTACCGATTATGCAGTTGCAGCCGAAAGTCTTGGCTTCAGCCGATTCCGGATCATGTTCCGCCACCTTCTGCCCAATGCGATCGCGGGCTCATTGGTCTTCGTTATGTCTGATGCAGTTCTCGTGCTGCTGAATGGCGCGGCCATCAGCTACCTAGGATTGGGGGTCCAGCCACCAGTTGCTGAATGGGGCGTGATGGTTGCCGAAGGTCAGCCGTTTGTCACCACGGCGTGGTGGATCACATTGTTTCCCGGCCTTTCGATTGTGTTTCTTGCTTTTGGCTTCAGTGTGCTTGGCGATGGTTTGGGTGAAGCGCTGGGAGTGCACGAATGAACAAGCCCGTTTTGTCCATCCGAAATCTTGAAGTTGAAGCGGAACTGCCCAATGAGCGGCGACGGCTGATTGATCGGGTTTCACTTGATCTCCATAAGGGAGAAATTCTCGGACTTGTTGGTGAAAGCGGATCAGGGAAAAGTCTGCTATGTCGCTCGATCGTGCGGCTTCTTCCTTCGTCGATTCTAAAAATCACCGAAGGTTCGGTCATGCTTGATGGCACTGATCTGGTTGCGGCCGGCGAGGCAGATATGCTGGGTGTGCGTGGTGGCAAGATAGGGATGATTTTTCAGAATCCGACCAGCCATCTTGACCCGGTCATGAAGGTTGGCGATCAGATCGCGGAAGGCATCCGCTTTCACAAAGGACTGGATAAGGCCAAGGCTAAAGCCGCCGCCATTGAAATCATGGGACAGGTTGGTTTTACTGATCCCGCACGCCAATATGGCAGCTATCCGCATGAATTTTCAGGCGGAATGCGGCAACGGGCGATGATCGCGGTGGCGCTTTCATGTGACCCTGAAATTCTGATTGCAGATGAGCCGACCACAGCGCTTGATGTGACCATCCAGGCGCAGATCCTCCAGCTTCTGATGCAAATTCGTGATCAGCGCGGACTCTCCATCATTCTCATTACCCATGACCTTGGCGTGGTCGCGCAAACTTGTGACCGCATCGCGGTGATGCGCAACGGGAAACTGCTGGAACAAGGTTTCAAGCAGGATGTGCTCAGCCAGCCGCGTGATCCCTATACACGTAACTTGATTGCAAGCCACCCATCGATGCCCGATTTTGGCGCGGTGCATTCTGCGGTTGTTTCAGGGGAGACTCCCTTGTTGCAGGTCAATGATCTGCATGTGCGCTATCCGGTTGCCGGTGGCTTCCTGAAAACCCATACACTGAGTGCCTTGAAAGGCGTCAGCCTTGAAGTTCGCTCAGGTGAATCGGTGGGCATTGTCGGAGAGTCCGGTAGCGGAAAAAGCACGCTCGCGCGCGCCATTATGGGCCTGACACCCATTGCGGAAGGGAGCATCACTTTCGGCGGATTGACGCTGAGTGCAAATCGCAAGGAAGCACGCGGAGCATTGCGCCGCGATGCAGCGATGGTGTTTCAGGATCCGTTCAACTCGCTCAATCCGCGCATGACCATCGGCGATACTTTGGCTGAGGTTCTGCGCGTTCAGGGCAAGATTGATGTGAGAGAGATTCCGAAGCGGATTGCTGAGCTTCTTGATCTGGTTGGACTGGACCAAAGTTTCGCTGCTAGGAAGCCTCGCAGTCTGAGCGGCGGGCAATGCCAGCGTGCGGGCATTGCGCGGGCGCTGGCTGTTGACCCAAAAATCATCATCGCTGATGAGTGTATTGCAGCGCTCGATGTCACTATCCAGGCGCAGATTGTCGATCTGTTTCGCGAGCTTAAAAGCAAGATGCAACTGACATTGCTTTTCATCGCCCATGATCTTGCCGTCGTTCGCAATCTCTGTGACCGGGTCGTGGTCATGTATCATGGCGAAATTGTCGAAGAAGGTCTGAGCGCTGACGTTTTTGCCCATCCGAAACAGGCTTACACAGCCGCACTCATCGAAGCGATACCCGACATCGATCCTGCAAAATCACTGTTTGAAGAACGCCTCCTGGCAAGGATATCCTGAATTCACGTCCACACTGATCTGAAAATAACCAAAAATAACAGGGGAAATATAGCTATGTTAAAAAACTGGATGAAGCTCGGCCTCGTCACCGTCATGACAACGATCACATTTGGTACAGCGCTTGCAGAAGCTGCTGGTGTGTTGACTATTGGTCGTCGCGAGGATTCCTCAACATTTGATCCGATTAAAACCGCTCAGAACATCGACAACTGGGTGTTTTCGAATGTCTATGACGTTCTTGTACGCGTCGATAGGACTGGTACGAAACTTGAGCCGGGACTCGCTGAAAGCTGGGCTGTTTCGGATGATGGTCTCACCTACACTTTTAAACTGCGCGACGCGAAATTCTCTGATGGATCGCCGATCACCGCAGAAGATGCGGCTTTCTCTTTATTGCGAATTCGCGATAATCCGGCTTCACTCTGGAGTGACTCCTATAAAGTCGTGGATACGGCAGAAGCTGCCGATCCGCAGACACTGGTTATTAAACTGAAGACGCCTTCGGCGCCGTTCCTTTCCACGCTCGCTTTGCCCAACGTCTCCGTCCTTTCCAAAAAGGGTCTGGAGGAGATGGGCGAAGATGCCTACGCTGAAAAGCCTGTCGCATCCGGCGCGTTTGTGGTGGAGGAATGGCGACGCGGCGATCGTGTCATCCTCAAGAAAAACCCGAACTTCTGGGAGGCTGATCGCGTCAAACTTGATGGTGTTGAATGGATTTCGGTGCCAGACGACAACACACGGATGCTCAATGTGCAGGCCGGACAGTTGGATGCCGCCATCTTTGTTCCGTTTTCTCGTGTGGCCGAACTGAAAAAAGACCCTAATCTCAAGGTTCTGGAAGATACTTCGACACGCGAAGACCACCTTCTCATCAATCATGAGCATGGAGCATTGGCAAAAAAAGAAGTCCGGCAGGCGCTGGATATGGCGATCGATAAACAATCGATTGTCGATACTGTAACCTTCGGTATTGGTCAGGTCGCCAATTCCTACATTCCAAAAGGTGCGCTCTATCACTATGCGGATAACCTGAAGCGTCCTTATGACCCTGAGAAAGCCAAGCAGATGCTCGCCGATGCCGGTGCATCCGATCTTTCGCTTAATTATATCGTGAATGCCGGCAACGAAACCGACGAGCAGATTGCCGTCCTTCTACAGCAGCAGCTTCAGAAGGCGGGCGTTACGGTCAATTTGCAGAAAGTCGATCCGAGCCAAAGCTGGGATATGCTGATTGCCGGTGATTATGATATTTCGGTTATGTACTGGACCAATGACGTGCTCGATCCTGATCAGAAAACCACATTTGTGTTGGGACACGATACCAACATGAATTACATGACGCGTTATCATAATGAGAAGGTGAAGGACCTTGTCGCCGCTGCGCGCCTTGAGCTTAATCCGAAGAAGCGCGAAGAAATGTATGTCGATTTGCAAAAAATGGCAAAAGATGACGTCAACTGGATCGACCTTTACTACAGCCCCTATATCAATGTGACGGGAAAAAACATCGATGGTTTTTATCAAAACCCGCTCGGCCGCTTCTTTTTAGAGGACACAGTCAAGAACTAGGTGTGCCGGTTTGAAATTGAAACGGCGTCGGCTTTCTCCAGCGTTGGTGCGGCTGTAAAATCTGCTATCGACACTGTCGGTGCGCGCCTCAACCCGGAGCCCTCTGATGCCAAGGGCGCATGGAACGCGATGCCAGGCAAGTCAAGTCGTATGGTGGACGATCCTGGCAACGCTGTCAGCAATGCGCGCGCGGGCGCCCAGGATGTGGTTAATGTTGCGGACGCTCCGGGCTGTGACGCCGCGCAATTTCAACCCTCCTCGCAATGCAAACGGTGCCCGTCAGGGCACTGTTGAGACGCCTGTCAGGCGCCAGACAGGTCAAGGCGCCAGACAGCTCAAGGCGACCGACTTGCAAGCGCGCGTGCCGACGGGTTTGACGCGGGTGATACTGCCGCTCAACGCCTTGATGCTCTGAAAGACTTGCGGCAGAAAACAGCAGACATCCATTATGATGCGGCCAGGGCTGACGGTTGTGCCGTGGATTTATCGCCAGTCATCAGTCATATTGACGATATCTTGCGTCGCGGTGTTCCGCAGCTTGTCGACCCGGCTGATAATCTTGCGCGAGATAGTATCGAACGCACGCTGATGGGCTATCGCCCCCGCATGACGGAGGGAAAGTCAACGATGACTGACTTAAATCGTGCGCTGAACCTTGGAACTGATCTTGGTGACGCCGCTCAGAAAGCGGGCGGTAACACAAGCCGCCTTCTCGGTTCATTGAACTGGAAACTGGATAGCGCTCGGGAAGAAGCTGCGCCCATGTATCGTGCCAATGACACCTATCGCAAGCACAGTAAGGGGATTGATGCCATTGAGGCGGGGAAGAGCCGCCTCATCGCAAAGGCGAGCGGCAGACAATATTCCTGCCTTTGGCAAGATGAGTGCGGATGAGCAGGCGGTCGTCCGCCCCGGCCACATTGACCACGCAAAAAACCTTGTTTCGGGTGCGAAATGACTTTCGTCTTCGACGCGAAGCTTGAGGCGCATCATTACCCGACGAGTTGTGCTGCTTCATGCCCAAGAAATCGCGGGTTCAATTCCCGCTCCGGCAACCAGTTTTCAGCCGGAGCCGCATCTGCTTTCGACGGCGTGCCTCATTCCTTAGGGGCAAATTTTGGGGACTTTTGTTTTGAAGTGTGTGTGGTTTACTTCTCTTATTAAGGAAGGAAATGAACATGCATTCCAAAACAAAATTGATTTTAGCCGGTTTCGCCATGTGTTCGCTGATTTTCAACGCTCATGCGGAAACGAAGGCGCCATCATTCCAAATGAAAGCAGACCATCTGAAGAGCATTTCCAAGTCCACAACTCAACTGAATGGAAATGTCGTGGTCAGGTTGGGGCGCACAGAGATTAGAACCGATAACGCAAAAGTCGTCATCGCTAAACATAAAGCTACAGTTTATACTGACACATTTGTTGCTACAGCGAAGAAATAGTTCGACGTCTCAACAGTTTTGAGGCAATGCTTCAACAAAATCGAGAGGAGACATTCATCGTTGCCCTCTCTTAGGATAGGTCTAGAAGAAATGCGAGGCGCACAGGTCTGAAAGCATCACCTTGCATGGAGCGAACTGCGCCAGAGGGACCGGCCTCGCAGACAATTTACATCGACATTTCAGCCCCGCCATTGAGCGGGGTTTTTCATTATTCTATTCATCGAGCCCCGACCGAGTTTACGGCAGACCAGATCGCACAGGACCACCTCTTGCGATATTTCCGCTGTGCCATCTGCCAACGTGTTGCAATCGGTCAAAGCCATTCTGTGACCCTGCACACCAGATCTTGAAGCCGACGCACCGCAACCCAGAGCGGACAGTAGCGCTGCGCAACTGGTTCGAAGCCGAAGACGCGGCGTTGCGGGCTGGTCTTCAACAATCACCGCCGGGCTTCTCGCCCGTTCGCGCTTATCCTCTTATGAGCGCTGTCGGAGGTGGACTATAAACACATGATTGGAAAGGAGCCGCAGGAGGTGCTGCGATTGAATGGCAGGTGGACAGGCAAATAGAAACGCGTTCATCCAGGTTTGAAATATCCGTTCGCACGATTATCCGGTCGCTTTGAAGGGCGGGAGGCTGGATTCCCGAAATCGATCGATTATGCCGGATCTGGAGGTCTCTTCTCACGCGGTCAGGGACCAGTAGACGCCACTTCAACTCTTTCGCTTTGAATTCTGGGCAGGGCAAAAGAGTTCCTTTAGCGAAATCATTTCGACGGCAGATGTAACGAAGACTTATGGCGATGCCATCCGCATCCATCTGCGTGCGGTTCGTACAAACACCGGTGCGGCATCTCTCACCGTCCATGCGGTGGGTGCGATGCCGATCTCTTGTGTTCGTCTTTCCGGAATGGTCCCGGCAGGAGCTGGACAGATACAAGCTGGTGGCATTTGACGTCGTTTACGGCTCGGCGCATTGCTGGCAATCAAGGGCCTGGTTCATGTTCAACCCGACGCAAACGAAAAGCATTTCTGCAGGGCAGAATTTGCTGTCACAGCTTGCGCCCGGATATCGGAGCGCTTCGCAATCCCATTATCCGTTGCGCCTTCACTTTCGCATCGCG
Organism: Brucella sp. NBRC 12953; assembly: GCF_040369775.1. Taxonomy (NCBI): domain Bacteria; kingdom Pseudomonadati; phylum Pseudomonadota; class Alphaproteobacteria; order Hyphomicrobiales; family Brucellaceae; genus Brucella; species Brucella sp. NBRC 12953. Next base: position 131,506 of record NZ_BAABSV010000009.1, read on the forward strand.
CGTTCGCAATATGGGATATGCCATGGCATTGTCCTCTCAGCTACAATTCGGCAAAGGACCTCATTATGAAGGTATCGAAACAGTGCAGATCGTGTTGAACGGGCAACCGCTCGGCTTTGCCGATATGATCGAAATCGGAAATGGCAACGCCAAGCTTAGTGTTTCCGCGGAAGGTATGGAACGGGTTCGGCAATCGCGTGCCGTTCTCGAAGAGGCAATTCGCACCGGGATTCCGGTTTATGGCAGCACCACCGGTGTTGGTGCGATGAAGGATATCAGCTGGTCGATCGAAGAGCTCGAAGAGTTCAATTTGGGATTGGTGCGCGCGCATCATTTCGGTACCGGAGCAGCCTTTCCGCCCTCGGTAGTCCGCAAAGCAATCGCCATTCGCATCAACACAATCCTCACCGGCCAGGTCGGCTGTTCCCCGGCACTGGTTGAGGCCTATCTCGATTTGCTGCGCGCCGACGTGATCCCGGTCGTGCGCCGGACCGGTTCCATCGGCTGCGCCGATATCGGCTTGATGGGGCAGATTGGCGCGGTTCTGACCGGAGCGGGGGAGGCGATATTCAAAGGCCAACGCATGGCTGCCGGCGAGGCGCTCGACCATGCTGGTCTCAGCCCACATCGCATGGCGCCGCGCGACGCGCTCGCTTCGCTTTCTGCCAATGCCGTCAGTTTTGCGGCCGCTGCACGCGCCCTCCGCGACGCAGCCTCGGTGATCCGTGTCATGCTGGCGACCAGTCTCACCGCTTCAGGCGCGTTGGGGGCATCACCCGATCCCTGGCTGGCCGCCTGCCATGTCGGAACGCCGCGTGAAGCCCTGGTCGGAAAATGGTTCTGCGATGCGGCCGCGGCCTGGCCATGGCCCGTTTCCACTCAGGTCCAGGATCCTTTAAGTCTTCGTATGGTGCCGCAGGTCTTTGGCGCCATGATCGAAAGCCTGCTGGGAGCTGGCTATAAGGTACTTCAGGCGACCGGACGCTCCGACGACAACCCAGTTGTTGTCGAGGGTCGGGTGGTGACCTCGGGCGGATCCTTGCCGCTGGACGTGACAATCCTGCTGGAATCAGCGTCGCTTTGTATAGCCCATGCCGCGCGCAACGCCTTTAACCGCTGCGTGCTTCTGGGTAATGGCCACCGACGTGGTCTGCCACTCAATCTCGTCCCGGATGGCGTTATTGCGACCGGTTTTGGCCCTATCATCAAATTGGCCGGCGAGATCTTCTCGCGGGTGCTGTCGCTCAGCAACCCGGTGTCCGCGCAATCGCTGGTGGTTGCCGGTGGCATGGAAGACGAAGCCGCTTTTCTGCCATTGGTGATCGAACGCTTCGAGCGTCAGGTCGAAGCCCTGAAGCGACTGGCTGCCCTTGAAGCCCTGCTGGCATCACAAGCCATCGATATCGTTGGTGACGAGCCGCAAGGCGTCGCCGGCCTGATCTATCAACAGGTTCGCCTGTGTTCAGGCTTCTATCAGAAAGACCGGCCTCTGTCTTCCGAGGTCGAATGTATCGAGGAGCTGATCTGCTCGGACGCTATCGTGGCGCAGATCATCGATCGGGCACCCATCAACAGTTTCGATAGTTTTTTTGCGCTCGGAACAGCCCCTGAAGGTACGCCGGAAGCAATCCGGGCAAGAATCGTCGCCGCCACTCCGGCATTCAAAGAGAGTTGACCGCTTGATGGCTTGGCACGGCAAAGCAGGACAGGAGAATTGACATGGCCGATTTTGACCTTGTTTTGCAAGGCACTCTCGTGCTCCCCGATCGTGTCGCCGACCATGCCTATCTCGCCATCAGCGATGGCAAGATTATTGAGCTGGGAACCGGCACGCCGCCCCAGGCCCGGCAACGCCATCTTTTGGGCAAGGCAATCATCATGCCGGGTGCGATCGACGCGCAGGTGCACTCGCTCTCGCAGAAAAACCAGGAGGATTTCATCTGGTCCACCCGCTCGGCTGCAGCCGGTGGCGTCACCACGATCGTCGATATGCCTTATGACGAAGGCGATCTTATCTGTTCGGCGCAGGCGGTGCGACGCAAGATCGATCATGCCGGCAAGCAGGCCTTTGTCGACTTTGCTCTTTATGGCACGATTGATCCGCTTGAAGGCGTCAAACGCATCGCAGAACAGGCTGAGGCGGGGGTGGCCGCTTTTAAGTTTTCAACCTTTGGGACCGACCCCAAACGCTTCCCGCGCATCACCCCGCAGCTCCTCGCCGAATGTTTTGCCGAAGTGGCCAAGACCGGGCTGACTGCCGGGGTGCACAATGAGAATGAGGAATATGTACTGGCGGCAATGCAAAGCGTGCGCGATGCAGGCATTACCGATTATCGCGCCCATGCCTTGTCGCGTCCGCCACTCACCGAACTGCTCGCGATGGCCGAGATCTATGAAATCGGAGCGGCAACCGGATGTCCGGCCCATGTGGTCCACTGTTCGCTTGAGCGTGGTTATCAAATGGCGGCCTCCTATCGGGCCCAGGGCTATCAGGCGACAGCGGAATGTCTCATCCATTATCTCATGCTCGATGAAGAGAACGATGCCAAACGCCTTGGTGGTCGCTCCAAATGCAACCCGCCGATCAGGCGGCGTGCGGAAGTCGAAAAACTTTGGCGTCAGCTGAGCATGGGCAATGTCACATTGCTTTCGACCGATCATGTCAGCTGGTCGCTCGATCGCAAGTCCAATCCGGATATGCTGGCCAACGCATCCGGCCTGCCGGGTCTCGAGACGCTGATCCCGCTCTTCGTCAAAGGCGCGTTGGCACGCGGAATCTCTCTGTCATGGGGCGCCAGATTAATGGCAGAAAACCCGGCTCGACATTTTCGGATCGATCACATCAAGGGTGCGCTTGCACCAGGGCGCGATGCCGATATCGTGGTGCTTGTCCCGCAAAAATATATCTATGACGCGGCCTCGACCGGAAATAATGTTGCTGGCTGGTCGCCTTTCGACGGGGTAGAACTGCCCTATAAGGTTGCCGCAACCTATCTGCGCGGCAATCCGATCTATGATGGTCAGAATGTCATTGCGGCCCCCGGCTCCGGCCAATTCATATGCCCGCCCCGCAGCCATGTGTTTGCAGGACATTTGTGATGGTTAGAAACCTGCCGGTCGAGGCCCGCCGTATTGAACAGGATATCGAAGCGCTTGCGAGAATGACCGAGCCTGATCGTCCCTATACAAGGCGCGTCTTCACGCCCCTCTATCTTCAGGGTCGCGCTTATCTCGAAAAACGTATGCGGGAAGCGGGGCTTGAGACACGCATCGACGCCGCCGGTAATCTGATTGGTCGACGCAAGGGCAGCGGTCACACCCAGCGACAGGGTCAGAAACCGGGTGTTATCATGCTGGGTTCTCACTCCGATACGGTCCCCGCAGGGGGACGCTTTGACGGCATTGCCGGTGTTGTCACCGCGCTGGAAGTTGCGCGCGCGCTCACCGATCATGGCATTGAACTGGTGCACGATTTGGAAGTGGTTGATTTTCTGGCGGAGGAAGTCAGTCCTTTCGGTGTTTCATGTATCGGCAGTCGCGGCATGACGGGGCAATTGCCGCAGCAATGGCTCTCCCGTGTCAGTGACGGGCTTAGGCTGGAAACGGCTCTGGCAGCTGTCGGCGGCGACGCGAATTCCGTTCTCGGCTACCATCGCGACGATCTGGCCGCCTTTCTGGAGCTGCATATCGAGCAGGGGGCGGTGTTGGAGAATGGGCGGAACGATATCGGCATTGTGACTGCAATCGCGGGTATCAGCCGCTTTGAAGTCATCCTTGAAGGCCGTGCCGATCATGCCGGCACAACACCCATGCAGCAACGCTGTGATGCGCTGGTCGCAGCGGCCAGGCTGGTGCTTGATATCAATGAATACGCGATAGCCCAGGCCGTCATGCCTGGCCATTTCACAGCAACCGTCGGTGAATTCAACCTTGAACCCAACGCGGCCAATGTGGTGCCTTCGCGTGCGCGTCTGCTGATCGATGCACGCGCTGAATATGGCGATGATATGCAGCGTTTCGCGCTCTGGCTCGATGCCGCTATCATTTCGGTGGCCAGCACCCATGGCGTGACGATTGCCGGCTTCACCCGCCTGTCAGATAACACCGCGTGTCCAAGCGATGATCAAGTGCTCACCCATCTTGAACAGGCCTGCACGGCGCTCGGTGCCCGTTGTTGCCGTCTCGCCTCCGGTGCCGGACATGATGCAGCGTGGCTTTCAAAAATCGCCCCTACGGCGATGATTTTCGTGCCGAGCCGAGGTGGGCGCAGCCACACGCCCGAAGAATGGACCGAAAACAGCGAAATCGCCTTGGGTGCAGCCGTGCTTTATCAGGCTGTGATCTCGCTCGATGAAGCGCTGTTACGACCAAAAGCGAATGAGGGAGAAGGAAATGCGACGTATTCTGGTTGAGAAAGATGTCGAAGCCGCGGTAAAGGGGGGCTCGGTTTATGCAGCCGGGGGCGGAGGCTGGGCCGACCATGGCCGGATGCTCGGCTATGCCGCCGTCAAGATCGGACGACCGGAGCTTGTTTCAATCGACGAACTCAATGACGATGATTTTGTCGCAACCGCCGCGGCGATCGGGGCTCCCGCTTCCACAACGCCCTGGGAAATGCAGGGGGTTGATTACGTCAAGGCAGTGGAGCTGTTGCAAAGGGATCTCGGCGCGCCGCTCAAAGGATTGATCATCGGACAAAACGGCAAATCCTCCACGCTCAATGCTTGGCTGCCCTCGGCGGTTCTTGGCACCAAGGTGGTCGATGCCGTTGGTGATATCCGCGCCCATCCCACCGGCGACATGGGGTCGATCGGCATGGCGGCTTCACCCGCCCAGATGATCCAGACAGCCGTTGGCGGCAATCGCGCCGACAATCGCTATATCGAGCTTGTCGTCAAAGGCGCAACTGCCAAGGTTTCTCCGATCCTGCGCGCCGCTGCCGACCAGTCGGGCGGCTTTATCGCCTCCTGTCGCAATCCTCTGCCGGCATCCTATATCCGCACCCATGCGGCGCTCGGTGGAATTTCCATGGCGCTTAGTCTTGGGGAAGCCATTCTCGCGGCCGAACCCAAGGGCGGTCACGCCGTGATAGATGCCATCTGCAACAATACCGGGGGGCATATTCTCGCGCAAGGAACCATCACTGCGAAAGACGTCGTCTACACCAAGGAAGCCTTTGATATCGGTACCGTGTCTTTGGGGGCTGGTCAGCAGGCGGTGACCCTTCATGTCATGAACGAATATATGGCTGTCGATGACAGGGATGGAGCCCGCATCGCAACTTTCCCTTCCGTCATCACCACACTGTCGGAGGAGGGGCTGCCTTTGAGCGTCGGTGAGTTACGCACCGGCATGAAGGTCTTCATCCTTCATGTGCCGATGCGTGTGATACCCCTGTCGGCAAGTGTTCTCGACCCGACTGTCTACCCGCCGGTTGAAAAAGCCATGGGTATCGAAATTGCAAAATATCTTGCCGGAGTGATCTGACCATGCCCAGGGCGAATCCACGTCATCCCAATTTTCCCATCCCGGGTGGACCAGTGCTGCGTGCCCGCGGCTGGCGCCAGGAGGCGCTGCTGCGACTGCTTGAAAACGTGTTGTCGGTCGGCGAAGACCCCGACAAGCTGATTGTCTACGCGGCTCTCGGCAAGGCCGCCCGCAGCTGGCCCGCTCATCAGGCGATCGTTAAGGCACTGATCGAAATGGACGAGAATCAGACCCTGCTGATCCAGTCGGGCAAACCGGTTGGTCTGTTGAAAACCCATGCCAAGGCACCGCTGGTCATCATGGCCAACTGCAATATTGTCGGCCAATGGGCCAAGGCTGAATATTTCTACGAACTGGAGCGCAAAGGCCTCATCTGCTGGGGTGGCCTGACTGCGGGCGCCTGGCAATATATCGGAGGCCAGGGTGTCATCCAGGGAACCTACGAAATCTTCATGCGCATCGCGCAGAAGCGCTTTGACGGTCGCCTCAATGGCCGCTTCATTCTCACAGCAGGCCTGGGCGGCATGGGCGGAGCCCAACCACTGGCCGGGCGGATGGCCGGGGCGGCAATTCTCTGCGTCGATATCGATCCCGAGCGCGCCCGCATGCGAAAAGACATTGGCTACCTTGAGGAAATCGCCCCTGATCTCGACACTGCCCTGGCGATGATCGACGAAGCGGTCAAGGCAAAGCGTGCCGTTTCGGTCGGACTTGTCGGCAACGCTGCCGAGATCTATCCGGCCATCGCGCGCCGCGGCATCGTTCCCGATATCGTCACCGATCAGACATCGGCTCACGATCTTGTCTATGGCTATGTTCCCAAAGGCATGAGTCTTGACCAGGTACGCAAATTGCGTGAAAGCGGGCAAGGCCAGTTGATGGCCGCCAGTCGCGCCTCCATCGTCGAGCATGTCAAAGCGATGCTGTCATTTCAGAGCCAAGGCGCGGAAGTGTTTGATAATGGCAATCTGATCCGCACCCAGGCGCGAGAAGGCGGCGTTGAAAACGCGTTTGATATCCCGATCTTTACCGAGGCTTACCTCCGCCCGCTTTTTGCACGCGCCATTGGGCCATTTCGCTGGATGGCCATCTCGGGCGAGGAAAGCGATATTGTGCGGATTGATGACCTGCTTCTCGAAATGTTTCCTGAAAATCTAATCGTCACCAACTGGATCAGGCTGGCGCGGACGCATATTCCGTTCGAAGGTCTGCCAGCCCGCATTGCCTGGCTTGGTCATGGCGAGCGCACCGCACTCGCCTTGCGTGTCAATGAACTCGTCGCATCGGGCGAACTCAAAGGACCCATCGCCTTCTCGCGCGACCATCTGGACGCCGGCGCTATGGCGCATCCCAACATTATGACGGAAGGCATGAAGGACGGTTCCGATGCCATTGCCGACTGGCCGTTGCTCGATGCGATGATGCTGTGTGCGTCGATGGCGGACCTCGTCGTCATTCATTCAGGCGGAGGCGGTTACGCTGGTTACATGACGAGCGCAGGGGTGACCGTGATTGCCGACGGAACAGCAGAAGGCGCTGAACGTCTTGATCACGCGCTCACCAATGATACCGCGCTGGGGGTCATTCGCTATGCCGATGCGGGTTATCAGGAATCGCTTGAAGAAATTTCAACGAGGAAAATACCCCATATATCAACCGCATAAATCCTAGCCTTGATCGGCTTTTGAATGCAAACGCAATGCGCGTGACTGTTACAGGCTGCGCCGGAAGCGTGGAAAAATCTCCATGCTGAGATAATCCTCGTCAAAGCTCGCAATATGCACCAGCGCCGCGCGATTGATGAATTCAACGATATTGTTGCGAAAGATCAGGAGTTGTTCGCTGCGCAATTGACGCAACATGCGATTGACATGAATGGGCGTCAATCCGAGCGCATCGCCGAGTTCGGATTGCGTCAGCGGACAGAAAAACTGGCTTTCGTCACCGGTTCCATCCATTCGGGCACGATGGCCAAGTTCCAGCAAGAGATGGGCGAGCCGCACCAGAGCGCTGCGTCGTCCGATGGAAATGACATGCTCGACCAGGATCGCCCGCTGCCGCGCCATCAATTCAATGAAGGTCATGGCCAGTCGCGGCGCAGCCGCAAGGCGTTCTGTGAGGTGATCAAGAGAAAGTTCGAAAACGGAAAGCTCCGTGACCGCGATCAGCGTGTAGTAATTAAAGCCGATCCCGGTTCGAAAGCCCAGGAAATCGCCACGCATCGGAAAATCAAGAATCTGACGGTCACCGTCAGCAAGGTCTCGATAGGTGCATCCCCACCCGCTCTTGATGATATGCAGCGAGTTTGCCCAATCGCCCTGGCTGCTGACCACACTATGTGGCGCAAAGGTCTTCACTGTCACTGGCAGCGCGTTGAGTGTCTCAATATCTCCGTCATCGAAGGGCGCCCCAATGGGCGGGCTCGCCAGAAAGTGGCGCAGCGTCTTCGCGTCGTCAACAATCACCGCCATGGATATCGCACCTACCTTTTTACCCAATCAGCGCGATCGGATCTGATTCTCGTGCCTTGCGCGTAATAGTTTGGCTTTTTGCTCGCCCTTGGCCTCCATTAAGTGTCAGGGAGCCCCTTTATTTTGGCAAGGTAGTAATCTCTACCACTAATTGCGTAGATATCTGAGCTTTTACTAAACCATATTTCCCTCAACTGCTTAATCTAGGTTAATGACACTGTGACAAAATTCGGGCAATCTTCTGATAAAGAGAAGCAATAGTAAGCATTGATTACGGGGTTCGTAATAAAAATCACTGAAAACAGCGAAAAGGCGGCCGTAGCGCTCCAGTCATTGTGAATGTTTCGCAATGCGATAACTGCGCATGATACGGTTTTGAGGGCGAAAAAATGAACATTTCTCCGCAATTTAACAGCAGAAGCAGTGAGAATAAAAGTAATAACCTTATTTCTGCGAAAGATAATTCTTTCAGAGCGGAAGAGTCTAATAATGCAGTTTTGCCACTACTTGTCATAATTGACAACCGGGCGTTGGACCGTGAATGTCTGGCGCACGGCCTCACAAATCACAGCATCGAGATGTCGATCGCCACTTTCAGCTCGTTCGAGCAATGGCAGCATCAGCGCCGTGGGCGCAGCGTCAGTGCCGTGCTCTTCAACATCGGCGGCCAGAAAGTGTCGGATCCAGCGGTCGGCAATTACCTCAATCGCATTGTCAACGACTGCGCGCCATCCCCCGTCATCATCCTGGCAGACAAGGAAGAAATCTCACAAGTCCTCAAAGCGCTCGATTATGGCGTCAAGGGCTACATCCCGACATCGGTCAACGTCAATGTCTGCGTGGAAGCGCTGCGGCTTGCCATGGCCGGGGGAACCTTCGTGCCGGCAAGCAGCGTCTTGGCTCTGCGCCACGCCAGCGATCCGAATTCGCATCGATTGCAGCCCCTGGGCGGGATGTTCACCCAACGCCAGGCCGAAGTCGTCAATGCGCTGCGTCGCGGCAAGGCCAACAAGATCATAGCCTATGAACTCAAGCTGCGTGAAAGCACCGTCAAGGTTCACATTCGCAACATCATGAAGAAGCTCAAGGCCTCCAACCGCACAGAGGTTGCCTGTATCATCAATGAGCTCTTCCCATCGGAAACCGCGTTCTCCGACATTCACTGACCTGGTTCCCGGTTATGAATTGCGCCTCGCAGCGCTGAACCTTCTCGCATGAGGGAGACTTTCTGTGATTATCTCCGACGTTTCATCCGGAAACGCGCGGCAGCCGCTCGCTGACCTGCTCGACACCGTCAAACGCAGAAGAACGCTGATCATTGCGCCACTGCTTTGCGGCGTTGCGATCGGCGTTATCGGCTATCTGATGGCACCCGTCAGCTACGTGTCGGAATCGGTGCTGGTCCTCGATATGCGCCGCGTGCAGGCGCTGCCAAACGAAAGTGCCATCACACCCTTGCCTCAGGACAGCCCCGTGCTCCGGTCCGAGCTCGACATCATCAGTTCGCGCATGATGGCGCGCAAGGTGATCGATATCCTGCAAGCCGACAATGTCAATGTTCCGACCGCTTTTCGGTCCCGTACCGTGCTATCGGTATCGCCGGAAAATGCAAGACAGGTGCGAGAGGCCCGCGACGTCGACGCGGCGGCGCGTGAAAGACAACGCATCGATCTGTTGCTGTCGCGCTTGCGGGTCAACAATGATGGCCGCTCCTACACGATCTTCATCTCCTATCGCGCTTCCGATCCGGTTTATGCAGCCAAGGTCGCCAATGCCTTTGTGACCGCCTATCTCGATCACCAGATCGATGTGCAGCAATCGGCGGCACGTCGGGTCAGCGACTGGCTGGGGGAGAAACTGGTCAGCCTGCGCAGCGATCTTGAGGGCGCGGAACGCGCCGCCGAAGACTTCAGGCAAAAATCACGACTTGCCGGAGATCCTGGTCAGATCAGCTTCCAGGCGCAAAGAGTTGCGGCCCTCAATACCGAAATTGTGGCTGCGACAGGTGCGGTTTCACTCGCAGAAGCAAGGCTGCGCACCGCAGAATCGCTAAAGACCAATAATGAGGCGCCGGCGCTCACCGAAGTTCTGGCCTCCCCCGCTATCCAGTCACTGCGCAACGAGCAGGCACGTGTTGAACGCCAACTCGACGAACTGCGGTCCAACGGAGCGCTGAAAAGTGCCGAAATTCCCGTCTTGAGCGCAGAACGTGATGCGCTCAAGCAGCAGGTCACGGCGCAGGTGGATGAAATCATCAAGAGCCTCAGCAATGAAATCAAGATTGCAAGGCAGCGACGATCGGGGCTCGAAGATGCGCTCAAGTCCGCCGAGGGCGAACTCGCACAGGCCAATCAGGCACAGGTCCAGGCCGTTCAGCTCGATCGCGAGGCCAATGCAAGCCGCACGGTCTATGAGAGCTATCTGACCCGTTACAAACAACTGATCGAACAGGACGGAATTGCGGTTCCCGAAGCACAGATGATATCCGCCGCAGAACCTGCCATGGCCAAAGCAAGTCCCAATCTTGCAAACTGGTTGTTGCTGGGTCTGGGATTGGGCGGACTTGTGGCGTTGCTGGCAACGGTTTCAAGGGAAGCCTTTGACAAGATAAGACCCGCACAAACCGCCTCTTTCATTCTGCCCGGTATTCCGGCTGCCACATTGCTGCCGCTCACAAAGCAACTCACGGTCCCGATGCTGGTCAATCGTGGCCTTGATCCGGCAAGCGCTTTTGGACGGGCGATCAAATCCGTGTATGACAGGTTGCGCTTCTTGTCGCGCGGCCGGGACTCGCTGTCGCTTGCCATCATTTCGCTCTGTGACAGTGAAACCAAGGCTTTGCTGATCACCGCGCTCGCCCAACAGTTTGCCGCCTCAGGTGTTGCGGTCGCTGTGATCGATGCCACCAATCAGCATTCGCGCTTGGCACAAGCGCTCGGACTGCCGGAGACCGAACAGGGTCTGGCGTCGTCGGGGCGGAAACTTGCAGGTGCCACCCTCAATCACGACCATGGATCGGGGATCGACATCATCACGCCGGGCAAGCAGGTTGGGGAGGGGGATTGGCTTTCCGAGTTGATAGCCCAGCTTCGCACAGATCATAAGATTATCCTTGTTGATCTGCCACCTGTGACGGCGGACAAGCGATCGGTCCTGCTTTCGCGTGCCGCCGATACGACCCTCCTCGTCGTGCAGCCTGATCGCAAGGATCAGCAGGCAAACCATGCGCTCATTCAGACCATGGCTGCCTTGGGAAGAAAGCCGGCGCTGGCCGTGGTCAGTCAGGTCTCGACCTCCTATCGCAGCTGGTTCGAGAGTATCATGGCTTTGTTGCGTCCCAATGGCAGGCAAGCAATTGCGTTGTTCCGCGCCGTGCTCAAGCGCCGTCATCAGACGGCTTCGCAGCCCGGGCCTGATCAGCATGAGGCATAATATGGTTCGTCAAACATCAACCGCACCCATCCGCTCTCGATTGGCTATCGTGCTGCTCTCAAGCTGCGTGGCATTCGCCCCGACAGTCGGCACAGCACAAACAAGCCTGCAAGCTGAAGCCGAGACAAAGGCTCAGTCGGAAACCCCGTCCCAACCGCCGGGCGAACCCTATCAGATAGGCCCCAATGATGTTCTGCAGATAACCGTGTATGGCCAGCCTTCGCTGACCGGGATCTACCCGGTCGATGTGGATGGCAATATTGGCTATCCGGTGATCGGAACCATCAGTATGAAGGGTCTGACCACCGCACAGGTCGGCGAGACGATCGGCAACGCGCTGTCACAGCACATACCGGGGCTCACCGTTACAGCCTCGGTCAGCCAATATGCACCGGTCTTCGTGGTGGGCGACGTCAAGACACCGGGAAAATATGATTTCCGTCCTGGAATGGTTGCTTTGGAACTGATGGCGCTGGGTGGCGGGGCCGGCAAAGGCGAGGCGCCTGCTGTTACCGCCGGTATGCAGATGATCAGCGCACAACAGGAATATGCCGATCTGCAAATGCAGATAACCACTACAAATATCCGCCGCGTCCGCTTGAAGGCCGAACTGGATGGCACCGAGTTCGATTATCAATTGCCACAGGCAACATCAGCAAATGCGCAGTCGGCATCGCTTAGCCAGCACATGCTCGATGGTGAAAAGACGCTGTTCAACGTGCGCCGCAGCAACCTGGCTGCCGAGCGCGTTGCGCTGAATGCTCAGTCGGCCAGTTACGGTGATGAAATTCAGACCTTGCAGCAAAGCATTAAACTGCACGACGCTGAAATCCAGCTGCTGCAGGAAAATGTCGATTCAAGCAAATCGCTGGTCGATCGCGGGCTGGCTGCGAAATCCAATCTCCGCGACATGGAGCGCGATCTGTCTGCCACGCGGCGCGACGCGCTTGAACTGGGATCGTTTCTGGCACGGGCACGGCAGAACCAGCTTGCCGTGCAGCAGCGGATCGCCAATCTCGAAGAAGCGCGCAAGAGTGAGGCTGCAACCAGTCTGCAGGAACTCGATCTTAATATCGCCCGCATGGAACTGCGCAGCAACGCACAGCTGCAAACCATGGCTGAAATCGCCAAGTCGTCCGGGAATATATCGTCTTCCGATATGCGCCAGAAACTCCTGTTCACGATTAGCAGGAACGTCAACGGGACATTTGAGGAGATCAAGGCCGATGAACGCACGAAGATCAGGCCCGGGGACATTCTGCGCATCGAACTCGATATGAGCAAACTAACCGGCTCCCCCGCCTAGCAGCCATTCGAGGGAAACGGCCACAAAAAGGGTGCCTGCTTGATGCAGGCACCCTTTTTAAATGGCTTGTCTAAAAACCACCAATGCGATGATCATCATTTTGAGCGTTCGACTGACGGTTCACGCTGCTGCATCTTGGCTGTGTTGCTGCACCCAGTTCCGATAAACCTCCGTAATCCCATCGCTGAGACCAATCCGCGGCTTCCATCCCAGAGACTGCATGTGCTTGCTGTCAAGAAGCTTGCGCGGGGTCCCGTCCGGCTTGCTGAGATCATGCTCCAGTCGGCCTTCAAACCCGACCACCCTGGCAATGATCCGCGCCAGCTCGCCAATCGAGACTTCATCGCCGGTGCCAATATTGACCGGTTCAACGCGATCGCTGAACCGCAGCAGATGAATGAGCGCGTCCGCCAGATCGTCGACATGGAGAAATTCACGCAACGGCGTGCCACTGCCCCATAATGTTACCGCGTCACTGCCGGCAAGTTTGGCTTCGTGAATGCGCCGCATCAGGGCCGGCAACACATGCGAGGTCAGCGGATCGAAATTGTCGTTGGGGCCGTAGAGGTTCGTTGGCATCGCCGTCATGAACTGAAGGCCGAATTGTCGCGCGCAGGCTTCAGCATATTTGAGAGCGGCAATCTTGGCGATCGCATAGGCTTCGTTGGTTGGTTCCAAAGGACCCGTCAAAAGCGCCTGCTCTGTCATGGGTTGCGGGGCGTCGCGTGGGTAAATGCAGCTTGACCCCAGCCAGAGCAACCGTTCCACCCTGCAAAGATGCGCTGCACGAATGACATTGATCCCCATCGCGAGATTGTCATAAAGAAACTCGGCAGGATATTGCGCATTCGCAAGAATTCCGCCGACCCGGGCTGCAGCAACAATGATGATATCGGGCCTATGCTGCGCGATGAAAGCTTCGGTCGGTGCCTGGCGTGTGAGATCCAGCGCCGCATGACCAATCGTCAAGAGGTCACAATCCTCTGATTTCAGGCGTCTGAGAATGGCAGAGCCCACCATTCCGGTATGTCCGGCGACAAAGATTTTCTTTCCAGCGATCGAATAAAGCGGGGAAGGGCGGGTTTCAGCCATAAAAGTCATTGCGTCCCACCTCTCGCATGATGTTGCGCATGTCCCAGTCGACCATTTCGTTGACAAGATTCTCAAATCCGGTCGTGTGGCGCCAACCGAGCCGATCCCTGGCTTTGGAGGCATCGCCAAGCAGGAAATCGACCTCATTGGGCCTGAAATAGCGCGGATCGATCTCGATCAGGCACTGACCGGATTTACGGTCCATTCCCATCTCCTCGATCCCGTCTCCGTGCCATTCGATCTGCTTGTCGACGGCTCTGAATGCCTGTTCGACAAATTCACGCACCGTGTGTGTTTCACCGGTGGCGAGCACATAATCATCCGGCGTCTCTTGTTGCACAATACGCCACATGCCCTCGACATAATCGCGTGCATGGCCCCAGTCACGCCGCGCATTCAAATTGCCCAGCCGTAATTTGTCCTGCAGCCCTCGTTCGATCGCCGCGACCGCACGGGTGATCTTGCGGGTGACAAATGTTTCCCCGCGCAGCGGACTCTCGTGATTGAATAAAATGCCATTGGAGGCATGAAATCCATAGGCCTGGCGATAATTGACCGTCGTCCAGTAAGCGTAAAGCTTGGCCGTCGCATAGGGACTGCGCGGCGCAAAAGCCGTTTGTTCACTCTGCGCCTGCGGTGAGCTGTTGCCAAACAGTTCTGAAGTGGACGCCTGATAAAAGCGGCAGCTTTGGCCAAGGCCGAGAATCCGCATCGATTCAAGCAGTCTGAGCGTTCCCAGAGCATCGGCATTCGCGGTATATTCGGGGGTCTCAAAACTCACCTGCACATGGCTCTGAGCGCCGAGATTATAGATTTCGTCGGGCCGAACCTCCTGGATGACACGACAAAGATTGGTCGCATCCGTGAGGTCGCCGAAATGCAGTTTGAAGCGGATATCCTCTTCATGCGGGTCCTGATAAAGATGGTCAATACGCGCGGTATTGAATGACGATGACCGTCGCTTGAGACCGTGCACCCGATAGCCCTTGGTGAGCAGAAGCTCACTGAGATAGGCACCATCCTGCCCCGTCACGCCGATGATCAGTGCTGTCTTTTCCTGCAAGGTCTTCCCTCCGACCAGAGTTCGCTAACGGCATGATAGCGATTTGACGGGGCATCGAAACGGCTTCAAAACGGTGAAAAGACGCCCAACCCTCTCTGTTCGGATGAGGAAGGGCGGCTGCGCAATGGCACCGGATGCAACCAAAGTGGTAGGCATCCCGCCCGCTGTTCATCTCCCCTATGCCAATGGCCTTGTTGCAAACATCCATAGCCTGCAGCCATGCTGGGTAAAACCGGCTCGAGCCATAGAAAGCCAAAGATATGCGCGTGGTGCTTGCTAACCGATATTTCTATCCCGATCAGTCGGCGACGAGCCGGATGGTGACAAGCCTCGCCCATCAATTGGTGGCAGAGGGCGTCGAGACCATCGTGCTGGCAAGCCGGAGTTATCATGACAAGGGCAAGTCAAGATTGCCGGCCCGCGAGACGATTTCCGGGATCGATGTGCACCGGCTGTGGACGTCAGGCTTCGGACGCAAGAACCTGTTGGGACGGGGGGTCGACTACGCGACGTTTCATCTGGCGGCCGCCACCTGGTTTGCCACCCATGCCAGGAAAGATGATATTTGTGTGGTATGCACCGATCCGCCGCTTCTCTCCGTTTCGGCCATTCTACCAATCCGCCTGCGTCGCGCTCATATGGTCAACTGGGTGATGGACTTGTTTCCGGAGACAGCCATCGAACTGGGACTGCTCAAGAACAACACCTTGTCAGGACAACTGAGCCTGGCGTTGCGAAACTGGTCGATGCGGCAATCGGCATTAACGATCTGCCCGATTGAAAGAATGGCAGATTTCTTGTCCGCGCAAGGAATTCCTGCCGATAATCTGGCTGTGGTCCATCATTGGGCAGACAAGAATGAAATTGTGCCCGTCCAGCCGCAAGAAAACGCACTGCGCCAGGCCTGGGGGCTCGGCGACAAGTTTGTTATTGGCTATTCCGGCAATTTTGGTCGTGCGCACGAATTCGGGACCGTGCTTGATGCAGCGGAGCAGCTCAAAGCAAGCTCCGACATTGTCTTCCTGATGATCGGAGAAGGACAGCAGCGCCGTCATGTCGAGGATGAAGCCAGGCGGCGCGGGTTGAGCAATATCGTCATGAAGCCGTTTCAACCCGTCAACCATTTGTCGGAAAGTCTGGGGGCGGCCGATGTTCATCTCGTTTCGCTGAAACCAGAACTCGAACATTGCATTGTACCCAGTAAATTCTATGGCGTGCTCGCCGCAGCGCGTCCAACCATTTTCATCGGTGATCCAGAAGGGGAAATTGCCACTGTCATCCGCGATTTCCATTGCGGCGTTTCGCTTTGCCCGGGCGAGGTGGAAATGCTGGTCAGTGCGATCATGCTGCTTCGAAAC
Organism: Brucella sp. NBRC 12953; assembly: GCF_040369775.1. Lineage (NCBI taxonomy): Bacteria > Pseudomonadati > Pseudomonadota > Alphaproteobacteria > Hyphomicrobiales > Brucellaceae > Brucella > Brucella sp. NBRC 12953. The sequence continues at coordinate 147,715 of NZ_BAABSV010000009.1, forward strand.
TCGCAGCTCAGTCGCAAGATGATGGGCAACAATGCGCGCTACCTCATGGAGACCGCCTATTCGCGGGAGTTTGGTGCGGCTGTCTGGCAATCGGCCGTGGGTCGGTTGCTGCGAAAAGAACCATTTACCGCAATGCCGATCCTTGACCGGCAATGGCAAGCGGAGAAAATGCAATGAACGGCTCGTTCGTCGTCAGCCAGCTTGGCGCGCGCATGCATTACGCCGTGCCGCAAATATTCGCGCAACATCGCAGACTGGCGCATTTTTATACCGATATCTGCGCTGAGCAAGGATGGCCACGGCTGCTTGACCGTCTTCCCGCGGCCATTCTACCCGGTGCCGTACGGCGTCTGGTCGGACGTCGGCCAAAGGGCATCCCAAATGAAAAAATGACGACGTTTCCAAGCTTTGGCTTTCACTCGGCCGTGCGCAGACTGGCCAACCAGACAGGGCCACAATCCACAGCCAATGCGATCTGGGCGGGAGAAAAGTTCGGACGACTTGTGACCTCGCGTGGCTTTCACGGCGCAAGCGGGGTCTATGCGTTTAGCGGCGAAGCCCTTGAGCTTCTCACGGCTGCAAAGAACCAGGGACTCTGGACTGCGGTTGAACAGATGATCGCGCCGCGCACGGTTGTCGACCAGCTCGTCTGTGAAGAAGAGCTGCTCCATCCCGGGTGGCAGCCGTCCAGTCTGGATGATAAAAACGCGGCAGCCTTTGCGGCGCGCGAACAGGCGGAATGGGCGCTTGCCGATGCCGTGATCTGCCCCTCGCAATTTGTGGCGGAGCATGTCATCGCAGCAGGCTGTCATGCGGAGAAAGTGGTGATCGTTCCCTATGGCGTTGATGACCGGTTTCAGATTGATAAACGCATCCCCCATTCCGCACCATTGCGGGTTCTGACAGTTGGCGCAGTGGGACTGCGAAAAGGGTCTCCCTATGTCGGCGCCGTCGCACAGACGCTGGCCGGGCAGGTCGAGTTCCGCATGGTTGGACCGATCGATGTTGAAATGCCGGTGCGCCAGCAGCTCGCAAAAGCTGTCGATCTCACCGGACCCGTTCCACGCAGCGAAATGCGTGCGCAGTTTGAATGGGCAGATGTCTTCTTGCTGCCCTCTTTGTGCGAGGGGTCTGCGACCGCTTGCTATGAAGCGCTTGCAGCGGGATTGCCGGTGATCTGTACGCCCAATACCGGCAGTGTCGTGCGGCACGGAACGGATGGCTATATCGTGCCAATCCGCGATGTGGCGGAAACGGTAGATGTGTTGCGACAGCTATCTCAAAATGCTTCCCTGCTCGCGGCGATGCGTGAAAATGCCCGCGCCCGCGCCCGCGATTTCACCGTCGCGCGTTATGGAGACCGTCTGGTGGAAGCACTCTCGAAGCAACAGAGCAGGCGGACAGTATGAAAATCATCCATATCATCGGTTCGTTCGATCCGGCAAAAGGTGGGCCGCAAGCGGTGGTCGTGCGGCTCGCCGCAGCCCAGGCCGCATTGGGCCATGATGTCACCATCGTCAGCTACAGCGATGATGAGATCGATTATCGGGCGGCAAAGGCAACCGCAGCGATCCCCGGCTTCCAAAACGTGCGGACACTTATGCTTGCGATGCCGGGCCTGGGTGAAACGCTGACCGGCAGCCGCGCCGCCAAAGTCTTGCCGTCAATCATTGCCTCTGCTGATTTCGTGCACATGCATGGGGTCTGGGAAACCATTCTTCTGAGAGCCTCCATGCTTTGCCGAAAATATCATATCCCTTACTGCATCTGCTGCTGTGGCATGCTTGATGTTTGGAGCATGCAACAGAAAAGATGGAAGAAGACGATCGCTTTCAATCTGGCTTTTCGACGGATGCTGAACGGCGCTGCCTTTATTCAGGCGCTGAACCAGGACGAAGTCGATCTGATGCGACCCTTGCGCCTGACACCACCCGTGGTGATCATAGGAAATGGCATATTTCCCGAGGAGGTTGAGGCGTCCGGAGACGAGCCCGTGGCTCTCCCGGATCGGCCCTATATTCTGTTCTTGTCACGATTACATTACAAGAAGGGTCTCGACATCCTGGCCGATGCCTTCTGCCAGATCGCAAACCGCTATCCTCAAATCGACCTCGTGGTGGCAGGTCCCGACGGCGGTGCACAGACCCCATTCCTCGCTGCGATCGGCCAAGTCGGATTGCAGGCGCGTGTCCACGTCACCGGCGCGCTTTATGGTGCAAAAAAGATCGCCGTGCTGAGAAATGCGCGCTGTTTCTGCCTGCCCAGTCGTCAGGAAGGATTTAGCGTCGCCATCACCGAAGCATTGGCCTGCGGTGTTCCAGTCGTTATAACCGATGCGTGTCATTTTCCTGAGGTCGCCGCGGCCAATGCGGGTGTTGTCTGCCAACTGAGCGCACAGGCTGTGGCACACGGGCTGGCAACTGTTTTGGAAAATCCCGAGCGGGCGTCGCAAATGGGGCAGGCAGGCCTCAAACTTGTGGCTGACAATTACACCTGGCCGCGGATCGCGACGCAGACGATCGGTGCCTATCGAGGTTTTGAGAAGGAAGAAATCGGCTCACAGCGTTCTCAGCAAGCTGAGGGGACAAATAGCGTGGCCAAGCAGACATCGCCGTCATCGGCTTCGCCCGCGACCCGGCACGCTTTAACCAAAAGCGGGTAACGGCGCCGGGCGGTGTTTCACAAGGCCTCAACCGATCCGCAGACCTCGAAGCGAGGAGGAGCATTCATCAAATAAAACCCCGACCCGTAGCCGGGGTTTCAGACGATTGAGATCGGGGCGATCAACGGTTCCTCATCTCCAGGGAAGTGATGTAGAACACCGCGCCAACAACCAGAAGTGTTGCACAGAGCATCGTTGCGTTCAACCAATCCATTTCGTTCCACCTTTCTGCCACAGCAAGTAACAAAGTTAACGATTGGTAAATAAACGCATGACTTCGGGTTTGGTTCAGAACAAATTGCCTTCATTGATCTCCCGCATGCCTCTTCCTTGTTTGGCTGCTGCGTCCCGGCAGGCGCGGTTTGATCACTGTTTGACCAAATTCTACTTTCGGTCACGCTCTGTCCATGCTGTGAAAGCGATGACGATCAACCAGGATGCAGAAATAGCAGTAATGAACCAGCTCATGTTGTGTCCTCTGACGGCTAAACACGCAGAGGGGTGAAAAGTTCAAGCTGGATAAAAAGAAAAGTCCCGCCATCTGCCGGGCGCGGGCAGTGCCCAGAGTAAAAATCTGCTGCTGATGCAGATAGCGATCCTATGCCCGGGACCCCGCCTTGGCGCGCATTGACCCCTCACGTCAACCTATTTCTGTTGGCTGCGATATCACCACTATCCCATATCTGCGGTCCAGGCTTCTTCTCGATCATGCGGCAAGCCTGCTCCGCCAGTTGATTGCGATCGCGCAATCCGCTGTTGTGGAGCCTGATGATGGTTTCTGCCAATCTCGCTTCATCGTAGTTCCGGCCTTTCTCGGCAAGCATGATGGCGGCTTGCGAGAAGCAGCGCCGGAGTTCCTCAACTTCTTCTGGGGAATAGATCTGGCTGGCTATACTGAACAATGGCATCTTATACTCCCGACGTCTTACGGAAAAGAGCTTTCGTAATGGCATTGAGCTGCGAAACCATATCTTGCGACAAGCAATGGCGAAGATCAAGTTGAAACGAGCCAGCCTTTGGCCATCAGGGAGCGAGCCGATCCTCGTGTCCCTGAGCAGACAGACACGGGAAAAAGTCTTGCTTCTGGACCCGGTGCATCAGTCCGTGTTAAAATCATCATCAGTGCCTGATCCACAGTGTTGCGATAAAATGCTCTCGACGCTTCTGCAGTGAAATGAAACCAACAGCGATTTGCAATATAATCACGTTGTCTGCTTTGCTTCATGCAAGTGCATGCCCGGTCGTTCTCGCGCCTGAGCGCAGGTTCACTGAGCGGTTGCTTGAGCTCTAAGATTGGCAGCGCCAAGGCCACTGAAACCGTGAGACTGCCAATTGCAAGCCGGCTCTCTTGGGCCGGTTCGATCCATTAAATGCCCGCAGAGCGGTCGGTAAGACTGCGGATTAAGCAATATGCCTGGCCTGAAAGACGATCGCCACACGCGATCTGTCGGTATCGATGCCAGGGAATGATTTTTTGAGCTCTATGGGTTGCCGATCATCACGTGAAGTTTCGTTACTGTTCTCAAGGAGAAGGCAGCATGTTCCGATTGGGTAAAAGCTATCAGCACTTTAGCCGCTCCGGTGGATGCGCCTGCTCAAGCCCGATGCTCCAGACAATCTCCAGCCGGCTTGATCGGTTGTCGAGAAGACACTTTCTTGCAGGCGCAGCAGCCACGGCCGCCGCAATTCTCACCGCTGATCAAGCTCTCGCCCAACCAAAGACAATTCTCCTCACCCATGTCCGTCTTTTCGATGGCAAGTCTGATAGTCTGAAGCCTGGAATCCAGGTTCTCGTCGAGGGAAACCGTATCGCGTCGGTCGATGCCGCCAACAACCCGCCACCTGAGGGAGCGCGGGTTATCGACTGCGGCGACCGTGTGCTTATGCCCGGTATGATCGACGCCCATTGGCATGCGGTCTATGCCGCCGTGCCGCTGCCGGTTTTGATGGAGGGCGATCCCGGCATGATCTTTGCCGCCTCCACCGCAGAGGCCGAACGCACGCTTCTGCGCGGTTTCACGACGATCCGCGATCTCGGTGGTCCGACATTTTCATTCAAGCGCGCGATCGACACGGGCCTGATACCCGGTCCGCGGATATTCCCCTCCGGCGCGATGATCACGACCACGGGTGGACATGGGGATTTGCGTCTGCCCACGGAAATCCCACGCGACGGCGGCCGATTAAGCACCTCCGAATTGATGGGCGCGGCAGCGATCGTTGACGACACCGGAGATCTTAAATTGCGGGTGCGCGAGCAATTGCTGCAGGGCGCATCACAAATCAAGGTGGTTGCCGGGGGTGGCGTCTCATCGCCTCGGAGCCCGCTTGATATGTCCACCTTCAGTGAGGACGAAATACGTGCGGCGGTCTCGGTCGCGAAGGACTGGAACACCTATGTCACCGTGCACGCCTATGCTTCCAACACCGTGCAAAGATCTTTGAGGGCTGGCGTTTCCTGCGTGGAACACGGCCACCTTATGGACGAACAGACCGCACGCATGATCGCCGAAAAAGATGTCTGGCTCAGTACGCAACCGTTCCTGACAACAGCGGATGCTGCCCCCCAAACCGGGCCAAGTGCTGCGCGGATAGAGCAGCTTTTCTCCGCAACCCCCAACCTCTATCAACTCGTCCGCAAATATGCGATCAAGACGGCTTGGGGATCCGACGTTCTGTTTTCGCCCCAGATGACGCCACGCCAGAACTTCATGCTCACCCATCTGAGCCAGTGGTATTCAAATGCGCAGGTGCTTCAGGCGGCCACATCGGTCAATGCCGATCTGCTCGCGCTCTCCAATCTGCGCAATCCCTATCCCGGCAGGTTGGGGGTGATCGAACAAGGTGCATTTGCTGATCTGTTGCTGCTCGGCGAAAATCCTCTCGATGATATCCATGTGCTCGAAAGACCGGCGCAAACCCTGCTCTTGGTCATGAAGGACGGACAAATCTTCAAGAATACGCTGCCAAGCTAACTTGATCCGGACGTTTGCGTATGGAGGTTAAATGGCCAAGCTGAGCAATGCAGCGCTTTATCTGATCGCTGCCAGCATGCTGATCGGTTTGCTTTATTATGGCCGGGCGGTATTTGCACCTGTGGCCTTCGCGCTGTTCATCATCATGCTTGTCTGGCCGGTTCAACGCGGTCTTGCTTCGGCCCTTAACCATTCACTGGCCTTGCTGATCAGTTTTGTCCTGGTGCTTGGCGTGCTGCTGGGCTTTGGTTGGCTGATTGCCTGGACCGTTGGCCAGGTCGGACGCCGGATCGCCAATGACGCAACCTCCTATCAATTTATCTACCAGCAGTTCCAAGCCTGGCTCGAGGCGCACGGCGTTGCAGTCTCGGTTCTCTGGTCAGACAATTTCAGCATGACCACCACGCTGCGGATGCTGCAAGCAGTCTCGTTGCAGTTGCGCAATACTTTCAGCTTCTGGCTCATCGCTGTGGTCTATGTGCTGTTGGGGCTCGCTGAAATTAATGAGTTTGGCGCCAGGATCAACGCTCTGGGAAATCAACAGGCTGCGGCGCGTTTCCTGCGTGCCAGCAAAGCTGCGGCCAGTAAAATTCGCTTCTACATGCTGCTCAGAGCTGCGATGAGCCTTGCAACCGGATTCTGCGTCTGGCTGCTCAGCCGTCTGCTTGGTTTGCCTTTCGCCGAGACCTGGGGCTTTGTTGCCTTCATCCTCAACTTCATTCCGTTTCTCGGTCCTCTGATCGCCACACTGCTCATCACGGCATTCGCCTTTACCCATTGGGGCAACTGGCAATGGGGGCTCTTCATTTTTGTTGGCCTGAACGCCATTCAGGCCATCATCGGCAGCGTGATCGAACCCCGCTTGACAGGACGAACGCTTGCCTTGTCGCCGCTGGCAACGCTGTTCTCGGTGTTCGCCTGGGGCGCCATATGGGGGGTGTTCGGCGCCTTCATCGGAGTTCCGTTGACCATCGTCATTCTCACCTTCTGCGCGCACCATGTCAAAACAAGCCCGATCGCCGAACTGTTCGGCTTTCCGCGCGCAACCAGCGATCCCGTGGGAAGCCATTGAGACTGCAGAATTTTGCTGCAGGCTGGCCATCTTCTAGCTCGATTTGCCGCGTGGGCGAACCGGTTTTGCCGGGTTGCCCGCATAAACCATCCAGGGCTCGAGATCACGGAAGCTCACCGCCCGGGCGCCCAATACCGCGCCTTCTGCAACGTTCACGCCAGGACCGACAAATGCTTCCGCCGCAATCCAGGCGCAGGGTCCAAGGCTGATTGGTGCGGCGGTGAGTGCAAAATCAGGACGGTCGATATTGTGACCGGCCGTGCACAGATGTGCACCTTGTGACACAATCGCGTAGGGGGCAAATGTGATCGGCGCAACATTGTAGCAGATCGCGCCTGGACCCAGCGACGAATGCGCGTCCATGATCAGGTTGCCGGGCCACCATATCCGGGCGCTCGCGCGCACAATCGCTGTCTTGTGGATGCTTGCCCCGAACGCACGCAGGATCAGGCCGCGCCAACGCCACAGGAAAGACGGTGTCCAGGCGGCCAGAAGCAACCATGTCACTTGCCAGATCAGGCGAAAGGCCCGATGTTGGAGTGAAAAAGTTGCACCACCCTGTATTGGACTGGAAGACGCCTTTCTTCCGGTCATGACGGCTGATGGGGAGCGCGTTGCAGTGGACATTCAGTTTAACCCCTCCAGAATTTGCGTTTGAGGTGCATGGCGGTGCAATGGTGTCGGCAGACGGACAGAACTGTTGCGGATCCGACAAAGAGACAGAACAGGGATCAGAAAGATCGCCATGTGAATCCACACCGGAATAACCCAGTCCGTCTGATGCGAGATTGCGTGCATCGCCGGCACGATCGACAGCATGTATACAAGTTGCCCCAGCATCTCTCCGGCCATTGCTGTTTCCCAAAGACGGCGCATGACCCAGGCGAGAAGCAGAAATTTCAAGGCACCGAAATACCAAAAAGATGCGAAGGCATCGACAAGACCTGTTTCGGTCGTGCCGGTGAGAGGGTTGTAATCGCGGCTTGGTTTGGGCGTGTCGAATTGCAGAGCTTCTTTCAGCTTCGATCCCACCAGTTGCGCAGGCACGAAGGTGAAGACAACACGGTTCCAGTGAAACTTGCCGTAATCAAACTCCAAGCGTCGATCAATCTCGTCGATACGCTGAACGGCGTTCCGCATTTCGAGACCGCCACGCTCCAGTGTCTCATTGAAGTTTTCTGCGTAATCGATTTCCATAATATCGTTGAGAACAAAACCCGAAGCAGCGCGGGTGATCTGGCGATAGTCGCCCATGCTTGTCATCAGAAAGGTGCCTGCGAGAATGCCCAGCGCCATCAAAACGCGCGGAACAACCCACCGGCGGTAGAACCACAAGGAGAGCAGGATCATCAGAAAAAGCTGGATCGCCTCCGCCCGTTTTCCGGTCACCAGAATGCGATCAAGATAAAACACCAGATCAAAGCCGATAATCGCCAGTGCGATCCACGAAGGCCGCCGGGCAAAGCACAACAGCGCTATCGCCAGTCCATAAGGCATGAGCTGGGCGAAGAACAGGTAGACAACCGGCATGCCTGTCATCTGCATTCCAATGGAAACTTCGCCGGGCAAGCGGCTCAAAAGATAATAGAATGCCGCGCCCGATGCCGACAATACCGCTGCAGCCCAGACAAGCCGCCTTTCACGAAAACTCATGCTCAGAAAGGCGATCGGCCCCTTTGCCAGACGCCACCCCAAAGCCAGCATGGCAAGGGATAAAATCCCCATGATCATCGTCTTGGCATAGGCCCCCGATGGCAGGAACTGGTCGTGGACCAGGGCGGGAAGCTGGGGAAGCAGAAAGCCGAAGGTCATGACACCAGCGAGGAAAGGAAACTGATACATGCGTTCGGCCCGCAGCAGCAGGCCGCCGGCCATCAAGCTCATCACAAGTCCGACAAAGATCCATGTCAAAGATAGGGTCATCCCTTGCTCCCCTGCAGCGCACAGACCCTCGCTATCCCAGCCGCCCGATCCCCCGTGACAAGATTGGAGGGCAGGATACGCCCAGATGCCAGATACCAGCCGAGTTTGGCATATTCTTTTGCAATCAGTTCCATATCGGCAGATGTCGCGGGGAAGCCCATAGAATTGCTTTCAACGCCAATGGGCGAGGAACTGAAATGCATTTGCGGACAGACGGAACGGAAGCTGGCGATGGCGCGGCGCGAATGATACCAGTTGGTGACAATGACTGCGTGCCGCGCTCCTATTCTCCGCATCACCGCTGCCGAATAATAGGCATTTTGCCATGTGCTACCGGATTGGCACTCGACCAGTATGGCTGACGGATTGACGCCATCGCGTATCATGATCTGCTTGTTAAACAGGCAGTCGCCATCGCCGGTAATAAGAATAAGTGGCGAGCGTCCCTGTTTCCAGAGCTTGGCTGCCCGGGCAGCGCGCGGCGGCCCGTCGCCGCCAGGAACGACGATCACGTCGGCCCTGCTGCCGTCATCTGGCAATGTGAGCACAGCGTCGCTGTAGAAAACCGCAGCAAGGCTGATCAGCAAGGCGCATGGCAGTAGGACCAGGGCCATCATACCATTCGCCGCTCCGCTTGTGTGTTCTTCACACCGGGACGAATTGCGTCTTCCGAAACGTGCGGCCTGGCTAGCCGCCGTTCTTCCATCTTGACCACGATCATGAACTCATAGGCGGCAAGCAACCGGCAATAAAGATAACCCGGTTTTCCGTCGAGGAAGCCTCCACGCAAAAGATACATGTAAAGAAAGCGCAACGATGGTCTGAACGGCATATGATAGGAAAGCGATTTCAACGCCCGCCTTCGCGGCTCAGGCTTCATCGAGAAAAAGCCACGCCAATCGACCTTGCGTTCCAACTGGCGATTGCAGGAGAGATCCGCTTCCACTGTCGAATAGCGGTTGTGTTTCTCGTACCAGGCTTCGAGCCCCTTGTTGAAGCTGTAATGAATAAAATGCGCCTTCAACGCACCTTCAGCGCCGCCGCTGGCGCGCGAATGAACAGAGCGCTCAAACCGAACCCGGTCGGGACGGACCAGGCGCGTGATCCAGGTCGGATAGAGGCTGGCATGCTTGATCCAGCGACCCATGAACATGTTCTTATAACGCGCCTTGAAAAACACCTCGGGACGCGTTGGATCTGCCGCGATGGCCAGCATTTCGTCCCGCAGATCATCGGGCGTGATTTCATCTGCATCCGGCGTATAGACCCAAGCATGCTTGAATTCTATCTCTGTCAAACCATACATGCGCTGGCGGTCTTCGCTGTCATATGCGCGCTGATAAACGCGCGCACCTCTCGCCTTGGCGATTTCGACAGTGCGATCGTCGCTGAATGAATCCAGCACCACAATATCATCACACCAGTCAAGGCAGTCCAGGCACGCGCCAAGGTTGACTTCTTCATTGCGTGTCATGATGAGAACGGAAAGCGTCATGAAGTTGCCCCTGGCATGGTAATGTTGGATTTGGCTGCTGGAACGGCGTCGGCGATTGTGCCACTTGCTGGCAGCATCCGGTGCACGCCTTTTCGTGTGCGGAAAACAAGGAGTGCATGTGCGCTGAGCGGTAGCACCATCGCAAGCAGCATCGGCCATGCATCCACCTCCAGCGCGATCGCTGTGTAGGCGATGGCACCTGTGAGAAGGTTCAGGCCCCCGATCACAACAGCTGTTTGCCCGGCTGACAGGCCATGGTCGAGCAACAGATGGTGTAAATGTTGCCGGTCAGGCGAGAACGGGCTTTTGCGTGCCCAGAGGCGACGAATGATCAGGCTCAACGTATCAGTGACCGGTACGATCACCACCCAGAGAAGGATCGGGAAGGACGATACGCCATGTCGGTTCGCCAGCAGAAGAATGGTACCCGCAAGGGCTGCACCAAGCACAGTGCTGCCGCCGTCTCCGAGAAAAAGACTGGCTTTACGCCGCCAGGGATGGCGCATGTTGAAAATCAGAAAGCCCACACAGGCAGATGACAGGATCAGAGACTGAATAGCCAGACGGTCTTCAGACAGTCCGAAGCTGATGATGGCGAGCCAGAGAAATGCCGCCGCACTGGCAAATCCAGCCAGCCCATCAATGCCATCGCTCATATTGACCGCGTTGACCAGACCGATGATGAAGCTGAGGGCGATAAAGACGAACACTGGACCGGTAAGCACGTCACCGACAAATTCTCCAGGCGCAATCGCCAGGCTTTCGCTCACGCCCTGACCAAGACCCAGATGGATCTGCTTTATGCCGGAGACACCGATGATCAGAAACGCCGCCAGCAATTGCAGCGCAAGCCGCGGTGCGACAGGCAGATCAAACCGGTCGTCCACCACACCGGTCATCAGGATCAGAAAAAGGCCGGGCAGCAGCGCGATCGCATTGGCTGGCCCTGCGCTCATCGGAGCGAGCAGAGCTGTGATCAGGAAGGCAAGGAAAATAGCGATGCCACCGCACAGCGGAACATTGCCGTCATGCCTCTTGCGCGCATTGGGAATGTCGACGAGATACCATTCCCGTGCCAGTCCGCGAAAGCCGAGGCAAAAGACAACCGTCATGCCAAATGCCAAGGGCGTGGTCCAGAAAAGACTTGTCATTTCTTCTCCCATGCGCGTTCAAACGAAATCTCCCTTCGTTCTAGCTGGTTGAGCCCGCCTCTACGACTTGGCTTAAGAGCGGGTCCCTTACGCCTTTCAGATAAGGGCTTAACCCAAGGTCCAGATTTCCCCGGCACCGCAAGTCTTTATCCTGCTTCCCGGATGGGAGCGCATTGATCGCGTCTCGGAAGGTCCGGGGGGAACAAAAATCTTGAGAAATCCAACACCATCAACGTCCGAAACGCACGCAGGAGCAGGATCATGAGCGGCGCACGCAGAGGTTTCCTCATGGCGGCGCTCGAGCAATATGCCGGTCTGATCTTCAATTTTCTGACCGTCATCGCGGTTTCGCGGTTTCTCGGTCCGGCACAGACCGGTGCCGGTGTTGTGGGCTTGAGCATTGCTGCGATCGTGTTTTCTTTGCGCGAGTTCGCCAGCCCGGAATTTCTGATCCGTCTCGAAAAGCTGGAGGACCGCGATATCCGGACCGCGATGACATTCCTGATGCTGGTTACGCTTATTCTATCGAGCGGGTTGTACCTGGCGCGCGATTATTTCGCGCTCACCTATCACGATGCCTCCTTGCTGCTTTTTCTCGACATCACCATCATAGCGGCAATCGTCGAAAGCCTGTCCTTGCCGGTCGTCGCCTTGTTAAGGCGTGAAATGGCATTCGGCATGCTGGCGCGTATCCGCACCGCCGGTTCCGGCTTTGGCGCCCTGATCACCATCGCCATGGCGTGGCTCGGTTTTGGGCATATGTGCTTTGCCTTTGGACTGCTGGCCAGCGCGCTTATGACCACCGGTCTGGCAATGACGATCTATCCGCTTGGACGCCTGCTCAAACCCTCGCTGCATAGCATAAGCACCGCCATACGCTTTGGAATCTATCTCGGCGGAAATGCGGGGTTGAACAAGATTTGCGAGACGTTTCCCCAATTGATGCTCGGTCGCTTCATGCCGATCGCATCGGTGGGTATCTATAATCGCGCCAATACAGTGAGCGGTCTGCCGGATCGCATTTTCCTGTCTGCGGTCTTCACCGTTGCCTTTCCCATGCTCTCCGCGCATGCGCGCGCCGGCGGCGATATCAGCCGTGCCTATGTTCGGGCGCTGTCCTATATTTCCGTGGTCTACTGGCCTGCGCAGATTCTTCTCGCGCTGCTGGCCTATCCTGCGGTGGAGATCATTCTTGGACCAGGCTGGTCAGAGGCGGCCGTGATCGTCGCCATCACAAGTCTGGCAAGCCTTTTCTGGTTTCCGGTCATTCTGACCTATCCGCTTCTGATGGCGCTGGGTGCCAATCGGGAAGCCTTCATTTCCAATCTGATCGCCAGGTCGGTTGCCACCGCCATTCTTTGTCTGGCCGCGCCCCATGGGCTGCTGGCCGTCGCGCTCAGTCAGTTCATCAGCCTGCCATTCCAGATGATCATAGCGATTGTTTATGTGCGCAAACATGTTGCCTTTTCCTACCGGGTCCTTGCGACCGAACTTTTGCGCAGCGCATGTGTTTCGCTGATTGCCCTTGCTGGTCCCTTTGCAATGGTTGCGGCTGAGGGATTCGGTGTTGAAATGGCTTTCACCAAGGCGTTGCTGATCGGCTTTGTCGCAGTCACTGGCTGGTTTGTGGCATTGTTGATCACCCGTCACCCGTTCAGTGCAGAACTCCAAGCGGTGTTGCGCCCGGTTTCGACTGGGCTAAAAACCCGATTTGGCCGCAGGGCGCCCCGATGGTCGAAGCTCTCAGAACCCGCGGAATGAGGCGTGACATGACGCAAACATCCGGTCATCTGCCCACCGTCGATATTGTGATACCCAATTATAATTACGGACACTATCTGCTTGACTGCGCCAACAGTGTCCTGTCGCAAACAGGCGTGGTGACTAGACTGTTGATCATCGACAACGCGTCCAGAGACAACAGCGCGGCCCTGGCCCGCCAACTCGCCGCCAATGACCCGCGCGTTGAACTGCTTCTAAGGCCCGAAAATCTCGGGCCGCACGCCTCCTTCAACCAGGCAATCGATTGGGCCCGTTCCGACTTCTTCCTCATTTTATGCGCCGATGACCTGCTGTCGCCCGGTGCATTGGCGCGCAGCGCCCAGCTGCTGCAACAATGCCCGGATGTTCATCTTGCATTTGGCGTTGCTCAATCAATTGCAGCCGATGAGAGGCGGCCGCAAAGGCCGGCCTTTGCCCAGCGTGGCGATTGGGATATCGTTGAAGGCAGACGATTCATCGAATACGCCTGCAGACACGCTTTCAACCCGGTCGCCGGGCCGACCGCTCTGGTGCGCACAGAAATACAAAAGCGGGTCGGCTATTATCGACCGGAGCTTCCCCATACCGATGATCTGGAAATGTGGCTGCGGTTCGCATCATGCGGCAATGTCGCCTCAACCCGCGACGTGCAGGCCTATGCACGCGTCCATAATGCCAATCAATCCGCCAAGGTCGCTGGAATCATGAACTGGAACCGCGAATTTGAAGCCGCATTTCGCTCATTCTTTGAACAGGAAGGATGCGAAATCGCAGGCGCTTCGGATTACTTTGCGGCTGCACGCAACTGCCTCACAAAACGCGCCTATTGGGCCGCCTGCTCCAGTTTGATGCGTGGAGAAAAGGGAGCGGCAGGATTGATGACCTTTGCTCTGAAACGACGCCCGCTGCTCGCCTTGCTGCCACCCCTCGACTATCTGCTAGCAAGACGCCGGCGACATCAACATGTCTCTATCTTCGGTTCACAGCGCCAGGGCCCGTAAAACCTCTTCCTGTTCCCGCAGCCGATGACGATAGATGGTCACGCCGCGCTCCACGAGGGCGACCAGTTCCGCCCGAGATTCGACTATCTGATCAATCTGCTCAAGCAGATGGTGCGGGTTGAAGGTCTCAATGTGATGACAATAGGCCCCCAATCCGGTATCATTGAGCAGGGCATCGTTTTTTCGCGCGTAACCGATTGATATCGCGGGCCGTGTCATTGCCAGAGCACAGACGATGTTATGATAGCGGCTCGCGACCACAATATCGGTCCGGGCTATCTGTTGCATCAGTTCCTGGAGCGATGCGGGCGGTTCGAACATCACACTGCCTTTGTCGCGATGGCAAAGACGGGATTGCAGGTCTTTTACCGCCGCCAGGTCGCCCTGGTCACCGACAAGAAGACGCACCTGCCTTCCCTGTTCAAGCAAACCATCCACCAGGATGCGCATTTTGTTCAGATAGGTCTCAAAGATTGCTGCACCGTCCTGGGCATTCTTGCGCCAGCCGCGGTAATTCATCACCCCAAGCCCGATCCGTTGATCGGCGCTGTTTGTGAGCCTATCCTCGGCGCGGGGCAGCGCGAATGCGATGTCAGCGCTCACAGCGTCTGAGCGCGCGCTCACACCCAATGACCGCATGAAATCATAGGAAACCTGATCCCGATAGGAACGATAGGCGGCCAACAGGCCCGCTTTGCGGATGAACAGGCGGCTGAGCGGATGCGTGACCGGACCCGCACCAATGGAAACAAATGCAAAGCGCGCGCCCGCAAGCCTGGCGGCAATCGACCAACGCAAAATAGCAAATGGCCAGCCGAAGGGGTTCTCATTGAAGTCGTCGAGAATGCCCGTCCCGGGCACGATAATCAGATCAAGCCCCTGGGCAATCGTCACAGCGCCAATGAAGCCGGTCAGTCTGCGGGGAAGGTTGAAAAGCAACTTGTTGAGCAAGCGCAGATAGCCGTGCGCGGAAGCGGCTTGCCCGACGGGTACCGCCTCAATGCGAAATTTCGGGGCGATGATCTCGGGACTGGAGCAAATGCAGATCAATTGCGCATCGGGTGAAATCCGGTTCAAAATATGCAGCATCGCCTCCAGCGAGCCATCATTGCCGGTATTGCCAGAACCGAACTGACCGAAAAGACCTATTTTCATAGACGTGTCTCCAACACCGTCTGAGAAACTAAGCTGCGAACAGAATTTGTGAAAACTGGCAGAAGGGTGAAGACCCTCCTCTTATGTAGGAGGGTATCTACCCCTGATAGCCAGAATGCGTGCCGGCACAATTTCGCTACACTGCGATGCGGTATATCAAACGCCCCCCGATATACTGGAGTAAGGCTTCGAGGGATCCGTCCCTCGAAGTCCTGATTCCATCTCAACCACCGGGGCATCGGGTTGCGCTCATGAAATGTGCATACTTTGTCCGTCCGCATATTGGTGGAACCTACTCGGTATTTACGCGATTGTGTTCGTCTCTCAAGGAAAATGGGGTTGAACTGCGCTGGCTGGCTGCGGGCGCTGCGGGCGAAACCATCAGCTTGCCACCCGAAGGGCAGGGCCTGCAGGACACGCTGCGCAAAGGCGATGCCATCGATGGGATGGGTGTGTTGGACGAACAAACCCGCGCCCGACGCATGATCGCCTTCCTGCGCGTCAATGATTTCAAGGCCGTGTTCGTCAATGTGCTTTCAAGCCGGTTTGAAACCAATCTCGTCCGCTATCTTCCCGAGGATATCCTGCGCGTCATGATCGTTCACAATATCACCCCGGGAACTTATGCCGCCGCACGCGAGATCCGCGATCATGTCCACGCAACTGTCGGTGTCTCCCAGCGCTGTCGCGATGATCTGGTCAAAAATTATGGCTTTGATCCGCAAAGAATGCTGGTTATTCCCCATGGTTTGAACCGCGAGCTGAACCCTCGACCCGCCCTGCGCCACGCGGTCACGCCCGCGCCGCTGCGTCTGCTTTATCTTGGCCGGATCGAAGACAATTCCAAGGGTGTCTTCTGGCTGCCGCAGATCCTGCGCGCGCTTCGTTCCCCCTATCAGTTGACAGTGGCTGGAGACGGACCAGACCTTGCCGAACTGCGCCACCGCCTCTCGGAGTTCGGCGACAAGGTCACGTTCACCGGTTGGATTGCTCCCGCAGATATTCCGTGGCTTGTCAGCCAGCATGATCTGATGATCATGCCCTCCAGATTTGAGGGGTTCGGCCTCACATTGATTGAAGCAATGAGCCAGGGTTGTCCCGCCGTCGTTTCCAGGATTGCAGGCGTCACGGACCTGATTGTAACCCATGGCGAAGACGGGCTACTGTTTGCTGTGGGTGACGTCAAGCAGGCGGCACGCCATATCGATCTCGTTGCACAGGATCCCCATTTGAGGGCCAGGATGTCGGAAGCCGCCATCCTCAAAGTGGCAATTGCTTTTGACAATGACCGCGTCGGAAAATCCTATGCGGCGCTGTTGGAAAACATCGCCAAAAACCCTCCCGCCATCGCCCCCGCCTTGCCGATGGGGCAATGGACCATGCCCAAAGCACTGCATGCCAGCCTGCGCAGCCGGCTGCCAAAGCCGGTGAAAAACTGGTTGCGCGAGATGAGAGAGCGGCTGAACGCAACCTTTACACCTGTCTGATGGAACAGCCAGCGAAGGACAAGGACATGAATCTTTTCACCTCCCGGTTTCACAATTCGCAATTGCTCAGAAGCAAAGCGCATTCGCTTATTCCAGGCGGTTGCCACACCTATGCAAAAGGGGATGATCAATATCCCGTGCTCGCACCCGGATTCATACAGCGCGGCTCCGGTTCGCATGTCTTCGATGTCGATGGCAACCAATATATCGAATATGGCATGGGCAATCGTGCGGTGGGACTTGGTCATGCTTACCCGCCAGTCCTCCAGGCTGTTCGCGATACATTGCAGGATGGCTGCAACTTCACCCGTCCAAGCGCGATTGAGATTGAATGCGCCGAGAGCTTCCTGGAACTGATCGATGGCGCGGAAATGGTTAAATTCTGCAAGGATGGATCGGATGCCACCTCGGCTGCCGTCCGTCTCGCGCGCGCCTATACAGGGCGAGACATGATCGCCTGTTGCGCGGATCACCCGTTCTTCTCCACGGATGACTGGTTCATCGGCACAACCAAGATGAATGCTGGGATCCCTGCTGCGGTCTCGGCCCTGACCACTTCATTCCACTATAATGACCTTGCCTCGGTGCAAGCCCTGTTCGAAAACTATCCCGGGAGAATTGCAGCCCTCATTCTCGAACCCGCGCGCATGGAAGAGCCGCAAGAGGATTTTCTGCACCAAGCAAGACGGATCGCCCATGAAAACGGTGCTCTGTTCATTCTTGACGAGATGATCACCGGGTTTCGCTGGCATATGCGCGGCGCGCAACGGCTTTATGATATCACGCCGGATCTCTCCTGCTTTGGCAAGGCATTGGGCAATGGCTTTGCGATCTCGGCCCTGGCTGGCAAGGCAGACTATATGCAACTGGGCGGACTGACACAGACCGACTACGCCCGTGTCTTCCTGCTTTCTACCACCCATGGGGCGGAAACCCACGCGATGGCAGCGGCGATCGCAACCATGAAAGTCTACCGCGACGAGCCGGTTATTGAACGCCTTTACCAGCAGGGCCAACAGCTTGCTCAAGGTGTCGAGGGCGCGATTGCCAATCATGGTCTGGGACAGCATGTGCGTTTGATGGGCCGTCCCTGCTGTCTTGCCTATGCAACATTGGACGGTGACGGAGAAGCGTCCCAGGCGTTCCGCACCCTCTTTTTGCAGGAAACGATCCGACGCGGCATTCTGATGCCTTCCCTGGTCGTCAGCTATACCCACAGCGATAGCGATATTGCCCGGACCATTGACGCCATTGACGGAGCGCTTGGCGTCTATGCAAGAGCGCTCAACGACGGTGTGGAAACCTATCTTACCGGCCGCCCCTCGCAACTGGTCTACCGCCGGTTCAACAGCGCGCCGGCTAATCCGCTCACCCGATGAGGATCGCGCGTTCTGGCCTGATGGTTCTTCTGTTGCTGGTTCTGACTGCGGCAGGGCTGCCGACTATCTTTCCCCTTGCCGTGCGCGGCGATCAACGGCTGTTGCAAAATGCTCAAGGCCGCCCGTTTCTGTTGCTCGGCGACGCCGCATGGTCATTGATTGCTGAACTCAACCGCCAAGACACAACCGCCTATCTCGATGACCGAGCCAGGCGTGGGTTCAATGCCATCCTGGTCAATCTTGTCGAACATCAGTTTTCCAGCCACCCCCCAGCCAATGCCTTTGGCGACATGCCTTTTCCACAACAGCCGTTCGCAGCACTGGGAAAGAGCTATTTCGATCATGCGGCATGGGTCATTGATCAGGCATTGAGAAGAGGCATGCTTGTGTTTCTCGTTCCGGCCTATCTTGGGGTCAATGGCGGCGATCAAGGCTGGTATAGAGAGGCTGCGGCCGCAGGTCCTGACCAAATGAGAGCCTATGGCGAAGCCGTCGCGCGGCGGTTCGCGCAATACCCCAATATTGTCTGGGTGCTCGGCGGTGATTTTGATGCGCCTGACAAGACACTTGTCTCCCAAATGGCCGAAGGCATTGCCGCCGCTTCACCCGGCGCGTTGCAGACCGTCCATGCGAGCCGCGATACGCCCGGCTTTGATCTGTGGGGCGGGGAGCATTGGTTCGCGATGGATGCGGTTTATTCCTATGGCGATGTTCACAAGCAAATATTGCAGCGCAGCACGCGCAACCGGCTGCCGGTAATATTGCTGGAGGGTGCCTATGAATATGAACGTGACACAACCGCACGGATGATCCGGCGCAATGCCTATGGCGCCTTGTTGGGCGGTGCAGCCGGTCAGTTTTTTGGCAACAATCCCGTCTGGCATTTTTCCGGGCCGGGCGTGTTTTCATCCGATCAGCCCTGGCAAGAGGCCCTCGATAGTCCCGGTGCACAATCCATGACGGTGTTGAAGGCCATTTTCGAGAGAATTGACTGGTTTCGGTTGCAGCCTGATCGCAATCGTTCAATCACCGATGTCGAGGGGAGCTACGCCGCCGCCTGGCCCGATCACCGCCTCATGGCCATTTACGGAGATGCTGGTCAGTTTCAGGTCAAAGCGGACGTGGTGAAGGGCCAAGCCTCCGCCTTATGGGTTGATCCCGCTTCCGGCCACTTGATCGCTGCGAGAAGCCCGCAACTGCGCCAAGGCCTGCAAATCTACCAGACCCCGCCCGATCGGGAAAATGTCCCCAACAGTGACTGGCTGTTGCTGATTGGTAGCGCGGAAGAGATCGGGCTCCTCCAAAAGCGGTAGACCTTACGACCTTTCATGTCATTGTTAACCGCTTGTCCGAAGCAAGCAATCCTTCGTTGAACTCGTTCTCGCTACGAATGCGCGCTAGCGTGCTGTCATCATCAAGATGAGGAGTCGGCCATGAAGGTACTTGTTACGGGGCATCAAGGTTACATCGGATCCGTCATGGTGCCGATGCTGATCAGCGCAGGTCATGAGGTTTCAGGATATGATGCCGGCCTTTATCAACACTGCCTGTTTGACGAAGGGGGCTCGGTCGTCGATGTGCCGACGATCCGCAAGGATGTGCGCGATGTCACCGCTCATGATCTTGAAGGCTTTGATGCCGTCATCCATCTCGCCGCTCTGTCGAATGATCCGCTGGGCAATCTCAATGAGAATCTCACCTATGAAATCAATCATCACGCGAGCGTTGCCATGGCAAAGGCAGCCAAGGCTGCAGGCGTCGGCCGATTTCTCTTTGCCTCCTCCTGCAGCAATTACGGCATCAGTGATGCGGAGCTGATCGACGAGACGGGAGAACTCAAACCGGTCACCGCTTATGGCCGTTCCAAAGTCAGAGCTGAACGCGATATCAGCGCGCTCGCGGACGAAAGCTTCTGCCCCGTTTATATGCGCCCGGCAACCGCCTACGGCGTGTCGCCCTTCCTGCGCTTTGATATCGTGTTAAACAATCTGGTCGCCTGGGCGGTGACAAAAGGATTGATCTATCTCAAATCCGACGGCACGCCATGGCGGCCAATCGTCCATATTCGGGATATTGCACGGGCCTTCATCGCGGCCATGGAAGCCGATCGGCAAACGGTGTTTGACCAGGCGTTCAATGTCGGTTCAACCGAGCATAATTATCGGATCCGTGACATCGCAGCCATCGTCGCCGACACTGTTCCGGATTGCCGCATAGACTATGCCGAGGATGCCGGCCCCGATACACGCTCTTATCGGGTCAGCTTCGAGAAACTGGCCCGCCTGCTGCCACAGGCACGGCCGCAATGGGATGCGGTGGCCGGCGCACAGGAACTGCTTGCCGCCTATTGTCGTTCTTCGCTGACGCTTGAAGAATTTGAGGGGCCGCGTTTCCAGCGTATTGCCCATATCAAAAAGCGCATTGCACAAGGTGCGATCGATGGCAATTTGCGCCGCATCGTCGCTGATGGTGCTGTTTTCAGGGCAAGCGCGTGATGGACGGATGTGGTCGAGCGGTTGAGCACGAGGGTGCGCAAGACATGGCGATCGGTCGTGAAATTCATGCGCTGGCCTCCCGTCTCTTTCCGATCTGCCGCAGCCTGACCGGAGAAGGGGTGCGGCAGACGCTGGCGATAATCGGCGAGCAATTGCCGCTTGATGTTCACAGAATTCCCAGTGGAGACCAGGTCTTTGACTGGACGGTACCCAAGGAATGGCAGATCCGTGACGCGTTCATAGCCGATGATGCGGGACGACGGATTGTCGATTTCAATCACAGCAATCTGCATGTCGTGAACTTCAGCGTGCCGGTGCGGCGCCGCATGCGTTTGACGGAGTTGCGTGCTCATATCCACACATTGCCGGACCAACCCGACTGCATCCCTTACCGAACCTGCTATCACAATGCCGACTGGGGCTTCTGTATGACCCATAACACGTTGCTGGAGATGCAGGATGATCACTATCAGGTGGTCATTGACGCGGAACATCGCCAGGGCTGGCTCGACTATGGAGAGTTTATTCATAAAGGCTCCAGCGAGGAGGTGTTTCTGATTTCGACCCATCTTTGCCATCCCTCGCTTGCCAATGACAATTGCTCGGGTATGGCGCTGCTCAGCATTTTGGGCGCGGCGTTAAAACGGCGGCACACCCGCTTCACCTATCGTCTGTTATTTGGTCCTGCCACCTTCGGAGCGCTGGCCTGGCTCAGGCAGAACGAAACCCAGCTCACACGCATAAAACACGGACTCGTCCTGTCCTGTGTGGGGGATGGCGGCGGACCCAATTACAAAAGAAGCCGCCATGGCAATGCCGAAATTGATCAGATCATGGCCTATCTATTGGAGCGGACCGGGCTCCCCGATGCCAGGCTCCATGACTTCTGGCCCTACGGCTATGACGAGCGGCAATTCTGCTCGCCTGGCTTCAATTTGCCGGTCGGATCGTTCCAGCGCAGCCTTTATGGCAGTTTCCCCGAATATCACACGTCCAAAGACAATCTCGATTTCATAAAGGCAGACTATCTGCAGCAATCCTATCATCTCGTCATGCAGGCCATTGATCTGGCTGAACGCAACTGGACACCTGTCAATACGGCACCCAAAGGTGAACCGCAATTGGGTCGCAGAGGGCTGTATGATCATCAACATGGAAAACAAATATCAGCAGACTATGCGATGGCGCTTCTGTGGGTGTTGAACCTGGCGGACGGCAGCCACACCATTCTCGACATCGCCACACGGTCCGACATCGATTTTGACGCAGTCCATTATGCGGCTCAAAGACTGCGTGCGGTCGGGCTGCTTGATCCTGCGTGATTCAGAGATGCGGCCAGCTCTTGTCCTTCTCTGACATGATGCTCGGCTTGTCAGGCCAGGGGATGCCCAGAGCAGGATCATCGTAGCGGACACCAGTCGCAAAATCAGGCGCATAGGGCCGGGAAATCATGTAGCGCAGCAATACATCATCGGTGAGCGTTTGAAATCCGTGCGCGCAGCCCTCGGGAATGTAGAGCTCCACACCGTTTCCCGCTGACAGTTCAAGCCCCGTCCAGTGGCGGTAGGTGGGTGAATCGGGTCTCAAATCAACCAGCACGTCCCAGATGATACCCTGCAAACAGGTGACAAGCTTGGTTTCCGAATGCGGTTCATTCTGATAGTGCAAGCCACGCAAAGTGCCCTTTTCTCGCGAAAACGAAAGACTATGCTGTGGGAAACTTGTTTCCATGCCGCGTTCTTCGAATTCTGCCTGACAATAGACGCGCGCAAACCAGCCGCGCTCATCCTCGATCCGTTCCGGTTCGATGGACCAGGCGCCCTGAATGTTCAGCGGTAAAAAACGCATTTTTGCCTCGCAAGCCTCATGCGGCCATTCTGACAGCTTTCCCGCAGCGCGATAGGGTTGTTTTGGGTTCACCGGGCTGCACCAAAGTCCATCACCGCCCTATCCGAAAGAGGTAGCGCAGCGCACGCCTTTAGCCGCATGCCAAGCCTCAAGGGATCGTCTCGCATAACCCGACAGGGGATAGGCGCGGCCGATGGTATAGAGGATGCGCTCCTCTTTGCACTCTCGGAAATATCGGGTCCAATCAGTAGCTTTGCTTATCCGAATAAGATCGGCACTAGGACCCAGATGTCAAAACGGGACCGGGCAGGGCGAGGTATATTTATGACCATCCAGACGCCGGGCATATCGCGGAGTGCAAGCATGGCCCAACAACAAGTCGGTTGCCGCTTGTGCGGAACGCTTCTCAGGCACACTTTTGTTGACCTGGGCATGTCCCCACCATGCGAGAGCTTCATCACAGCCGAACAATGCGATCAAATGGAGCCCTATTATCCGCTCTATGCGTTGGTCTGTGATCATTGTTACCTCGTGCAGCTGAAGGAATATTTCAGCCCAGCCGATATTTTTACCGAATACGCCTATTTTTCGTCCTTTGCGACAAGCTGGGTCAATCATGCCAGAACCTATTGTGAGGAGATCACCAAAAAACTCGGTCTTAGTGCGAATAGTTTCGTCGTCGAGATTGCCAGCAATGATGGATATCTGCTGCAACACTTCATTCCGAAAGCCATCCCGATACTGGGCATCGAACCGGCTGCAAATGTCGCTGAAGCGGCGCGGGCAAAAGGCGTCCCCACCTTGGTCGAATTCTTCGGTGCGCGCCTTGCCGCGCAGATGAGCGCGGAAGGCAGAAAGGCTGATCTGATTATCGGCAACAACGTTCTCGCGCAGGTTCCGGACCTCAATGATTTTGTGCGCGGGATGCAATTGCTGCTAAAGCCGGAAGGCGTCATCACCCTTGAGTTCCCGCATCTTGCCAATCTGATTGAACATAATCAGTTCGATACGATCTATCATGAACATTTCTCCTATTTCTCCTTGCTGACCATCCGCTATATGGCGCACCGACACCACCTCAAGCTGATCGATGTTGAGGAGATCCCCACCCATGGTGGTTCCCTTCGTGTTTATCTCGCCCATAATTCCAGCAAGCGAAAGGCCGGCCCCCGGGTTGCGGCTTTGCTGAAAAGAGAACAGGCCTTTGGTCTGAACGAAATTGCGACCTATGAACAGTTTTCCGAGAAAACCCGTCGGACCAAACGCGACCTGCTGTCATTTCTGATTGCAGCCAAAAACGCCGGCAAACGTATTTGCGGATACGGCGCGCCGGGCAAGGGCAATACCCTGCTTAATTATTGCGGCATCGGTACCGACTTTCTCGATTTCACGGTTGATCGCAATCCTTACAAGCACGGACGCTTCACACCCGGAATGCATATTCCGATCTTTGATCCCTCGGTCATCGACAGCTTCAAGCCCGACTATATTCTGATCCTGCCTTGGAATTTCAAAGAGGAAATCATCCGGCAGATGCAGCATGTGGTGGAATGGGGTGGCAAATTCATCATCCCGATTCCGCACGTGACCCTGATTGATCCTGCGTTATTTACAGAGGAGCGCTAATCCATGAAAGTCGTTCTTTTCTGCGGTGGCCTTGGCACCAGAATACGCGAATATTCGGAGAATGTACCCAAGCCGATGATCCCGCTTGGCCATCAACCCATTCTGCATCACGTCATGGAATATTATTCCGACTACGGACATAATGAGTTCGTCCTTTGTCTGGGCTACAAGGCCAATGTCGTCAAGGACTTCTTTCTCAACATCCGCCCCCAGACCTTTGCCGATTGCGTCGTTTCCGAGGGCGGCCGCAATGTCCGCTTGCTGGAGGACGTCGACCGCAACTGGAGCGTCACACTGCTCGATACCGGGATATGGCGCAATATCGGTGAACGATTGTGGAGTGCACGTCCCCATGTCGAAGGAGAGGATATATTCCTTGCCAATTACAGCGATGGCCTGAGCGATGTCGATCTTGATGACATGAAGCAGCAGTTCGAAAGAAGTGGGAAACTCGCCTGTTTTCTGGCAGTTCGTCCACCTCTCACCTATCACCTTGCCGATATTGCCGAGGATGGTGCAGTGCGTGCTTTCAGGACATCCAACACCTCCGATATCTGGATCAATGGTGGCTATTTCCTGTTTCGCAAGGAAATATTCGACTATATGCGCGAAGGCGAGGAACTGGTGCTCGAACCATTCGGGCGCCTGATCGCCGACAATCAGCTGATGGCCTATAAATATGAGGGCTTCTGGCGCTCGATGGATACACTGCGTGACTGGCAGACATTGGAGGACATGGTCGAAAAAGGGGATATGCCCTGGAAGAAGCATCGGACGCAGATGCAGGCTGCCAATATCGCGATCGCATTATGATCGATCTTAGCCGTCTCTCGGAGCGACAAACACCGCTGAAGCTGCTTTGTCTGGGCGCGCATTCAGACGATATTGAAATCGGCTGTGGCGGCACGGTTCTCAGCCTGATTGCAGCCGGAGTGCCGCTGGATATTGAATGGTGTGTGCTCTCGGGTGAAGAGCAGAGAGAAGCCGAAGCACTGGCTTGTGCGCGGGGCTTTACAAGCGGAGCATATCGCAGCTCCATTCGGCAGGCTCATTTTGAGGACAGCTATTTCCCGGCCCAGAACAGGCAAATCAAAACCTGGCTGATGGCCCTGCGCGACCGCTTCACACCCGACCTCATCTTTACCCATGGCGGCAAAGACGCACATCAGGACCATCGGACCGTTCAGGAACTGACCTGGAACGTGTTTCGCGATCAGCTCGTGCTGGAATATGAAATTCCCAAGTGGGATGGAGATCTCGGGCAGCCAAACAGCTATGTCGCGCTCAGTAAAGACATCCTCGATCAAAAAATCGACCTTCTCATGCAGCATTTCAGCAGCCAGCGATCCAAGGACTGGTTTGATCGCGAGACATTTTGCGCGGTCGCCCGGCTCCGCGGCATGGAATGCCGCGCGCCCGATCGTTTCGCAGAGGCCTTTTATGCGCGCAAACTTCGGCTCCTCTAACCAGTCCTTGCTCGCAGGATCAGCGGTTGAATTGCGTGCCAAGCCGATCAGTGACCTTTCGGATCCGATTTTGTCCGCTTGAAGATCATCTCACCAATCGGAATGGCGGAGGTGGCTGCGGGTGAGGGGGCATTGCAGACATGCAGGCTGCGCCGCGTCTGCAACAGCTTGAAATCATGGATCAGGCTGCCCGTGCTGGAAACAGCCTGTGCCCGGATGCCGGCCCTGAAGGGCAGCAGATCACCCATCTCGAGCGATGGACAATATTTTCTGCATTTTTCCAGATAGCTTGATTTGAACAGGCTGTCCCTGATTTCCTCGGCGCCTGAGCCAAGATGCTGCCGCAGCACCCTCCAGAAGCCCGAAAACCCCATATAGGTGGCAATGTCACGCATATTGGTGGAAAATTTGGCATAGCCTTCACGGGAAAGTCCCAAAACCGCGTTGGGTCCCACCGTCAAACACCCATCAATCATCGGCGTCAGATGGATTCCAAGAAATGGCATGGCTGGATCAGGCACCGGATAGATCATGCGTTCGACCAGCCCGCTTAATTGCGGGCGCAATGCATAATATTCACCGCGAAACGGAATGATCTGGAAATCGACCGGCAGACCCGATCGCCGCGCCAGCCGATCGGCCTGCAAACCGGCGCAGGCGATCGCATAGCGGCTTTCCATAACGCCCTGATCGGTATGAATGCGAACACAATCAGCGCGTTCCTCGAGCGATGTGACATGAATCCCCAGCTTGATTGTGCCACAGCCTTGTTCAATCAGCGTCCCCATTGCTGTTGCGATCGCCTGATAATCGACGATACCGCTCTGTTCAACAAACAGCGCCTTGAGGCCGGTGATCGCGGGCTCCATTTCAGAAAGCTCATTGTGATCGATCATTCGACACTGGATGGCATTTGCCGCAGCATTTGTTTGCAGCGCTTCAAGGCGTTGCAGCTCCAGCGAATTGGTCGCCACAACCAGTTTCCCCGGTGTGCGGTAGACAATTGCATGCTGATCACAAAATTCCTTGGTCGCCCGCTCCCCGGCACGGCAGAGTTCCGCTTTCAGGCTGCCTGGCTGATAATAAATTCCGGCGTGAATGACGCCGCTATTATGACCGGTCTGATGTCCGGCAAGGCGCGCTTCCTTTTCGAGAAGCAGCACACGGGCGTCTGGCTCACCGCGGACTATTGCCAGCGCCGTTGCCAGCCCGACGATCCCGCCTCCCACAATGCAGTAGTCGAACATGGTCCCGCTCAATCTATTATTATGCTTGGCCGATAGTAGTCGCATGCGCGATTTTTGCGGTCAATCGGCCTTTGGGAGGCAGTGATGCGCCTTTGGTTGATGATGATTGCGTGGCGTGACGGAACAGGTTTCGCTGGCAGTCAACGCTTTTGCAAGGCGGCACCACCAAGGGCAAGCCCGGACAAGCGCGCCCGTGCGGCCGCGAAAAGCCTGCCAAAGCTTAATGCATTGATGCCCCCGCTAGCTGTGCACTGCCAAGCCTGAACATCGGATATCGCCTTGACCATCATGAAGTGCCGTCCGACACACAAAAGCGCCTTGCTTTTATCATGCGTGCGGGTGCAGGAAAGAAATGGTCATCGGCTTTATCGAGCCATCATTGCGATCCCGAACCATCAGGAGGGCGGACCTTGGTCGCCGGTAAAAATCAGCTTTCAGATCTCGCTGTCTTCCTGATGATCGTCCGCCATCGCAGCTTTCGCAAGGCCGCGGATCAGCTTGATGTCTCGGTGTCGGCGCTCAGTCACCGCATGAAGGCACTGGAAAGCCATCTCGGAGTACGCCTCCTCAACCGCACCAGCCGCAGTGTGGCACCCACGGCGGCGGGTGCGGTGCTCGCGGAAAAAGTCGCCGCAGGCCTCGATATGATCAATAGCGGCCTCGAAGAGCTGCAGGGACAGTTCAGCGGGATCGCCGCAAGCGTGCGCATCAATGTGCTCAAGGATGCCGTGCCGCTTCTGCTGCAATCGGTCCTTCCGGTATTCTGCGAGCGCTATCCCAATATCGAACTGGAAATTGCCGCCGAGGATAATTTCCTCGACGTGACGGCCGAAGGCTTTGATGCCGGGCTACGATATGCCGGATCCATCCCGGAAGACATGATTGCAGTGCCGGTCAGCACGACCCTCAACTGGGTGGCTGTGGCATCGCCCCTCTATCTCGCCCGTGCAGGCCATCCCGAACACCCGCGTGATCTCATGAAACACGCATGCATCCGGATCAGGACAGGGCGCGGACAGATCTACCATTGGGAGTTTGATCGTGGCGACACCCATCTCAAGATCGATGTGCCTGGCGCGTTGATATCCGGATCCACTGATATTTCCATCGCAGCAGCGCTGTCTGGCACCGGTATTGCCTATTGTCTTGAAAAACTCGCTGAACCCTATGTGAAAGCCGGACGCTTGAAGATTCTTCTGCCGGAATGGGCCTCGCCGGGACCACCGCTGAGCTTCTATTATTCCAGTCGTCGGCAATTGCCTTATGGATTGCAGATGCTGATCAAGACGATACGCGAACTGCAACCCCTTCATCGTTGAGCTGAATTAAACGATCCATTGAATTTGCGATGATTGATTCAACCATTGGCGGCAGCTATTTCTGGAAGGTGACAGGGCAGTCAGCCCGCAGGAATGAAATGGAGAGCACATGTATATCCCTGATGCGCAGCGCTATGAAGCTGTCGACTATCGCGCGACCGGACGTTGGGGTTTGAAACTCCCGCCAATCTCGCTGGGTCTATGGCAGAATTTTGGTGGCGCAGATGTGTTTGAGACCGGTCGCGCGATCATCCGGCGGGCCTTTGACCGCGGCGTTACCCATTTCGATCTCGCCAATAATTACGGACCGCCCTTTGGCTCGGCCGAAGAGAATTTCGGCACCGTGCTCAAGAAAGATTTTCGCGATCACCGTGATGAGTTGGTCATTTCAACGAAAGCCGGCTGGGATATGTGGTCGGGACCCTATGGTCGTGGCGGCTCGCGCAAGCACGTGCTGGCATCGCTTGATCAGAGCCTTGCGCGCATGGGGCTGGATTACGTCGATATCTTCTACTCACACCGTCCGACCAACGACGTCCCGCTTGAAGAAACGGTGGGCGCCCTGGTTCAGATGGTTCGCCAGGGCAAGGCACTTTATATCGGTGTTTCCTCCTACAATCCTGAGCGCACCCGCGAGATCGAGGCCCTGTTGAAAGCAGAGGGCGTGCCGTTGCTGATCCATCAGCCGTCCTACTCGATGCTCAACCGCTGGGTCGAAACTGAACTCCTTGCAACCCTCAAAGATCTGGGAACCGGTTGCATTGCATTTTCGCCCTTGGCGCAGGGTCTGCTGACATCCAAATATCTGGGCGGTGTGCCTAAGGATGCGCGCGTAGCCAAAGGCGGTTCGTTTAACGAACGACTGCTGAGCGAAGGCAATCTTGCGCGGGTGCGTGAACTTGACAAGATTGCGCAAAAACGAGGCCAGTCGCTGGCGCAGATGGCGATTGCCTGGGTGCTGCGGGATCCGCGTGTGACCTCCGCTCTGATCGGCGCGCGGACGGTTGCACAACTTGATGACTCGCTCGACGCACTCAAGAACCTGGCGTTTGCTGACGAAGAACTCAAGGAGATCGACCGTCATGCCGGTGAAGGCAGCATTGACCTGTGGCGTGATGTGATGCAGCAGAATTGAGAAAAAAGCCCTCTTGTCTTTGGTGGTCAAGAGGGCTTTTTTCACTCAAGCTCCGGAGCGCAGTTTCTCGCCGCTGCCAAAATCGCGATAGATGTCGGCGCGTGTTTGCGGAACCGCCGAGATGCCACGTTTGCGCTTGGAGGCAAGGGTCTGGTTGATCTGAACAGTGCCCCGTTCAAAGGCCAGGGCGCAACCCGCCAGATACAGCACCCACAGGCGTGCCTTCGCATAGCCGACTTCCGCCACCGCCTGCTCGAAATTGGCGCTGAGCCGCTCACACCATAGTCGACAGGTGCGGCCATAATGTTCCCGCAGATTCTCCGCATCGTGAACTTCGAAGCCATGTCCTTCAAGATTCTCGATCGTCATGCCCAGATGATCCAGTTCACCGCCAGGGAAAATATATTTCACCAGTGCGAGATGCTCGGCGCTCTTGCGATTGAAGGCTTTCTTATTCCGCTTCATGCGGCGGGTGATGGCGTGGTGCATGTAAAGACCGCCCGGTCGCAAAAGTCTGTTCACGGCCGTAAAATAGGTGTCGTAGTTTTCAATGCCGACATGCTCGAACATGCCCACCGACGAAATCTTGTCGAACTGATCATTGAGTTCAGCATAGGATTTGACGTGGATGGTGATCCTGTCTTCGAGGCCTGCGGCCCGAATGCGCTCCCGCGCCAATGCCGTCTGCGCTTCGGAAAGAGAAACACCCGTTCCCACAACGCCATAATTCTCGACAGCATAGATAAGTAAAGCGCCCCAGCCGCAGCCAATATCGAGCAGACGGTCGCCGGGCTGAAGTCGCAGCTTGCGGCAGATGAGCTCGAGCTTGTCCTTTTGCGCCTGGTCAATATCATTGGCCCAATCGGTGAAATAGCCACATGTATAAACCATGCGCTCGTCGAGGAACAACTGATAGAAGCCGTTGGAGACATCGTAATGATGCGTGATTGCCTCTTTGTTCGAACCGCTGACAAAAGGCGATTTGCCGTCGATTGTCGTCCGAGCGGTCGATTTACCTGCGAATATTAGCGCTGGCAGGTCCTTCAACAATTGCCACTTTGGCAGCTCCTTGATGCGCTGCTTGAGTTTTCCATCAATCTTCGCATTGGCCAGATCAAAAATAGTGCCGTTCTTGACGTCAACGCGACCCGAAACCCAGATATCGATCAAGGAATCGTAATTCGGTTTGAGGAGAAGTTGTCGAACGATCGTTGGATCATTGATAACCAAGGCCGCCCCATCGAAATTGCCGATGCGCGTTCCGTCCCAGAGTTCAATATTGAACTGTGGACGGATGGTCTCGATCACGGTTTTGATGATCCGCACCGACCTGGACTGAGCAACCATTCAACGCCTCTTTCATCTTTTAAGCCAAAGGCTGTAAAGTTATATCGATCCACAATGCTTAGAAGATTTTTTTACAACTTCAACGCGTTGATCGATGCATTCGATGAATAATCTCTGCCGAACGGTCACAGCCGGCTCAATTCTTCGCGAGCCTGCGCGCCGATGGAGTTCCGAAAGGCTCCCATCCTATCATCTTCCTTGCGCAAACAAACGGCAGGCTTAACCAAGGGCGCGCCCTGCTTGCGCCGCAACTGTCTTGGTCAGCAGCGACAGTCGGTCTGCCGCGAGCCGGTTGATCTGCCAGAACAAGGCCGTATCAAGGGTTTTTGCGGGCAAAAGTTCCACCAGCCGTCCCGATGCCAGATGATCCTTGACCAGATGAACGGGATTCATGCCCCAGCCCATTCCCATCAGGCACGCATCGACAAAGCCGTGGCTGGAGGGAAGCCAGTGCAACGGCCCCTGCACGTCTTGCCCCAGGGTTTGTTTGACCCAGCTCGATTGCAGACGGTCCTTCTGATTGAAAGTCAAAGAAGGTGCTACGGCAAGCGCTTTGGCCGTCACGCCCGCGGGAAAATAGCGCGCCACAAATTCTGGACTGGCTGTTGCGTGGTATCGCAATTTGCCAAGCACAAGGCGCTTGCAGCCCGGTATCGGCTTTTCTGCGCTTGTAACCGCGGCAATGACCTGGCCGCGTGCGAGCCAATCTGCGGTAAACTCCTGATCATCGAGTGAAATCTTCAAAAGATAATCCGAGGCCTTGGTAAATGCGGCAGCGGCTGCGAGAAACCAGGTCGCCAGGCTATCCGCATTGACGGCAATGTGCAGCGTGACCTGCTGCAAGGGGCCGGTGTCAGCGGCGAGAGCTGGCAGGTTCTTGAAAAGCTCGGTTTCGAGCATGCCGACATTTTCCATATGTCTGCACAGCCATTCGCCCTTGTCTGTTGCAACACAAGGGGTCGCGCGGATCACAAGCGTCGTTCCCACACGTTCTTCAAGCTGCCTGATGCGCTGCGAAACCGCGGACGGCGTCACATTCAACAGCTGAGCGGCGCGTTCGAAGCTGCCGCATTGAACAATGGTTTGCAAAACCCGCAGAGCTGCATAGTCAATCATGGATTAGCTGTCCTTAACTCAGATAAGTATATTTAATTGGGCTAAAGATATACCAGCGTCTATGGCAGTTTCGACCTTGTTTTTGAAAGATGCGTCGATGGATCCAGCAATCTACATCACCGGCCTGTCCGTTGGGCTCAGTCTGATTATCGCCATAGGAGCGCAAAATGCCTTTGTGCTGCGCCAAGGCATCCGCCGCCAACATGTCTTTGCCGTCAGTCTTACCTGCGCGCTTTCCGATGCGGTGTTGATTGTCATTGGTGTTACCAGTTTCCAGAAAATCGTCACGCTTCTGCCCTTTGTCGATCCCGTCATGCGTTATGGCGGTGCGGCCTTTCTGATCTGGTACGGGTTCAAGAGCTTTTACGCGGCACTCCGATCGTCCGGCGCATTGGAAGTCGAACAGGTGACGACACCCAGTTTCACCACGACCATTGCAATGTGTCTGGCGCTGACCTGGCTCAATCCGCATGTCTATCTGGATACTGTGGTCCTGCTGGGAACAATCTCGACGCGGTTCCCAGGGCATCAGTTTGAATTTGCAGCCGGCGCTGTGACTGGATCATTTCTGTTCTTCTTCACGCTTGGCTATGGGGCGGTCTGGCTCAGACCGATCTTTGCCCGCCCGCAGGCCTGGCGCATTCTTGAAGCAATCATCGGCTGCGTGATGTGGGCCATCGCCTTCAAACTGCTGCGCGGTCTTTAATCAAACAATGAGAAATTCGCCATAGGGCTTGGCGATAGGACCGATGGGCTGCGGGCTTGCCCCTCATCGGCAGGGTCGGCAGCTGGCAGGTCGGCAAATCGCGCAGATATGAAGGGGCTTTTCCTGATGTCTTACCCGAAGGCGGATGCGGCCGGACGTTGCACCAGTCCGGTTACGACCGATGGCAGATCGCCTTTCGATGTCTTGGTCAACGTCGCTTTCGTTTCAAATCACCGCATGGATACGGGGCTCACCCATGCTGCAAGCGACCCCCTTCAAGGCCAAGATCACAGAGGATCATAGGCCGTTGTTTGTCTGTTTAAGGGCAATAGAGAGCTTTGCAGCGAGCGCGACGTCATTGATCGGTTTGCGCACCACCTCGAAATGTCTAAAGCTTTCGGGAATCGAGGAATGATCGCTATAACCGGTCATGAAAATGAAGGGGATACCCAGCGCCGTGAGCTGTGCTGCGATCGTCTCCGATGTGATCCCACCAAGGTTGAAATCAAGAATTGCCACCTGCGGCCGGAATGTCAGCAGCATTTGCAGCGCCTCCTCCGGATCACCGGCAAGTCGGATATCCTCTGCGCCCATCGAGCGCAATGTATCCTCGACATCCATGGCAATAAGACTTTGGTCTTCGACAACCAGAATGGATGTGTGATCAAGCGGCAGGTGCACGGGTGCCTGCACCCCGCCAGCAACCAGCTTTTCGATATCTGCAGCTTCGACTGAGCTGGCCGGAATTACGAAGGTGGCAAACAAGCCGGATGATCGGAGCTCAATGTGAACCTTGCCCCGCAGATCATATTCGAAGGAACTCCTGATGAGCTTCGTGCCAAATCCGGTGCGGGTGGGTTGCACGACAACCGGCCCCCCGGTTTCGAGCCAGCTGATTTCGCATTCTCCCGAGGGCAACAGTTTCCAGTGAATGCGCAATTGACCCAGCGGCGTGGAAAGGGCGCCATATTTGGCAGCATTGGTCATCATCTCGTGTATGACAAGCGAAAGGACGCCATAGGCCCGTTGATCGAGACCAAGACGCGGGCCTTCGATGAGCACTTTGTCTGGGGCTGCATTATCGCGATAAAGATCAGCCTCGGTCTCAACCAAAGTGCCGATCAGGCCGCTCTTTGAGCCATCCAGTGATTGATCATGCGCCGAGGCCAGCGCACGAAGCCGCCCTTCCAGTGTTTGCCCGTAGTCTTCAACACTCTGAGCCCCCATCCCCGTCTGCCGGGCGATGGATTTGACGAGCGACAGGATATTCTTAACCCGGT
Organism: Brucella sp. NBRC 12953; assembly: GCF_040369775.1. Classification (NCBI taxonomy): domain Bacteria; kingdom Pseudomonadati; phylum Pseudomonadota; class Alphaproteobacteria; order Hyphomicrobiales; family Brucellaceae; genus Brucella; species Brucella sp. NBRC 12953. Next base: position 181,361 of record NZ_BAABSV010000009.1, read on the forward strand.
GATTGAGTTCCGCATTCAAGATACGGCGGCGCTGATCGGTGCGAATGCGTTCCTTTTCCGAAATCTCGCTCTGCCGAAGGATGACATCGCGCAAATAGGTGGCAATGGCGCGGGCGACCGACAAATCGACCTCGGTCCACGGCGTGGATTGTCCACGCACCTCTTCCCGCCAGGTCTCAAAACTGCCGCGCGGTGTCAGCCGCTCTCCAAATGGTGTCAACACAACGGTCTTGGCCGGCTCCCCGGCCCATTCGACCTGATGCGCCTCCTCGTTGCGGAACAAAATCAGATATTCCCCGAAGGTGACAGACAGCGGAATGGCGATCATTCCGGCGACATTTGCAACAGGGTGGTCAAGATGGCGTCCAAGATGCGCCGTCGACCAGACATCGCCGGGTGCTTGCTGTTTGGCGATCTCCAAAAGCGCGCGGGTGGTCTGCTCATCCAGTGCATCCCCGGTCTGAAACCAGTGATCATTCATCCACAGCGCTGCGCCATGGCTGGAAACAAGCTTGGCGAATTCGGGCAATTGCGCGATCAGATCGTCACGCATCGAGTTGTTTGTGCTCAGTCGCGATACAAGCGCATCAAGCTTGGTGCGCACATCGGCTGCCGCCCGGAGTGTGGCTCTGCGTTCACAGGCTGCAATATGCAAGGAAAAATACTGTCCGAACAGTTCAGCACCAATGCGCAAAGGCAGCGGGGTCACCTTGGGCGTGTCATGATGACAGGCGATCAGGCCCCACAGCGCCCCATCAACAATAATCGATATCGAAAGCGAGGCCGCTACACCCATATTGTTGAGATACTGACAATGAATAGGCGAAACGCTGCGCAATTGCGCAAAAGACATGTCGACCGGATCCGCACCCACCGCAAGCGCCGGGACGAGCGCCACAGGATGTGAGGACGTATCCGAGATCATCCTGATTGTGTTGCTGATATAGAGTTTGCGCGCCTGAACCGGTATGTCGCTTGCAGGAAAATGCTGTCCGAGAAAGCTGCCAAGTGCGGATGATTTCGCTTCGGCGATGACGCGACCGGCACCATTGTGCAAAAAGCGATAAACCATCACCCGGTCATATCCCAGCATGGCACGCACCAGTTTTGCCGCAATCGAGGCAGCCCGTTCGACGCTGTCTTCCCGGCCAAGACGATGGATGACGGAGCGGGTCAGATCGAGCGCTTGCCTTGCGGTCTGGCCACGATCAGGGCAGCGTTCAAACTCGACAAAGGTCTTGCCCTGATGCGTGTGAACCATCGCATCAAAAAGACCCACAACGCCCGGCAACCGGAATCCGATGATGATCGAAGACAGGCCTGGCTCGCGCGCCTTGGCAGCCGCATTGCGAAAATCATGCGCATTTTTTTCGCCAACAATCAAAGAAATGTCCATGCCAGGGATCAAATCACCCTGATAACCCGTTAGGGAAGCAACGTTGGATGACGCATACATCAAACGCTGACTGACCGGATCAATCACCAGCATTGCACCATGTGACTGAATTGAGCCCGGAATGTGGATAGGTTCTCGATCGCAATTGGTTAGATTGACAGGCTCGGATATGGACATTTCAGACGGCACACTTTCTCACAAAGACAATGAGGAACAATGTTTAATGGCGGGGAAGAAGGTGGGAGTGGCGGATTTCAATCGCGGCAACTGTCTCGTCCAGTCTGCTTCTATTCGTCTTGAAATATTCCCGGAATCAGCAATTTCAGATTTTCCAATCAGTTATCGATGCTATGTCTAAAAGTAACATAGGCGGACATTATCGTCTGTCCACTAATGGACGCTTCGCATGAAATAGGGATGGATTTCAATGAATGTTCAGGCGCTGCAGGATTTCTCCGACAATCTTCTTTTGATGATGTTGAGCGAGAGTGACCGTCAAAAGCTCGCCCCTCACACCATGGTATTCGAACTTGATGCCTTAACGATCCTGCATAAGGCAGGGGATGATGTCGTCCATACCTGGTTTCCCTGCGGTCCAGCGATGGCCAGTTTTCAGCGCTGGGTCGATGACGACAATCCAGCGGTCGAAATCGCGCTGATCGGGCGGGAAGGTGCGATCGGTGGCATCGTTTCCAATGGCAGTCTGCCCGCCTACGCCACCGCCTTGGTACGCAATCCGGGTCGTTTCTATCGCATCAAGACCGCAGCGCTTGAACAGGTGAAGACAGAATCCATTGCTTTGCGGCACTGGTTTGCCCGCTATTCCGACTGTCTGATGGCTCAGGTTTTTCAAACAGCTGCCTGCAATGCAACCCATACAATCACCCAGCGCACCGCCAAATGGCTGCTGGCAGCGGCAGCACGAACCAGTTCCGATCATTTTGAACTGACCCATGATCAACTCTCGGAAATGCTTGGCGTCGGCAGGACATTTGTCACACGCACCATCGGCCAGTTGCGCGCTGAAGGCGTGATCTCCACCGGCAGGGGCGTGGTCACAATTCAAGACGAAGCGGCATTGCGAAAGAAATCCTGCAATTGTACCGCCGCAATTGAAGAGCATTACGACGCGGTCATGCACGGAATATATTGAAAAATTCGAACGGTTTCAGATTTCAAGGAGTAGATTTTCGAATGGACCAACAAATGACGAATGCCTTTACCGCTGTGCCTAGCGGACTTGGACAATTATGGGCTCTGGCAATTCAATATGGTCTCTCTTTGCTGGGTGCCATTATCCTGCTGGTCGGGGGCTGGTTGATCGCCCGTTTTCTCAGTGGCTGGGCCTATCGGGGTCTGTCGAATGTGCGTGGCATCGATGAGACGCTCGCCCGCTTTTTCTCGCGCGTTCTGCATTATGCGCTGCTGTTGCTGGTGCTGGTGATGGTGCTCGGTCAGTTCGGCGTTCAGACGGCGTCCATCATTGCGGCGCTCGGTGCTGCTGGTCTGGCGATAGGATTGGCACTGCAAGGCACATTGCAGAATATCGCCGCCGGGATCATGTTGCTGGTGCTGCGGCCCTTCCGGGTCGGCGAATATATCGAGACAGCCTCGGTAAAAGGCACGATCTCCGAAGTCGGTCTGTTTGCCACAGAACTCAAAACCGAAGACGGACTTTATCTGATGGCGCCCAATTCCACCTTGTGGAACACGCCGATTACCAATTTCAGCCGCGAAGCACAGCGTCGGCAGTTGTTATCGATTGCTGTTGCTGCAGAGAGCGATATTCAGTCCGTGAAACGGACCGTTGCTGAGATCATAAGATCGGATCAGCGGGTCAGTAGCAACCCCGCTCCACGCGTCATGTCGGAAGATCTTACCGCCGATAAAATTGCCTTGCGCATCGAATATTGGGCGAGCTCGCGCGATTTTTATCAGACCAGGAATGATATTATCGATACCCTGAAGGCCGGCTTGAGCGACAAGGCCATCACCCTGCGCTGACACCAACAGGCCCGCTCGCTTGATGAATTGGTCCTGGCATGCTGGTGCCAGGACTGCTTGGCTTGGCGGCGCGCAAATGAGACATCCGTCTATCGTCGCTGTTCCGCTCCTCCTGTCGCCAGATAATGACGCAATCTGGGAACCATGAAATCGAGAAGGGCCCGGACACGATGCGGCAGGCGTTCGCCGCCCATGAACACAGCATGTAAATCTTCCGTATCGCCGCTCGTCTCCTCTGTCAGGATTTCAACCAAGGCACCGGTCTTCAGCTCGTTGCGGATATGATATTCCCCCAATTGTGCAATTCCCATTCCCAGCACCGCCATTCGCCTCACCGTCTCACCATTATTGGCAAGCAGACGTTGGTGGGTCACGCTATCCAGCGTCCGGCGACTGTTGCGCAAGGCAGAGACTTGGGTTGAGCGTCGGAAATTGAAGCCGAGACATTGATGCGCGTCGAGGTCTCTGGCGGTCGCGGGCACGCCATGTCTTTCCAGATAATGGGGGGAGGCGACGATCCTTCTCCGCGCGGTTCCCAGCTTGGTGGCAGTCAGCGAAGAGTCGCCCAGAACGCCGATACGAAAGGCGACATCCGTCCGGTCGAGATAAAGATCGATCACTTCGTCCGATAATGACAGATCCACGACGATATTGGGGTGCAGTCTCCAGAATTCAGGCAGCAATGGCTCGACTGCGACGGTCGCAAAACCGACCGATGAGGTGATGCGAACAATCCCGCCCGTCCCCCGTCCACCGTGCGAGACGTCGCGCTCGATATCGTCGAGCTCTGCAAGCAATCCCTGGCCACGCTCGTAATATCGGCGCCCCTCAGCGGTCAGGGAAAGGCTGCGGGTGGATCGTTCCAGAAGCCGGACGCCCAATCGCGCCTCAAGACGGCCAATCAGCTTGGACACAGACGAGGGCGCGATATGCAACTGTCGCGCCGCCTCGGAGAAATTTCCGGTGTCGACGACACGCAAAAATACATCCATCTCTCCAGCACGATTGTCCATCTGCATCACCTATGAAATCAATTCATAAAACATATGCTTTGTAGTTGCATTGTCAATTGTAGCTCGCCGATCTATCTCGGGGCAGAGTTTCAATTTCTCGCGCCGTCGGGCGCCCGAAAAATCGATCATCGAGGTTTGAAAATGGTAGGAAGCCGGTTTAACTGGCCGTTGCTGGCGTTGGCGACGGGCGCTTTCGCGATTGGCGTCACAGAATTCGCACCGATGGGGATGCTGCCGGTGATTGCCGCAGGCGTGGACGTCTCGATTCCCTCTGCAGGTCTTCTGGTCAGCGCCTATGCGATCGGCGTCATGGTGGGTGCACCCGTTATGACGCTGCTGTTTTCGCGTTTTGGCAAGCGTTCGGCGCTGATTGCCCTGATGGTGATCTTCACCCTGGGCAATATCATATCCGCCTTGGCGCCGGGATATTGGACGCTGCTGTTTGCACGTGTGATCACCAGCTTGAACCATGGCGCCTATTTCGGTCTCGGTGCCGTGGTCGCTGCGGGCCTTGTCGCCCCAGAAAAGCGGGCGAGGGCGGTCGCTGCCATGTTCATGGGCCTGACCATCGCCAATGTCGGCGGGGTGCCAGTTGCCACCTGGATCGGTCAGCAGATCGGTTGGCGCGAAGCATTCGGCGGGACAGCGTTGCTGGGACTTCTGACCATTGCGGGTCTGGCTGCAGCCTTGCCAAAGGGCCAGGCGAGCCAGAGGCCAGACATTCGCCGCGAGTTGCAGGTGATGCGGCGTGCGGATGTCGTGCTGCCGATGCTGACAACGGTGCTGGGTGCCAGTGCAATGTTCGTCCTCTATACCTATGTCGCGCCGATCCTCAAGGCTGAGACGGGCGCCTCCGACAATTTCGTCACGCTGTCGCTTGTTCTGATCGGGCTGGGCTTTACACTTGGCAACTTTATCGGCGGCCGCGCTGCTGACTGGTCGCTGAATGGCGCAGCAATCCTGTTTCTCGCGCTTTTATCGACCGTGATGCTTCTCTCACCGCTGTTGTTGGTGAATTCACTTTCCGCAAGCATCACGCTCGTCATCTGGGGTATCGCCGCTTTTGCAATCGTTCCTCCCCTGCAAATGCGGGTCATGCAGGCGGCTTCCGAGGCGCCCGGACTTGCCTCATCCATCAATATCGGGGCGTTCAACCTTGGCAACGCCATCGGTGCAACCATTGGCGGTGCGGTGATCAAGGCAGGTGTCAGTTACGCCTTTGTGCCTGTTGCAGGCGGTGTGACTGCCTTGGTCGCTCTGGGGCTGGTCGCTTTTGGGCGCCGCCAGCTCCAGCCGCAACCCTGCTAGAGGGAGGCTTGGGCGTGGCGCTTGCAACTCGCGCGCTTGCCGCTGATGCTTCAGACATCAGAGCTCTTTCACAGGAGCTCTGATCAGTTCAGCCTTGCGCATGAAGCGGTTTCGCAATTCAAACGGGAAGCGGTAGATTGTCGGTGGTCAAGCGGGGTGGCAGCAAACGGAACGGGGAACGTCTGAATGCCGCTCGATACTCACTTGGTGGTGTAACCACCATTGACAAGGATCGTCTGACCCGTCATCCACCAGCCGTCCGAGACCATGAAACGGATATAGGGCACGATATCCGCAATGTCGGTCAGGCCGGTCTTGGAGAAGTTCGATAGTGCCGCCGCGGTTTTGTGGTAAGCCACCGCATCCGCGCCCTCTGCTGGATAGAAAAATGGCGTATCCATCGGACCCGGGCCGATCGCTGTGACCGAGATCCCACGATCGCCAAATTCCTTGGCTGCTGCACGGGTAAAGTGTTCGACCGGCGCCTTGGTGCCGGCATAGCCTGCATAAAAGGGCGTGAAGGCGCCCAGCAGGGATGTGACGATCGTTACGAGCTTTCCATTATCCTTGAGATGGCGTCCCGCCTCCTTGATAAAGAAAAACGCCGCCTTGGCATTGATTGCACTCAAATCATCATAGTCGGCTTCCGTGATCTCAAGAATTGGCTTTTTCAACACCTTGCCGACCGTATTGATGGCGATGTCGGGCCTGCCAATCGCTGAAATGGTCTCTGCAAAAAGCGTCTCAACGGCTGCGGCCGTGCGCAAATCGCCTTGAAGGGCCACTGCGTTTGCACCGCATGCCTTGATTGCCGCCACCGTTTGCTGCGCTTCGGACATTGCGGAAGCGTGGTGATAGTGAATGGCGATGGCCTTGGCGCCCTGATTTGCAAGATCGCGTGCGATCAGGCCGCCAAGATTCTTTGCGCCGCCGGCGATGAGAACGGTTTTTCCTTCAATGCTGTGATCAATCATCGTTCATTTCTCCAGGTAAAAAGCGCTCACGCGCATGCGTCGCAGTTACCCGACAAGGTATCGTCTGGAAATCGAAGATAAAGCACCGTAATCTGACAGGACTTGTCAGGGAATCTGCACAATAGGAAGTGGGAACCGCTTTGGATCGGATTGATCTGTTTCGCATTTTTATCCGCGTGGTGGATTGTGCCAGTTTCACACGCGCTGCAGCGACATTGGGTGTGCCGCGTTCCTCGGTATCGGCTGCGGTGCGCGAGCTGGAAATCCGGGTCGCTACAAGACTCCTGCACCGGACAACCAGACATGTTTCAACAACCCATGATGGTCTGGCCTTTTATGAGCGCTGCCAACGCGTCATTGCGGATGTCGAGGAGACCCAGAACCTTTTTCGGCAAGCCCGTTCGCAGCCGTCAGGCAAGATTCGTATCGATGTTCCCGGCCGAATAGGCCGCCTCATCATCGCGCCGGCTCTTGCGGATTTTCTTGATAATTACCGGGAAATCGATGTCGAGCTCGGGGTGAGCGATCGTGCAATCAATCTGGTGGAAGACAATGTCGACTGCGTGCTGCGGGTGGGACCGCTCGCCGATTCCGGGCTCATTGCCCGCCCGCTCGGCCAACTCCCTCTGATCAATGTCGCAGCACCTGACTATCTTTCGCGCTATGGAATGCCTTGCTTGCCGGATGACCTTCAGCATCATTGGGCTGTAAACTACGCATCGCCCAGCAACGGGCGCGTCGAAGATTGGGAATGGGTTGATGAATCCGGGCTGCACCATATTCCGATGAGGGGCCGCGTGACTGTGAACAGCGCCGAAGCCTACATCGCCTGTTGTCTGGCCGGGCTCGGGCTCATTCAAATCCCTGCCTATGATGTGAAGACCCACCTGGCTGCGAAGGAACTTTTGCAAGTGATGCCGGCTTTTCGGGCGGCACCCATGCCAATGACTTTGCTCTATCCGCATCGGCAGCATCTGTCACGTCGACTTCATGTGTTTGTTGAATGGCTGGAAAACCTTTTGCACAAAGAGCTTGTCTGATCGGCTTTAAAAACAATATCAACCCGGTAAGCCTAGGCATGGATTGGAGAGGAGGCTATAGACGCTTGAAAGCGCGTCCGAGCCAAGGTGCTGTGCTGGTTAATGTTTAGCTTTGCAAAAAGGTTGCGGTGGCGAAGATATGGCCGAACGGGCCAGTGATAGGGAAAAGTCGCTTCCGCGCTTGAATTTAATTTCAGAGATCTGCCCGCCGCCCTTCAATTCATATCGAGCAGGAAATCCTGCCAGTCGATGCTGGCGGGTTCACAGGCTCGACAAGGGTCAATACCTGCCCAAAGAATCAAGACAACCGCCAGCGCCCGCATCTCGACAAATCCTTTCGTATGGTCGCCCGCCGAACGCGCGGCATCTTGATTTCAAGACGCGTCGATAAGATCGGCAACCACGAAAGATTGCGACAGCGCAACAATACAATCGAAGAAAGTCAAACAGCACTTTGAACATCAGCCGTGCGGGGTTGCGACCGGGAGTGTCACACGAAACAACGCGCCGCCGCTTGCGCTCTCGCCAACCGTTACCGAGCCATGATGGCGAGCGACGATCTGCTTGACCAGATTAAGGCCGAGACCGGCGCCGCGATCGGTTAATTGCACGCGATGGAACGGTTCGAAAATGCGTTCACGCTCACCGTTTGGAACCCCGTTGCCCTCGTCCGATACTTCGATGACGCCTGGACCACCGGTTTTGACCCAGATTGTTCCCCGTTTGCCGGCATGCTGGATCGCGTTCTGAACGAGGTTTGTTAACACCCGTTGCAGAGCACCTTCGTCTCCCATCACGCTCGAACCCTTATCACTTGCAAGCAAAGCCAGTTGGTATCCACTGGCGATGGCGATTGGAGCGAGATCCGCGACCACTGTTTCGCACAAGCATCTCAGATCGACCGGCTTGAACGTCGTCGACGCCTTATCAAGGCGCTGCAGATCAAGCAGTTGCTCGGAAAGGGCGGATATTCGTGCCGCATCGGCGAGCACCCGGCTTCGGAAATCGCTTTCCGGCATGCCTTCGATTCGGGTCTGCAGGATCGCAACGGGCGTTCTCAACTCATGCGCTGCATCAAGAATAAATCTTTGCTGTCGCTCATAGCCTTCATCCAGGCGCCGCAATGCTCTGTTGATTGCTTCTACAAGCGGGCGAACTTCAGCCGGAACGCCCTGATCGGACAAGCGCATGCCGCGACTGTCGATATCGATCAGCTCCGCCTGTGCCGCCACATTTGATAGGTCGGCAAACCCACGCTTGACGATGAACGGGATGGCAAACACCGTAATCAACCCAAGCACGCCCAGAATAGGAATGGTGAGAAGGTTTGAAAGGACGACCACGACAAATGTCATGCTCAGCAAATTCCCTTTGCCCATCACCGTCAAATTTCCGGCAGTGCCTTTAACGTTCCGGATGACGGCGGAGAGAAAATAAGAATTCAGATTGTCGCGAATATCAGCGAAAGTGATGCGATCAAGAATATCGCCAAAATCCTGATAAAGCGCAGGCACTGGCCCGTATTGTACCACTTCTCCCTTGTCACTACGGGCAACGAACCAAAGATCAGGCGCCGATTCGCGCATGGCTACCAGCTCCGACGTTTCGACGATCGCCAGCTTTCCCGCATCGTCCCGGGCGATGGCCCGCGCTGCGATTTCGGTGATTTCAGGGTCAACCAGGGCGCCGCCATCTTTTGCGCCTATCAGATAGGCGACAAAAGCGAGCACGAAGAGGATCAGAAACCCCGCCTGAAACAGCAGCAATTGCCAAATCAGCCGTCGGCGCAAGGAGTTGCGTTGAAAGCGGATCATGGAAGCGCCCGCAACAGATAGCCGACCCCACGGATGCCGTGGATCTCGACGCCTGCCTTTGCCTCGCTCAGTTTCTTTCGCAAACGGGAAATATGAGAATCCAATGCATTGGACTGGATTTCGTCATCGAAGCTGTAGACGGCTTCTTCAAGAACACGTCTTAACACGGTTCTTCCCTGCCGGCGCATCAGCGATTCCAAAACAAGCAATTCGCGCCGTGGCAAGTCCAAAGTCTGCCCCTGAACCCGCGCCTCTCGATCGCCAGGCAAATAGACCAGATCGCCGACACTCAGAACCAGAGGAGCAATCACCGGTGGTCTTCGCAAAAGTGCGCGCAAACGCGCCACCAGTTCTTCGACAGCGAAAGGTTTGCCCAGATAGTCGTCCGCGCCCTGATCCAGACCAGCAACCCGTTCTTCCATCGCACTGCGGGCGGTCACCACGATCACGGGAATATTGCAGGATTTCCTGCGCAGATAGCTTAACAGATTCAAGCCATCGTCATTGGCCAACTGACGATCGAGCACAATTGCATCATGGACATGGTCATCCACAGCGTTCTCGGCGCTTTCCAGATCGGTGACGTGATCCACAACCATATCGTAGCGCGCCAAAGCCACGCGGAGCGCTTCCGCCATCTGTATTTCATCTTCGACCAGCAACAGGCGCACGCAATAGTCCTCAATCGTTTCGCTTTAACGGTTTGCTCGGCGTGGGTTGCAGGAAGATTACGCCCTTTAATATCTTATGGTACAGATCGATGTCGCGTTGAGTTCGGCTTTACGGCGGCCTTGGCCGGGCCAGGGATGGTCTGTCGGCCCGTATTCGCTTGAACGTCCGGATAATGCCAATGCCTTGCGATCGACGATCGGGCCCGAACTCGTTCTGTGCGGGCCACCGTCAGGGAGCAATTTATGATGGGAGATAGCTGACTGTCACGCCGCGCTGGCGAAAATAAGCCTGAAGAAGTTTGCGGCCTGAACGATTATTCTGGACCAGTTTGCCCGGGTCGAGAACAACTTCTTTCGTGCCGGCCTGCGCCAATGCGGCCTTCAGGTTGGCAATATGGAGATCAATATCCACGTTATCCGCCGCAAGTGATTCATAAATCCGCTGTGTTGCTGCTTCGATCGCGCTGTCTGTCATGATCAGTTTCCCTGTCCTTGTGTTCAAGTCAATTCCTGGTCGGGTCATTGCCCTGCCGAAAAATCTGCTTTTGGTCAGCCGTAAATCGGCGTGTTCCTTAACAGACTGACGCTTGAACCTGTTAGGGCAAAGCCATCTGGTCATCAATGCTCGTTTCATGAAGCGAAATACATCCGGGTGCTGCTGATCCCATTGACTGGCGCGAAACCGACTGGCGACTAAATGAACTGCAGTGCGGAGAAACCGCGCCAGGCCCTCGTACGCTGCTATCGCGTTTGAGAGTTGCGCCAACACATTCCGACCGTTTCTGGTCCATGTATTTAATTGGCACTTAGCCGTAGGATTGTCGCCCTGGAAAGGATTCGCCCAAAAACAGGAACGGGACGTGTTGCGTCCTGTCCTATCGACGCTCTTTCGCTGCGTCCCACAGGAATCAGCTCATTTGGTTGATTAATGTTTGTTAAAGTTGCCTGGTTTTGTCTGTGGAAAGAAACTTTGTATTTTTTTATGAATGAACGTTGACAGTTTTGCTTTGTGGGGTCTATATGGCGCTCACCGAGGGCGGCGAGCGTCGCAAGCGACAGAATGCTTCGTCCTTGGAGTTGAGTTAGGCGATTAAGATTTCGGTTTTGATTGTTTGGTTTGGCGGCGTTGACGGGGTGGAAGCTTTGTTGATGTATTGAGGAAGGAACGGTTGATAAGGCTGTGAATTTCTTGAAAAAAATGGGTTGACACGGTTTGCACTGTGGATTAGATACCCGGCACCGCTAAGACGGAGCGAGACGAGATTGAGAGTTGGGGCCGAAAGGTTCTGATGATTGAGATTGGGTCGCGGAGTTAAGCGGGTGAGTTTTCGACGGTTTTGAGACTGTCTGTTCTTTGACAATTTTATACAGAAGAAAGAGAAACGTGGGCGGCATTGTCTGCTGATGGTTCGGGTAACCGGATTATCGAACAGAACTTTGGCGGACACGTTTCTTGATAGAACTATGTTACCTGACTTTGAGCTTGGGCATTTGCCTTGAGATTGAAGTTGGTGTGTAAAATATGTTCTCGTCAAATTTGAGCGTGACCACGGTTCTGAGTGTCTATTCGCAAGGATGGATGCTTTGACCAAAATAGCCAATTATCAAATTTTCAACTTGAGAGTTTGATCCTGGCTCAGAACGAACGCTGGCGGCAGGCTTAACACATGCAAGTCGAGCGCCCCGCAAGGGGAGCGGCAGACGGGTGAGTAACGCGTGGGAATCTACCTTTTGCTACGGAATAACTCAGGGAAACTTGTGCTAATACCGTATGTGTCCTTCGGGAGAAAGATTTATCGGCAAAGGATGAGCCCGCGTTGGATTAGCTAGTTGGTGGGGTAAAGGCCCACCAAGGCGACGATCCATAGCTGGTCTGAGAGGATGATCAGCCACACTGGGACTGAGACACGGCC
>NZ_BAABSV010000010.1:0-174625 GCF_040369775.1 Brucella sp. NBRC 12953
ATACATTGACGGCTTCTATAATCCTGTGCGCAGACATTCTGCACTCGGGTATAAATCACCGATCCAGTTCGAGATGATAAACCGCAAATTAGTGACAGAACCTCTCCACTAAATAAGGGCAAGTCCACGGGGGATACCGCGTTGACGACGATGCCGTGTTCGGCCCCTTCACTTGCCAGCACATTCACGATACCCACGGCGGCCATCTTGGCAGCGGCGTAGGAGGCAAGACCCTTCTGGACATATTGCGGATAAAGGGCGCGGCAGGAGGTCGTCAGCACGATCCGGCCGTATCCGACCTCGCGCATCGCGGGCCATGCGGCTTGGGCGATCCACAGCGGTGCCTTCGCCATGACCGTGATCATGTGATCGAAAGATGACTCCCGCACATCCTCGACGTGTTCGTAGCCGACCCACCCGGCATTGTGGATCACGGCATCCAGGCATCCGTTCACCGCAAGGCAGTCTTGCACCAGATCACGGCAGGCATCGCGGGTGTGGATTGAGGCGTGGAATGAATGCGCGTCGATCCCATCGTGACGCAGGGCCGCGACCGCGACTTTGGCGATGGTTGCGTCTGTTCCGGTTCCGTCTGTGTTGGCACCGACATCGTGCAGCAGGACCGTTGCGCCAAGCTGGCCGACCGCGCGTGCGTAAGCCAGTCCAAGGCCTCGGCCCGCGCCGGTGATCAGCACCGTGCGTCCGGTGAAATCTTGTTGGTTCATTATGGCATCCTCTATTGTGCGGAAGATAGCGACGCTCCTATGATACGTCCAATACTGAATGGATGGGGACATGATATGGCAGATGTATCAGAAGTCGCGCGCGGGATGATCGACTTGCGGAAGATGGAGCAGTTCGTTGCCGTTGCCGAAGAAGAAAATTTCCACCGCGCCGCGCATCGCCTTGGCATGTCGCAGCCACCCTTGACGGTGGCGATACAGCGGCTGGAAGCCGATCTGGGTGTGGCCTTGATCGAGCGGGGCGGTAACCGGATTACTGGCCTGACGGATGCCGGTCGCGCATTTCTTCGCGAAGCGCGCGAGACGCTGCGGCAGGCGCACTATTCGATCCTCATGGCGCGTGAGACGGCAGCGGGTCGCACTGGTCTCGTGCGGCTCGGCTATGTCGGGAGTGCACTTTACGGGCGACTGCCGGACGCAATCCGGTTGTTCCGCCTGGCGCGCCCAAAAGTGCGGCTGGAACTGCGCGAGGCCACAACGGCCAGCCAGATCACCGGCCTTCGCAATGGAACACTCGACGCGGCAGTGGTGATCCCGCCACTGGCGGATGCGGGAAGCATTGTGTTGCACAGCTTCGACCGGGATCGCCTCTGCATGGCGCTGCCCGCCGACCATGTTCTTGCTGACAAAGTTGGGTTGACGGTGGCCGATCTCGCAGTGGAACCGTTCATCCTCTGGCCGATGATCGAGGGGCGCGGTTTCCACCTCCAGGTCATCCGGCTTTGCTCCGCTGCTGGGTTCGCGCCCCAGATCGCACAGGAAGCTCATGGCATGCATGCCGTGTTGTCACTGGTTGCGGTCGGAGCTGGCGTTTCTATCGTCCCGCAAAGCATGGCGAGCTTCCGACCTGATCGGATTGCCTACCGCGAGATCAAAGGAGCAGAAGCGGCGTTCGATCTTTGCCTTATGGTGAACGCTCAGAATCGTGCGGCAGAGGCTTTTGCTCGTATAGCTGCCGATGTTTAAGCAAACACTTGATCACTTGATCGACCGGTTTGGGCCGACTGCGGTCTTCCGCTTCGCGCGCAATGTCGGACGTTCGAGCTGTCGAAAAGTTTGCTGAAAGCGGTCGTTTCTCATTTAATATTACTAGAGACTGCGAAGGGGTGTAAAGCGGATAGTTTGCTCTTTAGCAGCCTATTCAAGAAGCGCACGTCGCTTCGCGGTCGCCGTAGTTTAAGGCATTGCTTCAATCGGTTGCGGGTCCGCCACAAATCACATTCCGGCTGACAGCTTTGTACCCCATAGTTGCCGGACTGTAGCGGGCGAAAAGCTCGTCGATTAAGCGGATCAGATTAATACCACATGCAGACCTTCTGTTTTGATTGGCCATTCATCCGAAGTGAGTTGGAATGCGAAGCAGAAGTGCTCATCCGTGAACGGAAACAGAAATTGGAACGAACGGGTTCTTTGGCCCCGTTAACATCGCGGGTTGTCAAGGTGATTGCCATGTCCTTTTCGGCTAAAAAGGGTTTGGATGTTCAAATACCCTTCGAAAACTTAGTCATCGCATCGCTGAGAATGCGAGATCTGCGAATATCGGAAAAATCACACAGAATCTTAGGTGTAGTTTGTTAAATAAAAATATAGATATATTTCCGGAAAAATTAATATAAAATTTTACTTAAAGATATTAATCCGGATTATAGGATTTCAAAGGAACGAATAGATAAATAACTATTTAAACATACAACGAATAATAAGAATATAAACTATGATAGTTAACGTACTAATGCCCGTCTATAACAATAGCTGCCAAAGGCTATAGCTCTTGGATGGAGAAAAACCGCCGACTGTCATCCAGTTGACGGCTTCCTTTTTCAAAAACTCAACGAGTTTTTTTAAGTCGATTATTTGTAAGCGGAAACCACGATTTCAATCAGCGTATCGCCACCCAGATCAGCAACGCCAACGGTTGCACGGGTTGGCAGCAGCGAAGGGTCAATCCATTCCTTCCAGACCTTATCCATTTCAGGCTTCTTGTTGAGGTCTGTTACGAAGATGGTGGCTGCCAGAAGCTTGGTCTTGTCCGTGCCTGCCTGTGCCAGATAGCTGTCGAGCTTGGCGAGGATTTCGCGGGTCTGACCAGCCATATCCAGACTTTCGTCATCACAGGTGGTTCCACCGACATAGACAATGCCGTTGTGTTCGACGACGCGATGCATGATCGGCGTCTGAATGAAACGCTCAGCCATAGTTTAATCCTTTCAGATGGTTGGGGAGTTATCCGGTTGCTCGCCGGTAACGGCGAAGACAGCATCGGGGGTTTGGGGTAGTGCTGCGATTTCGCTGAGCGGCACCGGTTTCACCGGCGCGCGCAGACGATAGAAACCGACTGTTTGAGGCGCACGTTTTTGCACCTCGGCCAGAATTTCCGTGACGGTGGAACTGCACATGCGGCCCTGACAGGGGCCCATGCCGCAGCGAAACATGGTTTTCAGCTGGTTGGGGCCGGCAATATTACAGGCCGCCGCGTCGCGGATTGCGCCAGCGGTCACTTCCTCACAACGGCAGACAATCGTGTCTCTGTCCGCCGGTGCGCGAAATGCCTGTGCAGGCAGATAAAGCGCGTCGATAAAGGATCGCCCGCGCTCGAAGCGTCGCGCCTGTGCCTGCAGCTTTACGATTTTTGACGCCAACGATGCTGCCAGTGCCGGAAAGATATCCTGACAGGCCGCGAGCGCAGCGATACGCCCGCTCTGTTCGGCAACCAATGCACCACCAATGCCGCTGCCGTCACCAGCAATGTAGATGGCCGGCATGGACGAACGCCCGTTGCCGTAGAGTTGCGGTTGAAAACATTTCTGACCGTCGTTCCAAACAAGAGCGCAGCCGGATGCATTGGCGAGATTGTTGTTGGGGATCACACCCTGATGCAGGAAGACGCTGTCGACAGCAAGCCTGTGAGTCTTGCCTTTGGCCGAAAAACAGATCGCTTCTGCTTCGTTTTTTCCTTCAATGGCGATGTCTGTCACACCGGAATAGACCGGCACCGACTTACGCACCTTCAAAAGCAGGGAAAGCCCCTTAAAGGCATAGGGCGAGAAAAGGAATGAAGGCAGGTTCGGTGCAGCTTTCACGTAATTTGCGCGGGGCGTCGTATCGAGCAATGCGGCAACGTTGCCACCCGCCTGCAACAACTGCGCGGCGAACATGTAGAGTAGCGGGCCTGTTCCTGCCAAAACCACACTTCCTTTGGGCAAGAGGCCGGAAGCCTTCAACGCAATCTGTGCTGCGCCGACGGTCATAACACCCGGCAATGTCCAGCCCCTGACAGGCATCGGACGCTCCATGGCGCCGGTCGCGAAGATCACGCGGCGCGCTGAAACAATCCCGCTCTTGCCGCTTACCGATACGCGCAGATCAACGCCGTTGTTGTCGCCATCATGTGGCTCCACACTCCAGACGAGGGCCTGCGGCACATAGGTGGCATTGCTGGCGATGAATGCTCTCAGGACTTCTTTGCCCCGCCAGTAGTCGGTGCCTAGAAACGGCCTGCGAGCAGTCGTATTGTGTTCAATGCCACGGTAAATCTGTCCGCCTGCGGCTGGGTTTTCGTCGAACAGAACCACGTTAGCGCCAGCGGCGCATGCCTCTGCGGCGGCCGACATGCCTGCTGGTCCCGCGCCGATAATGGCAAGGTCATAAAACGCGTCGAGCGCATGAATATCGGAAACTCTTTTGAGCATCGTTGTCATGGTTCCACCCGACGCGCGCCGGACTGGGAAGAAATGACCATTCCATTGGCCACAGGCGTCATGCACGCCTGGCGGTTCTGCACACCATCAATGGTGACCAGACATTCAAAACAGATGCCCATCAGACAATAGGGGGCTCGCGGCTGATCACCAACAACGCTGTTTCTAAGCCGGTTGATACCCTCTCCAAGCAGCGCTGCGGCGACAGTTACATTGGCAGGTACCGTCAAGGTGCGCGCATCGAATGTGATCGTCACGGTTTCCTCTGGCGTCTCAGTTTTCAGGAACATTTTAGGAGACATGAAACCTCCGGCCGGAGAACGCATCACCAGCAAGTTGTTTGGCATCGGCTGCTATTTCCTTCGCCACGATCAAGGCGTGGTTGGCCGCAAGCGTGACGCCGGAATGGCACATGACGGCGTAAGCGCCCGGGTGGCTTTCGGATTGTTCGTAAATCGGCAGACCGTCCGGTGTCTTGACCCGAAACCCTGCCCAACTGCGAATGACATTGACATCGGCCAGATGCGGGAATGTCCGCACTGCCCTGTTGGCCAGAACCGCGCTGATATCCTGATTGGTGGCGATCCGCTCCGTGTGGGTTTCCTGACTGTCGCCGATCATGACGCCGCCTTCATCCGCCTGCCGCAGCGTGGCCGCTGTATAGGGGAAGAAGGGCGCGCATTTCTCCGTTACAAGAATTTGGCCTTTGCTGCGCACGACCGGCGCTTCAAGACCGACACTCCTGGCAAGCTCTGCATTGCCGTTGCCCGCAGCCAGAATGACGCGTTCGGCAAAGACCTCACCCCATGCACCGCTTAACAGAAAACCGCCGTTTTGCGGGGTGATGGACGAGACTTCACAATGCGGTTCATAGGAAGCGCCGAGTTTGATCATGCCCGTATGCAAAGCGCGAAACAGGCGCAACGAATTTACATCGCCGTCCATCGGCGAATAGATCGAGCCGATCACATCCCGCCCGATGGAGGGCACCATTCTGGCCGTTTCCTGATGGTCGAGCACGACATGTTCCGAAGCGTCATTGCCAAGTTCCCGCGCCACTGTCGCGACGTCTTCCGCAAACATTGCAAGCTCACGCTCGTCGAGGCAAAAGGTGAAAGCGCCGGTCTGTCTGAGTGCGACATCAAGACCGGTCACATCCCGCAACTCGTCTGCGAAAGCGGGCCACAGGCGCGCAGATTGCATTGTCCAACGGGCATAGTGTGGTGCGCCTACGCCTTTGCCCTGTACCCAGATGAGTGCGAAATTGGCACGGGATGCGCGCAGGGACAGGTCTTCTCCATCAAGAAGCATTGGACGCAGACCGGATCGGGCGAGACCCCAGGCGATGGCAGAGCCAACCAGTCCCGCTCCGATAATAACTATGTTCTGATCCGGCAATCTGCGCATTCGTAAATTCAATCTGTTGTCACAGTGTCGTCAGGGGGTGGGCCCGACGGCGGTCAGGCCCGATTGCGTCGGCTCAGTTTTGTGGGCTGACGTCCACTTTGAACCACTTCTCGGAAAGCTTTTTCACCGTGCCGTCGGCAATCGCTGCCTGAATGGCTGTATCGAAGCGACCCTTCAGGGCGGTATCTTCCTTGCGCAGACCGACGCCGATCATGCCGAAGACCTTACCGGAAAACAGCGGCCCGGCCAGCTTCGCGCCCTTCATGTCGTCCTTTTCGAGAGCCGCAGCAAGAACCGTGGCATTGGCGACAACCGCATCCACACGACCGCTGGTCAGGTCGAAATTGTGTTCCTCGGCGGTTTTATACTCGCGCACGTCCGCACCATCCTTGAAATACTGTTCCATGAAGGCGGAAGCGGTTGTGGAACCCTGAACGCCGACAGTCTTGCCGTTGATTTTTTTGACAATTTCTTCGAGCACCGGCTTGGCCGCATCGGAATCGACATTCAGCGGCTTGCCGCCTTCCGGCAGATCGGCGAGGTCGCTGTCATCCATGACTGCAAAGGAATTGATGGCTGCCGCATAAGGCGACGAAAACGCGATCACCTCCTCACGCTTCGGCGTGATGCTCATGCCCGCCATGATGGCGTCATACTTGCCGGCGGTCAGCGACGGAATGATGCCGTCCCAGTTCTGCGCGGTGATTTCGCATTTCGCTTTCAGGCGCTCGCAAAGGTCTTTGGCGAGATCGATCTCGAAGCCTTCCAGCACACCATTCGGGCCGGAAAAATTCCACGGCGCATAAGCACCTTCGGTAGCGATGCGCACGACATCTTCGGCATGCGCGGTCGGAGCAACGGCGAGAACGCCGAGGACAGAAAGGACGATTTTCAGTTTCATGTGTTCACCTCTGTTAGAAAGCCGATTGATCGGTTCATGTGTTTTGTTTGGAAATGAATTGCCGGAACCGTTCGCTTTTGGGGTTGTAAAAAACCTCGTCGGGCGTGCCTTCTTCTTCAATCACGCCCTGACGCAGAAACACGACACGGCTGGAAACATCGCGGGCGAAGCCCATCTCGTGGGTCACGACCAGCATGGTGCGCCCCTCTGCCGCCAGATCGCGCATGACCTTCAGCACCTCGGCCACCAGCTCGGGATCGAGGGCGGAGGTTGGTTCATCGAACAGCATGATCTTCGGACGCATCGCTAACGCGCGGGCAATTGCGGCGCGTTGCTGCTGGCCGCCGGAAAGATGCGCGGGATAGAAATTGCGCTTATCGGCTATGCCGACCCGCTCCAGCAGTGCTTCGGCTTCGGTAATGCACTCCGACCGGTTTCGCTTCTGCACATACACAGGCGCCTCGATCAGATTTTCAAGGATGGTCAGGTGCGACCACAGATTAAACGACTGGAACACCATGGTCGCCTGACCGCGCAGCCGCTGAACCTGTTGTGCATCAGCAGGACGAGGCGCACGTCCCGGCTGTTGGTCGAGCTTATACGCCTCTCCATGAATAGCCACGCTGCCCGCATCCGGCACTTCCAGCATATTGATGCAGCGCAGCAGTGTGGATTTGCCGGATCCTGATGCTCCGAGAATGGAGATGACTTCACCCTGATGTGCCTGCAAGGAAACTGAATGCAGAACCTTGTGCGCGCCGTAGCATTTTTCGAGGTTCTTGATCTCGACCGCAGGCGTTTCGAAACGTTGCATTATGAGTTTCCTCCGGCGGCCTGCACGATGACAGGCTGACGCTGGGCTGCCGAAAGGCGGTATTCCAGCAGTTTGAAGATTCTGGTGACGACGAAGTTCAGGAGGAGATAGATCGCGCCTGCACAGATGAAGACTTCGACAGGGCGATAGGTGGTAGAAATCAGCTTGGCTGCCAGCCCTGTCACTTCCATCATTGTGATGGTTGATGCCAGCGCCGTGGACTTCACCATCAAGATGACTTCGTTCGAATAGGCGGGCAGCATCTGCCGCAGAGCCTGCGGGGCCAGAATGCGACGGACGAGTGTAAAGCCGCTCATGCCATAAGCGCGCGCCGCTTCGATCTGTCCGGTCGCAACCGACAGAACGCCGCCACGTATAATTTCGGCGCTATAGGCAGCTGTATTGAGTGCCAGAGCCAGCACCGCGCACCAATAGGGTTCGCGTAGAAACGGCCAGAGAAAGCTCCGGCGCAGTTCGGGAAACTGGCTGAGACCGTAATAGATGATGTAGAGCTGGACCAGCAGCGGGGTGCCGCGCAGCACGAAGATATAACCTCGCGCAATGAGGTCCAGTACCCGATTGCCCGACAGACGCATCGTGGCCAGTATGGTGGCCAGCACGGCACCGCTGATAACTGATAGTGCCATCAGTTGAAGCGTCAGCGGGATACCGCGACAAAGCTGAACGAAACTGTCGAACATGAATGGGAGGTCGAGAAAGCTCATACCACCCTCCGGATGCCGCGCATCGCGCGTCTTTCGGCATTCTTGAACAGCAAGCCCGATGCGAATGTGATGACGAGATAAAGCAGCCCGGCGGTCAGGAAGAAGGTGAATGGCTTGCGGGTTGATCCAGCGCCGATTTGCGCCTGACGCATCAGTTCAACCAGTCCAACGACCGAGATCAGCGCGGATTCTTTCAAGACGAGCTGCCACACATTGCCGATGCCCGGAATGGCGAAGCGCGCCGCCTGCGGAACCATGATGCGGCGAAACAGCAGACGCGGCGGCATGCCATAGGCTTTGGCAGCCTCGATTTCGCCTTTGGGGAGTGCAAGCACCGCGCCGCGATAAACTTCGGCCTGATAAGCACCCGATACCACACCGATGGCCAGTGCACCGGTGATGAAGATTGGCGCACTGACAAAACCTTGCCCGCCGAACAACGCGCCAATCTGGCTCAACACGGCGCTGCTGCCGAAATAGAACAGATAAATGACCAGAAGATCGGGGATGCCGCGAAGCACTGTCGAATAGCCGTCAGCCGCAATTCTGAGAATGCGCTGCGATGAGAATGAAGCGGCAGCGGCAATCATGCCGAATATTGCGCCTGCCGCGAAACCGCAAAAGGCTACCGCGAGTGTCATGCCGGTGGCCCGGAGCATATCATAGCCCCAGCCGTCTTCGGCAAAACCCATCAAATCGAGATATGCGCTGACCGCACCCAACTGCATTGTTCCCTTTTTATGTCCGGTGCTTTCGTCGCGCCGATACGTTTATGGGAGTGGTTTGACAGCGGGGCTCAATACAGTCAAATTCGAAATGAAGCCCAGAGCATAACCCAATATTATGGTGAAACATGAACCTGCGTCAGGTCGAAGCGTTCCGAACCGTCATGCTGACTGGAAAAATGACGGCTGCAGCGGAACTGATGTCGATCACTCAGCCCGCTGTGAGCCGCCTGATCCGCGACTTTGAGATCGACACGAAACTCAAGCTCTTCAACCGTCGCGGAAACCAGTTGATCCCTACGCAGGCGGCCATGACGCTGTTGCAGGAGGTCGAGCGGGCCTATGTCGGGCTCAATCGCATCCGTAGTTTCGCCGACGAGATTAGCCGTCAGAATGCGGGCATGTTGCGGATTGCGGCCATGCCCGCGCTTGCAAACGGGATCATGCCGCGCTTCCTTGCCCGCTTTCTCAAGGAAAGGCCCAATATCCATGCCTCTCTCAATGGCATTCCCTCTGCAATGGTGGTCGAAGCCGTCGCATCAGGTCAGGTCGATTTAGGCTTTGCCGATGGTCCGCTTGACAGACCCGGTTTCAATATTGAAACCCGGGCGATACCGGCGGTTGTCGCTGTCCCGCTGAGGCATCGTCTTGCAGACTATCCGGAGGTTTCACCGGATGATCTCGCTGATGAACGTATGATCACTCTGGAGCCGGGGTCGCTGTTTGCCATGCGTGTGGAAGTTGCGCTTGCGCGCATTCCACGGTCGGCCACCATTGAGACACGCCTGTCGCACACAGCGCTGACGCTTGTGGCCGAAGGTGTCGGCATAACGATCATCGACCCGTCGTCGGCAACGGATTTTCGCGGGCGCGGTGTGGCGATCCGGCCTTTCACAAGCTTTGTCGACGCAGGATTTCTGGTCATCCGGCGCAGTAACGGTCCTGATAACAGTCTGGCTCAACGGTTCATAGACGAGTTCTGGGCCTATCATGAAACGCTGCTTGCGCAGCCGTGAAGATAGGGGCTTGGGGGGCTCAATCCTGGTAGATGCGCTCCTCAAGGGGCGTTGATCCAATGATAGATTTCAGTCCGGCCAGCATGGCCTTTTCGGCCTTGTTGAGGTTGGCTTCAGGATTGTGGATCAGGAAAACATCGATGGCTGGTGGGTCGTCGTAAGGCGGCAGACGCCAGAGAAGGCCGTCATCGATCTCGCGTCGCGCGACATGCAATGGAAGTGGACCGATGCCAAGCCCGGTGATGATCATCCTGCGCACTTCTTCGAGGCTCGACGAGGTGCCGACCACATCCGGTGAAAGTCGTGCCTCACTGCGCAACAGGGCTACGGGTCGCAGCGCGTCTGCAATATGATCTGTCTGGAACGAAACCGATGGTTCTCCCTTCAGATCGGCAAGGGTCAGTCCGGACTGGCCGAACATCCGGTGCCGGGGCCCGCAGAAAAACCCGAAGAACTCACGATAGGCCATGGTGTAGTCGAGCGCGGGGTCGCGATTACTCACCAGACCAAGGCCGAAAGAAGCGCGCTTCTCGCGCACAAGCCGCGCGACTTCTGTACTGGCGGACACGTTGATCGTCAGTGTCGCATTGGGATGCTGTTCATGAAACAGCGCGAGCGCCTGATCGAAGATCGGCGATATGATGTGGCTGGCGACAGAGATGGTGACATGGCCAGTCACATTGTCACCGACACCGCGCACCAGTTGCGGCAGCTGTGAAATGGCGCCGAAGACCTCAATGCTCTGTTCGTAAAGCAGTTTGCCAACGTCCGTCAGCTCAAAATGGGTTGCGTCACGCTCCACCAGCCGCTGGCCGATGCGGTCTTCCAATCGGCGCAACGCATTGCTTACGCTTGGTTGTTTGAGGTTGAGACGCTCTGCCGCGCGCGTGATGCTTTTCACCTCCGCAATTACCACAAAACTGCGCAGAAGGTTCCAGTCTAGATCCCAGACAAGGCGTTCAGGGCGATGCAGCGACATGAGGTCATCCATTCATGAAATCTATGCAATCTATTCCCATTATCTATTTGCGAAATGCATCCATAAAAGCAATCATGAATATTGGAAGGCATCAAAAAGCCTCAAGAAAAACAAACAAAGGGAAGTCGGGAACAGCATGTTTAACAAATTCACGGGTTTCATTGCCGCGGCCGCGATTGCCGCCACCGCAGTTTTTGCGGTTGCGCCTGCGCAGGCGGATGATCTTGCAAAGATCAAGGCAGCGGGCGAGTTGAAGATCGCCATGAGCGGCCAGTACCCGCCGTTCAATTTCGTCAATGAGAAGAACGAAGTCGTGGGTTTCGACGCTTCCATCGGGGCGGCGATTGCCGAGCGCATGCAGCTCAAGCCACAGCTTATCACCACCGCATGGGATGGTATTGTCGCCGGCCTTCGGGCAGGCAAGTTCGATACGGTGGTTGGCTCCATGACGATTACGCCGGAACGCGAGAAGGTCGTGGATTTCGTGGGACCTTACTATCATGCGGGCCGCGCGGTTTTCTTGAAGGAAGACTCCGCAGTTCAAAAGCTCGACGATCTCAAGGGCAAGACACTGGGCGTAACGCTTGGTGAAACCCATGAAAAATGGGCGCGCGAACAGGGGGGCTGGACGATTCGCACCTATAAGGGTCTGCCGGAGCTGATGCTCGAACTGAATGCCGGTCGTGTCGACGCCATCGTCGTCGACAACATCCCGGTCATGGTGGCGATCAAGGAAACCGGCCAGAAGGTCCGCAGGCTCGATACGCCTGATATCGAAGGCGGCAGCGTTGCGATCGGTATCGCCATCCGCAAGAACAATCCAGAGCTGAAGGCTGCAATGCAGAAGGCTCTCGACGAGATCATGGCCGATGGCACCTATGAGAAGATCTCGATGCAATGGGTCGGCAGCGATATTCGCTGATGCGTCATCCCGGCCTGGCATATGTCCGGGCCGGTTGAGAACCGATTGACCGGAGTTTTCCGATGGATTTTGCGTTGATGCAGCGCGTCCTCCCGTTTTTTCTGGAGGCGGCATGGGTGACTGTCCAAATTTCTGCTCTGGCCCTGGTGTTGGGTCTGGCCGTCGCGGCGGTCCTCGTTAACGGGCGTCTGTCCCGCTCGGTCATCCTGCGATGGCTTGCGGCAGCCTATGTGAGCGTCTTTCGCGGCACACCTTGCCTTGTGCAGCTCTTCATTCTCTATTTCGGCGGGCCACAGATTGGCATTAATCTGGAACCGTTTGCCGCCGGTGTCATCGGTCTGGGGCTGAATATCGGCGCATACATGTCGGAATCGATCCGCGGCGCAATTCAGAGCGTTGATCGCGGCCAGATGGAAGCTGCCCGTTCCATCGGCTTTGGGCGAGGGCAGACGATGCGGTTCGTCGTGCTGCCGCAGGCAGCCCGGCTGATGATCCGCCCTCTCGGTATCAATACGATTGCGCTCCTGAAGGGCTCTGCGCTGGTTTCCACCATTTCAGTGGTTGAACTGACCTATACGGCGCAGCGTTTCATCGGTTCAACCTACAAACCGTTCGAGATTTTCGGCGTTGCAGCCGTTCTCTACATGATCATCATCTACATCGTGGCGCGCGGGGTCGATCTTCTCGACAAGCGCTTCGCGGCGCAGTGAGGGAGGACTGGATGCAAGTTCTCGATTTCAGCATCGTTGCTCCCTATACGGATCTGCTTTTGACAGGACTTTGGTGGACGCTGGTTCTGACCGTGGCGTCGGCTTTCCTCAGCTTCGTACTCGGCATCGCATTTGCGCTCGTGGTGCTGTACGCGCCTAAGATTCTCGCATGGCCGGTGCGGTTCTTCATGTGGCTGTTCATGGGAACGCCGCTTCTGTTGCAGCTGTTCCTGATCTATTTCGGGCTGGTTCAGGTCGGTATCGATATTCCGGCACTTGGCGCGGGCATCATCGGCCTTAGCCTCCACTTTGCCGTCTATAATGCCGATATCATCCGCGCGGGTATCGTGGCGGTCGATCCGGGTCAAATGGAAGGCGCGCGTTCCATCGGCTTCAGCCATGGTCAGGCTTTGCGCTACATCGTCATTCCGCAGGCGGTGCGCAATACGATCCCCCCCATCGGCAACAATATGATCGTTCTTTTGAAGGATACGTCGCTGGTTTCGATCATCGGCATTGCCGAACTGGTACATAGCGCGCAGCTTGCCATCAGCGAAACCTTCAGCCCGTTCGAATTCTACATCACCATCGCCGCCATCTACTACGTGGTCAATCTGGTTCTGGAAGCCAGCCTGCGGCGCATTGAAAGAAAAGTGGAGGTCACCCGATGAGCAGCCCCAAAACCGCAAAACCGATGGTCGAAGTGAAGGGCGCCCGCAAAGCCTACGGCGAGCTGGAAGTGTTGAAAGGTATCGACCTTTCCGTGGCGCGTGGCCAGATCGTCGCCATCATCGGCCCCAGCGGCTCCGGCAAGAGCACGCTTCTGCGCTCGATCAATCATCTTGAAACGCTGAATGGCGGTGAAGTCTGGCTTGATGGCATGCAGGTCAATCAACCTCTCACCGGGCAGGCTTTCGAGAAACACATCAATGCCGTGCGTCAGCAGATGGGCATGGTGTTTCAGCACTTCAACCTGTTTCCACATCTGACAGTGCTGGAAAACATCACGCTCGGCCCCATCAAGCTCAAGGGCATGACGAAGGACGCTGCTCGTACGCTGGCGCTGGAGCTTTTGAAAAAGGTCGGGCTTGCCGACAAGATCGACGTCTACCCCTCGCGGCTGTCCGGCGGTCAGAAGCAGCGTGTGGCGATTGCCCGTGCGCTCGCCATGCAGCCGAAAGTGATGCTGTTCGACGAAGCGACTTCGGCACTCGATCCCGAGCTGGTGGACGAGGTCAATGCCGTCATGAAGCAGCTCGCCGCTGACCATATGACGATGCTGATCGTCACGCATGAGATGCGATTTGCGGGCGAAGTGGCAGATCGCATCCTGTTCATGGATGGCGGTGTGGTGGTGGAAGAGGGGCCGCCGGATCAGATTTTGAGCAATCCGGCGCAGGAGCGTACCCGCTCCTTCCTCAAGAAATATCTGGCCGCGTGAGGTGATGGCATGAACGAGAGAAACGCCAACGAGTTTGCCGATCTTGGGGAATTTCCCGATTTCGGGCTGAGCCCGGCGCAGCGACGCGAAGCCGTGCTTGGCCATTATTATGAATATCCCGGCATGGACGGGCCGCGTGGCGAAATCTGGTGCTACACCGATGCCTATTCTTATCTGCCGGGCACAACGGTTCATTTGCAGGTGAGTGCGACCGCCTCGCGCTTCGATATCGAAATCGTGCGCGATGGTGCGGTTGAAACGCCTGTCTTCTCAAAGCGTGGGATAGACTGCAAATGGCAGGAAACGCCAGCCCAATGTTCCGTTGTGGGCTGCGGCTGGGAGACGACATTTTCGTTCAAGACGGATGAGACTTGGCCTTCCGGCGCCTATCGCATTACGCTGCAAGCCGAAGGCAATGACGGTCAGCTGATCCATTGCCACCATCTGTTCATCCTGCGTCCTGTGGCAGGCCGTAAGCCCGGTCGTATCCTGCAGGTTGCAGCGACCGGCACGTGGACGGCCTATAATACCTGGGGCGGTTCCAACCACTATCAGGGCATTACCGGGCTGAATGGCGATCAATATGCGACGACGGTAAGTATCGAGCGTCCGTTCTGCCGTGGCTTCGCGCTGTTACCGTCCGATGCGCCCCGCGTGCCGCTGGAGTTTGTGACGCGGCCTGCCGCCCCTCCACGCTATCCGCATATGGAATGGGCCTTTGCCAATGGCTATTCCAAGAAATATGCCTCATCCGGCTGGGCCAGCTATGACAGCCTGTTCTTCCGCTGGGCTGAACGGGAAGGCTTTGCGATTGATCTCGCCAGCCAGCATGAGTTGCATTTCTCGCCGGAAATCCTCGACGGTTATGATTGCGTGGCCTTTGTCGGTCACGACGAATATTGGACATGGGAAATGCGCGATGCCGTCGATCATTATGTCGATGGCGGCGGTCGTGCGGCCCGTTTTGCGGGCAACTTCATGTGGCAGACGCGGCTTGAAGATGATGGCAAGCGCCAGACTTGCTATAAATATCGCGCCCGCGCCGAAGACCCGGTCTATCGCTCTGCCGATCCACGGCGCACCAGCGGTTGCTGGGAAGCGACGGAAGCCGGACGGCCTGCTGCCGAAACCTTCGGCCTCAATGCGCTGCGCGGGCTTTATGTCGGCTGGGGTGGTTGCGCCCCGCGTGGCGTGCGCGGTTTTCCGGTCTATCGCCCGGAACATTGGGCCTTTGCGGGAACCGGCATCTATTACGGTGATCTCCTGGGTGCTGACGGTCATGCCTTCGGCTACGAGGTCGACGGGCTCGACTATGTGATCCGGGGCGGTCTGCCCGAACCGGAGGAAGGCAGCGGCGCACCCGATGGATTGCAGATTCTGGCGCTTGGCATGTCGTCTCTCAAGGAAGAGAGCACGGATATTCCAGCCGACGACCAGTTCCTCTCGGATGCCGATGCCAAATTCGTGGCCGATACGCTGCTCGGCGACAATGGCGATGCAGCCGTCGAACGCATCAAGCGCGGCTGCGGCATGATCGTCAATTTCCCACGCGGCAAGGGCGAGGTTTTCCACGCCGGAAGCTGCGAGTGGGTCGCGGCTCTCAAACGTGGCGACCGCATGGTCGAACGTGTGACCGCCAATGTTCTCAACCAATATCTCAAGCGCTGACAGAGTAACGCCATGCTCAACACAAAAGCACAGAACGAACGCCCGGCATCGCATCTTTTCTACCAGTCGCGCCTGCGCAGGCCGCTGGTGGATCGGGCCGAAGGTATCTACATCTGGGATAAGAACGGACGCCGGGTCATCGACGGGTCTAGCGGCGCGATGGTGGTCAATATCGGCCACGGCAATCGCAACGTGCTCGACGCCATGAAAGAGCAGATGGATCGCGTCACCTTCGCTTATCGGCTCCATTTCGAAAACGAGCCGGCGGAAGATCTGGCGCGGATGGCTGCCGAACGTATGCCGGAAGGTCTGGATAAGATCTTCTTTGTGTCCGGTGGTTCGGAAGCGGTGGAATCCTGCATCAAGCTTGCCCGCCAATGGGCGGTTGCGACCGGGCAGTGCACACGCTGGAAAGTGATTTCGCGGTTTCCGTCTTACCACGGCGGTACGCTTGGGGCGCTGGCGGTCACCGGTTATGCGGCTTTGAGCGAGCCTTTCGCACCCATCATGCGCGAAATGCCGAAAGTCCCTGCACCGACTGCCTATCTCGACCGCGACAATCTCACGATGGAACAACGCGGCCAGAAATATGCCGACATGCTGGAGGAGAAGATTCAGGAAGAGGGGCCCGAAAGCGTACTCGCCTTTATCATGGAGCCGATCGGTGGAGCATCGACCGGCGCGCTGGTTGCGCCCGACAGTTACTATCCGCGTATCCGCGAAATCTGCAACCGTTATGGCATCCTGCTCATCCACGACGAGGTGATGAGCGGAGCGGGACGTACCGGCAAGTTTCTGGGCGGCGACCACTGGAACTGCAAGCCCGATCTCATCGCGCTTTCGAAGGGTTTCGCCTCCGGTTATTGCCCGCTTGGCGCAATGGCGGCGCCCGGACGCATTGTGCAGCCGGTTCTGGATGCTGGCGGCTTCCTGCACGGCTTCACTTATGCGGGCAATCCGCTGGCTTGCGCGGCAGGCAAGGCGGTGCTTCAGGAGATTGATCGTCTCGATCTGGTCGGCAATGCCGCCCATATGGGCGATGCGCTGAAGGGCGAGCTGGAAGGACTGGCGAAGCGCTTCCCGTTCATCGGTGATGTGCGCGGTAAGGGGTTGTTGCTGGCCGCCGAATTCATGTCCGATCCCGAGACCATGAAGCCGTTGCCGAAGGAACTGAACGCCCATCAGCGCATGGTCGATCTTGCCTATGAGCGCGGTCTGATCATCTATTCGCGCCGCACGCGGGGTGGTGTTGAAGGCGATCACTTCCTCGTCTGTCCTCCGATGATCATAAGTCAAGAACAGGTCGGCGAGATCACCGCGATCCTCGGCGATACGCTGGAGGTTCTGGCGCGTGAACTCAAGCTGCCCGTGAACGCATAAGGAAACCGGATCATGACCGAGAAGAAGAAAACACAGCGCAAGGTGATCATCACCTGCGCAGTGACGGGCTCCGTGCACACTCCAACCATGTCGCCGCACTTGCCGGTTACGCCGGAGGAGATCGCCAGCGAAGCTATCGCGGCGGCGGAAGCGGGCGCATCCATCCTGCATCTCCATGCCCGCGATCCGCATGATGGCAGACCGTCCGCCAATCCGGACCTGTTCATGCAGTTCCTGCCCCGCATCAAACAATCGACTGCGGCCGTGGTGAATATTTCCACTGGCGGGTCGTCATTGATGACGCTGGATGACCGGCTGGCCGCGCCGCTCAAGGCGCAACCGGAAATGTGCTCGCTCAATATGGGCTCGATGAATTTCGCGCTGTTTCCAGCCCTCGACAAGCCACGCGAGTGGAAGCACGCATGGGAACCGGAATTGTTGGAGGCAACGCGCCATTCGATCTTCAAGAACACCTTTGCGGATATGGAAGGCATTCTGACCAGTCTCGGTCAAGGCTGCGGCACGCGCTTCGAGTTTGAATGCTATGATGTCGGGCATCTCTACTCACTGGCCCATTTCCGTGACCGTGGACTGGTGACTGGTCATCTGTTCATCCAGTTTGTCTTCGGTATTCTGGGCGGTATCGGTGCAGACCCGGACAATCTCGTGCACATGAAGCGCATTGCAGACAAGCTGTTCGGCGACGACTATTCCTTCTCGGTTCTGGCGGCAGGGCGACACCAGATTCCGATGATTACAATGGCGGCGGCCATGGGCGGAAATGTGCGTGTCGGTCTGGAAGACAGCCTCTATGACGGACGGGGAAAACTGGCCAAGAGCAATGCCGATCAGGTGCGGCGCATCCGTAGCATCCTTGACGGCTTGTCGCTGGAAGTTGCCACACCCGACGAGGCGCGCGACTATCTGGGCCTGAAGGGTGGAGACAGGGTGGCGTTCTG
The DNA here is from genome assembly GCF_040369775.1 of Brucella sp. NBRC 12953. Taxonomy (NCBI): domain Bacteria; kingdom Pseudomonadati; phylum Pseudomonadota; class Alphaproteobacteria; order Hyphomicrobiales; family Brucellaceae; genus Brucella; species Brucella sp. NBRC 12953. Next base: position 18,089 of record NZ_BAABSV010000010.1, read on the forward strand.
ATGCCAAAGATTGTGTTGGATAGCAAAGCGGGCGTTGTGATCCGGCTAGCCGAACCTGCCGATGCGGAACAGATTCACGAGGCGATCCGCGCGATGGCTGCGGGGCTGGGTGCCGCAGACAAAGTCTCCAGTACGGTAGAAGACTTTCGCCGCCACGGCTTTGGTCCCAACGCAGCTTTTACCAGCCTGATCGCCGAGGTGGACGAGGTATTTGCAGGACTGGCGCTGTTCTTTCCGATTTTCTCGACATGGCTTGGAAAGCCCGGTGTCTTTGTGCAGGACCTCTATGTCGATGAAGGGTTTCGCGGTCGGCGGGTAGGCGAGATTTTGCTTCGCCATGTTGCATCATGGTCGACAACACGCGGCGGCGTCTATCTGCGGCTGGCGGTGGATCGGGACAATGTTGCCGCGCAACGATTTTACCAACGGCTGGGTATTGGCTGGATGGAAGCCGACCTCGATCATGGCGCTTATGGCGAGGATTTTGCCCGTCTGGCGCGTATCAATGCAAATTAGGGAGCAGTCATGAAAGCCTTCTACGCTGTCGAGCAAAAGCGTCACGACCCGAAAGCCTTTCTTTCCAGCGGCGCGCCGAAGCCGAACCCCGAGCAACCGGAGCGCGTCGAGCGCTTGCTCTCCGGCGCGAGGGCTGCGGGCTGCGAGATTATCCGTCCGCACAATCACGGTCTTGGCCCGATAGCTGCCGTTCATACGCCGGAATATCTGGAGTTCTTACAGCATATCTATCCGCGTTGGCGGCGCATCGAGGAGGCTTCGGAAGAGGTCATTCCGAACATTCATCCGTTGGCGCGCGACGGCCGCTATCCCGCATCCGCCGTCGGGCAGGTTGGCTATCACATGGCCGATACGGCTTGCCCGATAGCCGAACACACATGGGAAAGCGTGTGCTGGAGTGCCTGGAGCGCGGTTGACGCCGCCGATGCGGTGCTTGTGGGCGAGGTGGCGGCCTATGCGCTCTGCCGTCCACCGGGGCATCATGCCTTTGCCGATGTTGCTGGCGGCTTTTGTTTCGTCAATAATTCGGCAGTCGCGGCCCAGCATCTACGCTCGAAGGCTGAACGCGTCGCAATCCTCGATGTCGATCTGCACCACGGCAACGGGACGCAAGGCATTTTCTATGCGCGTCCCGATGTGCTGACTGTCTCGATCCACGCCGATCCTCTACGCTTCTATCCATTCTTCTGGGGCCATGCCGATGAACGCGGTGAAGGGGCTGGTCTTGGCTACAACCTCAATCTGCCTCTGCCGCGCAAATCTGGCGATGACGAGTTCCTCGCGTCGCTCGATACGGCTTTTCGTCGCATCGAAGCCTTCGCGCCAGATGCGCTGGTGGTAGCACTTGGTCTTGACCCGTTTGAGGGTGATCCATTCGGCGGATTGTCGGTTACCACTGGCGGTTTCGGACGTATTGCCGAAGCGATTGCAAAGCTTCGGCTGCCAACCGTCATCGTTCAGGAAGGTGGTTATCTTTGCGATGCGCTGGGTGACAATCTCACCGCTTTCCTGGGCGGCTATCAGTCGGTGGCGCGATGAGCGGCCTTGTGTCTTTTATCGGCGTTGTACATCCGTGGATGTGCGACGTCATGGGACATATGAATGTCCGTCACTACGCGGGGATGTTCGACGATGCGAGCTTTCAGCTACTGGGACACATAGCCGGGAAAATCCCGGATGAGGGTTTCGGTTGGGCGGATGTGTGCTCGACTATGGACTACAAAAAGGAAGTACCCGCCGGGGATTTGCTGACGATCCGCTCTCAGGTGCTGAAGGTGGGGCGTTCATCAATCACGTTTCGCCAGATAATGGCTGGTTCGCTTGATGGGGACCTGCGCGCCATCAATGAGACAACGTCCGTCTGTTTCGACAAGATCGCGCGCCATTCACTCGAACTTGAGCCAGCAATGCGAGCGCGAGCGGAAAGGCTCATGTAGGGCCACAATCTGATCGGCTAGCCGCAGGCATGATCTGCTGCCGAATGAAAGCTAACTCCGCTCATAACGCATAAGCGGACGGTCAGCGTCCGGCCCCATTGCGGTCGTTGAAGCTCCGCAGAATTCACTCCTGACAGGCAATCATCACCTCGCTCAACAACAGGGCTAGGTGGTTCCTATCTTTTCAATACGGGTGGTCCAGTCTGCATCGACAGGAGGGCTTACGAAGTTATCTTTGATCATCAAATGAAACGTAAGTGTGTCAGTGCAAACGCGCTCTCCCACTCGACGTATCCAGCTTTCATCCGGCACAGGCTTCTTAAATTGCCAATAATGATGCGTGAATCGTAAAGTGACTTTGTCAGTTTTCCCTATCATATTGTTCCCAACAATAACAAAGGGGAGAGATGATGAAGAAGCTCAATCACTTGGTGGTGGCCTGTATCGCAATCCTGTCCGCTGCTCCGGCTGTCGCAGCCGAAGCAGCATCCTGTAAAGCACCAAAATTCTCGGATGTCGGCTGGACCGATATCACCGCAACCACTGCGCTCGCATCGCTTTTGCTTGAAAAGGCTGGATATCAACCGCAGACGACAATCCTCTCAGTACCGGTGACCTTCCAGTCACTGGAAAATAGCCAGATCGATATCTTCCTTGGAAACTGGATGCCGCTTCAGGAGGAAGCGCGCAAACCCTATCTCGAAGGAAAGAAGATCGAGCAGGCCGGTATCAATCTCGAAAATGCAAAGATCGGTCTTGCCGCAACGGGCAAGGATCTCGGCATCAAGACTTATGCCGACATAGCAAAATTCAAGGACCAGCTCGGCGGAAAAATCTACGGCATTGAAGCAGGCAGCAGTGCCAATGCGACGATCCAGTCGATGATTGAGAAGAATAATTTCGATCTCAAGGATTTCCAGCTGGCGGAATCGAGCGAACAGGCCATGCTGTCACAGGTGCAAAACGCCGTGCGCAAGGATGAGCCGGTGGTATTCTTCGCATGGACCCCACATCCGATGAACATTCGCTACAAGCTGACCTATCTGGAAAACGGCGATAATCTCTTTGGTCCCAATGACGGTGCCGCCACGGTCGAGACGTTGACCCGCAAGGGCTATGCAATCGACTGCCCGAATGTGTCGCATTTTCTGTCAAAGTTGAAGTTCACGACCGAGATGGAAAGCACCATGATGAACATGATCCTCAATGACGGGATGGAAGCCAAAGATGCAGTCACGAAATGGATCAAGGAGAACCCGGCACAGCTCGACGCGTGGCTCGACGGCTTCAATACTTTTGACGGCAAGCCAGCGCTCGCTGAAGTAAAATCCGGCCTCGGCCTGTAATACTTATTAAGCCCCAAAACTAATTTTGCCGCAACTTGCTCGGCGCCTGTCCGAAATGCCGCTTGAAAGCGCGGGAAAGAGAACTGATCGACGAAAAGCCGGTCTGTTCCGCCGTATCCGCCATAGAAAGATGCGTATCGAGGATGAGGCGTCGAGCAGCCTTGAGCCGAAGTGACAAATAATAATTGCCCGGCGATTGCCCGATCACATTGGCAAACAGCATTTCAAGGCTGCGTGTCGAAAGCCCGAGCCGTCTTGCAATCCGCGTCACCGGGATCGGTCGGTCGATATGGCTTTCCATAATCTTGATGGCGTCGGCCAACCGCGGCTCGCGCTTCAAAAGCCGCCCCAGCGACACCAGCGGCTGCGCATCCGAAGCCTGTCGCACCTCGTCATAGACATAAAGGCTCGCAACATCGAGCGCGATGGAATAGCCGTGCCGGGTACGGATCAACGCCAGCATCATGTCGAGCGCAGGAGCCGCACCCCCTGTTGTCAGAAAAGTGCCGTCGCGCACCCAGCGGTCCGACTGCATTTCCACATCCGGGAACCGCTGCGAGAAGGCTTCCAGATCCTCCCAATGGGTGGTGGCTTTTCTGCCATTCAGCAGCCCGGCCTTTGCCAGCACCCATGAACCCGCCTCGACACCGATCACCAATTGGGACTGCTTGGCTGACTGACGCAACTGCGCAAGAAGCTTTGGGGTCGCGTGTTCCAGCGCATGAAATGCGCTGACGATAATCAGGATATCCTGCGATGTTGCCTCGAATGTTCCATTGACGCCGACCCTCAAGCCGCTTGATGTGATGGGGTCGCTGCCATCCGGAGACACCACCCGCCACGAATAGAGCGAACGACCCGTCACGCGGTTGGCGCCGCGCATCGGGTCGAGCGTCGCGGCCAATGACATAAGCGAACAATCCGGCAAAACCAGCAAGGTGACAGACAGTTGTTCATCGGATGGTTCAAAGATCACGCGCTTCGCTCTTCGCCAAACTAATTTCGTAAAATGATAATCTCAGCAATCTGCGACCTGTCAAGCTCGACAAAAATCGAGGGAAATCACCATGCCTTTGCAGCCCGCTCGCGAAACCTTCATCACAGCCGCCGTTACCGGCGCTGGTGCCACCACACATCGCTCCACCAAGGTGCCGATCACGCCAAGGCAGATTGCCGATGCTGCGATTGAAAGCGCTGAAGCAGGTGCCGCAATCGCGCATATCCATGTGCGCGATCCCGAAACGGGCGAACCATCGCGCAAGGTGGAACTGTTCCGCGAAGTGGTCGACCACATCCGGGCGTCCGGCGTGGATATCGTGCTTAACCTGACCGCAGGCGTTGGCGGCGATCTTGTCTTCGGTTCTGCCGAAGCGCCTCTGCCGCCGGATGCCTCGAAGACCGATATGGTGGGCGCGACAGAGCGCCTTGCGCATATTGCAGCACTTCTGCCGGAAATCTGCACGCTTGATTGCGGCACCATGAATTTCGGCGAAGGCGACTATGTGATGACCAACACCCCTGCCATGCTGAAAGAGATGGCAGGGCAGATCCAGCGCTTGGGCGTGCGCCCGGAAATCGAGATTTTCGACACGGGTCACCTGCCATTGGCCCAATGGCTGCAACAGCAAGGCCTGCTTGACGACCCGGTGATGGTGCAATTGTGCATGGGCATTCCATGGGGCGCACCGGATGATCTCGCGACGCTGGTGTCCATCCTCCACAATCTGCCGGATAACTGGATATTCTCGGCATTTTCCATTGGCCGTAACCAATTGCCTTATGCCGCGCTTGCGGTGCTCGCTGGCGGCAATATCCGCGTCGGTCTCGAAGACAATATCTGGCTCGAAAAGGGCGTCCTCGCCTCCAATGGCGATCTGGTGGAACGCGCCAGAAACATTGCGGTCAATATGGGGTCCAAGATACTCACGCCCGCTGAAGTTCGCGAAAAGCTCAACCTCAAGATGCGTTGGTGAGACCCATGAACAATCGTCCTCCCAAGATCGCCTGCATCGGCAGCGGCGTCATCGGCAGCGGCTGGGCCGCGCGCTTTCTTCTCAACGGCTATGATGTTGCCGTCTATGACCCGTCGCCGGACGCACAGGCCACAACCGAGTACATTCTCGACAATGCCCGGCGCTCCCTGTCCGCCCTTACCCCAAAGCACCTGCCGGATGAAGGCAGGCTTTCCTTTGCGCCTTCGCTGGCCGATGCTGTACGCGATGCGATACTGATTCAGGAAAGCGTGCCCGAAAGACTCGACCTGAAGCTCTCCGTTCTAAAGGAGATCGAGGCATCCTGTTCGAGCGATGCACTGATCGCATCATCCACCTCCGGCTTCCTGCCAAGCAAGCTGCAAGCCCCCTTGCAGCACCCGGAACGGCTGATCATCGCGCACCCCTATAATCCGGTCTATCTACTGCCTCTGGTGGAACTCGTACCGGGGGAAAAGACCGCCCGGCAGGCCATAGAAAAGGCCGCTGCTGTGTACCGCCACACGGGTATGGAAGCCGTCATTCTCGAAAAGGAAATAGATGCCTTTGTCGGGGACCGCTTGCTGGAAGCCTTGTGGCGCGAAGCGCTTTGGCTCGTCAAAGACGGCATCGCCACGGTCGAGCAGATCGACAATATCATCCGCTATTCGTTTGGTTTGCGCTGGGCGCAGATGGGCTTGTTCCAGACCTATCGCATCGCCGGCGGTCCGGCCGGGATGAAGCACTTTCTGGCGCAGTTTGGCCCCGCGCTGCAATGGCCGTGGACGAAACTGACAGATGTTCCTGAGCTGGATGACGCGCTGATAGGCCGTATTGCCAGCCAGTCCGACGCGCAGAACGAAAACCTGTCGATCCGCGATCTTGAATCCATTCGCGACGCCAATCTGGTGGCCATTATCCGCGCCCTCTCCCAGCAACAGCAAGGCAAAGGCTGGGGTGCAGGCGCGCTTCTGAACGAATATACAGCGCAGCTCGACGCAACCGATGGCGAGGCTAGGCCCCATTCTGGTGCGCTGCGGCTGCTCGACGTCCGTGTGATCCCCGAATGGATCGACTATAATGGCCACATGACCGAGCACCGGTATCTCGATCTTTTCGGGCAGACCACCGACCAGTTTCTCGCGCACACCGGTGTCGATGCCGCCTATCTGGACGGTGGCCACAGTTACTATACCGTCGAAACCCACATCATGCATCGCGATGAAGCCAAAGCTGGTGACGCGTTGCATGTCGACACACAGCTTCTTTCCTTCGATGCAAAGCGCATTCACCTGATCCATTCGCTGAAACGCGGTGAGACAGAACTGGCAAGCGCGGAACAGATGTTGCTCCATGTCGATACGAAAGCAGGAAAAGCGGTTGCTGCTGATCCTGTCATTCTGCAAATACTGGAAGACCTCACGCTTTCCCAAAAGGGCATGACCGTTCCGGCTGCTGTCGGACGATATGTTGGGCAGCGCGCCTGAGCGCTGTCCGGATTGGCCCAGAGCGGCCTATGACGCAAATCCATTTCACATTGTTGCGCAAAATGCTCTAACATTCCTCCTGAGTGGTACGAGACGAAATAAAACACCCATCCGGCGCTCACATTAACATCCAAAAAGGCGAAGGTAATGCGCCGGTCAAAGCCTATATCGCGGCCCTGCCGGGCAGCAATGTGGAACGTTTGTTTGCGTGGAAAGGCGCTGATCGAGACCCAAAGATTCTGACTGGCAATCAGATGATTGGATTGATCATTTTAAATTTTGATCGCAATTTTTTCCTCAAAACCAACCGTGAAATGGATAATGTCGTTTCATAGTTAATCGTGAAGCGGCTCGTAAAGCCGTGCGCCGGCTCTTTCAGCCGCAACCTTTAAGCGCTTGTCTCGGGTCCACAGTGAAGTTCGCCGGTCGAGAAGAACGGATGCCAGCAGTTGGGCATCAGTATAGCCAATGCCCATACTAAAAATGCAGTGCTTTTCAATCATTGTCATGACTTCATGATGTGTTGCGACTGGAGCTTCACGCTGCACATTCAAAAAAGCCAAGACACTCGTCCTGTCCCGGAGGCTGCCCAACGCAAGTTCCCCAATAATCGCTGGATGGCAAAGCAAAAGATCATCACCGATAATCTTCATGAGCTCATTATCGCCGCCGCGGAAATGGTCAATCCAGATTGAAGAGTCTGCCAATATCACTTCGTCACTGAGCTCCGGCGGCGAGGGGCTGCCTCAACGTCCGGCATTGTGCCTCCAAGGGCGATAAGGCGTTTACCGCTCTCCAGACGCACAAGTGTCTCCAGCGCTTGCCGGACTAAAGCAGCTGTCTCTTTCGTGCCGGTCAACAATCTGGCTTTTTCTAAAAGATTATCATCAAGGTTGATGGTTGAGCGCATAATCCGACTCCCTGCTGAGGCGTCATAAATAGCACCAAATGATGCCATTATCAACATGTTTCTGGTTGCTCACTCTAACGACCGGTAGTCACGATTTCGAAGAACAGTACTCACCTGGTTACAACCGCCCGAGACGCGCCGGATGCTCTTCACTCTCACTCTAAGTCAGATAGTCGCCAAACAATCTGCCCGTGAGCGGTATTTCACTCACACGTAGGTTTATCTCATACGATCTGAGTCAGTGACTACATGCTCTGCGTTGCGGCAATAATTCGAAATAGACTTTTTCGAAAAGTGCTATTCAGTTTCCGAAAGGGTCGTCTACATTAATTCTGCGGACTGCGGATCGGTGTACATCCTTTCGATCAACATCTCTTGATCGCTGCTGAGAGCGGCATCTCGGCGCTAATGTCGACCGATGAACACGACCTGATATGCTCCACTTCCAACCGCACTGGCCACAGCGTATCAGAGCGCCGTTGTCGTTCATAATCGGGCAGGGGCCAGATAGAATCGAGCCGCCGCTTGTGCGGACCACAGGGAACAGGAAGCCTTCTACGATCGGGTTTCGATATCGCCTGTGGAGCAGTTGTAGGAACGCATGCTCGAAGCAAAGACAAAAATGAGTAACCGTCGTTTCAAAAACTTGACATTTATAATCAGGAATATATTAACCCGTGCCTATATCGGCGATTGAAGCCGAAATCACGACTTAGGGGCATTCAGTTGATAAGTCATAAAGCTCGATCTAATCATGCCGCAATCTATCGAGCCATATGAGAAGTAATGACAGCACTTTTCAATCAAATTTTTCTCAGTCAACGTCGGTCACTTCTAGCGAAGGTTATGAGGATTGTTCGCGATAAGAACGCAGCGGAAGACCTCACACAAGAGATCTATATTCGAGCACGTAAGGCTGTTGATGCAGGATCAGTAGAACATTTAGAAGCCTTTCTCCACCGTACCGCACGCAATCTCGCAATTGATCACATCCGCCATCGTGATATGCGGAAGCGGTTCGAAAACTCGAATGCGACAGAGATTGAGAAAAACAACGTCGCTTCTGATACGCCTTCGCCTGAAACTTACGCGCTGCAGCGTGAAAGACTGCAATTACTAGATAAGGCATTATATGGATTGCCGGAACGTGCGCAGAAAATATGGCTTCTCAGTCGTTTAAATAAGTGGTCCCACAAAGATATTGCCGATCATCTTGGTGTCTCAGCAAATACGGTTTTTAATGATCTCAAGATGGCTATGGGACATTGTCATGATGCGCTTGCCCGCATAGACCGGGAGTAAATATGCCATGCTTATGGAAAGGGAGATTGTGAATTTTCAATTTTTGAAACGTCTTCCTTATTATGGACGTTGCCAAAACAGTTTTGCACGGGTGGTCTGCGGTGAACAACAATAAAGCTGGACACACAGATGGTGAGCCCGAATTATATCAGCATGCCGATCCTGTTCTGGATGCGGCGATGGACTGGTTTATTAAACTGGAAGCGCAGCCAGACGATGCTGATCTGGAATTGACGTTTCAAAAGTGGCTGTCAGCTAATCCGGAACATGCAGAGGCTTTTGCAAAGATAGCCGACATGTGGGATCTGCCGGAACTCGATCAGGCCACAGCGAAACTTAAATCGCTTCACAGCACGGAAACGGCCGATACAAACATCGTTCATTTGCAGCCACCTCATCACAAAAAGCTGCGCAGCTTCATGCAGGCTGCAACGGGCATTGCTGCGGTCCTATTCATCGCAGTGGGCATTTATCAGTATCCGGCTCTGATGCTGGAATGGCGCTCGGATTATCTGACCTATGCGGGACAGCAAAAAACGGTCACGCTTCCGGATGGTTCACAGATGCTTCTCAATACCGCCTCCGCCGTGGCCCTTGATTTTAGGGATGGAAAGCGTGTTGTCAGCCTTTTGCAGGGAGAAGCTTATTTTGACGTACTCAAAGATGATGATCACCCATTCATCGTGACCGCTCAGTTCTCAATCACAGAAGTCAAAGGCACTGCCTTTACCGTGCTGGCGAATGATGACCGCGATATTGTCACGCTGAAGCGCGGTAAGGTTCAGGTAGCCCTTACAGACAATTCTGCCCGATTTGTTGAGTTAACCCCTGGCCAGGAAGTGACGGCGGGACCGGATACGCTTTCTCCGGTTAAGCAGGCCAATATCGAAACCTCATTGGCCTGGCTTAATGGCAGGATGACATTTTCCTCTCAACGGCTCGAAACAGTCGTTGCGCAAGTCGCACGCTATTATCCTCATTCGATTCTTATAACGCGCCAGAGCCTCAGATCAGCATTGGTGAGCGGCGATTACCGCATTGATAACCCTGAAGGAATTCTACGTTCACTTGCAGCGGCTACTGACAGTGACGTCTACCGGCTTCCCGGTGGTATTTTAATTATGAATTAAAAAATCAACTATTTTTGTGAATCTCGCGTCTCCCGTTCGTCAGATGTTGCAGGAGATGGTGTGCCTGAGTTTGCAGCACCGATATTTGACGCAAGAGGGACTAACAGAAATGCAGTTGAGCAACCATTCATGCCCTGGCACTGCCATGAGAGGAACAGGGCGTTGCAGTATCAGGGGCGGCGTGATGTTGTGTCTCATATCAACGACCGTATTAACTGCTGGTGTTTCGGTCATTCCGGTCAATGCCCTTGCACAACAGCAGGAAAACGGTGCAACAAATTTCTCAATTCCCGCGCAGCCATTAAACGAAGCACTCAAAGCCTTTCTCAGAACGACAGGCTGGCAGGTCGGCTTTTCAGCGCAGGTCATTGAGGGCAAGACATCATCGGCTGTCAATGGTTCGATGACTGCCGCCGCAGCACTGAGAACACTGCTCTCAGGCACCAAACTCAATATCCGGATGACAGGCCCCTCAACAGCAGCGTTGACCACCGGTGCATTCTCAGAAAACAGTCCTGACTCGTCAGGCACAACCCTGCTCGAAACAATTACGGTGAGCGGCGGACATGGGGTATTAGGAAGTCATGATGACGCCTACACATCTGCGGGGTCTGTCGCTTACATCTCAAGCGACGAAATAGAGCAAAGAAGAGGCACCTCTGTCGGGGATTTCCTCGGCGGGATTCCCGGCGTTCTCAATGGGGATAGTCGGAATTCGGGCGCGCTTGATGTCAATATTCGTGGGATGCAGGGTCAAGGCCGTGTGCCTGTGGTGATTGACGGCGCATCGCAGGAGCAGACGGTATATCGCGGTTACAATGGCGCGCGATCAGGCAGCTATGTTGATCCGGACCTGATTGGCGAAGTCGCAATCGAGAAAGGGGCAAGCTCGGGCGCTGACGCTACAGGGGCAATTGGTGGCATCGTTCGGATGCAGACTATTTCAGTCGATGACATTTTGCTTCCGGGAAGACAATTCGGCGTGCGCTTGCGCGGCGGCTATAATAGCAACAGTACCTCCGTACCGTCAGTATTCACGGAAGGTGGCATGTTAGGCGGCCGTTTCCCAGAGCGGACGACACCGGTGGTGCGCGATGGTGGCAACATGGACAGGCCGGGTTTGCTTGATCCTACAGGTGGTAACGGCAGTATTGCAGGTGCCTTTACCTCCGAGAATGTGGACTTGGTTGCGGCTTATGCACGGCGTAAAAATGGCAACTATTTTTCGGGAGAGCATGGCAAGGGTCAACCACACTTTGTTGATCTAGGCACAGAGTATGGCTACCAAACAATTGGATATGAAGGACTATCTCCGTGGAAGGGTGGCGAAGAAATCCTGAATACGTCCACTGACAACAAATCATTGTTGTTTAAAGGAAATTTCCGTTTTGGAGATGATCACGCCCTTGAGCTGGGTTACATGGATTTTGACAGCACTTATGGTGAAATTATGCCGACGCGCCTTGGTACTCACACCAGCGCTGTTGGCGGATATCAGTCGGAACTCGATACATTGAATCTGAAAACCTGGACAGCGCGCTATCGTTGGGACCCGGAAAGTGATTTGATTAATCTCAAGGTTGATCTATTCCGCACAGATATGGACCACCGTGCGACCAACTTACTGACTGTGAGTGGGATCACCACAGAAAGCTACAGCTGGTCTCAGACCGTTCGTGACGGTGTGACGGTTTCAAACGAAAGTAAAATCGACGTCGGCCCTGGAAATTTCAAGCTTGAATATGGTGGCGCCTGGCAGCATGAAAAAGTTGGCCTGCCTGATGGCTATGAAGATGATAAATGGACCATCAATCACATCGAGTTCCCGCCTCGAACGGGTTCGAGAACCCAAAAGAGTGCGTTCCTGAACTCAAATTGGGAGATCAACTCTCAGTGGCAGTTCAAGGCTGGCGTTCGATACTCGGATTACAAAACCACTGACCACAACTACACTCTCAAGGCACTTACCTTTTGGCCGAATGCGACTTATGAACTGGTTCCCGGAAAGCAAACATATCGGTCGGGACATGGCTGGTCTAAAAACGTTTCACTAAGCTGGACGCCAACCGATACCATTCAGCTCTATGGGCGTTATTCTGATGCAATAAGACTGCCGACTATATTTGAATCAATAAAAGGCTTTTCGACTGGCCTGATGCCCGATGAACTGATGCCAGAACGCGCAAAGACGTTTGAAGTAGGTGCAAACAAGTCGTTCGAAAATGTCATATCCGAAAATGACATGCTTCGAACGCACATTGCATATTATGATAGTGATATTGATAATTATCTGACGCGTTCAAATGTTCCCTATAATATCCCTGGCGGCACCAGCGTTATCGGCTCGCTGGGCATGGTCAACCTGGAAAACGCACGCATGTCAGGCATCGAGGTCAGCGCTGACTATGAACGTGGACCATTGTCGGCACGATTGTCGTGGAACCATGCAATCAAGTCGCGGTTCTGCGCAAAACCTGGCACTCTCCATCGCATTGACAACCTGTGCTCCGAGGGAGGCTTTGCAAACAGTTACGCATTGCAGCATGTTCCGCCGAAAGACACAGTCTCAATGCAGCTGAGTTACAGAATGTTTGAGGAGCGTCTCACCCTGGGTACACGTGTCAGCTATTACTCTGACCGCTTTGTTAAAAGCAAAGCAGATTCCACGAGTGAAATTCAGCCCGGCAATTGGGAGCCCTATACGCTTGTCGATGTATTTGGCAGCTATAAGTTCGATGAAACGAAGCAGCTCGATTTTGCGATCGATAATCTGACGGACCGCTACTATATGGATGCGCTCAATGCAGCTCTCATGCCCGGGCCTGGGCGTACCTTCAGGTTGAATATGACTGCAAAGTTCTAGCTGCAATATTGGAAGTTGCGGGATGTTTCGATGTTCTAATCCGAGATTATTCTGCGGCAAATTAACAAGGATGAAACCAAGGTAGCGAAGATCTGTAATTTGCTGAGTGTATCAAGACCTGAAAAATCGAGTTCGAATGCTTTCCTGGACGAAAAGTCAGAGTGACGAATGGGCGCTGACGTCTGGCAGGAGACGCATAGCCGGGTTCTTATGCACGAAATTGGCAGTCGGCACGTAGAAAGGCTTAAGCTTCCAGCGCTGCCGGAAGGTGCGTTTTGATACACAGAACTGTTGCGTGTCGACATCTCGCGGCTCTGTTGCAAAAATTTCATTTGAACGGAGCATGGCTTAACTCTGGACATACTTATGATGCGAGTGCTTCGAACTGTTGTTTGATAGAGAGTGGCTTTGCAGCTGAAATGATGCCTTGTTGTTTGCGCATCATGTGAATGAGTTCGACAAGTTTTCTTGTCGAACTCTTGTTGTAAAAGGGTAGGGCGGTTTAGCCTTTAGGCTTCGGAGAACTCGAGAATTGTCCCGCTTGCGTCGACAGGTGCGATGATTATTCCGTTGCTTGTTGTCGTATAGGTAATGTTGTTCCCATCGAGCGCTGCACGCGTTTTGGAAAGTGCTGTGACCTGAACGCGTAGTGATGCAAATGCTCCTTGTGGCGTTGCATTCACAACAGCTTTTCCGTAAATGCTCTCGGCCGCTTCGCGGTCATAAACGATGATCGCAGCAGAGCGCGGGCCGGTATAAACCTGCCAGTGCCCATCCTCCTGGTTTGCAGTGCCAACGGAAAATAGGCGAGCGAAGCCCTCGGCTGTTGCTTCAGGCTGGTCCGAGATTGCAATGATTGCTGCAAGCCCATTCGCGCCATTCGCATGTTCGATCAATTCCGGCAGCCAGACCGTTTCGTGCGTTTTGTGCTGGCACATGAAGACCATGCCCTGCGGCACTTCGCTATCAGCGAAAGAAACCGTTTCGAACGCGGCGACACCCTCACCGCCGCCTGGCAGTTCGACAGGGCGTGAAAACGCTCCTACGTCTCCTGTCTTCAGGCCCAGTTCAGTCAGTTCCTTCTTTGCGTCACTCGCACTGGCTATACGACAGGCAATCGCGTGCAGACCTTCGCCTTGTGCCGCAAGTTTTTCGCGCTGATGTAGATTTCCGTCGGTTTCAGAAACGATGCCAAGAAGCTCAAAATAATCATCCGGGAACATGATCGTATAATTCCCGGTACCCTTTTCTTTGCTGTGCAGGCCGCGTGGACTAAGAGTAAAGCCAAAACGGCGATATTGCTCGGCACTTTTCTCCAGATCGTTGACAAGAAGAAAGACGTGGTCAACTCCGTTGACGGGATGCGACATGCGATATTCCTTTGTTATGCTTGGATGAAGACCTTATCGGGAAACCCAAGGCTGGTCTTGCTCGGACTAGAGTGTGCTGGTGACAGGCGAGAATAGTGGCGTAAGGGACGTGGCCTCGTCACAGTTGCGGGAAAACGGATCACAGACAAGCTCGATTGCAGAAAATCGACACTTATTAACGCAGAAATTGCGGTATATTTTACCAAATTGAAAAAGAATATTAGTTTATATTGACAATTATAATAGAGATTCTAGCATAAGAATGCTTGCAGCCAATATTATAGCAAGAAAAGAGCTTTGCTGAATGATTTCAGGGGCTTGAACAATAATGGGACGTGGGGGAAAAGAGGCTGGAAAAGCCCTCCTCAAAGTTCTTCAGGGGAACACAGAATGCATATCAGAAAAGCCGGCCTTGGCCTGTTTCTCGTTGCCTTTTCGCTTGCAACGGCATCCTCCCATGCGGAAGATGTGAAGCGTGGCGGCACGGTCATTGTCCATATGAACACTGAACAGGGTGTTCTCAATCCAGCGCTTCGTGCCTCTACGGGGGTTTATCAGATCACGGGTCGTATTATGGAGCCGTTGATTGATCGGACCTATGAGGGTTACGTGCCCGTATTGGCCACGAGCTGGTCTTCTTCAGAAGATGGTAAGGCCATCACGTTCAAGCTGCGCGAGAATGTGCGTTGGCATGATGGTCAGCCGTTCACCTGCGAGGACGTTTCGTTCAGCGCGATGAATCTTTGGAAAAAACTGCTTAACTATTCAACGACGCTTCAGGCCAATCTGGAATCCGTCGATTGCACCGATCCTCACACGGCAGTTTTCAACTATTCAAAGCCGATGCCGCTGGACCTGCTGGTTGCAGCAATGCCAGATCTCGGCCATCCGGTGCCCAAGCATCTTTATGAAGGCACGGATATTCTCAAGAATAAATATAATTCCGCACCTGTCGGAACGGGCCCATTCAAGTTCGTAGAATATGAGCGCGGCCAGCATATCATTGCAGAACGCAATGATGATTACTGGCGCGGCAAGGAATACCCTTATCTCGATCGTGTTGTATGGCGTTTCATGCCTGATAAGGCAGCCGCTGCGGCAGCGCTTGAAGCAGGCGAGATGATGGAAACTGGCTTTAACGGCATTTCCATGTCAGATACTGAGCGTCTTCAGAAAGATGGCCGTTTCGACACGGGAACGAAGGGCTTTGAAAACAACGTTGCCCATTCGACCGTTGAATTCAATCTGCGCAATCCGATCCTCGCCAATCTGAAAGTGCGTCAGGCCATTTATCACGCGCTCGATATTGATTTTGCGATCAGGAACATCATGCGCGGCTATGCCAAGCCAGGTCGAGGCCCAATTCCAAGCTCAGGTGGCGCAAATTACACTGACGATGTTCAGACCTATGCGTACGACGTCGAAAAGGCAAAACAGCTGCTTGATGAAGCTGGCTATCCGGCAGGTCCTGATGGCATCCGCTTCAAGCTCCGTCACCGTCCTGCGCCATGGGGCGAATATACGCAGCTCTGGGCTGAATATTATGCGCAAGCCATGAAGGAAGTTGGCATCGACGTGGAAATCCTGACGAATGATGCGCCGGGCTTCCTCAATGGTGTTTATCGTGACCATGATTTCGATACAGCAAGTGGCTGGCACCAGTTCCGTTCGGATCCGGCCGTTTCCACCACCGTCTGGCTGCGCTCAGGCGCGCCTGTCGGTACGGCATGGTCAAACCAGTTCGATTACAAATCGGATGAAATGGATCAGCTGATCGATCAGGCCGCTTCCGAGCTGGATCCGGCCAAGCGTGCTGACCTTTATCATCAGATTCAGAAGCTGGAGATGAAGGACCTTCCTGTTATCTTCGCAATCGAACATCCGTTTGTTGGTGTGACCAACAAGGTGTTGAAGAACCATCACAATACACCGCGCTGGGATTCTTCAAGCTGGTACGATCTCTGGATCGATCAATAGTCTCAATCAGGCTGTTGCCGGTTTCCGGCAACAGCTTTTTTCTTCCCGACAGCAGAAACTGCGTCTGAATATCTGCAGGATATTTCTCAATGCCCCTGCCTCCAATCCTGACCTTTGCGCTCCGGCGTATCTTGCAGGCGATACCGGTCATTCTCCTCATCATGATTGGCTCGTTTCTCCTTATCAAACTTGCCCCCGGTGACACGGTTGACGCATTGGTGGGCGATATGGGAGGGGCTGACCCGCAATTTGTTGCAAGTCTGCGTGCCGACTATGGTCTTGACCAGTCTGTATGGGTTCAACTTTGGATTTACATGACAAAGCTGGCCCAGTTCGACTTCGGCTGGTCCTATGTTTATGAACTGCCGGTACGAGATGTTTTAATATCCCGTCTGGTGCCGACACTGCTGCTGATGGTTTCGTCGCTTTCGATAGCCTTCATTTTTGGCATAGCACTCGGCGCCTTCGCGGCAAGACGGGCGTATTCGTTGACAGATAATGCCATCTCGACGCTCGGCCTGATCTGCTACGCAATGCCGAGCTTTTTCCTCAGCCTTATTCTGATGTTTGTATTCTCGGTAAAGCTTGGCTGGCTCCCGGTTGGTGGTTACAAAACCATCGCAGGTTTTTACACGGGCTGGAAGAATGTCTGGGATATAACCGTGCATCTCGTCATGCCGACAACGGCACTGTCGCTGATTTACGTTGCTTTCTATATGCGGCTGATGCGCACCAGTGTCCTCGAAGTCGAAAGCCTCGATTATGTTCGTACCGCTCGCGCCAAAGGTGCGAGCAACGCACGAGTGATGTTTCATCACATCATGCGCAACGCCTTTCTGCCGGTCGTAACGCTGCTCGGACTTCAATTCTCGACTGTGCTTGGTGGTTCAGTGGTGATCGAAACGATTTTCTCGCTGCCCGGCCTTGGCCAGTTGGCTTACACTTCTGTGATAAAGCGCGATCTCAACACGTTGATGGGGATTATCTTCCTATGCTCAGTGCTCGTGGTGATCGTGAATTTCATCACCGATCTTATCTATGCGCGGCTTGATTCCAGGATCGAACTGTCATGACGTCTCAAGACCTTACTCTTCCTCGCCCCCAAGCCTCGCGTGCCCGCATTTTGTGGCAGCGTTTTAGTCGTAACCGTGCTGCTGTGTTGGGGCTTGTTCTGTTTATTGCAGTGGTGATGATCGCAATTTTAGCCGGGGTCATCACGCCCGGCGATCCTCTGCGTCGCGTGGGCGATCCGCTTACATGGCCATTCGCTAATGCCGCAACGCCGCTGGGAACCGATCAGCTTGGGCGCGATATTATGGCGGGCATATTTCACGGCGCACGCATTTCGTTGCTGATTGGCGTTGTTGCTACCATGATTTCGATTGTCATCGGCGTCATTATTGGCGCAGTTGCCGGTTATTATGGCGGCTGGGTTGATGACGCACTCATGCGGGTGACGGAAGCTTTCCAGACCGTGCCTAGCTTTGTGCTTCTGCTGACACTGGTGGCAATTTTCGGATCATCGATCGAAAATATCATCATTTGCATCGGCATTGTTTCGTGGACCGCACCTGCGCGAATGGTTCGCGCGGAATTCATGGCTCTGCGTAATCGTGAGTTTGTCGATGCAGCTCGCAATCTCGGTGTCGGTAATCTGTCGATCATCTTCCGCGAAATCCTTCCCAATGCCTTGCCGCCGGTCGTCGTCTTTGCATCGGTGGTCATGGCAACTTCCATTCTCATGGAAAGCGCACTGGCATTTCTCAGCCTCGGCGATCCCAATTATGCGAGCTGGGGCAATATGATCGGTCAGGGTCGCGCAGTGCTGCGAACCGACTGGTTCTGCTCGGTTGTTCCTGGCATTGCCATCCTGCTCACCGTGCTTTCTTTCAGCCTGCTTGGCGAAGGGCTTAATGACGCGCTCAACCCAAGGCAGAAGAAGAAATGACTGCGGCTCCTGTTCTAGAAATTCAGAACCTGCAAATCGCTTTGCCTGAGGGCGCGGATCGTCCCTTCGCATTGCAGGATCTGACGTTGACCATCAGTCCGGGCGAAATCCTCTGCCTTGTTGGGGAAAGCGGCTCGGGTAAATCCCTGTCGGCAGGCGCGATCATGCGGCTTTTGCCAGAACCACATGTGCGGGTCACCCGTGGCTCAATCAGGCTCGAAGGAACTGAGCTTTATTCGCTGACCGAAGGCGACATGAAAAAGCTGCGCGGCGACCGCATTGGTATGATTTTTCAAGAGCCAATGACTGCACTCAACCCACAAAAGACCGTGGGATGGCAGATCGATGAGGTGCTACGTCTACATAGGAAGCTCAGCCGCAAGGAGCGTCGTGTGGCTGTGCTCGACATGTTGGGTGAAGTCAAAATTCCTGATCCGATGTCAGCATATAATGCCTATCCGCATCAGATTTCCGGTGGTCAGCGCCAGCGTGTCATGATCGCCATGGCGCTTATCCTGAAACCGCGCCTTATCATTGCCGATGAACCGACAACTGCACTCGATGTCACCACACAAGCGCAAATTCTGAAGCTGATCCGGGATCTTCAACGCGAACACAATACCGGCATTTTATTCATCACCCACGACTTTGGCGTGGTGGCGGAAATAGCGGATCGTGTTGCAGTGCTTCGTCTTGGTCAACTGGTCGAAGAGGGACCTGCCCAGGAAGTCCTCAACAACCCGCAGCATCCCTACACTCAGGCGCTAATCGCATCGGTTCCAGCGCTGACGCCACCAGAGGTGAAGCAATCAGTCCATAGCCAGCCTGTCATTCTGAAAGCCAGCGACCTGCGTAAGACTTTCAAGGCGCAAGGTGGTTTGTTCAGCGGCAAGCGCAGCGCTGTGCCTGCCGTCAAAGACTTGTCGTTTGAACTGAGGCAGGGTGAGACGCTGGGCGTGGTTGGTGAAAGCGGATCGGGGAAAACCACAGTTTCGCGGATTGTGACACGACTTCTTGCAGCTGACAGCGGCAAAGTCGATGTGAATGGCCGTGATTTTCTGAGCGTAAACGCACGTGAAGTTCGCGCCATGCGCAAAGATATTCAAATGGTCTTTCAGGATCCGATGGCATCACTCAACCCCCGTCGCCGCGTCGTTGACCTGATTGCACAGGGACCAATTGTCCATGGTATGCCAAAAAAGCAGGCGCATGCGAAGGCGCGTGAACTGCTCGAACTGGTCGAGCTTTCACATGCTGCTGCGGATCGCTTTCCGCATGAATTCTCCGGTGGTCAGCGTCAACGCATCGGCATCGCCCGTGCGCTGGCACTTGAGCCGCGCATTATCGTGGCAGATGAACCGGTTTCCGCACTTGATGTCTCGGTTCAGGCACAGGTTCTGCGCTTGCTGGCTGATCTGCGTGAAAGGCTGAACCTTTCATTGTTGTTTGTAACGCATGATCTGCGTGTTGCCGCCCAGCTCTGCGACCGCATCATCGTTATGTCGAAGGGCGAAATCGCTGAAGAAGGGCCAACTGCTGAAGTCTTCGCCAATCCGCAGCATGAATATACTCAGCGCCTGCTTGCCTCTATTCCTGGCAAGAACTGGACGCCTCCTCGCTCCAACAGCGCAGAATGAAAGCGCCAGACATTATGGAAAATATCCAGTTCCCACCATCTATCTGGGCTGCAACAGCCCCGGCCCGTAAGCCCGCATTGCCCCTAAGCAGCGATACTGAGGCAGATGTCGTTATCGTGGGCGGTGGTTTCACCGGCCTTTCGGCAGCGTTACACCTTGCCAGGCGTGGCAAGCGTGTGCTTTTGCTTGAAGGCAAAGCAGTGGGCTGGGGAGCGTCCGGGCGCAACAATGGTCAGGTCATTCCGACCATGACCGCTGCTGAACCTGATGCAATTGCCAAACGCTACGGAATGTCGGGTGAACGTTTTGCAAAGCTGATCGGTAGCAGTGCGGATATTCTGTTTTCCATCGTGCGTGAGGAAAACATCGAGACAGAAGCAGAGCAAACCGGCTGGTTCCAGCCTGCGCACTCACCAGGACGGGTCCAGCTTTCAAAAGCGCGTGTTGAAGCGTGGAAACGTTTTGGTTTTCCGGCTGAATATCTCGATAGCGCGGCGACCTCCAAGCTTCTAGGCAGCGATTTCTGGTATGGCGGCATGTTCAATCCGACTGGTGGCCATATCAATCCGCTGGCTCTTGCCCGTGGATTGGCAGCCGCCGCTGAACGCCATGGCGCAGTTATTCATGAACAAAGCCCTGTTACTTCCTATGAGCGCAAGGGCGATCATTGGGAAGTGCGTACTGACAATGCAACGGTTCGTGCAAAAGGTTTTCTGCTTGCGACCAACACCTATACGGGTGAGTTGCGCGAAAAGCTTGCGCCACGTCTGGCGCGCACTATCGTGCCTGTTCTCTCATGGCAGATGGCGACAACGCCGGTCAGCGACAGCCTCCGCGCGACGATCCTTCCCGGTCGCCAGGCGGTCTCCGACACGCGTGGGGATCTGCGCTTTTTCCGTTATGACGCACGCAATCGTCTGATTACCGGCGGTGTGGTGATGGGCGATTACAATGTTGCAGAACGTGTGAAGCATAAGGCTGCACGCAATCTTGCAGAGGCTTTCCCGGCGCTTGGCGAGCCAGAAATGACCCACGTCTGGAGCGGCTATATCGGTATGACGTGGGACCGCTTTCCGCGTGTTCACCAACTCGGCAAGGATGGCTGGGCTTGGATCGGCTGCAATGGCCGGGGTGTGGCACTCGGTACAGCACTTGGACGCGAGATAGCACGAGCACTGGACGGCGAGCCGGTTGAGGAACTTGCATTGCCAGTTTCAGAGGCGGAACCGCTACCTTTCCATAGAATTGCAAGGAAGATCGCACCGTTCTATCTCGCATGGTTGCGCCGCAAAGATCTCAAAGAGCCTAATCTCTGAGCTGACTATTCAACATTCATGTGAAAGGTAGATCCATGAATCAAATGCCAATTCTTGAACGTCGCCGGATTGAGGCACTCGTTCTGAAAAATGTCTATGAGGTTCTTCGCGAGCGGTCGGGCGAAGAAGAGGCTCAGGCTGCAATCGGCGAAGCTGTGACCCGTTCAGCAATCGAACAAGGGAAAAACTTCGCGGAAGAACTTGGCCGGACGCCTGATCTTCAGGACTTTGCCGATATTCTCCCACTCTGGACCAAGGATAATGCGCTGGAAATTGAAGTGTTGTCTCAGGGGAAGGGTCATTTCGATTTCAATGTGAAACGTTGCCGCTATTCGGAAATGTATCGCGATATGGGATTGGGTGAGATTGGCCATCTGCTGTCCTGCAATCGTGATGGCGATTTCTGCATCGGCTATAATCCAGAAATGAAGCTGGAGCGCACACAGACCATCATGAAGGGCGCAAGCCATTGCGATTTCCGTTATAGCCTTGATACCAACCAACAGGGAGCCTGATATGCCGGTTGAAAACTGGACCTCGAACCAGCTTGACGATCTGATTGCCTTCCGCCGTGATCTACATGAAAATCCGGAACTGCTTTATGATGTGAATCGTACTGCGGAAAAAGTGGCAGAAGCATTGCGTGCGGCTGGCCTTGATGAAGTGGTAACCGGGATTGGCCGCACAGGTGTCGTCGGTGTCATTCGTGGACAGACCAACAATTCTGGTCGCGCTGTCGCTCTGCGTGCTGATATGGATGCGCTGCCGATTTTTGAAGAGACCGGTGCGGAATGGTCATCGAAGGTTCCGGGGAAAATGCACGCCTGCGGCCATGATGGTCACACCACCATGCTTCTGGGCGCAGCACGCGAACTGGCTCAAAGCCGCGCCTTTGATGGCACCGTCATTGTCATTTTCCAGCCTGCCGAAGAAGGTGGCGCGGGTGCAAAAGCCATGATCGATGACGGTCTTTTCAAACGCTGGCCCGTTAATGAAGTTTACGGCATGCACAACCGTCCCAATCTTGAAGTTGGCAACTTCACGATTAGCTCCGGCCCAATCATGGGTTCGGTGGATGTGATCGACATCGTAATCGACGGTGTGGGCGGTCACGCCGCATCGCCGCATCATACGATTGATCCAATTCCAGTGACGGCTGCGCTTATTCAGGCCATTCAAACGCTGACTGCCCGAACAATCGATCCGTTGGATTCTGCTGTTATTTCGATCACCACCATACATGGCGGTGATGCTTTCAACGTTATTCCGCAGTCGATCAAGCTAACCGGAACAGTGCGCACCTTGCGTGAAGAAGTACGGGATCATGTCGAAGAGCGTCTAACTCGTGCTGTGCAGGGTATAGCGGATGCTTTTGGGGCAAAGGCCACACTCGATTATCAGCGTAATTATCCTGTGACGGTCAACCACGAGCATGAAACTGAGCTGGCAGCTCTTGCAGCTGAAGCCGTAGCAGGTGCAGAACGCGTGACGCGTGACATGCCGGCAACTCTTGGTGGTGAAGACTTTGCATTCATGCTCAATGAAGTGCCGGGCGCGATGATCAACATTGGTAATGGCCCCAGCGCCAATCTGCATCATCCCAAGTATGACTTTAATGATGACGTTATAGCTTGGGGCTCTTCTTACTGGACGACACTGGTACGCCAGCGTTTGCCTGCCTGATGGTTTCTATTTCGCGGTTCTCCACTTTCGGAGTGCTTTGGCGATTGGACTTCCCCTTCAAGAATGGAGGGCTTCTGTCAGACAAGACTGACAGGAGCCTTAGAATTGAAGCAGCGAGAATTTACAGGAGAATTCAAACGCGAAGCCGTTCGGATTTTAACGACGAGTGGTCGAGGCATTTCATCGGTTGCCGAGGACCTTGGCATTGGCAAATTAACACTTGACCGCTGGCGTCGTAATTTTGCTGAGTAAGATTTACTCTCCGCTCCGCATGAAGGCATGAGCCTGGAGCTTGCCCGGCTTCGTAAAGAAAACGAGCTTCTACGACAGGAACGAGATTTAGTAGAAAAGCGACGGCTCATTTCGAAAGACGACGGGCGGCAGCGTGCCTTAAATCAGCGCCGCTCAAGTCGTGAAGCTCACCTGGTCCGCGTTTGCGTTGTCAGATCGAGACGCCATCTTCACTTTCATTGAGGCGGAGAATCCCTCATCTGCAATCATGGTCGACGATCGGATCGTCGCGGCTGCTCGTCGCCCAATTGATTTTCCGGCGAGTGGTTGGGTTGGCAGAATTGCCGGGACGCGGGAACTGGTTATAACGGTACCCCATACGTCGTGGCTTATGCTATAACACAATCGGCCGTTCGTATCCTCCGCCGACTTCATGGCGCACGGGAATGGCCTGACATGATCCCGACCAGCTAAGCTTCCAACTTTGTTTCTGGGATCAACGGCGCGCCAATTCGCTTCTCTCCAAGATCAATGGGCGATACTGCCGTTGAGGAGGGGCAATCGTCAAAAATCTGGACGGGCAATCATGCAGATTATAATCCTTCATCACGCGATGAATCCGCTTGGCATTTGACGATGAACAGCCCTGTTCACGGGCCATGCGCCGCAGAAGGTTGTGATGGGATCGACGCCGCTCCGACGGCCTTAATGTGGCAGAATGGATGCGTTGAGCACCATTGTGGAGGATGCGTCCATGGAAGAGATTACTAGGGTTGGTTTAAACCGCCTGTCCACACATTATCTTGACATGATTTCGAACAGAGGGGCTGTTTTTTCGGACAGCCTATTCGGACTAAGTGAGCCTATACCGTGCACCTCTGGCTACGTCCGCGTCTCAACAACCGGCCAAATCACGGAAAAACAGATCCAGGAAATCGAAGCCGCCGGCTTTCAAGTCGAGCCGCGCCGGATCGTCACTGAAAGATTTCCGGCAGCACAGCCATCGCGCAACGTCGCGGCTTTTCCCGGTTGTTGGATACGCTGGAGTCCGGAGACATCCTCATCGTCATCAAGCTCGACCGCCCTGGTTGTGATGCTATCGATGTAAGCAGTACCGTCAAAGCACTCGCGGAAATGGACGTGAAGGTCTATTGACTCGCACTCGGCGGGGCCGACCGCCATTTTGGGGGTTCACGGTCCGTTCGACCTTAGCGTACTGTTTTGCACTGCTCTTGTTCCGACCCAGTCAAGACAGTTTCAGCGTCCGATACTGTGGAAAAGTTCGTTTTCCGTTAAGAAATCCACTATCTACGCGCAAGTCAATTTCAGCGTGGATAAGTCGCTGAAATCACGGGTTTACCCACACAGGGCCGGGGGGGGGCGACCAGGCGAAGCGCCGACATTATACAGAAGCCGCCCAGGGATCGATGACCTCCAGTCCTGCGGCTCGAAACGGGCTAGTATCGCGGGTCGCCACAATAAAGCCATGGGCTGCAGCAGTAGCCGCGATGTAGCCGTCAGCGTTGGCGATAGCCTTACCAGACGTCCGCGCTTGTGCCATCAGATCGGCGTAGTGCTTGGACGTGGCCAGGTCGAAGGCCAGGACGCGGCCAGCGAAGGCTGGCAAAACCTCGTGCTCCAGTCTTTGCTGATAAATCGTGCGGCGCTTCCCCTTTGGCATCGCCGCAAGGCTATAGCGCAGCTCGGCAACAGTGAGGGCAGATAGGTAAAGCGTTTCAATGGCCTGTGCATCGAACCACGTCAGCGCGTCGGGGTGTGGCTCGACTTTCCACATCTCGGAAATCACGTTGGTGTCGATGACAATCATTCAAACCTCATCGGTTCGGCCGGCGTCTTGTCGCGCACACTGTCAAATACGGCGTGCTCTTCATCCGTCAGGCCGCCGGCCTCGCGGGCGATGGACGCCAGCAAGGAACCCAGCTTGACGCGCTTGGGCGGTCGAGCGGCGGTTTCGAGAATTTCGCGGATTTCCGCCTCGGTGCTACGGCCGTGGTGGGCGGCGCGTACACGAAGCGCCCGATGCACAGCGTCGGGCAGATTTCTAACGGTCACATTCGCCATTTGATGACACTCCTGCATTATGATATCTTTGATATCATAATATACAAAGTGATATCAATCCGCAAGCTTGAAACGCTTAAGTTGACCTGGCCGAGCCTCATCCCTCTACGTTTGCCGGTCAAGTAACGGCGCGCGTCTTGCATAGCCTGTATGACGTGGTACACGCGGTTGGAAAAGCTACCCCTGAAGATTGGAAGGGCGCTTTAGAATTGCTTTCGAAGATTGAAAAAAAAGATTTTTCTTATCAGTTGGAGAGCAAGGCGCTAAATATCCAGAAAGCTGACCCGGATGTTATGAGAGATCCGGTACTGATGGGTGAAATTAACGCTCGTTTAGAAGAAATACTTGTTGCACAGTATAAGTCACCTGAAGGTTTTAGAGACGCTTAATTCTTCTGATTTCTCATTGCTTGACTCATAGGTATCAAATGCAAGTCGAGTTTCAAAAACGGCCCAATGGCGGATGTTAATACTGCACCCGCTCATCCCTGTCCGACGTGCAGCAAGGCCTTGCGCCTTGTCAGGGGAAGCAATGTCTTTTTTTGGGGGCTGTTCGGATCGCGAGTGCAAGACCACGTTGCCCGATGTCAAAGGCAAGCCGGGAGAGGGTAAGCCACCGCGTCCCTTGAGCGGCTTTAGCTGTACGGCGTGTGGAAAGCCACTGACCCGCATGCGCGGCATGGGCAAGCCCAAGCAAAAAGGGCAGCAACCCCGTCCATGCGATTTTTATAGCTGTAGCGGATTTCCAAAGTGCAAGACCAGCATCAATACCAGAGTGGACGGCACGCCCGCTTTCGGTGACCGCAAAACATCTCAGAAGCGAACATCGTAACTGACTCCCGATTTAAGAATTGGAAATTCAGTGTGCGTGTGAGCCGGGTCTCCTCACTATTTTGGCATACCACTATATTGGAGTATACATCGTTATATTGATCTAACCAATATTCGCGGCATTGTGACTTTCCCGAGTGATTCAATCATTTAGATGCGACTTTGATGCTTGTCATCAATGCATAATAGGAGGACAGTATATGCGCAGTCTGTTGAATGAAGAAATGACACTTGTCTCTGGTGGCTGTGGACTCGATTCCCCTGGAAAAGCGACGCCAATTATGGCGGAAGCCGTGCTAGCGCAAGCAGCTCGCATGGAGCAGGAAAGAATAATGGGCGTCCATCGAATTCCGGTTGGGGCGAGAGAGCTGGTAGCGTAATCGGGGGACTGGCGGGTTCGGGCGGTGCTGGTGCTATTGCACCTGGCGTAAGTGTTGCAAAAGCTTTGGGAGGCGCCTGGGGAAAGCTTACAGGCGGTGCGATTGGCAACACTGTCGAGAATGGCTTCGTTTCTGGAGCAAATGCCGCCATTGATAAAGCGCTTCATGACGCACAGAATGCATCAGGCCGCGCTGCAGCAGGCAGTTCGCGTTGGAGAAATAGATAGATGAATTGATGTTTCGCCGCCAATGAGTACCGTTCTTCTGACAGGTGGCGAAACATATTACACCCTAAATGGTGGTTTAGTGCCAAAGAGATTTGCTCGTTGAGAATGGCTAGACCAGTGAGTTACAACCTCTTGTCCCCACCAATAAAAGGAAAGTCTGCATGCCCTCATCTGTTAGATCATACATTGATTTCATGCTGGACTATCATCGCAGCTATCGTAATAGCTGGAAGGAATATTTTCGCTTCTCGATAGGTTTTATAATTGCTATAATTGTAGTAGATTTTATTCTAAAACTCGATTTGATCACAGGCTCTCTGGTTTTATTACTGATTTTACTATGCTTAGAGTTCGTGTGGGCCAATATAATTTTCTTATTGAGCCGCCGTCCCTGAGTTATCAAGCAAGCAGAACACCCGAAGTATAAAGAGCTGCCGACAGAATTTCCAAAATTTCCTTGGCATGAGATAGTTTGGGATCATATTTTTAATCGTGAACAAAAGATTATCTCTCTTTCGAAGTCAGTCCATAGAAGCTCAAAGGTGCTCTTGGCTTGGCAGCCCACGGCTGATTCAGCCAATTTCAGTGAAGTTGGCTACGTCAGTTGGGCTTGGGGTGACAGCGCTCATTCTCGCATTTCTTGTGTTGGGAGAGTACACGCGACGTGTTCGCGTTTACGGTGCTATCGTACCAAGCGATGGCGTTTTACATGTCTTTACTCCGCAAACTGGACGGCTTGTGCAAGTTCATACTTCTGAGGGGGACACTGTTAAAGCAGGTGATGCGCTATTTCTGATCGCAACGGATACAAAGACTGGATTGGGCGATACCGAGAGCGTGGTCAAAGAGCAGCTGCAGAATCGTGTTGATGAGCTTGCTGAGGCTATCCGGCAACGGGTTTTGCTAGATGAGGTTGAAAAGCGAGCGTTGAGTGAGCGCATAGTGTCGATTGCAAACGAGATCGAGCGTGTTGATGCGCAGATCGAACAAACCCAAATTTATATCGATGTTTTGCAACCTCGTGCTGCTAAGTATCGTGATCTGGTTGACAAGGGGATTACTCTGGAGCGTAGCTTCGAGGCCGCTGAACAAAGCTACATGCAAAACAGACAAGAACTTGAGTCATTACGCAGGCAACGAGTTCAGCTTGAAGGCGGGGCTTCAGATATTCGAGCTAAGCTAGATGGGTTTGATGCGGCAGCTGCGATCGCGATGGGTGAAATGCGCCAAAGAACCGCAACTTTGAAAGAGCAACTGGCTCAGGCAGAAGCGCGCAGAGCAATTGTGATCCCAGCCCCTGCAGATGGCATGGTAGCGGCTGTGATGGCCCATTCAGGCCAGCTTGTTGCAGCGGGCACTCCGCTGGTATGCCAATGCAATACGACACACTGATTGGCGATATGGGAAGTTCACTCTCCGGAGGACAAAAGCAGCGCCTGTATCTCGCGCGCCCCCTTTTCCGCCAACCCACCATTCTCTTCCTGGATGAAGCCACAAGTTCACTTGACGAGGCGAATGAACATCGTATCACTGAGGCAGTATCCAAGCTGAATGTCAGTCGAATCTTCGTCGCACACAGGGCAACAACTATTACGCGGGCTAATAGAAGAATAGAATTGCAGTAGCGGCTCCGCAAATCTAACGGCGGAAATAATTCAACATACTTTCCGTATTTATTTCAATGACTGTGGTAGCTAAGTTGTGAGGTCATGCTGAAGCGCGACTTTTGCCGTTTGTGCTTACGCATAACGATGTCTGTTTGCGCGCCAGCGGGTGAGCGTCGACCAGTTGGCCAGACGCCGGCGCACCGTTGCCGGTGCATGCGGGCCGGACACACGCAGAAAGCCTTGTTGTCGCAATTCCACTTCCACGCCGGTCGGCATGCTGTGATCGGGTTCAATCTCGCGTTGCTGTGGCCGCCATAAATAATGCGCGATGAATTTCAGGAGCAGCGCTTCTGGCGCCGGGAAGGGGAGGGATTGCCGGCCGCAGCCATCGACCAGGCTTCGAGATAGGCCAGATCCGAGGTCAAGGCACGCAGGGTGTTTTCACCCATGCCCTCATTGACCAGATGGCGGAGCGTCTCGACATCTTCATCCCCAAGAATATCCGCCAGCATGTCGCGACAGTTCATCGGCAAAACGGCCGCAATCGTGTCGAGGGCGTCTGCTCGAAGGCAGAACTCTTCGTCCAGCCTGGAAAAACTAGTGCTCATTCTCTAACGGTCCGAGAATGATGACTCCTTCCGAACGGGCGGCGGCTGCAAGCTTTCGATCACCGGTTGCCAAGGGAACTTTTTCTGCAAGAGACAGGGCAAGATATGATGCATCATAGCCGCTTAAACCATAACGCTCGCATAAGCCAAGAACAGCCCCGTCGCCACCAGAGCCAAAATCCTCCAGAGGGAAGCCACGCAACTGCGCCATTAACAGAAGGGCTTCACCCGGTTTCAGCCGTTTGCGGCGTTCGGCTACGAAAAACAAATTGCGGGTCTCGAACCAGAACAAGGAGGGCACGAAAGCAACTGATGTGCGCAGGCCGGCCATCAATTTATCGGACGCGTCGTGTTGCTCCTCAGGCAGAAACCAGGCTGCAGCAATGGAAGCATCAAGAACAAAAGACATCAGTAGCGGCGACCTTCCTCGATCCACTCGCGAATCTCGTCCTGTGATGTCGACTGTCGCGTTAGACGCTGAGCTTTGATCTCGGCGATCAACGCCTCGACATTGTTTTCACGGCGAATGCGTGAAAGCTTTGCGATGGGCGTATTGCCGCGGGAGATAATAACCTCTTCCCCCGCTTCAACTTTCGCAAGCAGTTCCGAGAGATGCGTTTTGGCTTCTGCAACCTTGACTGAAACGGTCATGAGGAGTGCTCCGCATAGAGTGCTTCGGGACGGCTTTCGAAGCCGCCTTTCAGGTGAAAATTAGCAGTGTGAAGCTACTTGGTCAAGTGTTGGCCAATTAACCTCTGATAACCTATACTTATCGGAGGTTATAGGATCACATCTAAGCTATCACCAGTGCCGGACATTAAATAATCCCTGGTGTCCGTATAAGAATTTGTTTACCATGTTTTCAATGCGTTACGATTTAGACAATTTGCCTCTGAAGACCCTGTTGCAGCCGCTGGCCCGGGCCAGCGAAGCTTTGGCACGCCTCGACGAGCGGCTTGCCCATTCACCGGTTGGCGAAGGGGTGATCGAACGTTTCCATTTTACTGATGCCTGCGCGTCATTGTGGCTCGATGGCGAACTGGTTGAAATGGAGGATCTCATTCTGCATGACGCAGCGCGCGATATCCGCTCACCCAGCCACGCCCTTACCATTGCCCGTGACGTGCTGCAGACGCGCCGACGCATTGTAGCGCATGAACCTGAATGGGCGTTGAGCCCAAACGGTTCGCGCAGCCTGCGACAGGCGTGGCCTGTAGCCCCATTTGGTGATGGCGGCATTGCCGCAGGGAGCGAAAGTGCTGCGGAGCACGACCTTACGGACGATCAGCGCGACCGCGACGGGGAGGGAAGGAAAAATTGGTTGGATGACGGGATCGATCTCGATGCCATTGACGCGGTGCTCGAGCGATCCGACGACGTGCTGGCAAGGGTGAAGCAGCCACAGCGGTTGCTGAAGCCCGAGGCCGATCCGCTGATCCGTGATCCCGATTGGGATGAGGAGGAGCGGCTCGAGGAATGGCGAACGGTGGTGCGTTCGATCCGAGATCTGCCGCCGGTGTTGCAAGCCATTCTGGCGCTCGATGCCTGGAACGAGCTCGCGGTGTTGCAGCGGGCGCCGTGGTTGGGTCGTTTGCTGGCGGCATCCCTGTTGCGGCGCGAAGGTCTGACCACCCAGGCACATCTTTTTGCCTTTAATATCGGCCTCAAAACCATCCGCGTCGATCGGCGGCGGCATCGTAATTTCGAAACCCGACTGTTGGCCAGTCTCGAGGGATTGATGGCCGGGATTGAGCTGGGTTTCAAAGAGCATGACCGGCTGCTACTGGCGCGGCAGATGCTTGAGCGGCGCCTGACGGGACGCCGCGCTTCCTCAAATCTGCCGGGTCTGATCGAGCTGGTGCTGACCCGGCCATTGGTTTCGACCGGCCTCATAGCCAAAGAACTCGACATAACCCAACGCGCAGCCTTGCGCCTCGTTGAAGAACTCAACCTGCGCGAAATGACCGGCAGGGAGCGGTTTCGAGCCTGGGGAATCGTTTGAGTAAGGGGCTCAACCGTTAGAGCGACATTCAGCGGTAACCGCACAAAAAATCAAATCTTTCTGTATAGTTGGCGCTCGAATATCTTGTATTCTCATCGGCAGTATCTAAAGTTGTATGACTGATTTGTTTCTAGAGTGAACCCGTGTCCTCAAATACCTTTGCGACCATCTCCGCCAACGGCGGTACTGCTGATGTAATATTCGTCCATGGCCTCTCAGGCGACCCCGTCGACACGTGGACAAGCGCCGGCGCGACCGAGCCAGAGGGGGGGTACTGGCCTCATTGGTTGGCCACCGACATACCGCATTTGAATCTCTACACCTTGGGGTTTCCAGCGAGCGTTTTTGCTCAGTGGGCTAAGAAAGAGATGAACCTATACGATCGTGCCAAGAATTTTCTGGAGATGCTGGCAAGCTATGAGTTCGGCGCCCGTCCAATTATTTTTGTCTGCCATAGCCTCGGCGGTCTGCTGGTAAAGCAAATTCTTAGAACGGCGAAAGAATCGATTGACGAAGATTGGCGCAGGGTCGGCGAGAGCTGCTTAGGCGTCCTTTTCATTGCCACCCCACAT
The DNA here is from genome assembly GCF_040369775.1 of Brucella sp. NBRC 12953. NCBI lineage: Bacteria > Pseudomonadati > Pseudomonadota > Alphaproteobacteria > Hyphomicrobiales > Brucellaceae > Brucella > Brucella sp. NBRC 12953. Next base: position 49,519 of record NZ_BAABSV010000010.1, read on the forward strand.
AGTGGGTCAAGCGTGGCAAATTTATTAAAGTTCTTCGTACAGGGCTTCACCTCCGTTCACGTGAATAAGCTCCTTGAAGACAATGCGGAATTGCAGGAGCTCAACGAGAGCTTCAGATCTCAATGCCACCAAAAGGGCACTTCAGTTTTTGTATATCACGAGAAGTTCCTGACCAAGAACGTGCTGCTCGTTGTCGATGCTAGAAGCTCAGATCCAGGCGTGAACGGCATAACGCCAGTTCCGATAGATGCCGACCATATCAATATATGTAAACCTGAGAGTCGAAACAGCTTAATCTACACGAGCGTTAGACATCGTATACGCAAGCTTGCTCCACCACCGGCGGCTACCGGAATCTCGGAAGGTCGTCTATTTGCCGACGACGACTTGGACATCGCTAGCACGAACGATCGTCGGGATCTGATGACTAAGATGATTGCGGCCGGCCGCGATCACGAATATCCGTTTGCCAACGACTCCCAAAGTAAATTCGCGAGGCCGTTCGCGCGCACCGGCTTGAAGCCGATATCTACCACCTACAAAAATTTACTCGCTGACATTGAGCAGCGCTTTCAGACGCTGATCTATCACCCGTTGATCTGCATGGATGTGGACCACGCCACAATATCAAAGGCTGTTCAGGCCGAAATTATAGACCCCCTCAGCCTGAAATACGCGGGAGAAAATGCAACCGCTAAGACAGTAATGAATGCGTTGTACTATTTGACGGAACGCTGCCATATCAGATGGGATAAGGCATGAGCTATCGCCTGTGGTATGCACAACTCGATCTCTTCGACACCGCCCGGCGGTACCTCGCAATTCTTTCTCGTTGGGGCGAGGAGGCGCCTAGCCGAGATCGGCTGTTTGTTTCTGACTTTTATTTCGTGAACCCAAGTCTTCTTCATCTCACGCACATGACAATCGATGTCAGGAAAACGTTCAGTACATTACGCATCCCTAAACCAGATGAGACCTTTGTTCAGCATCCCTCCCCACCGATTCTGTACAATAAGATGGGCGGCATTCAGGCACAGGCATTGCACAACATTGTTGGTAAAGGTCTGGTGGACGTGGAGCTGGTCAACAATGATCAATACCGTTTGAGCGAAGAAGGGCGGGAGCTGGCTAACCAATTGGGAGCGCACCTGATCCTCCCAGGTGAATCGGAAGTTTTGAGGTTCCTTACAACTGAGTTTTCGACGATTGGGAGAGGAAAGGGCGGTTTGCGAGAGATGACAGGTCTGAGAAGGATCGGAACTTAAAGTGGTTGCTTTTTTTGCATTGAAGAGGGTTCGGATAACGCGCGGTGCTGCCGTGGCCTACGATGAGCTATTCCATCGCGGCGTTAACATTATTCGGGGCGAGAATAGCTCTGGGAAATCGACAATCTCAGACTTCATCTTCTACGGTCTTGGCGGGGAGTTTGATCGGTGGAAGGACGCAGCGCGCAATTGCTCTGCCGTGCGCATGGAAATCGAGACCGAACAGTCAATCATCACCGTTCAACGATCGGTTGGTACAAAGCAGGAGCCCATTCTTGTCTATTATGGTTCCCTGGAAGATTCTCTCAGCAAGGGTATCGACGAGTGGCAGAGAGTACCGATAAGGCGAACACAGGGCAGTACCGAGCTTTCATTTACTCAAGTGCTTTTCAGGGCGGCTGGAATTCCAGAAGCCCCCAATGTTGGCAACTCCAACATAACCATGCACCAGCTTCTCCGTATCCTGTATGCGGACCAGCAGACGCCGCCTGGAAAATTATTCCGCTTCGAAAGCTTCGACACTCGCGAGATTCGCGAAACAGTTGGGCAGCTTCTTATAGGGGTCAACGGGTACGAACTATATGAGGGCTTGATAAATCTGAGATCGCTGAAGAGCGATTATGCCGAGAAAGACCGTCTTTACAAAGCCGCGGTGATTTCACTTCCGAACGCTGATGGACTGACCTCCATTGCGGTTCTTGAAAGGCGTCTGGAAGAACTTCTGGCCAATCGTGCGCGCCTCGCTTCCGAAATCCAGAATGTCGACGCACTGGTTGGTGAGGATCAATCCAAGCAGTTTGTAGTTCAGCGCCAGCAAATGCGGCGTCGATTGCAAAAGCTGACGGCGGACCTTGAGGAGCGAGAGCGGCAGATTGTCGATCTTGATGATGAGCAAAACGAGCTTCGGCAATTTGTCGGCCACCTGGAGCAGCAGCTATCGGCGCTGAGCGCTGCGGAAGATTTGTCTAGCAGGTTAGGAAGTATCGAATTCCAATACTGCCCAGCATGCTTAAAGCCGCTAGAAGGTTCTGACGTCCAGCATTGCATAGTCTGCCATGAGGTCGTTGACGAGGAGAAAACAAAGTCGCGGTATTTTGAGCTTCGCGTCGACAACGAGCTGCAAATAAGAGAGTCGCGGCAACTTTTGGCTTCAAAGGCGGCGACAGTCGAGACGCTCAAAAACGAAACCCGTTCTCTGCGAAGAGAATACTCGACGGGCGTTGCGGAGTTTGCGTCCCGTTACGAAGTCAGCAATTCACCTCGCGAAAGCTTTCTGGCGGAGAGGTATAAGCAGCTCGGGAGTTTGGAGCGTGAGGCGGCCTACATGGAGCAGTTGCGTGCAACCCTCCAGCGGATCGATGAGCTGTCAGCTACTCGCGCGAAACTGAACGATGATATTGTGGTTTTGGAAGCGAAGATTAAGCGCCTGACCGCGTCCTCGACGGCAAGAATTGCAAAAGCCATGAATCTCGTAAGCGTGATTGGGAAGCGTATTCTCCAGAAGGATCTCAAGCGTGAAGACACGTTTGACAACCCCACGACCTTCAGCGTGAATTTTGGCGATGATGCTATGTTGGTCGATGGAAAGATGAATTTTGCCGAAAGCAGCAACGTTGTCCTCAAGAATACATCGATCGTTTCATTACTTTTGGCGGCTTGTTTCGACGCTGAATTCTGGCATCCAAAATTCCTGCTGATGGACAACATCGAGGATAAGGGGATGGAGCAGGATCGCAGTCACAACTACCAAAATTTGCTCATCCAAGAGTCCGACAAGGCAAAATTTCCGCATCAAATCATTTTCACGACTTCCATGCTTGATCCAAAACTGGAGGCCAGCGGGCTGACTGTTGGACCGAAGTATACGCGTGATAACAAGACGCTGGCAAACGTTTGATTTGGGCGAAAAAAGATTCGCGTATGGCAAAAGATGATCGTCTACGGGTACAGGTAGATCATGAATATCTCTCGGCGCTCGGCATGGCCGTGTATGGCTTTCGCCCGCCTCGAATGGAATGCGGTGTATGTCGCGCATAGGATTGGCGAGAACGGTCACAACTCAAGCGCATCTCCAAATTACCTGACGGTCCTCGAAAAAAGACCGCCTGCACAATCGCGAAAGACCTCAACAGGTTTGCAGCCGGTATTAAAGACATCTCGATAAGGCAACAGGTGGAGCCAGTCGCCTCGCGCTTTGATAAGCTGACCGAACGACGTAACGCGCTCATGCATGCGAATCCCGGCACAGCACCGAATGGCGACCAACGGCTATTCCGCCATGGTGACGAGTGGACGATTGCCGAGACAAACGCGCTATCCGATGAATTTGCCGCGCGCGCCGAAGAGTTGAATCAGCTTATTCCCCAAGTCGTGTAAATAGCGGGGCAACAATGAGTAATGATGACGACAGCGGTATCTACCTCGTAGCCAGATCAACGAGCGTTGACGTTCTTCGGCACCTATTGAGAGTCCTGCCGTTTGCCGATGATATGTATGGGCCGAATAAAATAGTGGACGGTCGCTATGAAGTCCTTTTCATAGTTCCAACGCCAAATGTCAGATTATCTGCGGTTGGGCCAATTACGCATATCCCTTGACGTTACATTATGAAATCGAGTTCGAGGAACAGGATGGTCGCGATGATAACCCAGCAGAATAGGAGCCTGATCTTCGAAATGACTGGAACCTTGATCGTCTTCGGTCAAATCCAAGGGGCTGTAAAATGAGCTATGAGAATTTTTCCGCCATCATTCTCGAACACTCGTATCCATTGGACGAGCTCATACAGGTCTCTCAGTTCCTCAAACAACAGGATCTGATCGTTTCAGCATACCACCCTGACCGAGACGAACTGTACGACCCGGTTACGTTTCTCCAAGACAACGCGCTTGGTGCTAAATATCTCATTCTTCCGGATCGGAACATCGTATCCAGAGTAGCGCGGTTAGCCAAAGACGGCTCGATTGACCCCCACGTCACAACGGTGGCTTCGCTAATGGCTTTCGCTCTCTACCTCGATATTCAGTTTGAGCCGTCAATCTCCTTCCATGAACTTGCTCCGAACAAAGGCAACAGTGCTGCAATCGATGAACTGGCTTGGTTCCGTGCCGCTGACAACACATCGGCGCGCGAGTGGCTTGATTTAGCGCTTGGTGTATCTTCCCGCCTCAAGAATGTGCCGGAACCTAAGCAGTTGGAGGCGCAAAATCTTGCCGCCCCGCTAAACCGTTGGCGGCGCAACTACACAATTCTTCTCAAGGTCGCCGAATTGGAGCTGTCGAAGTCGAAGAGCCGCGACAAGATGATGAGCCTTTTGGATTGGATGTACAAGGACTTCATCGTCGGCGGTCCAGCGGCAATCTTCGCTGCCGTATACTTCGCACCAAATTCTCCGCCCAAAAAAGGCTTTTTGAAAAACATCCATAGCTCCGATCGGGATAAAGCGATTCGAGGCGTGATGAACGCCGCATGGGACGTTACCCACATCAGCGATTTCGTCCGCCGTTTGACCGAAAAGCCGAACTCATCTCAGCGTGTGCTGCTCGCATCGCTGGACGATGGAGTGCGTCTTATGGCGAAGATCATTGTTGACACGGCGCAAGGTGAAGTCTGGCAGACCGCAGCGGTTTTAAGTCGATGGTGGGCGCAGCGGGATGCCGAAGAGATCGCGGAACGCTTAGGCGGATACATTGAAGAGGTACGGCGTCACGCTGAGAACAACACATACCGGATTAGCAATCTCGATGTACTCGGTGCCATCGTCAGCGGAGAGCAAGCCGTCAGGAGCTGGAAACCCTAGTTCTCTGCTGCTGCATCGGCGGTCGCGACGTCGTCTTCAAAAGTGATATCGTGTCGCGAAACCCGATCTCGGTTCAGCTCTGAACCCTTTTCGACCGCCAGCGTAGCATATGGTAGCGCTTCGTCACCCCTTTCATGTCGTCATGAGGTCCTGCACTCCCACAACAATGACAAGGGCTGACCTTGTCAGCCTTTGGCCCGCTTTTCAATTGGTAGATCCTCCTCTGGGATGATCGCGACGGATGTCTCGGTCGCATCGACACCAACATCCTCTGCGAGGATCTCATTGATCGCTTCGGTCTTCAGCCATTCCACCCACTTTTGCAGGAATGCTCGATAGTCGGCCATCCCAATCCTGAGGAAGAATAACTTGGTCGGAATACTGGGATTGTCGGTGCTGACAAAAGCGAAGCGCCGCACAGGCGCCGCAGACGACGATCTTCCATATTCGTCCAAATACAATATCCCGCCATGCGCCAAAGCGTTGCGAAGAATCTTGCAGAAACGGTTTGCCGATAGGTTTCTAGCGTCTTCGATTGCCGTCGGCGCGTCAAGTTGAGCAGCGATGGCCTCAGGCAAGCCGTCGACCGCGAGATTTGGGAATCCTCCTCCCTTGTCCAACGAGGCAAACTGCCACGGACCGGTGAAAAAGTCTGCCAGATGGATAGCAGCTTGGAGATCTATGGCATGGTCTACTGCATCAGCCAGTTTCGGGTTGAGAACAGCATCATTCATATGACCGGAGTTCGCACCACGCCGATATTTTAGAATTCGCTCGATCGGAAGGATGACGATCGGCATGGAGACTGATAACAGAAAGGTCGCCTTCAGTGGAAGGCGCGTCCCATCTGAATCGCCCAACTGCTCGTAGAGATCCTGAAGAAGCTGATGCGCCCTTCTCGGCACCTCAAGGCTGAAATGAAGCGGATTACCCATTGGCTTTTTCCCAATTGATGAACTTACCGTTGATCTGATTTCTTTGTGCCGGAGAGTAAAGGTTTCGACTTGATCGATTTTTTCCTGGAGGATTTTGGCTTGCTCACCGTCTCCGGACGCGAAACGTCCAAGACAATGACCAATATCTTCTCTGCCAACGACGAGGGGAGGTCGGCCCGCAGCATCGCCTCCAATTCTACCGCGCTGGCAGGGGGAGAGCTGCCGTCGCGCCGTGTGGGCACACGATACTCGGTTCCAAACCAAAACACGAGATAGATGCCATAGCCGAAGGCCCCTTCATCGGCGGCGTAGCCAGCGAGCTGTTCTTCCGGCGCAGTCCAAAGTTCTGAATTGAAATGGCGCTTTGCCTCGATCGGCAAATTCCGTCCGGCATGGGAGAGGAGCAAGATGTCTGCTCGGGTGTTCTCTCCGCGGCGGGCTTCGGGCATGGCAGCCGCCACACCGTATCGTTCCAACCGTGACTTTAACAGTTCGAGGAGGCGGTCTCGGTCCTCATTCTCGATTTGAGGTTTTTCGGGCGCGCCATTTTGATCCGTGTTCCAGTAACGTTTCCAAGGCATTTCGGTTCCGGTCCTCAAGGTGCTCCTGTATCTCTCGATTTCTTCGAGCACAACCGCCACAAGGTCCGTCGGGCTTGCTGGCGCTCCACCTGCAAGGGCTACCTTTAGCTCGGTCACAGATGGCGCAATGAAGAGATTGTCGCGCAAGAGATGTGCGTGTTCTGCCGCGGCGTGCGTCAACAACGGACGCCAGCTCGGATCGGATGGGGTGATCAGAGACTTCAAGATACTTCCCGCCACGGGATCGCTTGAGGCACTGAGACGATTGATCGCCGCTCGGATAATACCGCTCGGGCCCTCGGGGCGTGCCCAATCCCGGTCCTCCGAAGGATGGATTGCTGCCATGGTTGAGATTCGAAGCCGGTCGAGCTGATCAGGCCTCGGGCAGATTTCATGCAATCGGGCCACAAGATCCCCATCCGGAGCCAGCAACGCTGCATGGATCTCTTCAGATGTGTGGGTTCTCTCGAATTCTTCTGGGTCGAGTATCAGGGCCACTGACTGCCATAGCCGCATGCTTTGAGTGTCTAGCTCCTTCGCGAGTGCTTCCTCGGTGAGATTGGCCATCTCTGCTCGAGACAAAATTCGCGCCGAGGCCGTCAGCGCTTGCATCAATGCTCTAGGTGGCAGGTTTGGGCGCTCCGACAAGAGGCGCCTCAGAATGTTCGAAAGAAGATCTGGTTCGTGCGACGAAGCCAGATGATGGATGCCATCGAGATCCTCGTCCCCGGCATCAAGCGCTGCGTGCCAATATCGAAGCATCTCGTCTGAACCCACAGCGATGTCATGCGTAAGATGTTTAACTCCCCAACTTGCGAGCGACGGCTGCTCGTCGCCGCTGAAGTAGTTTTGGCGAAGCGCAACGATCGCGATTACCGGAGGACAATTGCCGATCTCTTCTTCTCGCCCGGCCATGAGCGCCTGGTGGATACCGGCCGCCACGACGTACTCTTGGACGTAGGAACCATTGGTCGCTTCAGCTTTGCCGAGATCGACCGCGTCGACTTTGATATCGGTGTGGATTGCGAACTGAACAAATCCTTCGGCGATTGCGGAAGTGATCCGCGCGTTGGTGAAATGCTCAATCCGGGAAAGTGGAGGCTCCTTTTTGGAAATCATCGCGTTGCGATAGAGTTCTGCCCCCCATTTGAGCGCACCAAACTCGCTCTCCCGTCCCGATGCGATCGCATTGATCTTGGGTTCGAGCGACGCGATATTGTAGGCGCGGGCCGCGTCGGTTTCAGCGAGTTCTTTTGCTTTTCGATGCTCTTCCTTCTCCTTCCAGCTTTCGTTCGGATCTTTGCGCAGATCCGCTATGAACTCCGAAAAGTGCCCTTCCTTTTCGAGCGCCGCAACAATGCGCCCCTCCCACTTGGGCCATTGAGATTCACTGCGAACCGCATAGGCTGCTACCTCGAACAATCGTCGGCGGCGTGGGACACGTGGCGTCCTGCCGGCGAGATCGAGCAGGTTCTCTATAAGGGTGTCGTCGGGAAGCCTTCGAGCAATCGTGATATAGTGATTGGTCGCCATCCATGGCCCCTCTTCAATGGGGCTGCTTTCTAAGAGGACGGTAAAAAGCTCGAGTTCCCGATTTTCTTTGTCGTTATCGATCCAGGCGCCTATCGCTTTGGCGAGCGGCTCCTCTAGCCGATCCCACTCATAGTCGCGGGTGTTTTTGATCCAAGACCATAGCCGCGTTGCTTCGATATCTAGGTTATTGTTTATCGCGTCGGCCAGAGACGCCTGCATGAAATGTCGAACTTCGAGCTTGAGACCTCGATCTTCACTCGTTTTCCGGATCATTGGCTGGTCAAACAGATCCGGGCGTGGTGCCTTCTTTAGCTTTAAGAGAAGAGGAAATAGGTTGCCGCTTTCCTCGCTCTCGCCGTCGGCAGCCGGCGGTAGTACGTTGAGGTCCGAAAGCAGGTCGGAAATCTCCTGGTGAGTTAACTCATGCGTGGGAATGTCCGACAATACGTCTGCTCTCAGCGAAATCTGATCATAGCTTTTGGTCACTCGCGACAGTTCCGCAAGCAACCTGCGCCTTGCTGCAGCGTGATCCGGACTTCCCTTGACCCATGCTTCAGCAGCTCTCTGACGTTGCCAAAGCGGACGCGCCGGGTTCACGGCGATTTTGTACAGTTTATTTTGCATCCCAGCCAATGGCGGCCCATCCGCTAGAGCTTGGAGGACGGTCAGCTGGAGATGGCTTGTGACTTCGCTGTCGAGGATGGAAAGGAAATCTGGAACGAGGTCATCGCCGGCGAGGCCTCCGAAAACCGTGATCGCATCTCGTGAAGAAAGGAAAAACGGGTCGTCGCGGTCAAGGTTGACTAGGATCGTCCGGCGGCCATTCGTGGTAAAAGCGGCGGTGTCGCCATAAGCAAGGACCGTGGCGGCATCCCGTTCGATCAGCCTCAAGGCACCCTTCTCATCGCCCTTTTGCGACAGGTGGGCCGTAAACCAAGCGTAAAGGCCTCGAAGTTCACTCGGTGCTTTATGATCATTACCAGTGATGACAGCGACGGCGCGGGCCAATGGAAATAAAGGGCCCGTCGGCTTCCCGGTGACGAGTCCAGCGAGAAATCGGCCTGCTAAAAACTCTGCAATCGTTCTGTGCGATGGTTCAAAAGTTTGGCCCTCTCCCCTGAATATTGCTGTGTCTAGCGCAAAGTCCGCCAATTCGGAGTCAATCGCAAGCGATTTGACGACAACGAAGTCCTTCGCACGCGATCCAACAGCTAGCGCATTTGAACGCCAAAGCGCCCGCGCGCCGCTCGCAAGAAGGTAAAACGATAATCGCCCCGCGGCATCGACGATATCATCGACTGGCGCCCGCCGATCGTTCACGCGTTCCGGATCATGCTCGTGCGCAAGTGCGTAGATTGCTCGGTTGAATAGTTCAAATCTCGTGCTGGGCCATACGCCGCCGGATAACACAACCGAGTGGAGCAGCTGCAAGCTCAACGGGTTTTCAAGGAAGGCGCCGGCTCCCCAAGCACGTGCATCTGCGAGAAATCGCTCCGGGTCAGCCTCTCCCAAGCCTGATAGGACAATCTCTGCCTCGGTGTCGTCCAAAGGAAGGAGATACGCGACCGTAATTGGGTGCTCGTTTGAGGCTCTGCGCATGGCGCGCATATCTGCCGCTTCCCGCCAGTCCTCTGCACGGCAGGTAAGCCGCCACCTCCTAACGCCGCTCTGTGTGATCGTATTCGCAAGTTGTATAAGCTTGTCCTTACCGCTTTCTCCGGCGCGAAATTCGTCGAGTGCGTCAAGATAGGCTGTTGAGGCAGAAGCGATCGGAATTCCGTTCATTGCTTCGCGGCAGGTCAGAAGCTCTCCACCTTCCTGATTTGCCTCGTACTCAAGTGCCGTCGATTTTCCGATCCCAGGCTCACCCAGAAGCACGAGACAGGGCATCCCACGCAATTCGCTGAGGCGAAGTTCGACGGCTTCGCGCTCAAGCACAACAGAAACGCGCCTGTCTAAAGGTATTTTGATCATGTATCTAAGGTAGTATTTCTTGCAGCTGTCGATCAATTGAGTCGTCACATTTCTCAACAACATTCGGACGATTGCTATGAAGCGCGACATGGATTTGGTGCGAGATCTCCTTTTGCAGATCGAGAAATACGACCAGGGCTATGGCGGCGATATCGAAATCGAAGCTGGGGATCATGAGCCGCAAGTCGTTGCTGAGCACCTTCGATTGCTTCTCGAAGCTAGGCTGATAGAGGGTGATGCCGTACCCGACGATGAATATGCGTTTGATCATATACTGCCGACGCGGCTGACTTGGTCAGGGCATGACTTCTTGGAGACCGTCAGAGATCCGCAAATATGGAAAAAGACGAAGGAGGGCGCGCTATCTGCAAGAGGCTTCACGCTCGACCTATTGCAGGATCTCGCTAAGGGATTTATCAAGAAGCAAATTGAAGAGCGGACCGGCATCGTACTTTAGGGCGATCCGCGACCTCAAATGCGATTGATAGAAGAGGGATCGGCGAAACCGCGGAGACCTAACGGTGAGAAGGCAAGAACGAAAGAACCAGCCCGTCGGCAAAGCCGATAGAGACAGGTGGAAAAAGGGGCAAGGAACAACGGCGTTCCTTGTGCAATAGGAGACAGAGTCCTGGTTTTACTTGCGGGCCTCTGATAATTTTTCGCACGTTAGACGCGAGAGCCCGTTCCGTAAGGAGTATGTGTGCGTGGATGCTGTGAATGAAAAACCCTATGCCGGAATGCTGGTCGGCAATGTCGGCGAACCGATCAGGTTGAAGGAACTCAATCTGGCTGGGGTTTCTGCTGCGCCCGCCAAAGGGGGAGACACCGCGAAAATCTGGACCAGGATGTCGCTCACGTCCGATGAGTTCATGTTCCATATGATCGCAGATAACATCAGCAGAGTGTTGATCCACGCGGTCCAGCAGAATGGGGGTAATATCAGGGCGGACCGGGTAGATACGCTGCTGTTGGTCATCAAGCCGGATAACTCAGCAGAGCTTTGGGCGGATACCGCCGCCATCACGATGCAAACCATACTGAATCGTTCAGTGCAGGGCGGTGCAGTGATATTCGAGCGTGATATATCGGATGTCGTAGGGATGTGGTTCCCGAAAGTCGACATCACCGAAGAAGACCGGATACTCTGCCTGTTTCGAACGAAGTGGAGCTTTGGGTTGTTCTTCGATTTCGATCGGGATCAGCCGCTCAATATCGAAGCCGCACAACGCGACTTGGGCACGCTGCACCGTCGGCTATATTATCGACACCTCTACGAGATGGTCGAGAACGAGCTGAACATGCAGCGGCTGGCCAGAAGCGGCTGGTTCCCGTTCGCAGAAATCATTAGCCGCGAATTCGCGGAGATCGCAAACTATTCCAATGCGGAATTTGACCTGACCGAGCTGGAGGGAAAAATCCTCGCCGCCTTCGATGGTGCACGTATCGAGAAGATCTTCAGCCGCTGGATGATGAAGCCCGCATTTCAGGATAAGGAAAAAATCCTGCGGCCGGCGATCGACGCATTCAAGCGCAGCGAACCCGTCATCGTGCTCAAGACGCTGCTGACCGAGATAGAAGGAGTGCTGCAATCGGCGCATCGGCGCAAACACGGAAAGAGCGCAGCGAAGCTCAAAGCGCTTTTTGTCTTTGCGACCGCATCTGCGGAAGAACGCGCGGGCACGGGAGATTCAATGCTGTTTCCGGCGAGCTTCGTCGATTTTCTGAAGGCCCATACCTTCGATCATTTCGATCCGGATGCTGTCGGCGATACCGCATCGCGCCACGCGGTCGGTCATGGTGCGGCGGGCGCGGACAGCTATACGCAGATCCGGGCGCTCCAAGCGATCCTGACGCTCGATCAGTTGGCTTTCTACCTTTGAATCCGGGAAATCCTGCATGTCGAACGAAATCAAAAAGCTGCTTGAACAACAACGTGCTCTTCAGGACCTAGCGGGTATCGGCTCTCTTGGTAAAACGATAAGCGATGCGGCTCGGCTGCACGGTTTGAACGATCTTCAGACCCGGATATCAGAGATGGCGACAACTCCCAACACAAGCGCGTTGGCGCTCGCCGCAATAGGCAAACAGAATGCGTTGGGCGAACTGGCAGCGGGGCGTTTGAGCGGTTTAGCTGAACTGGGAGAATCGATCCGCGCGCTGAACGAAAGGCTGATCTTTCCGGAAATCACTGCCATATCGAAACTGCTTAAGGACTATCCGTCCGGATACTCGAAGGCCTTCCGCGAAGCGGCGGGCGGCATCGAGTCGCTGACAGCACGCATGGAGGCCATGAAGACGCCGTGGCTGGATATGCAGCAATACGCGCTTTCGGCGCGCGCTTTTGTCGATCTGCAGGCTATCGGCGGGCTCGCCAATTCCATGAATTCGTTCAGTGCGCGTATTTCCGCAGCGCTGCGGATCGAACTGGGTGATTGGCGGGATACCATCACGTTCGATGTGCCGGCGCTGATTGATCCGGTCGCCCGCTTTAAGCTTTATAATGCTCAGGGCTTCGACACGAACCTTACCCATTTCAGCGTCGAAGCCTATCAGGAGACGGTCCAGATCGCAGGCCTCGCCGTCAAGGACGATACCGAAGCGGATAGTGTCACTGAAGACCATGCCGGCGTCAAACTCAACTCGCGAGCCTATGAAACCTTGCTACGGTTCGAGCGCGAGATCCGTGCTTTCATCGTCGCGGTAATGACGAAGCATTTCGGCGCTGACTGGATGAAACGCCAACTGCCTGCAGATCTTCTCGATAAGTGGAGGGACAAAAAACAGAAGGACATGCAGCAAGGCGGGGACGACTTCCCGCTGATCGACTACGCCGATTTTACCGATTACAAAGGCATCATCGAGCGTAATGACAACTGGGAAGCGGTCTTCAAAACGGTATTCGGCCGGAAAGAAGACATTCGGGAATCCCTTCAACGACTGTTCCCGGTTCGCATTGCCACTATGCACGCGAGATTCATCACACTGGAGGATGATCTATATCTTAGGGCGGAGACGACCCGTATTCTCATGCGTCTGCGCCGTCACATGAGCTGAGCTATGCACGAGCCCAGCTATCTCGATCCTCTAGGTTCTCGCCTGCCCGCGCTGGAACAGAATATCCTCAAGCTGCGCTCGGCCCAGATGGTGCTGGTGCTATTCTATGCCGAGCAACTCAAGGTCAGGGTGCTGTCACTGATACAGCGTACCGATGGCTTTATGGCACATACAGGTCGTGCAGAACGCGTGCCGCAGGGGACAAAGAATCCGGTAGGTAAGTGCCTCGATGCACTTGAAGCCGACGGCGCATTGTCGGCCGATGAAAAAACGGAGATCCGGCGGCTGATCGACTACCGCAATAGAGTCGGGCATGATGTCCATGAGCTTGTTGCCGACATCACGTCCGAACGGTCCGTTCGCCGATCGTGGAGATACCTGCCTGAGAATTTCGCCCGTTATGATTACGAAGCAGTAGAGCGTCTACAGCATTTCCTGAAGCTGTTGGGCGAGAGACAGAGGACACACCATTATATCGGCACGATCAGCTTCGACCGGCTTCAGTTCCGTAGCGCCGAACGGGTCTATTTAAACGAGATCAAGCTACTGCGCCGGAAGATCGCGAAGCAGTGGAAGGCGAGACAGCAGCAGATTGGTGACCTAAACAAGCAGATGCAGGCTGCGATTATCGGGAGTGGAGAGACCGACCCGCGTCATCCTTCGAACCAATATGATGATGGCCGGCTGACCCTAAGGGGCGAAGAGATTTGCTACCGCCTGTTCGACCAGGGGCTTTCTCCCATGGCGGTCGCGCATCTCATGGGATTGCAATTGACTTCAGTGCGGAACCGGCAACGTAGTTGGGTGAAGTTGGGCGGCAAACAGCGCCCGGCTGTGGATTTTGAAACGCTGCCCGAGCGGAAATATTACCGGTGCTACAACGACTAGCTAAGTGACTGTTTCTAAACGCTTTGACTTCCGCATAAACTACAAGGCCAAAGGTTCGTATCCTTTCAAGATACAGCGCCCAAATTCTTGACTGGTAATGAAGGAACGGGCGATGGACGCCAAGTCTTGAATTTTTATGCATCTACGACTAGATCAGCCCATTTCGGCAACCTGTACTCTTCCCATGATAAACATGATCGCACAGGCTGAATAACAACTGTCGCCGTTTTTCAGGACTGTAGTAATTCCGTTCTGATAAATAACAGTAGATATCGCTGTGCCTTCAGCCAGATTTCCATCAAGGGAATCCAGCCACAGGGTATTATGCTTCGTTGTTTCGCTATCAAAGCCGGGTAATATCCGGTCAGCTAATGCTTTGATGACGCACTATTCCCTAACATCAAAACTGCAGAAAACTGCTCTCGGTTTGAAAACCTGTCCTAAATTCATAAATCGTACCTTATATCCCCATATGCAACTCATAATGGTGGCCTCGGTCGAAATTAATCATATCTAGCTAAGGCGACGATGGTTAGGCGATATATCCTCCCCAACAAGGGATTTGTTTTTTCGTCTCGTCTATACTGAAACGTCTCAAATAAATGGTAGGGAGGAGAATATATAGCCGGCGATAAATGTTCGTAGATTGCTGGCCATCTACCAGAATTAGGAGCTCATGCGAGATGCGGATCTATTTCAACTCTATCCTTCGTGACGCCTGCGCGATTGTCGAAGGACGATGAGCAACCAAAACGCGGCTGATTTCCAAACTCGAAACTGCTGCATTGATGCGGCTTTCATTGGCTTCATCAAGCGCACTGGTTGCTTCGTCAAGGAAGAGAATGCTCGGTCGCCGGTAAAGGGCACGTGCAAGAAAAAGCCTCTGCTTCTGCCCGCCTGAGAGTGAACTTCCCATGTCACCGATGAGTGAATCATAACGCATTGGCATCGCCATGATTTCATCTCGCAACGCGACCATCTGCGCGCATTCTGCAATCCAGGCCTGATCAGCATGTGGATCAAAGCAGGAGATGTTTTCAGCGATTGTGCCGGCAAATAGCTGATCATCCTGTAGGACAGTGGCAATCTGCCGACGGTAGCTGACCAATCCCATTTGCTGAACGTCACTATCGCCAAGCAAAACCCGGCCTTCGCTCGGCTCGATCAGTCCGGCCATGATTTTGAGCAACGTGGTTTTGCCACATCCAGATGCACCGGTTATCGCGACACATTCTCCCGGCTCAATTGTGATATGGATGCCATTCAGCACCTTTGGCAAACCTTCGCCGTAGCTATAATGAACGTTCTCGGCCCGTAAGGGCAGAGATTGACCGACCGGCGAATGAACAGGAGCGGCAATAAATGATGCAGGAGCTTCTGGCGGATGTAGCGCTATATCTGCTATACGCTCCGTATGAAGTGTGAGCATCTTCAGGCTGATCGCCAGATCTATCAATGCGCCAACGCGCCCCACAAGCTGATCCTTATAGGCAAGAAAGGCAATCAGCATGCCGACCGTCATGGCACCGTCCATCACCGAGCGGGTGCCGAGGATCAGCATGATGATGCCATCACTTGTCGCAAGGAAAGTACCCATAATACCAAAGAGCATATCAAGCTTCTTGATGCGCAAACCCGCATTCATGGAATTGACCAACAGAGTCAACCAGGTGCCTCGGCGGCGTTCATGCAAATCCATCGTCTTGATGCTGGCAGAACCACGAATGGACTCGATGAAGTGCGAATTCTCTTTTGCACCCTGAATGATCGCCGCCTCATTGGCAGAACGATAAGGATGATAGGCGGCAATGCGGATGCCGAGATGCAACAGAAGGGTAAGAAGCGCAACTGCAGTCAGCCAACCGCCATACAGCACCATCATGATGAGTGCTCCAATCGTCATGATGCCATCAAGCACAGCGCTGATAAGATCCGTCGTCAAAGCGGATTGAATGCGTCCCAATGATCCGAAGCGCGAGACCACATCACCCACATGACGTTTCTCAAAATAGGACAGCGGCAGGCGCAGCAGGTGATCGAACAAGGCCGTCGACCATTGCAAGCTCAGATTGGTACCCATGATGAGGACGGCCCATGTCCGCGCTAGGCCGAAGACGAGCTGAAGCAAGGCAAGGACACCTAGTCCGACAGCGACGAGTGTAAGGAGATTTCGATCTGATGCTACGATCACCTCATCAAAGATGATCTGCGATCCGATTGGCGCAAGAAGAGCAATTGCCTCCAGACAGAGCGAAAGAGCGAATATCTGAAACAACGCACGCTTTAGTCCGCTGATACGGCGGAACATATCGGTAAGGCTGATGCGCTCTTTCTCAACCTTACGCTCAAAACCTTCTGTTGGCCAAAGCTCAAGCGCAACGCCCGTGAAACAGTCCGACAATTCCTTATGAGAAACCGTACGACGGCCGCGGGCGGGGTCATGAATGTACGCGCCTTTGGCCGTCACCTTTTCCAGCACAACATAATGGCGCAGTTCCCAGTGCAGAATGCACGGTGTCTGAAGCTTGGAAAGGTCAGTCAGTTCAATGCGCACAGGGCGGCTCGCAAACGAAAGGCCGCTTGCAATACGCGAAAGATCGAAAAGCGACAATCCTTTCAGCGAAACCGAGAACCGACGACGCAAAGAGCCAAGGTCAGTTTCATGTCCGTGAAAGCTGGCAACCATTGCCAGGCATGCCAGACCGCATTCTGCCACTTCGGTTTGCAGAATGACGGGCAACTGACGCTTGAGAGAAAGTGAGAAGTTCAGCCCGTGCGTCATAAATGTTTATCAGCAGTCTGATCGGTTGAGCGTCCGCGCAGACTATAAAGTGGCTCAAGCAACCACTGATAAAGCGGGCGCGTATCGAGCAGCAAATCCGCTTCCACGCTCATGCCGGCCCTCAACTGTTCGGGTTTTCCGTATGCAATGACATTTGAACTAGCCGGCTGCACTGTAATCCGGTACTGTGCCTGCGACTGCTTTATCTGAGCCGCCATCGCATCGGCGTTAGCTTCGCCCTGTCGCAGCGTTACTCGGGAAACTTTTGTCACACTACCGCTATATTGACCGAATTTTTGATAAGGAAATGCAGTGTAGCGCAGCAGTACGGGCGCCCCCTCTCTGATGAATCCAATTGCTTTACTATCAGCAAGAAGTTGAACTTCCATTTTCTTTCCGCTGGGCAGAATCGACACAAGCGGAGTGCCCGCTGCAACAAGCTGGCCTGAATGGGCCATCACCGCCGCTACTACGCCATCTGCAGGGGCTGGGATCACAATTGCTCTGCGCGCTTCTGCCTGAGCCAGTTGCTCTTTCAAAGTTGCGATTCTTTGGCGCATTTCACCCATCGCGATCGCCGCCGCCGCATCAAACCCATCTAGCTTAGCTCGAATATCTGAAGCCCCACCTTCAAGCTGAACTCGTTGTCTGCGTAATGATTCAAGTTCTTGTCTGTTTTGCATGTAGCTTTGTTCAGCGACCTCGAAGCTACGCTCCAGAGTAATCCCCTTGTCAACCAGATCGCGATACTTAGCAGCACGTGGTTGCAAAACATCGATATAAATTTGGGTTTGTTCGATCTGCGCATCGACACGCTCGATCTCGTTCGTAATCGACACGATGCGCTCACTCAACGCTCGCTTTTCAACCTCATCTAGCAAAACTCGTTGCCGAATAGCCTCAGCAAGCTCATCAAGCCGATTCTGCAGCTGCTCTTTGACCACGCTCTCGGTATCGCCCAATCCAGTCTTCGTATCCGTTGCGATCAAAAATAGCGCATCACCTGCTTTAACAGTGTCGCCCTCAGCGGTATGAACTTGCACTAGCCGTCCCGTTTGCGGAGTGAAGACATGTAAAACGCCTGCGCTTGGTACGATAGCACCGTAAACACGAACACGTCGCGTATACTCTCCAAAAACAAGAATTACGAGAATAAGTCCCATAACTCCAAGCCCTACTGAAGTAGCCAACTTCACTGAAATTGGCTGAATTAACCTCGGACTCCCCAGCCAAGAAGTACGTTGCGCAGTAACGGATTCATTACGAAATAGACTATCCTTACTCATCTTCCCCAACGAAGCAAAAATCGTATACAAGCAACAAAATCTTAGTCAAAATCGAATTAACTAGAATGAGTATCCCTATCATAAATATTGATATAATAAAAAATGTGCTTGCCGTTCCAAGAATAGATAGAAAAGGATCATCCTCAATCCTGTTCATTGTGCTTTTAGATGGCCTAATCGAATCAAAGACCAAAGATTGCAAAGAGATATCCGTATAGAAAATAAAAACTGTGACTAATATCAATATTACCAAAATAGCAGAAGAGACTATCGAGGCGACAGTCTCACGCTTTCTACCGAATTTTGATACCTTGCGTGCCATATTCACGATTAACCTGATTTCGCTGCTTTATTCGGAAGCCTGACCACAAGTCCTAGCCATAATAATAGCTTTACGTATTGCAGCCAATTCTTGTTCCGTGTCCTTTCCCTTAGGATCAGTTAGAACATTCACATAGGCAATCTGCATACGCTGTAAATTATATAGCAACTTCTTTCGTCGTCGACCGTAAACACTCTTCACATAAGCGCGCTTACCCGCCCTGCACATGCGCGTCAGTAGTTCTGGAACTTCTGATGGCTCCAGGTATGGTGATAAACGCTTAGTGCTCTCGCAGAACCAAAACTGCTCGGTTCTCAGAGCCCAAAGGATGAGACAGCAGAAGGAGACGAACGATATTAATTCAGGCGCCATCCAGAAAAGGACACCCCAATAAGTAGCGTTGCCGAGAGTAAGGTAGTTTACTAAGAAGTGAATTAAGAAAGATATAGCCAAGAAGCAGCTACAAAGAACAACGGTCCTTGCAGTAGTTCGGTTATCTCTCGTTGCAAATGCCCACAAGCAAAGTGCCGCAGCACCCGTTGCTGCGCTGTGAGTCCAAGGCGAATAGAGAACGCCCCGACGAAATATCCAGTCAAATAGAGGCGAAATCCCATCTCCATCACTAACAACTGTTTCTATAATAGAAAATGACAGCTTAAAGCTTTCATTAAAAGCGAAACCTATGCCCGCGATAAAGCCGCAAACAATCGCGCCGGCTGGCCTACGAAATACGGCTGGAGATATATTGTATATTATCAATAGGCCGGAAAACTTGAGGGCCTCCTCCGTAAACACATTACGAAGGACAGTATAAATGCTGGTTTCGCCTAAACCCAAATCAATCGTATTTAGGAAGCTCGCACCGCCATTTGCCATGACTGCCGACCAAAATAAAATTGCGAACCGGACACTTGTTGGCACACTGTCAAAAACGTCTAATCGGGTTATAAGCCACAGTGCTATCACCACCCAAACCGACCATGCGACGAAAGCAAACGCGAACTCGGTGTAAAGCTGTGAAGGCCAACCCAGCAAAACATTAGCGAACAAGAGCAGGCCAAGAACAAAAGTTACCCAATATATTTTGTAGGCGATCCTCTGAGGAGCTTTGAAATGTCGGAGCGATGAGCCCTTCCAGCCCCAGAGAGAGAAATGTTCGCTAATGTTTGCCATCTGCAGGTCTACTTTATCTTTCGCCCCAACGAGATTTGAAACCTCCGAATTTCGGACCGAACTCGTTAGTCAGCTTCTCCATTAGGGTCCGCTCGTCGGTAGCGTTGAAGATATGTTTTCCAGAGTCAAACACTTCCCAATGGATTTTCCCTGTCTTCGCGTCCATGATGCGTCTGGTTTCAACGGTACCGTTTTGCCATGTGCCGATACCGGTTTTTTTACCCAAATCTCGACCACCACCAGAACTATCGGAATTGCCGCCGCCATCGCGGCTGATGCTTATCGTATCCAGATGAGTGCTCCCATCTTTGTCGGTGTAATGCCCACCCGATACCATCATCATTTCGTCTACTGTTAAAACGCGCATATAAAATCTCCGATTCTTATATGAAAACACGCGACGATAATCACCGATGTCGTTTTAAGGCAATCCCACTTTAGTTGGGAATAGCTAAATGTAACCAGTTACAACGAATCCGTCCGGTTAGGGGGTGCAACAAGATTAGTTCAAAATCGTATGTTCTCTCATTAGAGAGCTGGCTCGGGAAATTTGAACAGGGGGATAAGTGGAATTTCTGCCTGACTTCGGCCTAGATGCCGGGAACAGGAGATACCCTGACGAGACGACCGCGCCGGAACCATAGCCCGGCTTTCAAGGCAAAAGTGGCGCTCGCCGCCATTCGAGACGAGCAGACGCTGGTGGAACTGTCCAAACAGTTTGACGTGCACGCCAACCAGATCAAGCAATGGAAAGACCAGCTCCTTGAGGGGGCGACAGGCGTTTTCGGCGATGAAGCGAAGGCGGAACCGACGGGGCCAACCGTCGATGTCACGACGCTGCACGCCAAGATCGGGGAGCTGACGCTGGAGAATGATTTTTTAGCCGGAGCGCTCGGCAAGGCGGGATTGCTGAGCGGAAAGAAATGATCGACCGCGAGCACAAGCTGTCCGTCGTGCGTCAGGCGAAGCTTCTCGGCTTCAGCCGTGGCAGTGTCTATTATTCGCCGCGTCCGGTGTCTGACGGCGATCTGGCTCTGATGCGCCGGATCGACGAGTTGCATCTCGAATACCCGTTTGCCGGAAGCCGGATGTTGCAAGGGCTCTTGAGGGGAGAAGGGTTGTGAGGTCAGGCTGAAGCGCGACTTTTGCCGTTTGAGTTTACGCAAAACGATGTCTGTTTGCGAAGAGTTTCTGCCGAAAGACTTCTGCAGGTGTTTTGTACCCTAAACATTTGCTCGGTTTATTGTTGAGGCGATGACAGATGAATGCGAGGTCTTGATCACTGAGGGTGAGCGGATCAAGGTCTCGGGGAAGCCAGCGTCTTGTGCGTCTGTTGGTGTTCTCAACAGTGCCTTTCTGCCAGGGTGACTGCGGATCACAGAACCATGTTTGAGACCCTATCCCATTCTGCAGATAGGACCACTCTGTAAACTCAGTGCCACGATCAAACGTGATTGATCGGCGGGCCATTTGGGGCAGGGGTTGGAGTACCCTAATCACGCCATCCATCACC
Source organism: Brucella sp. NBRC 12953 (assembly GCF_040369775.1). Classification (NCBI taxonomy): domain Bacteria; kingdom Pseudomonadati; phylum Pseudomonadota; class Alphaproteobacteria; order Hyphomicrobiales; family Brucellaceae; genus Brucella; species Brucella sp. NBRC 12953. The sequence continues at coordinate 70,624 of NZ_BAABSV010000010.1, forward strand.
GGCCGTGACTGACGATCATTGTTACGTAGCAACACAGTAAAGCGGCTCACCCGTTCGACCAGAGACGTCACATTGGCCTTGCCGAACCTCTTGCGAAACTGGATGAGGTCGCATTCCCAGTGTCCGAACTGCTTGCGCCTGGCAACCATGTCCGGACGATAAAGGATGCTCAGTTCTGGGGGAAAGCGGCGCCCATGATGACGCCGGACATGACGTGGGCGTCGTTTGGCGCGACGTTCCGGCAGATATTTCCAAAGCCCTTCTTGGCGACCGTCGGTGGAATACACAAACTGATAGATCGTTTCATGACTGACAGAAACGGGATGCCGCTCCAACCGCATTCTCCCGGCAATCTGTTGCGGTGACCACCCATCGCTGATGTGCTGGATCACGGACTGCCGGAGCTGATCATAACGAATAAGTTTTCGTTGCTTCGAGCAACGCTCACGGCATTTCTGATCAGCAATCGTACAATAATAGCCGTTTAAATCCTTGATCTCATCATCGTTGAACTGATCGCGTTTCAGTTCACGAAAAATGGTCGAGCGGTGCCTTCCAAGCTTCTCAGCAATAACATCAACGCAAAGCTTTGCAGTGCGCCAGCGCGCTATTCTTCGACGTTCATCCAGATCAATATGCGAATAGGTACGGTTCATGACGAGTTCCTTGCATTGGATAACTCATTGTTATCATTTGCAAGTCGCACTTCAAACTAGAACCCACCGGATGAGCTTGCGTTGCTTCGAACGCCGCTCGCGGCATTTCTGGTCAGCAATCGTACAGTAATAGCCGTTTAAATCCTTAATCTCATCATCGTTAAACTGATTGCGTTTCAGTTCACGAAAAATCGTCGAGCGATGCCTTCCAAGCTTCTCAGCAATAACGTCAACGGAAAGCTTTGCAGTGCGCCAGCGTGCTATTCTGCGACGTTCATCCAGATCAATATGCGAATAGGTGCGGTTCATGACGGGTTCCTTGCATTGCATAACTCATTGTTATCATTTGCAAGTCGCACTTCAAACTAGAACCCACCCCTGTTATACACATCGATTGCATAATCCGTATTATGGAACAGCCTCTCTAATATGACTAATCAGACAGCCTTAGATCTGTTCCGGAGACCAATATGCGACCCGATTGTTGCTCATTGCTAAGCAATGCCAGCGCAGCATACTCCTGAAACATTCTCGCGATATATGAGCTGAGTGTCACTATTTTCTTGCCCGCTCAGAGTTGGCACAGCTATGATTATGGGTACTGCTAGTCTGCTGCGACCAATGAATTGCTGGACGAATTAATAGCTGAAAACGACGTGACTGGACTGGTTAATAATGTAGGCGTGTCACTCCCTCAACGCCTTGACCAGCTCGATTTCGTAGCTTTGCAAAAAGTTCTTCACTTAAATCTTATAGTGGCCATTCAGTTTAGATGTGGCCCGTGTCAGTGGGGGCTTCTTGACCTCATCCTCGACAACGAGCTGGTATGTATGCGTGAAGAATGAGTTCTCTCTGAAAGAGCCCAGACTACCCCAACAATGCGATTAATGCTTAGTTTCTTGGTCTCGTTGAAGAACCTAATCGCTGGCCCTCCAAGACCAACGCCCTTTGGATAACATTCTTGTAGGCCGTCCAGTAAGTTCATAGCTCACGCAGAATTGCGAATTCCTGAGCCGACGTCGCAAATTGATCAGATATGAAATCAAGCTCTCCTAAAAATCTGCTCTAATCCATTTAATTGCCATCCAAAATTATGACTTTGCCCAAGTCGCCCGACAGACCTATACAGTAAGTGAAATTTCCTTTACTATATAGTTTGTTCAACAAAAGGCGGTTCCTATGACTTCACTTTCTGTCTCAGAAAAAGGGCAGGTCACGCTAAAGCGGGATCTGCTGCAACATCTCGGCGTCAAGCCGGGCGAACGTATCGAGTTCGATAAAATGCCGGGCGGTGAGCTTCGCGTAAAGGCGGCGCGGCCGACCGGTACGATTGAGAATTTCATAGGTCGGCATGCGGGCAAAATCAAAAGGCCGCTGACGCTGGAAGAAATGGCAGAGATTGCCGCCTCTGGTTGGGCGAGTGATAAATGAAAATAGCTGTTGATACCAACGTACTGGTCCGAGCAGTTCTACAGGATGATCCGAAGCAAGGCAAGGCGGCCAGCAAGTTACTCAAAGAGGCCTCACTGATCGCGGTGCCGCTGCCATGTTTGTGTGAGCTGGTTTGGATATTACGCCGGGGTGCGAAGCTGCCAAAGGAAGACGTAGCGCAGACGGTCCGGGATTTGCTGGATGCTGGTAATGTCGTGATGAATCGCCCCGCCGTCGAGGCCGGACTAGAAATTCTCGAAGCTGGCGGCGACTTCGCGGACGGCATCATTGCCTATGAAGGTAATTGGCTCGGCGGCGAAACGTTCGTCTCATTTGATAAAAAAGCAGTCGAATTGCTGGCGCGTTACGGGCAAAAAACGCGCTTGATGTCCTGATCCATTCTTTTCATTTTTCTGGGCAAGCCCACTCTGCGACCGCATGACCGAGATGCAGGATGTCCAGTAGATGGTGATTGCAGTGACTTGCCATGGGCTGCATTGCTTGTGCCTTCTTTGTCTTAAATCGCAGCACAGCAAAACAAGAGCGGCGATCCGGACGTCGGCTGTATTCAGGTTCGGCAACTGTGACAGCTGATATTGGGCGTGCGCACGAACTGAAAGAGCTTATTCGCTGTTTTTCAGCGCAAGACTTCAGGGTCGGGATGCTGGAAAAGCAACTGGATTATAATCAGCGTCGCGTTTCAAGTCATGGCAACCTTTATTTCTGGAAACAAATCAAACTGGACGTATTGCGATGGCCTGGGCTTTTTGCCGTAATCTGCGCGTTCTATCTGGGAGTGACAGACGATGATGCCATCCCTAAAACGAGCGAACTCTTAACTCTTGTACTTTCCTATTTTCAGATCATTGGTCCCATCACCGCACTGTCCCTCGCGCCCTTCCATTGATTGCCGCATTTGTGCGAACTGCCTTCGCTGGTGGCTAAATCGAATTCCCCCGTTATTAAATGAGGTTGTAGAGAAATAAAAAGCGCTTGGCGTTGCCCGTCATAATTCTGCGGAGTTTCGAAATCGATCGTCCGTCTTGCCGGAACGTACGCTTCTTCTTTCTGCGGTCTCCTGACAATATGTTCATATTGCAAGCCCGTCGTCACCGAGATAATTAGACTGAGCGTTAGAACGGGACTACCGGTTACAACGATACCAGCCCCGGAGTACTTTTATAAAGCGGCGGCGTTGGTCACTTGAGTTCCTGCGTAGGAAGGCGCCGATCTCTTCTCTGGTAAATTCCGGCATCGAACCTTGAAGAGACCGTGCGCTGAACGGCTCTTTGATCTTACCCTCGTCAAGCAATCTCTCGATATTCAATTGGTTCATTTTCCAATCCCCCTGCTTGAAAAATAGCAAAGCCATCACGCGGATAAATACGACAACGGTCGTATTTCCAACGACTTCTTCAGGCGACTCGGACACTTGATAACCAGGAGGTCCACAGGTGATGGAAATCGTAAGGGAGTGATGGTGGCATATGCTGACAAAGGGCTTTAACGCTGGATTCAGCTCCTCACCTCAACAGCTTGGAAAAGCATCAAGAAAAGTCGATACAGGGCGAACGCCGTGATACGAGCCGCACGTGGTGGCGTACCGGAACGACTTGCGGCGGAGTGGTAACATATTAAAGCGCTCCCCTATCCTCCGACTCCATGACAGCATCAGGTATCCATGCCCGGTCGCCGCTTTCATTCTCTGCAAAAAGGAACCCGCTCTCGCTCAAGATCAAACGTAGGCGATCGCCCTTGCGTATGGTAAATTCCAAAGCAGAAAAGTCTCTGCGCAATTGCCATCCCGCTTCCATGACCTCACACCAACTGTCGGGTACCCATCCGACCCGGCCATCGGGTCCCGTGCACCATGTCCAACCCAGATAGTCAGTTTCCATCGTACCATCGGCGGCGGGCCGAACCACATCGCCGCTTTTAACAGAAACGGGATTGTCATAGGGCTTTTCATAGTCAGTTCTGGCGATGGCGTAGGTTCCATCAGGAAAGTAGTAAAGCATCGTGGTCTCGTTGAAGCTGTTTCCGGTCTCGACGGTCCGCAAGCGGCAATGACTTATGTCGAGATGATTGTTCATTATGAGCCTTCGGGTAGACCGCTGCAACGCCACGGCTTCCGTGTTCAACAGCAATTCAAGAGAGCGCAGATTGTCTCCAACTGCGATGGGTCCGAAGCCAGTGCGCGGCCCAATGTCAGGATGAATTCGTCCGATTGGGAAGAGACGCGACGAAGGGGTAAACGCCAGCAGCACAGCATCTTTGACGGCGAAGCAGTTCTACGCAATCACTCTCCTATCTATTTCAGATTTGAGAAAAGTAACTGGGGCGCCGTCGATCCGCCGGTCATCAAATTGCACGCTTGTCCGCGACGCGGTTGCTGTCTTCAAACCACCTATCGCAATACCACTATGGCAAGCGAGGCTTAAATTGCTACGCTTGGACGTGGGGCGATCTGCGCAAAAGCCATCACTGTAGCCGGCCCCGATCTTTGCACCAGTTCCAATATTGCGACCAAACAAAGCCGAGGAGGTCAGGATAGCGCTGACGAGAGGAATTGTTTGATCAACTGACCGTTGACACACGCCTTGCTGAGGAATAACAATTGTTCACTCGATGAACTTTTTTACACGGGGCGACTTTGGCAGCGGTGTTTGACAGTGAAGACGATCTGGCGATCCGGGCGGCATGGCTGCACTATGCCGGCGGCATGACCCAGTCAGAAGTTGCTGACCGGCTTAACCTCCCCCGTGTCAAAACCCATCGCCTCATCGCCCGCGCCGTTCAGGCTGGCGCTGTCAACATTTCCATAGAGGGCGAGATCGGCGAATGCCTACGTCTTGAAAACAGCCTCAAGGATGAATTCGGACTTGAGGTCTGCGAGGTTGCGCCTGATCTCAACGAAGAGAATATGCCGTTAAAGGCGCTCGGTATCCGCGGAGCGGATTTCCTTTATCGTTTGATCGGATCACAGCAATACCAGCTCCTTGGTATCGGCCATGGCCGTACGCTGGCTGCTGCCGCATCTCACTTACGGCGCATTGAGGCCACCGGCATCCGGTTTGTTTCGCTGATTGGCGGGCTTGCACGCAATTATGCAGCCAATCCGCACGACGTTATTCACAAACTTGCCGAGAAGACATCGGCACCGGCCTACATGCTGCCTGTACCCTTTGCGGCCAATACACCAGAGGATCGCGAGGTTCTGCTTACGCAACGCGGAGTTGCCGGAGTGTTTGAGCTTTCGGCAGCATCCGAAGTCAAAATCGTTGGTATCGGCAATGTGGAAGCCGATGCTCAACTCGTCGCAGCCGACATGATCGACCGCGAAGAAATCTCCAGCATCAAGGCAATGGGAGCAAGGGCCGAGGTTCTGGGATACTTCTTCGACACGGAAGGCAAGCACGTTGAAACGCCGCTGACTGCGCGTTCGATTACGCTCGACCTTGACGTGCTGAAGAAGAGCCGCCTGATCGCAATTGCAGGAGGGCGGGATAAGGTCGGCGCGATCCGCGCCGTTTTAAAATCCGGTCTGCTTTCAGGCCTGATCGTTGACGAAGTAACTGCAAGGAATCTTTTGTCATACGCCCCTTGAGGAGGGGGCTTTCTGGGAGGAACGAAATTGTACGATAAAGAGAAAGACCTGATCGCAGCGTTTCAGCGCGGACAGATGAGCCGCCGTAGCCTGATCAAAGGGCTCGGAATTCTTGGGATGAGTGTTTCATCCGCATCGGTTCTGCTGAACCTGAGCGCCACACGCGCCCTCGCCGCTGATTTCGATTGGAAAAAGCACGAAGGAAAGACCGTCAAGCTTTTGCTGAATAAGCACCCCTACACCGATGCGATGATCGCCAATCTCAAGGCGTTCAAGGAACTCACCGGTATGGATGTCAAATATGACGTCTTCCCGGAAGATGTATATTTTGACAAAGTGACCGCCGCCCTCTCGTCAGGCTCATCGGAATATGATGCCTTCATGTCGGGCGCTTACATGACATGGACCTACGGTCCTGCTGGTTGGATCGAAGATCTTAAGCCCTACATCACCGACGCAAGCCAGACCAACCCCAACTACAACTGGGACGATTTCCTGAAGCCTGTTGTTGACAGTTGCGCATGGAATGGAAAGCCAGGCGGCCAGCTCGGATCGGAGGACGCCAAGCAGTGGTGCGTCCCGATGGCATATGAAATGAACAACCTTACCTACAACAAGCGCATTTTCGACGCCAACAAACTGACTGTTCCGACCACCCTCGACGCGCTGATTGAAACCGGCAAAAAGGCCAAGGGGGCGCTTTCTGGAGGATATGGTGTTGGCGTTCGCGGTTCGCGCAGCTGGGCCACGATCCACGCAGGCTTTCTGTCGGGCTATGCCAATTTCGGCCAGAAGGACCTGACGGTTGCCGATGATGGCATGTTATCGGCAGCGATGAACACCGATGTTTCGAAGGATTACCACAAGAAGTGGGTGCAGATGATCCAGGAAGCCGGGGCGCCTGACTGGTCGACACATACCTGGTATCAGGTTGGCACGGATCTTGGTGCCGGAAAATCGGCACTTATTTACGATGCAGACTGCCTCGGCTATTTCATGAACGGCCCGGGCAACGCCGAAATGGGCAACCTTGCCTATGCAGCGTTTAAGCCGAACCCGGAGGCTTCCGGCCCAACGCCAAATGTCTGGATCTGGTCGCTTTGCATGTCGAGCTTCTCCAAGCAGAAGGATGCAGCGTGGTTCTTCCTGCAATGGGCAACCGGCCCTGAACACGACCTGTTTGGCGCACGCGAAATGGATCTGACCAATCCGGTCCGCAAATCCGTCTGGGCAGATCAGACCTATCGCGACAAGATCGCCGCTAAATATCCGGGCTATGTCGAAATGTTCGATGCTTCGGCCGATGGTGCATCAATCAAGTTCACAGCACAGCCGCTGTTCTTTGATCTGACCACCGAATGGGCTGCGATGCTGCAAAAGATGGTGGCAAAGGAAGTGCCGGTCGATGAAGGTCTCGACCAGCTGGCTGAAAGCGTGAACCGCCAGCTGAAAGAAGCCGGTCTGGGCTGACAATGATGCAACGAGGGCGGCGGTGTATGGCGCTGCCCTCATCATTCCCATTCAGTATTCCGCCTGCCTGACAGGTATCGGGACTTATCTGTCCCGATGGCGGAGCTTTGCCGAGGACACCGCCTCATGAACGATATGACCAGAGCGCCCGTGGTTCGTCGCCGTCGTGTCAGCCGCCGAATGCTACCCTATCTGCTGAGCCTGCCAGCGCTGCTCACATGCATTGGCATTCTCATCCCCTTCCTGACGGCGGTTGCATATTCGCTTCAGCGATACCGGCTTTCACAGCCATGGGCCCGCAAATGGAACTGGGGTGAAAATTACCTTAACTTCATGACCGACGCGGCTTTCTGGAACACGCTGAAAGTCTCGGCCACCTATGCGTTTTCGACCGTGGTCTGTGAACTGTTGCTGGGTCTAGGTATTGCGCTTTTGCTGCAGCGCCGGACCATGATCAACAATGCAATTTCGATCATGCTTCTGATGCCGCTGATGACTGCCCCCGCCCTCGCCGCATTGATGTGGAAACTGATGACCAATCCGGGTTTCGGTATTATGTCATGGCTGGCTACACAGGTCGGACTTGAAAACTTCCGTTGGGCGTCCGATCCCGCAACGGCGATGCTGACCGTGGTGATCGTTGACATCTGGGTCTACACACCCTTCATCATGATCCTTTTGCTGGCAGGCTTGCGCTCATTGCCACAGCAGCCCTTCGAAGCCGCCACACTCGATGGCGTGCCTCGCCTGTTCGTTTTCTGGCGCATTACGCTGCCGATGCTGACACCGTTTTTGCTGACCGCAACGCTTTTCCGTGTCATCGAAAGCATCCAGCAGTTTGATATAATTTACGCCATGACCCAAGGCGGGCCTGGCAACCGGCTGACCGTGTTCCAGGTCGAGGCCTATCTCAATTTCTTCCAGTCCACCAATGTCGGGCGTTCCGCAGCACTGATGATTATCCTATGGGCAATCACCTACACGCTGTCGAACATCTTCATCAAGCAATGGCTCCGCCTGCGCGAAAAAGCCCATGCAGAAGCGTAAGAGGATATGACGATGCAACATGTTCACCCTCTCGAACGCATCCTGCGTGTCAGTGCGCTGACCCTTGTGGTGCTGTTCTTCATGTTCCCGATTGTCTGGATATTCTTGATGAGTTTCCAGACCAACGAAACCATTCTGCGCGTGCCGCCATCCGTGGTGTTCTCGCCCACACTTGAAAACTACACGGCACTTATCTCCGGCAAGCTGCAAACATCTGCAGGCATTCTGGAAATCAGCTTCATGAAGAACCTGTTCAACTCGTTCTTTCTCTCGGTGACATCGGTAGCAATCGGTCTTCTGCTTGGTGTTCCTGCAGCCTATGCCTTTGCACGGCTGAAATTCCGTGGCTCCGAAGACATCGCTTTCACGCTGCTTTCTTTCCGCTTCGCCCCGCCCCTGCTGGTGCTGTTGCCGCTTACAATCTATTTTCAGCAGATCGGTCTGAGCGATACTTATGTCGGCCTTATCTGGGTCTATCAGCTTATCGTTTTGCCGTTGATCCTCTGGATTGTGCGTGGATATTTCGAGGATATGCCCGCCGATATCGAATATGCCTATCGCATCGCAGGCCATAGCTGGGGTGCCACCTTCCGCAAGATCGCTCTGCCGCTTGCGGGTCCCGGCATTGCAGCGGCAGCACTACTGGCTTTCATCTTCGCCTGGAATAACTTCGTCTTTGCATTGGTGCTTGCATCGGCTGACAAACAGCCGGTGACGGTGGGTGCGCTTGCCTTCGTCACCGCCTCGGGCATCCAGTACGGACAGGTCGCAGCAGCCATCGTGCTCTCGATCGCCCCTACGTTCGCCATCGCGCTTTATGCCCAACGTTATCTCGTCGAGGGCTTGTCGCTCGGCGCGGTGAAAGGGTAAGACATGTCCATAGCACTGAAAAACATCCATAAATCCTTTAAGACCCACAAAGTCCTCGAGAATGTCTCCTTTGACGTCGCAACCGGCGAAACCGTGGTTCTTTTTGGCCCATCCGGTGCTGGCAAGACCGTTCTTCTCCGCCTGATTGCTGGCGTGGTCGACCCAGACGAAGGCAGCATTTTTCTCAATGGCGCAGACATGACAGGTGTCGAGCCGGAAGACCGCGGCCTTGGAATGGCATTTCAGAATTTTGCACTGTTTCCGCATATGGACGCAGCTGCAAACATAGCCGCCCCACTGACTGCACAGCGGCATGGCAAAGACAAGATCCGGGAGGCCGTCGGCAGTCTTGCACGGCTCCTCAAGATTGATCACGTCACAAGCCACAAGCCGAAAGAGCTGTCAAACGGCCAGAAGCAGCGTACCGCCCTGGCCCGTGCGCTGGCGGGCGACCCATCCATCCTGTTGCTCGACGATCCGCTGCGCAATGTCGATGCAAAGCTGCGTTTTGAAATGCGGCTTGAACTGCCGCGCCTGCTGCGTGAGCGCAATGCAACCGTCATTTACGTGACGCAGGACTATAAGGAAGCAATGGCTCTGGGCGACAGAATTGCCGTTCTGAATACCAATGGCATCACCCAGATTGGAACACCGGAGGATATTTATTGTCGCCCGGCAACCGTTGAAATTGCGCGGCTGTTCGGCGATCCGGTTATCAATCTTCTCGAAATAACGCCCGAGAAAATGCCGACAGGCGCTATCGAAACACGGCTGTCGGGCGGCCGTCTCGTGCTGCCGCAAAGCCTTGCAGCGCATGTGGGCCAGTCATTGCTTCTGGGTCTGCGTCCTGAATCCATACGGTTCGTCGCGTCCGATACACAAGGCGCAATCCCCATCACCATCGAGGCCGAAACGCCGCTGAATGAAAAGACCGTGTCGCTTGCTATCACCGAACGCGGTCGCGAAATCATGCTTTCCAGACCGGCCGGAACAGATGCACCGGATCGCGGTCCGGCGCATGTCGCTGTCGATGCAAATGCCATTTTGCTGTTTGATCCTCAAACCGGACGCCGTGTTGAACTGGAGGGCGGACAATGACCAAGACAATGCTCAAACTGACCAACATCGACAAGTTCTATGGCCCGGTTGGCAAAGGTTTTCACGCGGTCAAGAACCTCAACATGGAAATCAATGCGGGCGAAATCATAGCACTGCTCGGCTCATCGGGCTGTGGCAAGACATCGACTTTGCGCATGATCGCAGGGTTTGAGCCTGTCTCTCGCGGCACAATCATCATGGCTGGACGCGAAGTGCATCAGTTGCCACCAGTCCGCAGACACGTTGCCATGGCCTTCGAGGGATATTCTCTTTATCCGACGGTCAATGTTCGCGACAATATCGCCTTCGCGCTCAAGGCCGCAAAGCTTGCCGAAACCGAAGTCACGCGTCGCGTCAATGAAGTGGCGGGGATGTTGGAAATTACGGACATTCTGCATCGTATGCCCGGCACGATTTCCGGGGGACAGCAGCAGCGTGCATCGCTCGCACGCGCACTGGTACGCGAGGCCGATCTCTATCTGCTTGATGAGCCAATGGGCCAGCTTGAACCACAACTGCGCACATTGCTGCGTGGCCGTATCAAGCATTACATCAAAGAGCACGGACTGACCGCCATTCTCGTGACCCACGATCAGACGGAAGCCAACGCTTTGGCTGACCGGATCGCCGTGATGGAAGGGGGTGTACTGCAACAATTTGCAAGCCCGCAGGAAATCAAGTTCAAACCAGCCAATCTGTTCACCGGTACTTTCGTCGGCGAACCACCGATGAATACCTTTCCTGCAAAGGCCCTGGCAGACAGCGATGGCGGCTTGAGCTTCGACCTTGGACACGGCCAGACACTCGTCTATAAGAGCAACTCTTTCAAAGCAGAGACACGCGATCTGGTGGCGTCGCTCGGCAATGTCGTGGTTGGGATCAGGCCCTATGCTGTTCAGCGTACAGCTCAAGGTGTGGCCGCAAGGGTCAATGTCAATCAATGGCTCGGCGACCAAAGCCATATTGGCGCAACACTGAGCAACAGGCCGCTGGTTCTGGTCGAGCATGAGCGCAGTGCAGTGCAGGTCGGCGAGAACATAGGTGTGCATTTTCCTGCCAATGATCTGCATGTATTTGATGCCAATAGCGGGCAGGCGATCACCCATGGTCAGGAGATCGCATGATGGCCCAACCGGATATAGTCATTGGCATCGATGCGGGAACCTCTGTCATCAAAACAGTGGCGTTCGATCTGTCTGGCCAGCAGATAGCGGTCGCAGCAGTTCCCAATCGATATGTGACGCGCCCGGACGGCGCCGCAGTTCAGGATATGAACGAAACCTGGCAAGACACCGCTCGCGCGTTGCGGCAGCTTGTCGATGTGGTGCCGGGGATTGCCGAGCGTGTGGCAGCGATCGGCGTCACCGGCCAGGGTGACGGTACATGGTTGATCGACAAGAATGGTGAACCGATAACCGAGGCATGGCTTTGGCTGGATGCCCGTGCAGCCGATCGTGCAGAAAAGCTCAAGCAGAAGCCGGGTGACCAGGCACGCTATATATCCACAGGTGCGGGGCTGAATTCCTGCCAGATGGGAACGCAACTTGGGCTGATGCGACAGATCATGCCTGCGGTCTTCAACAAGGCCACAACAGCACTTCACTGCAAGGACTGGCTCTATTTCCGTATGACAGGTGAAAGGGTTGTCGATCCATCGGAAGCAAGTTTTACTTTTGGCGATTTCCGCACCCGAAATTACTCTCCCGATGTCATTGACGCTCTTGAACTCAACGACCTCAAATATCTTCTGCCGCCGGTCATCGACGGCACGCAGCAGACGCATCGGCTTACGGAGGCTGCGGCAAGGCAGACAGGCTTGCGTGCCGGTACTCCGGTCGCTCTCGCTTATGTTGACGTCACCTGCACAGCAATCGGCGGCGGTCTTTTCGCACAGGACGATATCCATGCCTGCACCGTCATCGGTTCGACCGGAATGCATATGGTGGCAAAACCGGCAGAAGATTTTGTGCCCGTCGATGCGCGCTCAGGTTATGTCATGCCTTTGCCTATACCCGGCTGGGTCGCGCAAATTCAGAGCAATATGGCGGCCACGCTCAATCTTGACTGGGTCTTTGCGCTGGCCGGTGAAATGGCACGCGATTTCGGACACCAGGCCGACCGGGCCGAGCTGATCGCCCGCCTGAACGGATGGCTCACCCAGGCACGACCTGGGCAGCTGCTTTATCACCCCTATATCTCAGAGGCCGGTGAACGCGGCCCGTTCATTGATGTGAGCGCGCGGGCAAGCCTGATCGGTCTCAATTCCACCCATCGCTTCCCGGATATTGTCAGGTCGGTGGTGGAAGGCCTCGGCCTTTCCGCCCGCCATTGTTATTCTGCGATGGGGGAAATTCCGCGCGAAATTGTCGTCACAGGCGGCGCAGCGCGCGCCGACGAGCTGCGCCGTGTTCTCGGAGCCTGTCTCGGGGCGGACCTGCGGCGTGCGACCCGCGAAGAAGCGGGTGCTACCGGTGCTGCGATGATCGCCGCGGTCGGCGTCGGCCTTGCGCCGGACATGAGAGCAATTATCAAGGAATGGGTCAGCCCTACCCTTTCCAAAGCGGAAGCGCCAGACGCCGCACTTGTTCAAAAATATAACCAGATTTTCCCCAGCTATACCGCATCGGTTGCCGCCCTGGCCCCGATTTGGAAGCAATTGTAAATGAAGGAGATGCGTGCATGAGCCGCAAACTCGTGGTCATCGGGGACCATTTCATGCTACCCGAAATATTTGAGGATAAGCTCCGAGAAGCCTGCGGCGACGTGCTGGAAATCCGCAGTTTCAAACAGGATTGGCCAGATCGCCCGATGGAGCATGGTTATGCCGTTTCCGGCATGGATGGCCTGAAAGAATATATGGGTTCGGCTGATGAAATCGTAGAGATGATCGGCGACGCAGAAATTCTTGTCACCCAACTCGCTCCAATGTCACGGACAATGCTCACCCGCTTGCCAGGGCTTAAAATGATTGCCGTCACGCGCGGTGGCCCGGTTAATATCGACATGAAGGCCGCGCGCGACAATGGCTTGCGGGTGGTGAATGCCCCAGGACGCAATGCGTCGGCAGTGGCTGAATTCACGCTGGGCGCCATCCTGGCTGAAACCCGCAAAATCCGGGTCGGTCATGAAGCTCTGCGACAAGGTGTGTGGCGCGGTGATCTCTATCGGGCCGATACAACGGGGCGTGAGCTCTCGGAAATGACTGTCGGCGTTGTGGGATACGGCCAGATCGGCAGTCGCGTGGTGCGCTTGTTGCGCGCATTCGGAGCAAAGGTGATCGTGCATGACCCCTATGTTCAACTCAACCCGGCAGATGCCGCAGACGGTGTGGAACTGGTCAGTTTTGATCGCCTGCTCTCTGATGCCGATCTGGTTACGATGCATCCGCGTGTCACGGAAGAAACCACCGGCATGATGAACGCAAAATCATTTGCCAAGATGAGACCCGGAGCGATTTTCGTCAATACCGCACGCGGTCCCCTCTGCGATTACGATGCTCTGACCGATGCGCTGCTTTCTGGCCATCTTGGAGGAGCAATGCTTGAAACATTTGGTATTGAGCCAGTACCAACGGACTGGCCTTTGCTTAAACTTGATAATGTGACGCTGACACCGCATATCGCGGGTGCGTCGCTGCGCACCGTTACTTTTGCGGCTGAACAGGCGGCTGAGGAAGTGCGCCGGTATATTGCAGGTGAACCCGCCTGGCACCTGTGCTGAGGAGAATGCTATGAACGAGAACCGACTGCGCCAATCCATTATCGATGGCTGCCTTGCCATGTCCCGTTCGGGGCTTAATCGCGGCTCATCAGGCAATATTTCGCTACGAGCCGGCGATCACATGCTGATCACGCCATCGGCGATCCCCTATGAGCAGATGGCGCCGGACATGATCGCAAAAATGCGGATCGATGATGATAGCGGCGCTTTTGAAGGCCTGAGGAAGCCATCGGTCGAATGGCCATTTCACAGGGATATCCTGCGTGCGCGCCCGGAAATGAATGCGGTGGTTCACACCCATGCCCGCTTTTCCACGATCCTTTCGGTGGCACGCAAGCAGATTCCGGCTGTGCATTACATGATCGCCGCCTTTGGTGGTCCAACCATTCGCCTTGCGGACTACGCCACCTATGGCACTGCGGAATTGTCGCGCAACATCCTTACAGCGCTCGACGAGCGTCAAGGTTGTCTGATGGCCAATCATGGCATGGTCGTCTGCGCCGATACGCTGACGCGCGCCTTATGGCTCGCCCATGAACTCGAAGCGCTGGCTGACCAATATTACCACGCAGAACTCATTGGCGGAGCCCACATCCTTTCGGATGAAGAGATCGAGCGCACCGCACGGGGCTTTGCAAGCTACGGCGTTCAGGATCGCAAGCCCGACGCTGCCTGATCGAGAGGAGCCACTAGTGGTGGATAAAGCTAACCGTTCCAACCCAGAAATACCCCCTCAACTGCTGTCGGAATTCGAGGCGCTTGTCCGGCTTTCGGCAAAGGTGGGGCAGGATCCATTGCTGGTGCAGGCAGCTGGCGGGAACACCTCATTGAAAATTGGTGAAGTGATGTGGATCAAGGCGTCCGGCACCAATCTGGGCGACGCGCTTGAACGAGATATTTTTGTACCCACCGCTTGGCGCGACATTGCTCGTTCGCTCAGACACGGATTACCCGAGGCCGATCAACCGGCGGCCTTTCTGCTTGGTGACGGAATTTTGCGGCCTTCAATCGAAACCTGTCTTCATGCGATTTTCGACGCCGCGGTTGTCGTCCACGTGCACTGTGTTTCGACCATCGCATTGGCCGTGTTGCGTGATGGGGAACAGCGCATCAAAGAGGGTCTGCAAGACATTGAATGGACCTGGGTACCCTATCGCAGGCCGGGCGCGGAACTGGGGCGGATGCTCCTTGAACAAAGGCGGGGCGAGAATGTCGCGATCCTTGGCAATCACGGCCTGCTGGTGGCGGCCGACAGTGTGGCCGCTGCCGAAAGCTTGCTTGAAGAGGTTTGCTACAAGCTCAGGCTTGTAGCAGCCTCCGGTGCGGGAATGCCCCCCGGTCCCGCACCGGAGGGGTATCAAGCGCTGGCGCCGGATCACGTTCTGGCCAAGGCGATGACGGTGCCACGCCTTCGCGAAATTGCGTTTCGCGGCAACATGTATCCCGATCACATCATCTTTTGCGGACCAACCATCGGCAAAGCCGAGAAGCCTTCGGGCGAAACTCTGCTCGTCGATCCCGAAGGGCGGGTATTTATCAAAACCGACGCGAATGCGGGTGCCGAGGCACTCGCCGGTTGTCTTGGCAATGTTCTTTTGCGGCTTCCGGACGATGCGGAGGTCAGTTATCTCACCATCGAGGATGTTGCTTCCCTGCTGAACTGGGACGCAGAAAAATACAGGCAGCGTTTGAATGTCTGAAAGACTTTATCTCGGAATCGATCTCGGCACATCAGGGGCGCGTGCTGTGGTGGTCGACGATCAGGAAAGGCAGGTATCATCAGGCAAAGCAGCGATTGAAGGCAATTATCGCAGCCCTTTTGAGTGGCGTCGGGCAATGGAAGTCGCACTTGATGAAGCCCTTTCGAGCGTGGAGCGAAAGAAAATTCATGCGGTGGCTGTCGACGGCACATCCGGTACCGTCGTGCCTGTCGACAACGCCGGCACGCCGCTTGCCGATGCGCTGATGTATAACGATCCGCCGTCCGACATGCAGGCGGCGGCCGCCTTGCAAGCTGCATCGGAGCCTGCAAGCGTTGCAGGCTTTCCAGCGCTGCTTCGCGCGCAGTCATTCCTCCCGCTTGGTCCAGCACATATCCTGCATCAAGCCGATTGGCTTGCCTTCCAATTTTCTGGGCGCTTTGTTTCGGATGACAACAACGCGCTTAAAACAGGATATTGCTCTCTCACACGAAGCTGGCCCGAATGGATGGCCGAGCACACATTGTATGCGGTGCTCCCGGAGGTCGTTGAACCCGGTACCATCCTGGGTACGATGACCCAGATCGCGGCTCAACGCTTCGGGCTGTCAGCTGAAACCCTGGTGGTTGCAGGCACGACAGATGGCTGCGCATCATTCATCGCCTCCGGTGCACGCGAACCCGGCGAGGCAGTTTCCGTTCTGGGTACGACACTGACTTTGAAACTGCTTTCCGACAAGCCTATCCATGCGCCGGAATTCGGCATCTACAGCCACCGGATACTGGGGAACTGGTTGGCCGGGGGTGCCTCGAACACCGGCGGCGGAGCCCTGCTGGCGCACTTCACGGCTGCTGAAATAACCGCGCTGAGCGCACAGGTCGATCCAGGCAAACCAACGGGTCTCAACTATTATCCATTGCCCAAGAAGGGCGAACGATTTCCAGTCAATGATCCGCAATTGCAACCGAGATTGACGCCGCGTCCCGACGAAGCTGTCACTTGGCTTCAGGGAATGTTTGAGGGAATAGCCCGTATCGAGACGCAGGGTTACGCTCTGCTTGAAAAATTGGGTGCACCCACTTTGAAATCCGTTCGTTCCATGGGGGGCGGCGCCCGGAATATGCCATGGACGGCTATTCGTGCCAAAAGCCTTGGCGTGCCACTGATCCCTGCTGCGTCCGATGAAGCCGCTTATGGAGCCGCTCGATTGGCTCTTATTGGAGCAAAACATGCCTGAAATAGTGAGCCTCTTGGCAATAGCGCCACAATTCGACGCCTTTTTCATCGACCAGTTTGGGGTTCTGCTGGATGGTGCAAAGCCTTATCCAGGTGCGCCGGAAGCATTAACGGCGCTCAGCAATCTGAGAAAACCGATCCTGCTTCTGTCCAACTCCGGAAAGCGAGGCGAAGCCAATGCCGGTCGCCTGGTTCAACTTGGGTTTGCTCGGAGCTCATTTCAGGAAGTTCTCAGTTCCGGCGAAGTCGCTCATGCACGACTGAAAGCGGCGATCGGCACCCATCTACCCGCAAAGCCAAAAATCTGGCTTCATTCACGCGACGGCGACGTTTCCGCAGTTGAAGAGCTTCCGGTCGACTTGGTTGAAACGCCAGAGCGTGCTGATCTGCTTCTTCTTTCAGCCAGCAATTCAGATAGGATCGAGCTTGGAGAATATGCGCAATTGTTGCAATCCGCGGCTGACCGCAACATTCCATGCTGGTGCACCAACCCCGATATCGTCATGCTGACGCCTCAGGGACCAAAGCCAGGCGCTGGGCGGATAGCACAGGAATATGCCGCAATGGGGGGAGCCGTTACACTCATTGGCAAGCCATACCCCGCAATCTACCAGGAAGCGGCGCGAAGATTAGACCTGAGAGATCCCCGCGTGCTTTGCATCGGAGACAGCATAGAACACGACATTGCAGGCGGCTTTACTGCGGGCTACAAGACCTGTCTTGTGGGTACCGGAATTCACGCGCGTTCATCCATCAAAGAATTGCAGTCCGAGGCACGAGCAAGGGGAGTGATGTTTGATTACTACATCTCAGCCTTTGCTTCCAGGAATAACGGCTAAGGTGTCGTTTCTGCGCGGATAACAAAGCAGACGTCGAGACTTTCCTTGCAGGCTCGTGCAAAGCATATCAATCCGCGCAAGGTTTGCCAGCCTGCTCACATGTTATCGCCCTCCCATGGTAACAGGTGTTCTGCCGATCATGAGAGGATGCGTCCGCAGCGTTGCCCTGCTCGATCGACGCGTCTCCCTCCTGCTTATGAAATACCGAATGGAACTCACTGCGTTCGACTGCGTTGCTCCTATCAGGAGGAATGAACATGTCGATACGATTTCAAATAGCAGCACTGCTCAGTATCGTCGTTAATGCGGTTATTTTT
The DNA here is from genome assembly GCF_040369775.1 of Brucella sp. NBRC 12953. NCBI lineage: Bacteria > Pseudomonadati > Pseudomonadota > Alphaproteobacteria > Hyphomicrobiales > Brucellaceae > Brucella > Brucella sp. NBRC 12953. Next base: position 88,615 of record NZ_BAABSV010000010.1, read on the forward strand.
GGCGTCGGCGCGATAACGGTTCTTTCGGTGCCATCTCTCGCGGTCGAGGCGAAGATGCTTCTTCCCCTGTGCGTGGCGACCAGCCTCATCATTGCTCCGCCTATCGCCTGGTGGATCGCACCGCGTTTGCGAAACAGATACTGGCGTCAACGCATTGCGACACAAGCCTAGTCACCCCCCCAAATTGTTAGGGTTTAACATGCTGGGCCTTATTGAATTTCGTACCCTGGAGAGACAGTATGACTGAAACAGACCCACAACGTGCATGGAAGATTGCGGCAGATAACCGTGTGTGCTTCTACGGGTGGAATGGGAAGCAAGTCCCCATGTCGCCGATTGTTCGTAAAGACGAAGGAACGATCTATTTTCTTGCGAATGCCGGGAGTGAAAAAGTGACTGATATTCAGGGAAAGTCACCCGTACAGCTCACATTCTCCAACGAATCCGCCAATGACTATCTGTTCATTACCGCGGAAGCTCAGGTGTCAAATGACCGGGCGAAGATCAAGGCGTTATGGACCCCTTTTGCGAAGGCGTTCTGGGATTCTGAGGATGATCCGGACATCCGCCTGATCGTGGTTTCCCCAAACCATGCAGAGTTCTGGGACGGACCAGGCCGTATCTCAGCGACAGCAAAAATGCTCTATGCGTCTGTCACTGGCAGCAAGCCAGACATGGGCGACAACCGCGAAACCGGGATGTAGAGTGGAGGGATGGGGTCACACCGCCTCGGGATCGCCGAGACCGGCATCAGAGTCCATCACTTTTAGCGTTGATACAGGTTTCGGGAGTGCCGGGTCGGCATTCTCCGGAACCGCAAACGGCTTCAGCTCAACTGCAACCCGGTTTCAATTCAGACTGTCCTGTCCCGGCATTGGCGTCGTCGACTGCGCAATGATCAGGCCTTGCTGAGAAGCCAACTCGCGGCTGCCAGGTTCACATCAGATATCGCAACATCATGATCGCAAGTGAGACGGTGATTGCTCCCCCTATGCGTGTGGCGATCTGTGCAAACGGCATGAGTTCCATCCTGTTGGCGGCCGTCAAGATCGCGATATCACCCGTCCCCCCCTGTCCGCTGTGGCAGCCTGCTACGATAGCGGTATCGATCGGATAGAGCCGAACCAATCGCGCCGCGATGAAGCCTGTGGCAATGAGGGAGGACACCGTGGCGAATACCGTCACCACTGTTGGAAGCGTAAAGACGGCTATGAAAGTATCCCAAGGTGTCAGTGCAACGCCCATCGCAAACAGAAGAGGCCAGGTCACGATTGTGGAAAAGAACCGGTAAACTTGCCGGCTTCCATTTTCGATAGCTGGATCAAACAGCCGACCAATTTTTGCCGCAACGACGAGAAACAGCATGGTGATCGGCGCCGGAAAAGCAGTCAATTTCTGGATATATACACCGAAAAGATAAAGGCTGACAATGGTCACGCCCGCGGCAGCAATATCCTTAATTTCAAGGGGTTTCGACGGTGTCTTCACTTCTGAATTCACGTTTGCTGCACCGGGCTGCAATTGCCCCTCGCCGGTCAGTTGCGGACGGTACTTCCCCAACAGATTGAGCAAGCCGCACAGAAGTACAGCCGTAAAACTCGCGAGCATCACCACCGGGATGATCTGTGCGAACAATGTGTCCTGCGGTTGGTGCAGAATGAGAGAATATCCGACCGAAAGCGGTATCGCCCCCTCACCCAGACCGCCTGCCATGATGGGGGCAACGATGAAAAACAAACTGTGCGAGGCGGTCAATCCCATCACCATTCCCACAAGGGTACCGACGATTGAAGCCACAATCGAACCGGCTGAAAGCGGCACAAAGATCTTCAGAAAACCTTCCACCAGAACCTGGCGGTCCATGCTGATGATACTGCCGACAATAATAGCCGAAATATAAAGATAGAGAAAATTTGACTGCTTGCAGAATGTTGTGACAGCGCCCGCAACGGACGGTGGAATAAGGCCATAAAATACTGCGGCGGAAGGAACGACAAAAGTCATGATGGCGGCACCGCCCATCAAGCCAAGAATAGGAATCCGCCTGCCCAACTCCATGAAGAAGAACCCGCCAACCGACAGAATCCCAATCGCCATCGTCAGATCAGAAGGAACTTTGTCGATTGATACGAAGCCAATGATCAGCAGCGTTAAAAGCAAATAAATTGGAAGCGGCACAACCCCGATCCGGATGCTTTGCAGCGACCAGAAAGCCGCACGCCAGTCGGCTTTCTTCGCTGGATGATCTGTCAACTCACGATGAACCATTTTTCCTCCTCAATGTCCTGAAGGCTTCCCGCGGGTTGATCACCCAGCTTGCCTGCTGCAGACACTTCACACCCTCTGTTCGACGGGCCGCTGCTGAAGGCAAAAGATGTTGTTCTTCAGAGAGCTAAGGTTTTTTGTTGTAGAAAAAGATGATGTGCGTCTTCCGCACAGATCAATCCTGGTTTCAGCAAGGAGCGCATCGCAAAAAAGCCCTTTGTGCGGGCTTTGAAAGGCACGCCGCGTTTTCCAATCACCACAACATTGTTGGATCGACGGGCGAGGGAAAGGTCAGCAAGGCATAAAAAATCATCAGCAAGTTGGTCAATCAATACCCATAGAGTCTGCTCTGGTCGCTGAATGAATTGCCGTAGCATTTCCGTGAGTGCAATTCCCCAGATATAGGGATGCCTGTGGACAGGCAATGCAAGGGTGGCGGCCGAGCGGAATGTCTCTGCCGTCCGCGCGCAGCTAAGATCGCTCGCTGGAATGATCCGGTGATGCGTGAGGCAACAGTTCGTGACCATGCCCGGGAGGAGGCGCGCGGTGTCGAAAGGTTCTCGCTGTTACGTCAAAACCTGCAAAATCATTGATGTTGAATTTGCTCTTGGAAAACGTGAGCGAGAGGCAAGTCCGTTCAAGCACAGGGCTGATTATCGATTTTAAGGCCCATCCGGGCATTTCACGTCGAGCCTTGATCAACAGCTTGAATTGACCTTGAAACCTGTCCCGCAAGGCTGCGTCCTGTTGATAATGCAAAGGACAGTCAGAACAACGCGCAGCAGCAACGAAGCGTAACAGCGCTGCTGTTGGACGTCGCGGTGAGTTTTAAGGATCACTACCGGCCGGGCCTGCCGCTGGCTAGGGGAGACGACCGCTGCCGCCTTCGTGCTGACGCTCCATGAACTTGCGGGTCAGTTGCACGAGACATTCATGGGCTTTCTCCTCGGTCAAACCGGTCTGGAGTTTTCCCTCAAATTCAGCCGGCTCGTTTTTATAGGCCTCAATGACCGACCATGTTCCGTCATCATCTTTTCGGAGCTTATAGCCGTTCTCTATCATATCGTCTTTCCTCATGTCTCCCCCTACCCGGTGGCATCTTTGTTGATTGGCCGGAAGCGCCTATTCTTGTATGGGGCCGTGTGGGTCCATCTCCGGTTCTGTTTGAGAGGCTAGCCGTCGCGCGCGTCGCTTCGGCCGCTGTGTGTTAGAACGCATCGGATCGGACAGGGTTCCGATGGGCATTGTTGAAGCCCGTATCCGGAAGCTCAATCATTGGAATAATGAATGGTTAAATCTTTTAAAAACCGCTCAACGCCCATTTTTTGTGGATCCCAAACAGGCTATGCCTCGCTGCGTGTTCAGATCCCTCCTTTTGAACCGCCTTATGAATAGCAAATCAGCGATTTACTGAAGCACCCTCATCTTTTGAACAAGGACAATTCAGCGACGCAGGGTGGGTGGCGCCTGGCGCATCTTGCACCTTCCCCGCCTGGCAATACCGGCATTTAATTTTGCGCAAGATGCAGAAGCAAACCCTCAGATCATCAGACGGACCCTGCCGCCTGGCGCATGTGCGGCAGGTCGCTCCTGCACCAAGCCAGTACTGCCATATTGCCGATGAATTGCGCGACTTACAGCATTCTGGACCTTTGTGCTTCACTCACAAGGCGCATCGGACAGCAGCGTTGCTGCCATCGTTGGCTGGGGTGCAAGATCATTTGTGCGGCAGAATTCTACGATCCAGTAAACATGGGCCGACGCAACCCTGTAATACACGGTCTGCTGCACCCTGCGACGTTCCAGAAGGTTGAGCCGCCGCAGTGCTGCCAAATGCTGCGAAATGGCGGAATGTCCGGTCCGCATGGCGCGTGCGATTTCGCCGACTGACTTCTCTTCCTCCAGAAGAAAATACAACACCAGCAAACGCTTGCGATATCCAATGACACGAAAAAATGCGGCTGCAGCATCAAACTTCTGCTCGAGTTTTTCTGACTGAGGAAAACGTTCCATCGATAACCCGTTATAACTGAATTCAGCCCACAAGGATCTTCGTTCATCGACCAGATCGACGGGGCCAGAAATGGTTGCACATAAACGCTATCCTGTCGGCCCGGCTCACCAACGCTGATGCTACAGATGCAACAAGGATTGAGACCGGCGTGGATAGAGCCGACAATGGATGCGTTGCGTAAGCATTCCCGGACGCCTCCACTTTCCGAACCCAGACGATGGCCTCTGCCATTCATCGGGAGGAGTACGCCCACCAGACCATCCGATCCCTGTGTCCGGCCAACTTTGATTGCTCCATCCCTGAACCTTATTTGTGGCTCGAAAGGATGGCGCCTTCAGGAAGGCTAGAACTGCGCCGGAAATCCGCGTGCGGTTATTCTATTCCTTTCGGCTACCCAAAAAAATCCCAATTATTTATTGAGGGGACCGCTAAAAAACGGCGGAAAACCGGGCATGGACAACGAGACCAAAGAACACGCATGTCACGCTGGTGAAAGGCCGACCATCGGATGGTCGCTATGGATTGCTCTGTCATGCCAGAAATGCTGCGAAAATTATCAGCTTGCCTTACAACACTGTTTTGGCAATGTCGCTTTTTGCAACATTCCCTGATAATTTCCCTTTCATACGCGCCGCCAAATCAAGTTCGGGGACCCCGTTTTGTATCTTGAAATCATCATCGTTATTCTTCTTACGCTTCTCAACGGTGTTCTGGCCATGTCGGAACTTGCCGTTGTGTCGTCACGGCCGGCGCGCCTGCGCGTGATGGCGGACAAAGGAAGCCGGGGCGCCCAGATTGCCATTTCCTTGGCGGAAACGCCGGGACGTTTTCTCTCGACCGTGCAAATCGGCATTACCCTGGTCGGCATTTTGTCCGGCGCATTTTCAGGCGCCACGCTGGGTGCGCGACTCACTGGCTGGTTGGTTGGTCAGGGCTTGTCTGCTTCGATTGCTGACGCATTGGGCGTGGGGTCGGTGGTGGTCTGTATCACCTATCTCTCGCTGATTGTCGGTGAGCTCGTCCCCAAGCAGATCGCCTTGCGTGAACCGGAGGCCGTTGCGAGCCGGGTTGCTCCCGCCATGGTTCTTCTGTCAAAACTTGCGGCACCATTGGTATGGTTGCTCGACACATCCGGTCGGGTTGTGTTGAAACTGCTCGGGCAATCCGGGCAATCTGGAGACAGTGTCACAGATGAAGAAATCAAGTCGGTGCTTGCCGAAGCACACCACGCCGGGGTGATTGAGACAGAAGAGTCGCGGATGATCGCCGGGGTGATGCGGTTGGCTGACCGCACTGCGCGTGGATTAATGACGCCACGGCTTGACGTGGAGATGGTGGATATTTCCGACGATATCGAGACTATTCGTGACCAGCTCAAAAACAGCAGTCGTTCCCGGCTTCCGGTTCGCGGTGAGGATTCGGAGGAAATTATCGGTGTGCTGCAGGCACGCGACTTCTTTCATCAGCTTTCAGCGAACGGCGATGTGCGCATTCGCGACATCGTCAAGGATGTTCCGGTTGTCTCCGACTTTTCCGATGCGCTTGATGTCGTCGAGGCGATCCGCGGCACCCCGACCCATATGGTGCTTGTCTATGACGAGTACGGTCATTTTGAAGGGGTAGTCACTGCGGGTGACGTGATGGAAGCCATTATTGGTGTGATGCAGGAAGACCATGTCGCAGAACAGGCAATCGTGCGTCGCGCCGATGGCTCCTATCTTGTTTCCGGCTGGATGCCGATTGACGAATTTTCCGAGTTCATGCGCTTTCCGATGGAGGACGATGTCGAATACAATACGATTGCCGGCTACGTGCTGGAGGAACTCAAACATCTGCCAGACGTCGGCGAAACCTTTAGCCGGAACGGATGGACATTCGAGATCGTCGACCTGGATGGCCGACGCATTGACAAATTGCTGGTCAGTTCGCAACAGCAGGATGCAGGGTAAAGGTGGCGCGCGTTAAGCGCGCCATTTTGGCCTAGCTTTTATGATGGACGGACTGCAATGCGTAGACCGGGGTGGCTATTCCTTCCATCCGCGCCTTCAGCTGAAGCGACAAATATTGCGAGTAATGGCGCGATTGGTGCAGATTGCCACCATGAAACCACAGAGCTTGCTGCTGCGTCGGCTTCCACATATTGCGCTGCTCTCCTTCCCACGGTCCCGGATCCTTGGGCGTATTCGAACCCAGGCCCCAGACCTTGCCGACCTTGTCTGCCGTTTGCTTGTCGATAATGTCCTCAACCCAACCGTTCATCGAACCGTAGCCGGTCGCATAAACGATCAGATCAGCGGGTAATTCCGTGCCGTCGACAAGCCTGACACCGCTCTCTGTGATCTCGTCAATCTGCCCCGAAGCGAGTTTGATCTTGCCGTCAATGATGAGCTGTGAAGCACCAATATCGATATAATAGCCAGAGCCGCGCCGCAGATATTTGAGAAACAGCCCCGATCCATCGGAACCAAAATCGAGTTGGAAACCAGCTTTTTCAAGTGCCGCATAGAAATCCGCATCGATCTCGCGGATCTTATCATAGACCGGCTTCTGGAACTCATGCATGATACGATAGGGCAGCGAGGCGAAGATCAGGTCGGCCTTGGCGGTGGTGATGCCGTTTTGCAGGGCCTCCTCTGAGTAGAGTGCGCCCAATCCATGTTTCATCAATGACTCCGAGCGGACAATATGCGTCGATGAGCGCTGCACCATGGTCACATCGACGCCAGCTTCGCAAAGGGCCGCACAGATATCATGCGCTGAGTTGTTCGACCCGATGACCACGACCTTCTTGCCCTGATATCCGTCCGGTCCCTCATGACGGGAGGAATGCTGCTGCTCGCCCTTGAAGCGGTCCTGACCTTTGATGCTTGGAATATTCGCCTTGCCCGACATCCCGGTTGCAAAAACCAGTTGCTTGGGGCGCAGCGTGACTTCTTCGCCATCGCGGTCGATGACGACCGACCATTCCGCGTTGGCCTCGTTCCATTTTGCCGACCTGACCGTGGAATGCCTCCAATAATTGAGCTCCATCACCTTGGTATAGAACTCCAGCCAGTCGCCAATCTTGTCTTTGGGCGCAAAAACCGGCCAGTTTTTCGGGAAGTCGATATAGGGGAGATGATCGTACCAGACAGGATCATGCAGACAGAGCGACTTGTAGCGCTTACGCCATGAATCGCCAGGACGCTCATTACGCTCAACAATGATCGTTGGCACGCCCAGCTGACGCAGGCGTGCCCCCAGCGCTATGCCGCCCTGCCCGCCACCGATCACCAGCACATAGGGCTGTGTCTGATAACCAAGGGACCGTTCTTCCTCTTCGCGCTCTTCCTTCCACGTCTTCGCGCCAAGGTCCTGACCGTGTTTTGCCCCAAGCGGACGGGTAAATCCGGATTTTTCCTCGTGTCCTTTCAATTCTGACATGACGGTGAGAAGCGTCCAAATTTTTCCAGCCTTCAGACGAATAAGTCCGTAGCCGCGAGCGACTTCGGTTTCAAAACAGATCCAGCTTTCAGTTATACCGTCAGCATCCGTTGCAGCCTCGCCCGGCGCAACCCGCCATTGTCTCGGCTTTATCAGCTGCAATTGCGATTGCAGCATGTCACGCAGTTGATCGTGTCCTTCCACCGTTTTGATGTTCCAGGTGAAGGCAATGAGATCGCGCCAATAGCAATCATCTGCAAACATCGAAACCGCTTCGTCGATCCGACCCGCTTCAAGGGCTGCGCCAAACCTATCGAGAAAGGCCTGTACGCGGACTGTTGGTGTTTTCTCAAGCATTAAATTTCCTCCCATGGATGTTGGTGCCGAGCTCTCCCAAGCGCGGCATGGCATATGTCAGCGTTTCAGATCGATCAGTATCTTGAGCTGGGTGCCCGCCGGGTCGAGCAGGGGCTCGAAGCCTTCTCTAACCGCGTCCTGCAGCGCGATTGTCTTGGTAACGATGCTCAAAGCCGGGATTTGCCCGCTCGCAATCAGCCGGGCGACACGTGGCCAGTCATGGGTGGGATAGGCCCAGGAACCGCGAATATCGATATCCTTGAAAGTAACATCGAACCAGTTGAGCGGGTTTTCGTGCGGGTGAAGACCGGTTTGCACCACCACGCCCTGCTTGCGCACGGCATCGGTACAGTTTTTCAAAGCGTGTTCATTGCCGACGCATTCGATTGCCACATCGCAGCCGACATTGCCTTCAGTTTCCGCACGGACCACCTCGCCGACGTCTTCCACTCTCGGATTGATGGTGCGCACGTCACCGAGTTTCTCCCGGGCGAGCTGCAATCGTGTCTCATTGAGATCAGACAGGAAAATCTGGGAAGCGCCTGCGGCGCGTGCTGCCATTGCAGCCAGAATACCGATGGGGCCAGCCCCCGTCACAAGCACACTGTTGCCCGCCGTGACACCGCCACGGTCGCAGGCATACACCGCTACCGCCGCAGGTTCGATCAAAGCCGCCTCTTCAACACTAAGGTCATCGGGAATAGGCAGGACATTGTAACTGTTGAGCAAAGCCTGTTCAGCCATGCCCCCCGAATGCCAGGACAGCCCGGCAAGTGCCAGACTGCTGCTCAAATGGTAAAGACCGCGTTCGGCAAAATAGTCGCCGGCCCGCGGCATGATCAAGGGTTGTACGGACACCCGGTCGCCAAGCTTCACGTGATTGACATTGGCGCCGACGGCTTTGACGACGCCGCCAAACTCATGGCCCAGAATCTGAGGAGCGCTTGCTTTTGTATAGGGATGCGGTTTGGTCGGAATGAAAATCGGACCAGAGGCATATTCGTGCAGATCGGTCCCGCAGATACCGCAGAAGCGATTTTCGATCAGGACCTGATCCGGGCCAGGATCACCCGGTGCTGGCACGTCTTCAACGCGCAGATCCTTGGCGGCATAAAAGCGCAATGCACGCATGAATTTCTCCTCCATTGGCGTCATGAGAAGAAATAGCAAGCGGCATGCCAATTGCAGACAACGAAATAAGTTATTGTTTCCTATGTATTTTATTAAAGGGAAGAGGCATGGCTTGAACCAATGCAACAGGTTTGATGCAACAGCTGTTGCAGGCGTTGCATCATCAGTGCGCCTGTTTCAGGCGACGATGGATCGTCGAGCGATTGACGCCCAGTTTGCGTGCGAGCGCCGAGATATTGTTGCCGCAGGCGTCAAGCTGACTGCGCAGGTCGAGCGGATCATTTCCCTCCAGGATAGCCGGCTGGAAATGATCGGGCAGACAGTCGGTGGTGATTTTTTCATCGGTTGCGATTGCCGCCGCCACCCGTAACGTATTGTCCAGTTCCCGCAGATTTCCCGGCCAGAGATAGGTGGCGAGTTTCGCCTTCGCAGTGGGCTCGATCGTGATCATTTCGCCCTCTTCTTCGCCAATGCGGCGCAGAAGATGATCAACGAGACTATCGAAGTCTTGCCGGTTGCGCAGTGAAGGCAGGGTCAGTGTCGCCGCATTGAGACGATAAAGCAGATCTTCGCGAAAACGACCTTGGCTGGCAAGCGCTGTCAGATCATGATGGGACGCCGACAAAAGCCGGAACTTGACCGGCTTCGGTTTCAGCGCACCCACCGGCTGGATTTCGCTTTCAGAAAGAACCCGTAGCAGTCGGCTCTGCAAGGCAAGTGGCATGTCGCCAATCTCATCGAGAAACAAGGTGCCGCCATTGGCTGCCTCAATAAGCCCGATCTTTCCCTTCTGCATCGCGCCAGTGAAAGCCCCTGCCACGTAGCCGAACAGTTCGGATTCAATCAGCTGTTCAGGTATTGCCGCGCAATTGACTGCAATGAACGGACCGGGTTTGGTGCTGCTGTCGTGAATGGCGCGCGCCAGATATTCTTTGCCGCTGCCGGTTTCCCCCTTGATGAGAATGGGGATATGACGGTCCGCCAACCGCGCGGCGCGGGCCTGCACCGTTTCCATGACCGGGTCACCGAAACTCAACTGGCGAAGGGCCGCAGGCAAACGGGGTGACGGGCTGGGCGCAGGCGTGCGAAAACTGCTGACGGGAGCAATTGCGCTTGCAAACAAAGTCAGACCGTTGCGCGCCTCAAGCAGACGCTCGCCATTGGGTCGTCCGGCCATCAACGCCGGAAGCTGATCAATCTGGATATCGAAGACCTCGGAAATCGGCTTGCCGATGAATTGTTTGGTCACGACATCCGTATGACCCATTGCTCTGGCGACTGCACCAAAGCCGCCATGCGTCATTCCCGTGATCAGGCCATTGCCGTTAACGGTGAGTGCAGCATCCGGATCAACATCAAGAAAATGCGGCAACTTTGCCAGCCGCAGAAGCCAATCCTCGCCCGCTCGGCTCATCAGATGGGCGAGCTCGATCCGCCGCGCCGTCGAAGCAACCAGATGCAACGCCAGTTGCTGGCTGGCTTTTGCAGTTGGGGAGCGCAGCTGCGAAATATCGAGTACCGCCGACAGATCACCGACCGTATCGAAAATAGGCGCTGCCGTGCAGCTCAAGCCGATGTGGCAAGCATCAAAATGATCATCCTGATGAATGATGACGGGTTTGCCTGAAACCATGCAGGCACCGACTGCACATGTCCCTGCACGATCTTCCGACCATTCCGATCCAAGATAGAGACCAGCCTTGCGAAGCTGATTGTCGAATGTGGGATCACCCATGAATTCCACGGTGACGCCGCGCGCATCCGAAAGCAGCAACACGTAGTTTTGATCGGCGACTTGCCTGAACAGCGCTTCCAGACCACTGCGCCCGATGCGGATGAGTTGCTCCGACTGCTCGCGATGCTCCCGCAGCAATGTATCGGGTACGATGTAGGCTTCCTGCGTCTGAGCGGGGTTAAGCTGATAATCGTTGAGGCAACGAAGCCAGGATTGGATCACCGGACGATCACGATCCGAGGCGCCACCCATGGCGACGCGCTCAATCTCCTTGATGTGCGACAGTGCCGACACCATAATCCTCCTCCTCCAGCCGATGCTGGCACAAGAGAGGTCCTGCTTCAAGCCCGATCATTAAGCGAGCAGCGTGGGAGCTGCAGATCGAACAACCGCCACATGCCGTAGCGCGTGACGATAGCGACCGCGCGGTTTTCAATCTTCACACTGCGTTCGTCTCAGATCCCCGTCGGGCGCCCGATGATACTGCCGATCGGCCGCCATCCAAGGCTGCGGCCGCGGCGCGCTAAGAAACGCGGCGCGGAAGCAGCAATGACGTTTTTTTTGCCAAATGCCTATTTTTTATTCAGCATTGAGCCGTTATGCGTGCAGGCAATTCGCGTCAGGGGGCATCAACACCATCACCGGACACTGTCATCGGGCAATCGACGAGCAAAACCGCCCAAAATCAGCTCGGCTTCAAACTGGCACGACACTTGCTTGTTAGTGAACAAGCGCGATGCGGTCGGCAACAGGCCGGCGGCACCGCAAGGATTTGGTTTCAGACGCAGAACAAAAGAGACTAGGCGATGACAAAATTTAAGCTCGAATATATCTGGTTGGATGGATACACCCCGACACCGAACCTGCGCGGTAAAACCCAGATCAAGGAATATGATGCGTTCCCAAGCCTTGATCAGCTTCCGTTCTGGGGTTTCGATGGATCCTCGACCATGCAGGCAGAGGGCCGCAGCTCGGATTGCGTGTTGAAGCCTGTCGCGATCTATCCGGATCCGGCCCGCCGCAATGGCGCGCTTGTCATGTGCGAAGTCATGATGCCAGATGGCGTCACCCCGCATCCTTCCAACAGTCGCGCGACTGTCCTTGACGATGAAGACGCATGGTTCGGCTTCGAGCAGGAATATTTCTTCTACGAAAACGGTCGGCCACTCGGCTTTCCAGAACAGGGTTTTCCGGCACCGCAGGGTCCTTATTACACCGGCGTTGGCTATAAGAATATTGGTTCGATTGCCCGCAAGATCGTCGAGGAACACCTCGATCTTTGCCTTGAAGCCGGCATCAATCATGAAGGCATCAATGCGGAAGTCGCCAAGGGCCAGTGGGAGTTCCAGGTCTTCGGTAAAGGCTCGCGCAACGCCGCTGACCAGATCTGGATCGCCCGCTATCTACTGCTGCGCCTGTGCGAACAGTACGGCATCGATATTGAGTTCCATTGCAAGCCACTCGGTGACACCGACTGGAACGGTTCGGGCATGCATTGCAATTTCTCGACAAAATTCATGCGCGAAGTCGGTGGCAAAGCCTATTTTGAAGCATTGATGGCGCAGTTTGACAAGAACCTCCAGGCCCATATCGACGTTTATGGCCCCGATAATCACATGCGACTGACCGGCAAGCACGAGACGGCGCCATGGAACAAGTTCTCCTATGGTGTGGCTGACCGTGGCGCATCGATCCGCGTTCCGCATTCCTTCATCCAGAACAACTACAAGGGCTATCTTGAAGATCGTCGACCCAATTCACAGGGTTGCCCATATCAGATCGCTTCGCAGGTGCTTAAGACCATATCGGAAGTGCCAACCGCAACCGATGAGGCGCTCGCTGCCTGATCATCTGCGTTGAGAAATCGAAAAGCCGACCGTCTCGCATGGTCGGCTTTTGCGTGACGGCTACCGGTCCTGCTGCGATCCGGAAAGCTGATCAAGATAATTGCGGCACCAATGAAATACATCATTGGTTGTCACAGCCTTCATCATGGATTGATAGCGCTGTAGCCGCTGTTCAAGCGGCATGGAAGCTGCGCGCGCCAGCGCATCGGCAATCGTCTCAACATCATATGGATTGACCAGAAGCGCGCCCTCGCCCAGTTCGTGGGCGGCTCCAGCAAAGCGCGAAAGAACCAGAACCCCCGGATTTTCAGGATCCTGCGCTGCGACATATTCCTTTGCAACCAGATTCATACCGTCGCGGAGCGGGGTCACCAGCCCAACTTTCGCCATGCGATAGATTGCAGAGAGCAATTGTTGACCGAAGGCCCGATTGACATAGCGCACCGGCGTCCAATCGAGCCGGCCCATTGCACCGTTGATATGTCCGGCAATCTCGGCGACTTCGTGTTGCAGCGCGTCATATTCGGCGACATCAGAGCGACTTTTCGGAGTGATTTGCAGCATGGTTATGCGGCCATGCCAGGCCGGATTGACCTCCAGGAAACGGCGAAAGCCGCGCAGCCGTTCCGGTATTCCCTTGGTGTAGTCAAGCCGATCCACGCCTACAATCAGATCGCGCCCCTCCAAGGACTGCTGAAACCGCTTTATCGTCGAGGTGGTGCCGTTTGAGGGCAGAGAACCGGAAAAAGAACTGACGTCGATACCAATCGGAAAGGCCCCGACGCGAAAGCGCCGCATCGGATTATCGAACAAACCGGGCTTTCCGTCGACCGGATTTGCGATCCCGCTTCGACGCAAACACAGCGCAAAATTCTCGGCATCATCCTCGGTCTGGAAACCGATAAGATCAAAGGCGGTCATCGCCGTCAAAAGAGCAGCCTGGACTGGCAAAGTGAAGAACACATCCGGTGACGGCCATGGGATGTGCATGAAAAAGCCGATCCGGTTGAGGACGCCCATCTGTCGAAGCTCTGCCGCCAATGGTAAAAGATGATAGTCATGGATCCATATGACATCATCGGGACGGATCAACGGCCGCAAACGTTCGGCAAACAGCCGGTTTACCCTCAGATAGCCCGCCATATCGCGACGTGCATAATCGGTCAGATCTAGGCGATAATGACAGAGTGGCCAGAGCACACTATTGGCAAGACCTGCATAATATTCGGCAAGATCCTGGTCGGACAAATCAGAAAGGGCGTAAGTGATAGCGCCTTCCTCGCGGATCGTCAGGGGGCCGGGTTCCTTTGCGCCGCTGCTGCGCCCCGACCATCCCATCCAGATGCCACCGCGTTCGTTTAAGGCAGCCTGGACCGCTACGGCCAGTCCTCCCTGCGGCGGACGGTCCGGGTCGGGGACCCGATTGGAAACAACAACCAGCCTGCTCACCACAATGTCTCCCGCACTTTCAACGCCATTCGCGAAAACCCACGCAAACGCTCATTCATCTGCTTCACAACCAATGCTCCTGATCCAATTCCTGAATAATGCTGGGGATCCGATAACCATTGCGGCACAGGTTTTGTTTCCGTTCGTCAGATGACCGACGCGTATTGTGGCCCCTCCCCGGGCGTTGATTTCCGCAAACATCGCTTCGTCGGTCAGATCATCGCCCGCAGCAATGGCCAATCGACCCTTGAAGGCAGGTGTTTGCATGAAGAAGTTAACCGCTGTAGCCTTGCTACTTCCACCCGGCTTGACTTCATATACGAACTTTCCGGCCTGCAAACTATAGGCGGCGCCGGCCGTCATGACGGCCTGTTTCATAATTTGAAGGACGAGACCCGCATGCTGCAGTGCACGACGGTAATGCAGCGCGAATGCCCGGCCCTTGTCTTCGAAAATCACCCCCGAAAGGCGCAATGCAGCAGCCTTCGCGTCCGCTCGCGCCGCCAGATAACTCGCCTGATTTCCGCTGTCGCAAGACATGTCCGCACCGTTGAGTGCCTCAGCCTGTCCATGTAGTTTCAGTTCTGCGCCATGGAGGCCGGCAACGGCAAATTCGTGGTGAGGGAACAATGCCTCCACAAAGGCCAGCGAGCGCCCTGTGACGATCGCCAGCGCGCCATGGTTTCGCTCAGAGAGGCGCTGCAGATTTTGCTGCAAGTCCGGCTCCGCGCTCACACCATCAGGCGTTGCCGCGAGATCCAGCAAAGTTCCGTCAAGATCGAGGAAGAAGGCCAGTTCTTCGAGGCTGGACACGCTTGCCCAGCGGTGCGCTTCGAGTGGTCGAACACGATGAAAGGCGGGAGATGAAAAGAGGGAGGGCAAAAAAGGCGCCGTCGACGTTGGAATTGTTTCAGTCTGTGACATGCATCGTTAGGATAGGGTACGGGGAGAGAAAGGCAAGCAACTGTTTGAAACTCATGGGTTCTCAAACGAGCGGAAACGCCGTAGTTGCACGCGAAAGACCCTACGCAAGGATCTGCCAGCTTAGCCATTTGCAGGTTTCACGCCCGCAAGGACGCTTTGTTCAGGGCAGATTGGGGATTTTTCAGCCGTGCCAAGATCTTCGCAATCCCGCTTCGTGAGGCAATTGGGCTGCCGATCGCTAAAAAATCGCGAAGTTGTCAACGTAAAGCGCTAAAAAAACACTAGCTAATTTTATCTTATCCTGCATAAAATTGGTGATGCATCCCCCGCCGCCCAAAAATGACAGATCACGCCAGTTTCTTCCCGACCTACCATGGTGGATCGGCGGGACAGCGGTTTTTTTCACATGGTGTATCTATTGCTACATCACCGATGTGGATTGGGGCTCCTTGCTGCTGGGGACCGCGTCGGGTGCGATGGTGGTCTGCTGGTCATTTGATACGTCGGAAGACGCCGCAAGCAATCCGGAATGGCGAGATGACGACGGGAGCTGAGGCAACCCAACCGCGAAGCGTGTGTTGAACGACGAGTAGGCGGGAGGTCACGGAGTTCCGAAGAGAGAGGCGGCTAGCGCATACTGGCCTCCGGCGCATTTTTTGCAGATGTTTATGGATGCGCTGCTCATCCAACCCGTTTTCAAGCGCAGAACCGCGCGCGGTGGTCAATCAATCTGCGCCTTGCTTTTCGACGGGCGACGGCTGCTGGCTGCGGCAAGCCTCGCCTGCGTGGGCGCTTCGACATGATAGCCGTCAAAATATCTCCCCCCGTGTTGATCCAGAACTTGCCTGGCGAGCGCGAGCAGTTCTGCAGCATCACCTTGCACTGCCTTTTGAAAGGCCTTGGTCATTCGGTCCGCGAGCGCGGGATCAGTCCGGCGCAAAAGGCGGGGTCCCCACTTTCCCTTTCCGGTCCATTGGCTGCGGCCCAGGAGGACAAGATCAATAAGCCGAGGGTAAATCATGGCCGACACGGCTGCAGTTTCATCCAAAGGCCGTTCTGCGGCAAGGTCGTCAACCAGATCACTCAAGAAGTAGCGCATGGCATCGTAGCGTTCACCAGAAAGCGGATTGGGGCCGCGCGCCAATATTGTGCGCATCTGTTGCTGCAGGCTTTCGGCCTCATCTGGCGCTTCGCTTATGATCACGCCATCGCCGATCATATGAAGGATGCTTGGCACGCCACTGTCGACATCACTTTTCACAAAATAGGCCAAAGTCTCTCGATCATGCACGAAAGCTTCGACAGGCAATCCGTCTGTGATGAAAGACTCCCGCCGCGCTCTTTCAAGCTTCGGGTAGACCACGACCAGATCGATGTCCGACAGTGGATTGCCCTCACCGCGCATGATCGATCCCGCCACAAACAGGTGTGACGCGCCTTTGAACCGATCGGTAAAGCATTTTTTTGCCGCCCGGAGCGCGGCATCGAGATGATGTTGTTGGAGCACAGGGTCGTCCTTCTAAACAGCGGGACATGGCGGGCCGGAAAACTTCCGCTTCCATCCGGCGGGTTGA
Source organism: Brucella sp. NBRC 12953 (assembly GCF_040369775.1). NCBI lineage: Bacteria > Pseudomonadati > Pseudomonadota > Alphaproteobacteria > Hyphomicrobiales > Brucellaceae > Brucella > Brucella sp. NBRC 12953. The sequence continues at coordinate 105,334 of NZ_BAABSV010000010.1, forward strand.
TCATTTTGGTCCGGACTGGCTTTGTTTGACAACAAAACCCACCCCAGCGAGGCTATGGCAATCAAGGCCGAGCGCATCAAGTTTACTGATAACGGCTATCCGGTCACGCGAAGTGGTGCGGGCGATATTGCTGTGTTTTTTCGGGACGCATGACGCTTTGTCCCGCCTGGGCTGATGAGCGTCAACAGCGTCCCGAAATGCCGTGGACCTGCGTGTATTGGTGCTTGCTGAGCGAGAGGCGGCTCAGGAACTGAACCGCCTTGCCAGCCGTCACTCTTTGCCGAGCGCGACAATGCGATCAAACGCGGCCGAAAAGCCTTTCAGCGATATTTTGAAGGCCACCGGCTGGGACGGGCTGAGCGCCGTCGCAGTCAAGTCGAGAGCCTCAGCTGACTTGAACATTTTGCTGTCCCATGTCACCGGCGCGAGGCAGCCCTGTGGGAGGCATGTTGAGAACTTAAGGGGGGATAGCGGGGTTCCTGCAATCTTGGCCGTGGCCCCCTTCGGCAGGTCAAGCCCGAATGGCATCACAACGACACCGTCGGCTTTACCCTGCACATTGCGCAGTTCGACAGTCAGCACGCGCTGGCGTGTTTCAGGGCTGCTCTGCATCTGGCTCATCACGCAGTTTGTCCGGTCTTTAACGGACTGACAGGAGACCGACCAGTCCTGATAGGTTTCCGTGAGCGTGCTTGCACCATTGGGCAATGGCGCGGCGAGAACGGCAGTGGCGGCAGGCAAGGCCAGACTGAGGGCGGCGATAAAAAGCGTAGTCTTCATGATATAATCGTGCCTTTGAAGTTCAATTGACGATCTGTTCTTGGGTCGGGGAAAGCGCGTCACGCTGCAGCTTGATCTTTTGCAGACTGGCATTGAGGAAATCCTGCTCGCGTGAACGCATCCAGATATCCAGCTCTTTCTTTGTTGCCTGATCTGGCGCTGCGGCTGCACTCTCCAGCAACCGCGCAAAGATTGTTTCAAGCGACGGCTCGACAGTTTCTGTCGTGCTGGCGGTGCGGGTGACAGCCAGTGCTATCGCCGCATTTGCAACAGCCTCAGTGGCCTGAAGGCGAGCGGCGAGATTGAGGATGAGCTGATGTAAATGCTCGACATCACTCATGACATTACTCCTAAAATAAAATTATCGGTTCGTTTTGAAAGCAGCTGGCGTCTCAAGGTTTCGCTGTTCGCCACATGATCCGGGATGCGTTGCTGGTGTGGCAACACGCCCAGTTCTTGCTGGTGGCCTTGATCGCGCTGCAGCCGGCGCGAAGGCTCACGCTGGGATGGTTGGATCAGATTTGCCAGAGCGTCGAGCGCGATCCGGGCAGCCTGCCCGCCGCTCAAGCCATTTCGGCAACCCTCTTTTATGCCCACCCGACGCTTTCGACTGTCATCCGTATCAGCCTGGATGCAATTGCCGTTACGTTCCTGCCAGACATGGACAGCCAGAACCCGCCCCTGCCGCCGAAAGGCGCCACCCGCGCTGTTGGTTTTGTCGATATAACAATGGGTGCCGGTCAGGATGCGCGTACCTTCATTTACCTCATCAAGGGCATTTGCTTCGTCTGCAACGCGTGTTATTAACAATAAATTCGAGCAAAGTTAAACAGAATAATAATAGTTGCTTTAATTTATATATAGTTCAAATAAAGATTAGCGCAGTCTAATGAAGACTATTCATCTGATCTCCTCCTGATGCAATGCGCTTTGTGTTCCGCCATCATTGTGATGGCAATCCTTCTGAAAATCATGTCGCGATTTTCGTTCAAATTCCGCGACCCGGCAGGGGTCTCAAAAAGCAGAGTTTTTGCGCGGCCTTGCAAGCCCATCGCATGTGATCTGAAAGGCGCAGGAAAACGCCGCTCGTCCGAACCGAGACGGCACGGTTCTGCCGGTGGATTGTTGCGGAGGCATTGCGACAGGATGCCGTGGGCGATCGCACCTGATGATGTTGCTCCCACCGACTTGGCGTTGGCATTTTTCAGCCAGACTGATCTAGTGTAACCGCGCATTGTGTTGCCCACACCTGCACAAGCGTAGCACTCTGAATTGATAGAGTTCCCCCTCGCTCCGTTCAGAGTGCCCCTCTCCAAACTGCCCTGTTGCCATGCTGCGATGCTTGCATTGAGAGACGCCTTTATCTGGCCTTGCATATTGCGTCTGCTTTTGGAAGTGGCAGCGACTGCTGATATGTCTCCCACCCTGTTGCGATTGGACAATATGAGCCAACATGTTTCAGTGCAGCGGCGCCTGATTTTCCTCAACCCGTCTCATGCGCTGCGCTGCGCTCAGAGCGGCCCCACGAGCCCGGCCTCTGCGAGGTCCGTGAGGCGGTCGTGCCAGCGCCCCGTTCAATGTGAAGTCGAGCACCAGCTTGCCTCAGGATTCATCATGAAAAATAAACTGTACTTTACGGCCTTTTGCCTTTTGCTTCTTTCAAGCTGCCCAAGTCTTGCTGGCGCAGAATACACATTTACATTCCACAACGATGGGGGAGACCCGGTGACGGTGGAGGCAATCAATCAGCTCACCAAGGCGGGGGATCCAGACACCTATTCCCATTGCATGGGTGATAATTGGCTGACCCCGCCGCCCAGCGCACCCGTGACAATCGCCGCTGGATCCGATTACACGGTCAAAAATGTCACCGATAAAAACACCGGCTCCTGCGGCGATGCCGTTAAATACAACAGCTGGCGCATCAGTAATGCAAACAACCATTCGCGGTTTGTAAACGCGCAGTTCAGCCACCAGGATGATCCTGTCCTTGGATGGACCACCATGATCAAGGAATATTACGGCGGTCCGGTCGACGAGAGTGCGCCCAATCCCAGTCAATCGCCCCGCCCGGTTATGTTCGCGGCAAAATGCGATGGTGTTGGCTGTTTGGATACGCCTGTTGCACAGCGCGGCAATAGTGCGATCGATATCTATGTCGGAAATTGATTGACAAGATTGCACAGCGGACGCTGCGGCCGGTGTGCACTATTCGTCTTCGCTACAGCTTCGATCGACGACAGCCATGCCCCTTCACAAGCGCAGATATCGCGCCGTGCCGATGGGCTGGCTGCAAGGCCTTGATCGAGCGCCCGAATGTGACCGGCCGACACAATCCTGTTAAGGCCACCGCGCAACCCGACGAGATCAGCCCCAGAATGCCCGTGGCAGAGGATTTTGCTTGCCTTGGGCTCTCGCCGTTTTATCAATCGACAAAAATGGCAGAGCCGATCGGAATTGCAGCGCTGGCGCGGCTTGGTCGCGATCGCGTCCCGCGTGGAATTCGGTGTCATCCCCCCCGATCAACCAGCCTCCTTGTTTGCAGGTCATATCGGTTAAGGGACGCGAAGACAGAGCAAAGGCCTCCATTCAGCTTTGGCGCATCGGCAGACAAGCAAGGGCTCTCCGCCAGCACCATCAAGACAATGGGTTAGAAGCGCACCAATGCCGGGGGACACGCCGGCCCCATGCCCGCATGCCCCCATGCCCCCATGGCCTGACTGCCCCCATGGCCTGACTGCCCCCATGGCCTGACTGCTATGTCCTGCGCAAAGCAATGAACTATTTGATCACATTCTTCTGACAGGGCATTCTATATTTTACTCATCTTCATAATACTACACTATTTAATGCAGATAACTTTTATCTCTATTCTCCACTATATTACAATTTAACCAAGCAGAGATTTGCCTGCGGGAAGTTAGGTTTGAGGTGTGGACATGACAGATGAGCCAATTGTTTCAAGGCGTTCTTTGCTGAAAGCTGGCCTGGCGGCCTCCACTGTGTCTCCGCTGCTGTCGGGGTTCTGCAACTGCGGTCTTGGACGTGCCCATGCGCAAGGCTATATCTCTACGCCGGTGACAACCCTTGATCACGCTGTTGTTCCAGGCGAATATTTAACCAAGGGCAAGCGTTATCGCAAACTGACCACCGACAATCCGCTTCCGATTATTGTCAGGGAGGATCTGGCTGGAGCAAAGCCGCAGCGCGACACACGCCGAACGGCGCTGGCGGCCTTTGTGCACCTGACCGATTTGCACATCATCGATGCCGCCTCGCCAAGTCATGCCGCCTTCATGCGGCAGTTTGGCGGCCTCAACGGGGTTATCGATGGCGCGCCCTTGTCGAATGCCTGGCGGCCCCATGACACACTCACCTTGCAAGTGCTGGACGCCATGGTGCGGCGCATCAACATTGTGCAGAAGGGGCCGGTTTCGGGCAGGACATTTGACTTTGCAATATCCACCGGAGACAATGCCGATACCAGAGCCACCCATGAATTGCAGGCCGTGATAACGACCTTAAACGGCGGCATAACAGCGATGTCAGCCGCAGATGCCCCCTATGTGGGGATTCAAGACAATGCCGTGGTTTCGCAAGAAACCTATGATGCTTACTGGCATCCTGAACCAAGCCCGGGCGGCCAAGCTGATGATCTCTGGAAAAGAGCCTATGGCTACCCCGTTGTTGAGGGTTTCCTGAGCGCAATAAACAGGCCGGTTGTGACACAGGGGCTGAACATGCCCTGGTATACCGGGTTCGGCAACCACGACGAGCTGGATTTCGGGGTGTTTTCCAGTGGCAATGTCAATGCATTCACTGCGGCAATAGGCGTTGGGAGCCGAGCCCCGGTTTCATTGCCACGCGGGATGAGCGCAAGCGACTTCATTGGTGAATTGGTTCAGGGCGATGGCGACATTGTCGAGCAGATGATTGCGTCGCTCCCGGCCAGAATCGTGAAAGCCGCCCCGGCACGCCGACCGTTCACAAAATCCGAGTTCATCAAACTACATATCGACAGTGCCGGCCCCCAAGGCCCACACGGGCATGGCTTCTCAGACGACAATCTGACCACTCAAAACGCCTATTATCGCTTCAGGATGGCGGAAGGGATGACGGGTATCATGCTTGATACCACCAATCCGCAGGGAGGACCAGATGGCTCGCTGGATATCAGGCAAGCGCAATGGCTGGAGGCGCAGTTGCGCTCCGTCTCCTCGCGTTATCGCACAGCGGATGGCACACAGGTTTCCACCCGAAACAAAGATGAGCTGGTCACAATCTTCTCTCATCATAATTCCATCACCTTTGATAATTTCAAGGGAATACCTCCCGCAGAACACGGCGTGACGCGTTTGGGGTCCGATGCCTTTCTGGCGCTTCTGGCACGATACCCCAATGTCATATTGTGGGTGAACGGGCATACCCATTGCAACCGGATCTGGGGACATTTTGATCCGCGCAATGAAGGACACGGCATTTGGGAAATCAATACCGCAGCGCATATTGATTATCCGCAGCAATCACGGACAGTAGAAATTGTCGACAATGCGGATGGCACCCTTTCGATCTTTGCGATTGTGATCGACCATTCGTCGCCAGACGCAATCATTCGCGACGGCCCTCAAACCCAGGCATCGCTCGCTGCCTTGAGCCTTGAACTGGCGATGAATGATCCGGCACTGGATCGTGCGTTCAGACTGGGGACACCGGAAGATCTCAATGTCGAACTCATTATCAACAAGCCATTCGACTGATCGTTGTCGGCTGCGCATTGTGATCTGTTCGATTGGTGCGGCAACATAAGCGGGTGAGAGAAACTCGCCCGGTTCGCTGCCAACGCGAATTTGCAAAGCATTGAGTGTGAGAACCAGCATCGCTCGCCAAGGTGAAATATCCCGCGGGATTGCCACTGAACAGACAAAGAGCATGGCCCTGCCCTGTTCCTTTGCTGCGAAGACGGATGTCGCCCGGCAGGCTTTGCACCGCGCATCGTCAAACGCATGGCTGCAAACAAGGACGCGCGAAGCCAGCAGCAAAGCGCTTGGCCAAGGGCTGCTTTGACAAAGTGGGAGCATGGAGAGTGCGAGCATGGTTGAAGGGTGTCGAACAGATGCTGGAGGTGAAGAAAGCCTGATATTAACGGCACCTGGCGGCGATCAATATTCCCGCAATAATTTATGGTAATCCAATAATCTGATTTAAGGCCAAGGGAATGCAGCGCGCGAAACTAACACAATTCAAGATTGCCGGTCTATCGGCGCGGCTCAGCAATGCTCAGCCTGAGCGCATTGAAGCGTTGTGGGAACAATTCTTCAAAGCAGATATCGGGAATTTTATCTCCTCAAAAGCGGGAAATGACATTTATTGCGTTTATCACTCCTACGAAGGCGATCATCTTGCGCCGTTCTGCATGACCATCGGATACAAGGTGCCTGCTGATTTTTCCGAGGAGAGCGATTTTTCGGTGGTCACGATTCCGGCGCAGACCGTTGCGCAGTTCGAAGTGATCGGAGAACAGCCGCAGGCGTTGATTGCCCAATGGCAGCAGATTTGGCAGTCGGCAATTGACCGCGCTTACCGTGCCGATTTCGATCTCTATGACGCCTCTCGCTCGGATCGGGTTGTGATCCATGTCGGGCGCGCATAGCAAGAGATCACCGAATTAACTGGGTCACATGTTGGTCGGTTCTTATCGTGTTGGACGGGGATATCCGGCGCGCAGCATTTGAGACGAAGAGTTTTGCGGGACAAAGATCAGGCGTTGAACCACAGCGATCAGAAGGCAATTGCAGATCCGATGGTCTCCAATAAACTGGGATAGATGCCCCATAGGTAACTGGCTAGGCTAGCGCAAAGCAGCGGAATGCCAACAAACTTTCGCGCCGGTGGGAGCATTTCGAAAATGGTAGAACGAACGACCATGAACGTCATTTACATCATCATTCGTCTGGCTGTTGTTCTGAGCGTCCCCGCGGTCGCCATCGCAAAGCCGACCTTGTCGCTTGCCACCAATCTGCAGCTTGAGGGACTCATCCGCGAACCCATGCAACTGCAGGTCGACGGCGCGGACGGTCGACCCGTGACACTTGATGCATTTGTGACGCGTCCTTCCGCTCGGGGCAGATGGCCGGTCGCACTTCTCACCCCCGGCGCCGACGGGTCGGTTCAACAAGACAAGCTTGAATTGAACCCGAACCGCCTCTCGGCAGCGGCGATCACATTTGCGAGGCATGGCTATGCGGCGGTTGTGGTATTACGACAGGGATATGGCCGCTCAAGCGGCATCACCGATTATGAGGGCAATTCCTGTGCAATCCCACGCCATCAGCGAGCCGGCAAAGTGGCGCGTGATGATGTCCTCATTGCTCTCAAAGCAATCACAGGCCAGCCCTGGGCGTCTGCGGATAAAGCGGTGCTTGTGGGTTTGTCGGCTGGTGGCTTCGCGGTGCTTGCCGCCGGCGCGACGAATCCAGTTGGCGTTCAGGCGGTCATCAGCTTTGATGGCGGGAGGGGAGCAACCGGCGAAGCGGATGGATCGATTTGCGGGAAAGCTGAATTGCTTGCTGCCTTGCAATCTTATGGTCATTCAGCCCGGACGCCCACATTGTGGATTTATGCACAAAACGACAGGTCGTTCCCTCTTAAATTTGCCAGAGAGATGTTTGATCGCTATCGGGATGAAGACGGGCATGCTGAATTCTTCCAAGGACCGCCGTTCAATGAAGACGGCCATGCATTTTTCGCGTCAGCTCCCGAGGAATTCTGGTGGCCGCGCGTCGCAGAGTTCTTGCACAAGCATGCGTTGCCCAGCGTTGCAATCATGGCCTTGAACGACGTAAGGCTGCCGTTCCCGCGGGGCCTGACGGATCAGGGAAAAAGCGCGTTTGTCGAATACCAGCACGAAAGAACCTATGAGAAGGCCTTTGCTACCAACGGCGAAGGAGCGTGGGGAACCGCAAAATGGGCAAGGACACAGGCTGAGGCCGCAACACAGGCGATCACGTCCTGTGAAGATGCAAAGAGCACAAAGGCGCCGACCTGTATGCTATATGCTGCGGGAGACCAGATCACAGCGGAGAATTTGTCTTCGGAGACGATTGATGGCCGTGCACAACCGCGCATACTGATGCGGGCGCGGTAGCTGTCGGCGAAGCTGTCAAATCCACCGATGACCATATCAGCTGGGCCTGCCGGGCCAGCGAGCAGTTCGCGTTGAGGATGAGGCAGCGCCAGATCCGAGGCGGGCCGCGATGGCTGGATCGACTGCGATCCTTCTTGCGGCATTGGTCGCTGATGCGATCTCAGAGAATCTTGTCCGGATCAGGCGGCGGTTGCTGGTCTGACGGCTCGGATTTGATCACCTTGCCATTGGAGAACAGGACAAGCGTGATCAAGGCGAAGATCATGATGATGATGGCGACATCAAATGCATTGACCGCACAGGCGATACCGATTGCACCGGTTGACCAGAGGCTTGCGGCGGTTGCGGTTCCCTTGACAGAAGTGCTCAGGCGCAGAATGGCGCCACCGCCGATAAAACCCATGCCAGTAATCACCCCTTCGATAATCCGGGCGAGTGCCTCCGGATTGTCGGTGGTCACCCCTTCGGTCGCCTGCACAAAGCCGCAACTGGCGACGGCGACAAGTGGAAAGGTGCGTAAGCCTGCGCTGCGTTCCTCACGCTCGCGATGAAAGCCGATCGGCAGCGCCAGAACATAGGCGGCGGCCAGCGTGATGATATGTGGCCAGACATTGAAATTATCGGAATTAAGCGCTTCATGCAGCGCCGCATAAAACTGATCCATCTGTGACCTTCCCTGCTGGTGGTTCATCAACGAAGATCTTCGTATAACGTTCCCAAACAGTGTTGGGCTCTAGCGCCGTGGACCGTGCGGCTGCCAGATGATATCAAACGGGACCGACTGCGCAGTTTGCTGGGTGAGACAGATAAAAGCATGAATGGGCCGGGACAGTTCAGGTGCTTCAATCCGCAGGAGGATCTCCTGGCTGGCGGTTGCGGGATTGACATGGATAAAGGCTGTTCCGATTTGTGTGCCCTGTGACAGGATCCGGAAATCCGCGGCCGTCTCGCATGATTTGGATATCGGCTCCAATCGGATCGGCGCATCAAGCATCAGTGTCCGCAGATAGCCCTGATAGCAGCCGTTGGGGGCGGCGCTGATTGTTCCGATTGCAGGCATTTGCATTCTCCTCAACCAAAGGGCGAATTCCCTTCGTGAGAGATCGGCCGAACCCGCTCACAGGCAGCGATGCAAGGTTCGTTTGAACGGGTTTTTGGAGCGCAGCGCGCGCGAGGAGCCGAACCGGCGGGGAAAAACACGGGGTGCCCTGGCACAAACGTGGCCTTGCATTGTTGCCGGGCGGGTTCAGATTTCTAGCGAAGGGGACAAGCCGTGATGGGTGAGGACGACGATTGGGCTGCGCGGCGCGGATCAGCCGCGGAAGATGCAGGCACGGGGCTTGATTGCGGCGACCGCTGCCAATGAAAAACGGTCCGCGCATCGCGCGGCTCGATGGCAGCGATCTGACTTGACCGTGCCGTTGTGCGGCGGTCAGTACGGGGTATTGCTGAGCAGAAGAAACATAGCCGTGACGATTATGGCTGCAACCAGCACGGCTGCCACAATGGCTGCTATGGCCGTGCTCTGCACGGGCTTGTTCTGAATCATGGAATTTTTCCTTTGTTCAAAAGTCAAAAGCCTGCGCTGCCGGCGCTGGTGAGGGCTTTTGCGGCCGCTATCCGTCCTTGATGCGCTTCCCGCGGCATTACGCTTGCGCGCGGTTGCCCTGCATTGTCATAAGGCGATGACCGCATCGCTCCCTCAGGCGCGCCAGTGCGCGGTTTCAACCAGAACGCCCGCCGCGCGTGCGGCCCTGATAAACAAGGCACGAGCCTGCGTGGACTGCCCCTCCATCTCAGCGATACAGGCATTGATCGCCGCAGCATGGAGGTGCGTCTGGGACGTGGAGGCGCGCGTTTGCAATAGCCAATCGAGCGCCGTGGCAATATTGGTGATGGTCAGTCGGCTTTGATCATCCTTGCCGACCAGCTCTATCGGTTGCCCCCATTCCATGGTGAGAAAACTCCTTTGACTGCTCGAAAAGAAGATCCCGATCGGGTGCAACCTTGGATCCTGTCGAGGGGATGGCCAGATCTGGCTGTCGCGCACCCGCCTGCCCGCGCGGATGGCAATGGGGGCGAACCAGAACGAGATTTGCGGCACTTGGCGACAGCGATAAGGTGGTGATGCGTTCGTCGGGCTCGGCGGAATCGTCCCGTGGGAGGCGTCTGCCTCCCCAGATCTCGATGGCAAGCGGCCGGCAGTCACCGGCAAGAGGTGGTTCCCAGCAGATTTCGATCGTTTCACCCCCGGGGAATTCGAGAACCACCGAGCGCGCCGTTACGGCGAGCATCTCTTCATCATTTGCAAGATAGGCTGTTACGGCATCATGTTCTGGCATTCGGATATCCTGATACTAAAAAAGGAGGATGAAAGGGCTGGGGATGAGAACAGTGCACAGATACCGTTCTGCCGGGACCCGGACCGGCCGAACGGCTGGAAAAATCACTCTTGTTGGCAGAGCAACGGGCTGGACCTCAGCGTGACATTCCGCGTCACATTCGGCGCGACATTCGGCATCAGGCGGCATCAGGCGGCATCAGGCGGCAAGCCATTCACGTCTTTGTTGGCCTTGCACAGGCTAACACCCGCCGACAGGGCCAAACAATCGCAAGAAATTGCCGCTAATAATTGCGGCTGGCCCCTGAGGCTTGGCCGGCGGTTCCGCGATCCCTCTTGACCTGGCTCAAGCGCCGCCTGGACTCTGAGGGATGAAAGCGCACCCCTCCAGCAGCGGCTGTGATAATGGATCACAGCAAAAGATGCTTTCCTCTAATGGCGTGTGAGCGCCACCACCGGGTCCAGTCTGGACGCGTTGCGGGCCGGAATGAAGCCGAACCCGACGCCAATCAGCGATGAGCAAAGGATTGCGATCAGGATTGAGCCGGTGGAATAGATGAGCGCGAACATGCTGTTGAACTGGGCAAACACAACTCCGAAGCCAAGCGCAAGGGCCGTGCCGGCAAGCCCTCCTAGCAGGCAAACCAGAACCGATTCAATCAGGAACTGTTGCAGAATATCGCTTTGTCGCGCCCCCACGGCCATGCGCACACCAATCTCGTTGATCCGTTCGGATACCGAGACCAGCATGATGTTCATCACGCCAATGCCGCCGACAAAAAGCGATATGCCGGCGATGCTTGCAACCAGCAAAGCCAATGTTGCGGTGGTTGCTTCAATGGTCTTCTGCAGGCTGCTGGTATTGAAGATGAAAAAGTCTTTCGCCCCGTGCCGCAAGCTCAGGAAGGATGTGATGATCTTTTCGGCAGTGGCCGGATCCATCCTATCGGCAACACGCACGATGATCGACTGCAGGCTACGGGTTCCGGTCATGCGGGTTTGCACCGTGGTGTAGGGCAGATAGATCTCAAGATTCTGCGAGGCACCCATCCCCTGTTCCTGCGCTTTCACCACACCGATAATGCGCAGCGGCGTCTGCCGCAGCATCACAATCTTCCCGATCACTGTCCCCTGCTCATGCTCAAACAGCGTCTTGCGGGCATTTTCGTCAATCAGCGCGTCCTGGACGCGCTGTTGCACGGCTGCGGGATCGAAGAACCGCCCTTCGAGCAATCTGCTTTTCCGGGTGACGAAATATTGCGGGCCGACGCCATTGACGGTCACGCTGACTTCCTTGTTGCCCACGCGCACGGTCGAGGCGGTGGACACCAAAGGCGTGGCCGCAATGACATAGGGCATCTTTTCGAGCTGCTGGGCGTCACTGATCGTCAGCGTCGTGATTTGCGCGGCCTTGAGATCACCAAATCCGCGGCCGGGGCTGATATAAAGCGTATTGCTGCCAAGATCGCTGATCTGTTCAAGGATTTTCTTTTGTGAGCCCTGGCCGAGCGCGATCACGCAAACCACAGAAGCTGTACCGATGATGATGCCGAGCATGGTAAGGAATGTACGCATGCGATGGGCATTCATCGACCGCAGCGCCATAGCGAAGGCTTCGAGGAACCGGTCTTTCCATCCGTTGAGAAAATGCGACCTGCCATTGCCTGCTGACGGTTGAGGCTGATGTGGCTGCTCGCCCCCCACACGCCTGGCCTTGCGATCATCGGCAATGATCGTCCCGTCGCTGATTTCGATGATGCGGTTGGCCCGTTCGGCGACGGCACGATCATGGGTGACAATAATGATCGTGTGACCCTCGTCATTGAGTTGCTGTAAAATTGCAAGCACATCCTCGCCGCTCTGGCGGTCGAGTGCACCGGTTGGTTCATCGGCAAGGATCACTGCAGCGTCATTGATGAGCGCGCGGGCGATCGAAACCCGCTGCTGCTGGCCGCCCGAAAGCTGATTGGGGCGATGGTGCAGTCGTTCACCCATACCCAGGCGTTGCAGGATGCTGCTGGCCTTTTCTCGTCGTGCCTTGCGGTCGCGCCCCGCATAGATGGCAGGGATTTCAACATTACCGACCGCATCGAGTTCGCTGAGCAGGTGATAGCGTTGAAAGATAAAGCCGAAATGCTCGCGTCGCAACAGCGCAAGTTCATCGGGGGAAAGATCTGCGGTTTCCCGCCCGCAAATCCGATAGGTCCCTTCGGACGGTCTGTCGAGGCATCCCAGAATATTCATCAATGTCGATTTGCCGGAGCCGGAAGCCCCGATAATGGCGACCATCTCGCCACGCTCAATCGTCAGCGCGATATTGTTGAGCACCTGGGTGAAGCCGTCACCGGCAGAATAGCGGCGATAAATGCCTTCAAGCGCGATCAGCGGAGCTTTTGCCATCTCACAATTCCGTCGCGGCATCGCTTGAAACCGCATCGGGATCGGGAAGCTGATTATCAGTCAGAATTGTCTCGCCTGCCTTGAGCCCGGAGCGGATTTCCGTGTTGATCTTGTCTGAAATGCCTGTGACAACGAGACGATCACTGGTGCGGCCGTCAGGGCCGAGCACACGCACAATGGCTTTGTTGTCTTCCGCGCGGCGCAGCGCAGAGACCGGGGCGATCAGCACATCGCGGGCCTCATCCAGAACAATATGGATTTCGGCCGTCATATAGGTCTTCAGGAACCCGTCTTTGTTGGGTACCTGAAAAATTCCCTTGTAGTAGATTGCCACAGCAGAGGTTGCCGGGGCAGCAGCCACGCTGCTGGCAGCGAAGCTCTTGTCATTGACAATGGTGTCAGGCGCGGGATTGATGGTGGCAAGCTTTGCCTGATAGCGCTTGGCGCTGTCACCGGATACGGTGAAATAGACAGCCAAGCCGGGCTGCACCCTGGTGATATCGGCCTCGGAAATATCCGCCTCAACCGTCATCGTGTCGAGTGCACCCAGAATGGCAATCGTCGGGGCCGACTGAGCGGCATTCACCGTCTGGCCTTCCTGAACAAGGGTCGCAAGCACCGTGCCATCGATCGGCGCGGTGATCCGTGTATAGGCAAGATTGGTTTCGGCGATCTTGACTTCAACCTGCGCGGCGGCGATGACCGCTTCGCTGTGGCTGAGCTGGGCCTCCTGCACCTTGAGCGCGCTGATGGCCTTGTCATATTCGGAGCGCGCGATGGCCTTGTTTGCGACCATGAGTTGGTTGCGGGCAAGTTCGCTGCGCGCGAGTTCGAGTTGCGCGGTATTTTGCGCGCGGGTCGCCGCATTCTGGCGCAAGGTTGCCTGGGCTTTCTGCAGCTCGTTTTGCTGCGATGTGGCATCGATCAGCGCGATGACGTCGCCCTTGCGGACCTTTTGGCCCGGCCGCACCTTCAACGAGAGAATACGGCCGGTGGCCTGTGCCCCGATCGCCACCAGGCTCTGCGGTTTCAGCACCCCCGTTGCAAGAACCGCGCTTTCCAGATTGCCGCGCGCAATGCGCGTTGTGGCAGGCAGGGGCGCGTCGCTGTTTAATCGTGTGATGATGACAAAGCCGATGCCCGAGGCGAGAACAAGCAGGGCAAGCCAGAGCCGCCAGCGCACCGCTCGCTTGGAGGAGGATGTCGTGGTTTTCATGGCAGCCTCGTCGATACGGGTGTTTTTATCAGGTGCGGACCGGAATAGCCGTCGATGACTTCCGGTTTGCCTGTGTCCAGCCGACCTTGCCAGGAACCGCCAAGCGCCTTTTGGAGCGCGATGTAATTGACCACCAGATCGGTTCGGATCTCCGCGAGACTTGTTTCGGCATTCAGGAGGTCGCGCTGGGCGTTCAACACATCGATGAAACTCTTGCTTCCTCCCTCAAATTGCGCGAGCGTGAGTTCTCTGATCTTGCGGCTGTTGCGGACGATCGTCTGCAACTGCGCGGCGCGCAGATGGTTCTGATTGAATGCGACGCTTGCATTCTCCACTTCACTGAGCGCCGTCAGAATTGCTTTTCTATAGGCAATCAAGGTCAGGTCGCGGCCTGCCCTTGCGCCATCGACTTCGGCGTTCAGCTTGCCGCCCTGAAAGATCGGAACAGATAAGGTCGGCCCGAAGCTCCAGCCGATCGTTGAGCGTTTTGCGAGATCGCCGAAATTGGCGCCGCCGGTATTGATGGCTCCGCTCAGCGAAACACTCGGGTAAAGGGCGGCCTCCGCCTGCCCGATCTTGGCTGTGGCGCTGGCATAATCGTGCTGCGCTGCACGCAGGTCCGGACGCCACAACAGCAGATCCGCCGGCAGACCCGCCGCCGCTGCGCGCGGCACGGTGGGTATTGCCGCCGGCTTGGCGAGTGTTTGTGCGATCACCATGCTCGATTGCCCGACCAGAACAGTCAAACTGTTGAGATAGGACGCGTAGCGGATGCGCAAGCTCGGTATCTGAGCAAGCGTTGTCGCTGCCTGGGTTTGAGCGCTGAGCAGATCGACCTGCGATATCTGGCCAGCGCTGAACTGGGTTCCAGTCAGCGCGACGGTCCGCTGCTGAGCCGCCGCATTGCGGTCGGCAATGGCAATGATTGCCTCTGCACCGCGCAACTGCGCATAGTTGATTGCAACCTCGCCGATCAATGTGAGCAGCACCGCCTGCATCTGTTCATCGGCGGACAAGGCGTTGTAATAGGCTGCCTCAACGCCGCGTCGGTTGCCGCCAAACAGATCCAGTTCCCAGCGGGTCTGAAAGCTCAGATTGGTGGCGCTGGACGCCAGCGTTGCTGCACTATCACTGCGCTTATAGCCGACGTCGCTATTGAGTGAGGGGGAGAGCGTCGCGCCTGTCGCGGCAAGCTGCGCGCGCGCCAGGCGGACCTTGGCTTTGGCATCGGCCAAGCTGACGCTCGACATCATGGCTTGTGCAATCAGCGCGTTAAGAACCGGGTCATTGAGCCGCTTCCACCAATCACCACGCAGGGGAGCCCGCATATCGGTGTTGCCGTTGAAGGCCGCAGGGGTGATGACGACCGGCTTGTGGACGTCGGGTCCGACAGTGACACAAGAGGCAACAAACGGCAGGAATCCGATGATCCATGATGGGCGAAGAAATTGACTAACCAATCGTTATTCCTGAAAATCTGCTGTTTCTCATCATTTTCGGGCGGCACGCGCATTTGTTCTATCCGGATCAGTGGCCCGAACAGGCATTGAACACGCGCTTTTCATTGACCGAGCCGCGGTCGCCATTGCTGCGTACTATCGGCTTGATCGCCTTCAAGACCCACTTCCTTGTCCTACTTGTCCAACTTCGACATTGCGGCAGCATTGCGTGCGGCATCAAAATCAATACAGGTCTTAACTTGGTCGCGGAGGGGGCATGCAATCGCACGATCAGGCGATGCGACTTTCAGTCTGCGATCAAATTCGCGGTCGGGTGCGTGAGCGCGCAGCCCGATCGCCGCTACAACCGTCCGGTAAAATGACCGCCCCAGCCCTCATTTACACTTTCAGTCCGCGGCTCTTCAGAGCAATAGCAGCGCCATCGGTCGGCCTGCGACCGCACCACCCAGCAATTGAAGCACAGTATCGGCTGGCAGCATTGGTGCCACCCATCATGAATGCGGTGGCAATAGCCACAAGAGCGATGCGCAACGTTGTCATATGGTTTTGTCCCGGTGCGTTTGCATATTGAAACTCCTGCATGGCTTGCGAGGTAATTTCGACCTCGGCAGCGGCGGCATGAGAGCCAATCGCCATCGAAATGCAAAGCACCGTCAGAAATGTGAAACTATTCAATCGCAATCCCTCAATATTGCCGACCGACAGGCAATAACATTTGGCGAAGATTATGAGATGCGAATATAAAAGGAAATTCCCAGATTGTTGCGATCAAGAACCCACGTGGACCGGGCAATCTTCCCAAGGTAATTTTTCAAAGTCACAACCGACACTCGTTCGCGCTCGATGCTCCTGCTCCGCCCGCCCGCCATGAATTTCTGTGGGCTTTTGCGCTTCAACCTCTGGCTTCGCCGATCGCGCTGCGTGCGAGTTCTGCCAACCTTGCCAGGCCCTGGAAAACCTCTCGGCCCCGCGCTGACGCCGTGTCGATGTCACCGTCCGGGACTCAAATTCAAAAAGCAATGGGGGAACAAGCGATGCGTTTAGTCGCGTTGAGGCTGTATGAGAGGAATGTGTGGCTTCCCTTGCAGCTAACCCTGACCATGAAGTCAGCCGCAACCGGGCGCCGATCAGCCCGCTTCAATATTGGGACGCGCTTTTGGGAGACCGCATCGCGCAGGGTACACGGTCGCAGCGCAAGAACAGGCGGACCGGGATTTCAAGCCGGAAGCAATCCAATGGCCACTGCGCACGACGCGTGCGACGCGACCGACCTTTTACGTGAGCCTTTGCTGCGCCGGGGACCCGAACCCCAACTGCGCAGCTGCGAGGGCGCAATCGTCGATGAGCTGTCACGTCACAAGCCCCCAAGATACGGGAACGGATGGAGACATGAGCCGCAAGACCAGCATTGATTGTGCCGTTTACGCCGGTGGTCAGCCGGATCGACGCCTCCTGACCCGCCTTAAGGCGATGTTGTTCAAGGCGGAAGAACCACCTGTCAGCAGACCATTGGTACGGACTGGCAGGCGTGTCGAAATCATCGATTCAGACGAATGCGTCAATTGCTCGAGCCCCGGCGAATACCAACCCCAATTTAGGTCGCGTGAAGCGAAGAAGCTCGGATCTGTTTTCCTGGGTAAAATGCAGTCAGCAATAGCGGAGGTCGCCCCGGATAAAGAGGCGACGTCAGCAAACGACAAGATGCCCCAGCTTCAAAGCGAGGCACCAATTCTCAAAAGGGGTAGATCGCGTTGGATATAGCGCCCCATGATTTCGGACAGGAGTGGATTGCCGGCATCAGCGGCGTTGGCAGCGGTCAATGTGACGACAGCCGAACAAAGCTTGCCCGCCTGAAGGCTCTCTCCTGAAAATGTGGCTTCTTGCGCGACTGCCATCTCCGACCAGGCCGATTTGATGGCTGCCAGCGCCTTGTCTGCGGATTTACAATCGCCATAGGAAAGGGAAATCGCCACAGCCGGCGCGGCTTTAGTCTGAACGTCAGCGATGATACCAGCAAGGTAGGGCGGAAGGCCCGCCTCATGGTCCTTTACGATCGCTTCGAGGTTTTGCCGTGCGCTGTCGGCATCCAGGGAGGAAGCCGCCAGCACCTTTTGCGGATCGGCTCCTTCCATGCCAAAAATCGGCGAGATGACAGCGGCCTGCACAATCTGTGCGCCGTCCGTCGAAACTGAAGCCTTGAGACCGGCGATCGAAGCGAGAACCAACGGACTTTCGGCAACCGCGGGATTTGGTTGAGCGATTTCTTTGAGATGGTTGGGCGAGCTCGCCTCGATCAGGGCGCTTCCAATCGGAAGCACAAAGCGCGCGGTTCCCATCGCCCCGCGCCATGGGTCCTTGGCATTGGCTTTTGATAGATCCATTTTTCCGGCTTCACCGTTGGCGAGGAGGCCCGGAACAGCCGGGTCGGCAGCAGCAAAATCCGATTGTTTCAGGCTTTCGAGCAACTGTGTGACGCTGGCCTGATCTTTGAGCCCCCAATAGGTGACACTCGCCGGAGCCTGTCCGTAGGCCGCAAAATAAGCGACGTCATCGAAAGCGACTTTGGCATGGCTTGACCACGCATCCAATCCATAGCCGATCGGTTGCAGGGCGGGAATCTGCTGAACCAGAGCCAGCCGGCGCATGGCCTCTGCGGAAGGGGCTGCTTCATCAAGCCCGCGCCATGCCTTGATATCGACGAACAGGATCTGCATCGCGTCAGGCGTTGAAAGCGCTGCTTGCGGTATTTGCGCCAGGGCTTTCTGCAAGTTTTCTGTGCTGTCCTGTGCAAAGGCGGAACCGGTAAAGCCTATCATCAATCCCATGGCACAAGTCGTCATACGCATTGTTTTCTCCCGTCAACGCACTGCCTGACACCACAAAAATCACCATTGACACGCATGATAGCGCGAGATCGGATTGATGGTGGGATCAGACCAAAGACCTGCTTTGACCATTCAAGACAGCGTAGTGTCAACCTTTGCATGTCCGATCGATGAGCCCGACGAGGCGGGTTTAACCGCTCAAACCAGTGGTCTGCAAGGTTCCGCCGATGCTTAATTAATTGCATTCAATGCGGCCTTGAGACCCTTGAGTGGCACGATGATTTCGATCGGCTGCCGGTTTTGGGAAAAGCCAATCGTCACCACCGATTCCTTGTCGATATGCTCTCTGGTGATCGGACCGACGGGGAGCATGGCCAGGCAGATGCTGTCATCACAGCCCTTGTAGTCGAGAACAACCGGCTTAGGCCTGCCAGGGAAGGAGATTTTCAGCGCTTCGCGCTTTTCCACTGCTGGCGGCACGCGCAACAACAGGAACGGCTCGCCGTTCCGGGTCGCCGCAAGCGACCAGCTGAAGATCGCAACGCCAGCCTGATCGGTAATAATCTGGCTGACATTGCAGGTCTTCTGCTTGCGCTTGAGATTTTCGTCACAAATCAACGTCCAGTTCTCGAAAGGCTGGATCGTGCGCCTGATCTCCCCCCATTGCGCACCCTTGGGCAGCGCAACGTCGGAGGGCTTGAGGAAATAACGGTGGTTCTGTTCCTGCGCGGCGGCAGAGATCAGGCCGCACAGGAAATACAGAACGACACAGGCAATGGGTCTTAACAACAATGGTTTCGCCTTAGTTGAGGGTGAAGCTCAAGCCGGCTCCCAGGCCCATTTTGCCACCCGAGCTGGTTCCCGAAACATTGGCGCGGATCGTGCTGTCATCATTGGTGTAACCGGCACCAAAGGCCAGCGCGCTCTGGCCCCGCCAGAAGCCACCACCGACCGCAACAGAGAGCTTGCCCGGATTGTCGTCATAGCGCAGGGAAGCGGCGGCCAGCCCGATGGCTGCGGAACGGTGGGCATCGTCGCGGACACCATCGATACTGGAGACCAGTTCCGAAAAGCGCTGTTCGGTATAGTTCTTGACCTCGGCAAAGGCATTTTCAATGCGCGTATCGATGCGATTGTCGACATAGCTGTAATTCTGTGTCGGGACGTGACCGGCCAGAACAGCGTTCAGCTGGGCAAGATTGACGGCGTCGGTGTCGTTGACACCAGCTGCGACATTGGAAATCACCACCGGTGTGGCGGGATCGCCCCCCTGTAAAGTGATGGTGTTGGATCTGCTGCCATCGGGGTTCTCGTCATATTTGACGGCGACATTGTCCAGCTTTTCCACTGCCACATTGGTGGCATGAAGCTGCGATCCGTTAATGGCATCGGTGGAGCTTTGAGAAATGCGACCAGCTGCGAGATTGGTCAGCGTGCGCTCATTATTGCGCGTGCCGATCGACAGGGTACCCACGGGCTGTGCACCCGCAAAACCGTAGCTTTGTCCGGCAATTGTCGTGTTCGCAGTCGCAACCGCTGCCTCGGTCACAGCGCCGGCGCCCAGCGCCACGCTGTTTGCGCTATTGGCGGTCGCGCCTGCGCCAAGCGCGACGGCATTCTGGCCGGCGGCACTGCTGCTCATATCGCCGACGATCACCGCATTCTGGCCGAGATTGGAGCTCATCCAGGCGTTAAGCACGCTCAGATTGATGGTTGATCCGCTGGCATCGGAAGGGACACCTGCAATCAGCGCCTGGCCGCCATTGGCGGTGGGTACGGTACAGGTCCAGGCGCCATTGCCGCCAAAGCCCGGACGCGTACAAAAGGCGCTCGGCGTGTTGGTGGCGTCGGCTTGAGCCGCGGATAGCGTGCCGATGAAAGGCATCGCGAATGCCAGTATTGACACGATGCCCTTTGGTATTTTTTTAAGATAATGATTTGTCGACAGGTCGCGCGAAAGCAATGCATGATTCAATGCCATAATATTCCCCAAAGCAAATGGCCGAATTGTCAGTTACTCTGAAGAACGCTACGCAAAATACTATTGACAAACTATCGCCGGAAACAGCGATAATTTGACCTCTGGTCGAATTCCGAAATTTTTAATGGATTAATCTGGCCCCACACCAAATCACCATCAACTGATGACTAATTTAGAATTCTCACCGGCAATAAGGGTTGTCAACCAAGAAAATGCCAGCATTGCTTGCAAAAGGGAGGGGAAGCGGCACTGCCGCCATGAAAAACGCCTAAAAATATCGGTAAAAGACTTGTTTTGCGGGGTTGGCAAGACCACGACGCAAGCGCCGCGGTCAAGAATAGAACCAATTTTGGGTAGTTGCGCGCGTCAGGATTTTTCGCGCGAGGCGCGCCATGACATCAGCGAGCCGACGGTGATCATGGCGACGCCGGTGCACAATGCGATGCCGGGGCGAATCCCCAGCCACAGGCAGGTCATGACGGCGGCAAGAACCGGCGTGAAATAGGACAGCGTGGCGAGAAGGGAAATATTGCCGCGGCAGATGCCGCGGTTCCAGCAGGCATAGGCGGTCGCGGACATGGAACCAAAAATGACAACCTGTGCCAGCCCGCTCACATTCAGCGGCAGCTGCGGTTCTGCGCTCAGTGAAAACTTGATCCACAAAATGGCAGCTGTCAGGAGAAAGTAAAACGGCACCGCGGTCTTATCGCTATGATAGTGGCGGGTAACCACGGAATAAAGTCCCCACAACAGCGCGGCGGCAAGCGCATATAGATAGGCGAACGGATTGCCGGATACATTGAGAAGAAAGCTTTGAAAGGACAGATCCCTGTCGCCTTTCATCACGAAGCTGATACCGAGCAGACAAAAAAGCAATGCGATCGCCAGCAGAAAGGACCCACGCTGCTGTTTGCTGAGCACCGCGAACAGCACAGTGATGCTCGGCCACAAATAATTGATCATGCCCAGTTCCAGAGCCTGGTCGCGATTATGGGCCAATCCAATGGCGAGCGCGAGCGATATCTCATAGCCGATAAACAACAGTCCGCACCACCAGATTCCGGGATTGTGAAGCGCGCGCCGGCTCGGCAGGCCAAGCACGAGCGCCGCAACCAGGCCACTTGCTGTATATATCAGGGCGGCACCGGCGATCGGTCCGAATATTTCTGAAACCGAACGAATAAAGCCGATCGAGACGCTCCAGAGCGGGATGGCCAGCGTGCCAATCAGCGTTGAGGTCCGGGTGTCGTTTGCAGTGTCATTGAACAGGGAGGGCGTGGACATTTCTGGCATTCTGAAAGGGTGAGAGGAGAAAGAACCGGACAGCGCGTGCACGGTTGAGACAGGATCAATTACAGGAACTCGGGCGAGGTTGTGGAATGGTGTCCGCAAGGGTTGGGATCAGTGATCGCGAGAGAGGGTGATCCCAACGCGGAGGGCAGCGCGTTGAGACTGCTCTCACCGCTAGGACAAGATTGTGGAGAAGCCTTTCGTCAAACGATCGCGAAGCGCCTTGTTTGCGCGCCGCTATAGCCGGTTTGGCCAACAAAGTGTGAAAAATCTGCTGCGGTTAGAACCGCCTTTGCCAGAATCACGGCAAAGTGAGCCCCGTGCCTCAATCTTCACCGGATACGGTCTCTGATGCAGTGGTCATTGTTACATTTTGCGCAATATATTCGCAACTTTCATGTCAATTGCCATCAATTATTCCCCGCATTAGATTGCCCCCAATCAGGATTGCAAAGCGGCTTGGCCGCGGAAAGGCAAAATCATGCTGAACCAGATCAAGGGCCTTCATCACGTCACATCAATGGCTGCGGATGCGCGGCAGAACAATCAGTTCTTTACCGACACACTGGGCCTGCGTCGGGTGAAGAAGACCGTCAATTTCGACGAACCCAGTGTTTATCATCTTTATTATGGTGATGAGGTTGGCACCCCCGGCTCGGTGATGACCTATTTCCCATTCCCGAACATCGTGCGGGGCCGTCAAGGTGTCGGTGAAGTCGGCGAAACCGAATTCGCAGTGCCAGAGGGCGCGCTTGGCTTCTGGAAAGATCGTCTGGTTGCCAAAGGCGTCACTGGCCTTGAAGCCGACCGCATTTTTGGTGCCGAACGTCTGCGTTTTCAAGGTCCGGATGGCGATGGTTTTGCGCTGGTTGAGATTGATGGCGACAAACGTGCGCCCTGGATCAGTGCGGGCGTCCCTGCGGATGTGGCGATCCGCGGTTTTAGCGGCGCACGCATGCGGCTTCACGAGAGTGATGCCACCGCCGAACTGCTCACCTTCATGGGATATCAACGCGCTGAAACGCAAGGCAATGTCAGCCGCTTCATCATGCCCAATGGCAATGGTGCCGATACGATCGACCTCGAAGCGCTGCCATCGGCACAGGCTGCGCGTCAGGGCGCGGGTTCCGTGCACCATATCGCTTTCGCAGTGCCGGACCGGGCTGCACAGCTTGACGTGCGCAAGGCGCTGATGGACACCGGCTATCATGTCACGCCGGTGATCGACCGCGATTATTTCTGGGCGATTTACTTTCGGACCCCGGGCGGTGTGCTGTTTGAAATTGCCACCAATGAGCCGGGCTTCGACCGCGATGAGGATACGGCGCATTTGGGCGAAGCACTCAAACTGCCAAGCCGCTATGAGGCCTATCGTGATCGCATCGAAGCCAATCTCGAACCTTTGACAGGTAAATAGCAGGAAGCCTCCGGCTTTGTCGGAGGCGCATTGCTTTGGAGGATCATCATGACCCGAAATGACTATCAAAGTTTTTCTCGTGAAGGCGTGCTGGGTTCACCCCTCGTCATCGCCTTTCACGGCACCGGCGGTAATGAACACCAGTTCACCGGCCTGATCGACCAGATATTGCCCGATGCTGGCATTGTCGCGCCGCGCGGCGATGTTTTAGAAATGGGTGCCAACCGGTTCTTCCGGCGCAAGGGCGAAGGGGTCTATGACATGGATGATCTTCGTCTGCGTACCGAAAAGATGCTGGGTTTTGTAAGAGCGGTTCACGCGCAGAATCCGCGACGCGAAATCTATGCGCTCGGCTATTCAAATGGCGCCAATATTCTGGCTTCGATGCTGTTTGACGATCCGAGCCTTTTCAACCGTGCCGTTCTGATGCATCCGTTGATTCCGTGGACCCCGCAGCCGCAGCCGCAACTGTCCGGCAAACGGGTCCTGATCACCGCAGGTCAAGCAGATCCGATCGCGCCATTAACCCTGTCGAACAGCCTGATTGAATGGTTCAGCACGCAGGGTGCGGATGTGACATCGCTGATTGCACCCGGCGGCCATGAAATCCGTCCGGCTGAGATTGAAAGCCTGAACGACTTCCTGCGCGCTGCCTGATCAAACTGTCGCAAACAGCACCGACGAAACCACCCGACCCCGGCGCGCAAGCTTGCCGGGGTTGCTCGTTTGGGATCCAACGCCGCATTGGGTTCATTATTACATAAAAAGCAATATACTCGCAATTATTGTAGCAATTGTTATCAATTATAGATCCGGCTAATTTGAGGTCAACACGGTCGCAGAGCAACAGGCAAGCGATCACCACCACAGACCAAACTCAAACCACAGACGGAGATAACCATGTCCAGCAAGCGCGAAGTTCTCACCCCTGACAACAGCCAGATCATCTTCATTGACCATCAGCCACAGATGGCTTTCGGCGTCCAGTCGATCGACCGTCAGGTTTTGAAGAATAATACTGTTGGACTGGCAAAGGCCGCCAGGGTTTTCAACATTCCGACCGTGATTACCACGGTTGAAACCGACAGCTTCTCCGGCCAGACCTATCCGGAACTGCTTGATGTTTTCCCCGATGCCCCACTTCTCGAACGCACATCGATGAACTCGTGGGACGATCTGAAAGTCCGCGAAGCGCTCGCCAAAGGCGCAGCTAATGGCCGCAAGAAGATCGTGGTTTCGGGCCTGTGGACCGAAGTTTGCAACACCACCTTCGCCCTGTCAGCGCTCAACGACACCGATTACGACATCTACATGGTCGCGGATGCATCGGGCGGGACCTCGCTGCAAGCCCATAATCATGCGATGGACCGCATGGTTCAGGCGGGCGTTATCCCTGTCACCTGGCAGCAGGTCCTGCTTGAATGGCAGCGCGACTGGGCAAAGCGCGAAACCTATGACGCCGTCATGGACATCGTGCGCGACCATTCGGGGGCTTACGGGATGGGCGTCGATTACGCCTACACCATGGTTCATGGCGCAAAATCACGCAGCCAGCACAAAGGCCCGCGTCTCGCGCCAAAGCCAGCACTCTGACAATCAAACTGGTCTGGCGTCAGCGCCGGGCCAGCCCAAGCGGGTGTGCCGGCCGATGGGAATCTACAATCCTCGATCGCCCGCGCATGCTATTTGAAGCTTGACCACTTGTTCCAGATCTCCGCCCTTTCAAAGCATCTGAATTCTCGAAAAGGAAACAGGATGACCGCCGCCACTCCCCCCAAACAGGACATTGCAACCGGCCCATTGAGCTTCCGCGTTTTCAGAGCGCTTTGGATCGCCACCATCATCTCCAATATCGGCACATGGATGAACGATGTTGGCTCTGCCTGGCTGATGACCTCGCTGTCGCCCAGCCCGATGTTTGTGGCGCTTGTTCAGGCCGCCACCACACTGCCGATGTTCCTTCTGGCACTGCCTGCCGGTGCCATGGCTGACATCGTCGACCGCCGAAAGCTGCTTCTGGGTGCACAGGTTCTGGGCCTTGTCGGCGCTGCAACACTGGCAATGCTGACTCTGGCTGGTCTCACCACACCCTGGGTCCTGCTTGGCGTCACCTGCGTACTCGGCATATCGGCCGCACTGAGCGCCCCTGTCTTTCAGGCCATCGTGCCGGAACTTGTTGACAAGCAGGCGCTGCCCGACGCGGTTGCTCTCAACAGCCTCGGCGTGAATATTTCCCGGGCAATCGGCCCGGCACTTGGTGGGGTGATTGTTGCAGTGGCAGGCATTCCAGCGGTCTTTGCCCTCAACGCTGTTTCCGTCATCGCTGTTCTGGTCGTGATTTTTTTCTGGAAACGCAAACCGACCCAATCTGCGCTGCCACCCGAACATTTCTTCGGCGCGCTGCGTGCAGGCTACCGCTATGCACGCCACTCGGCGGCGATGCGGCTGGTTCTGATCCGTTCCGCTGGCTTCTTCTTGTTTGGGAGCGCCCTGTGGGCGATGCTGCCGCTGGTTGGCCGTCGCGAACTCGGTCTTGATGCTGCGGGCTATGGTGCTCTTCTTGGCTGCATGGGGGCAGGCGCGGTTCTCGGTGCACTCATTCTCAAGAAACTCCGCAAGAGCGTTGCTGCCAACACCATCTCGATCTGGGCAACGCTGCTATTTGCCTTTGCAACGCTGACACTGGCTCTGGTGCCAAATGCATGGATCGGTGGCGCGGTGATGTTCCTTGCCGGCCTTGCCTGGATCGGCATGCTGACCTCGCTCAATGTTGCAGCACAGATGGCTGCACCCGGCTGGGTGAAGGCGCGCGCGCTTGCTGTGTATCTTCTGGTGTTTCAGGGGGCGATGACCGGCGGCAGCATCATCTGGGGGACGATTGCATCGCGCTTCAATGTCACGACCGCCCTTGTGGTTGCAGCCATTGCTCTGGTGATCTCCTTGATACTGGCACGCATCTGGCAGTTGCCAAAAGACCAGACCACCGACCTTGCTCCTTCAAACCACTGGGCGGAACCGGTTGTTGCGGTGCGTCCCGAAGGTGATCGCGGTCCGGTGCTTGTCGAAATCGAATACTCGGTCGACCCACAGCGTCTTGTTGAATTTACCAAAGCACTGCGCAAGTTCAGTGCTGTTCGTTACCGCGATGGCGCGATCCGCTGGGATATATGGGAAGATGTTGCAGTACCCGGCCGTGTGGTTGAAGCATTCATCGTCGAAAGCTGGATCGAACATCAGCGCCAGCATGCCCGTGTCACCCATTCAGATCAGCTTGATCAAAAGACATTGAACATGTTTCATCTGGGCGACACGCCACCCGTCATACGGCACATGCTGAAGCCCTTGTAGGTCGAAACGAACCCAACAGAAAGTAGCGGCTTTTTCAAGCCGCTACTTTCTCGTTTCAAATCTGACTGGAGGGTATCAAATCCGAACGAAGGATCAGATTAGAATGAACGCTGGAAGCGAACCATGCCCTGCCAGGCTTGTTCACCCTTGAGTTCGGAACGATCATCCGACCATTTTGTGTAGGAAATTTCTGGCGTGACAGTGAAGCCTGGAACGAGGGTGTAAGCGAGGTTTGCTGTTGCTGCGAAACGACCGGCATCTTCGTAGGCTGCCTGAACGTTAATGGTTGCCTGCTTGGTCGCCTTGAACTTTGCGCCACCCCAGACAGCCCAGTCGCCGCCCCAGGTTCCATAGAAGCTGTCAATACGACGAACGCCACGCCAGCTGCCATCAGCAAAACGCTGGGTGACGGTGTAATTATCATCGTTTGACTTATAGGCGCCCTGCACCCAAACAGAGAACTGTTCGGTGAGGTTGACATCGAGGCGAAGCTTTCCGGCCCATTCTTCGTTCAGCGCGTCATAGGCGCCGACACCGGCAATCGAGCCCCAGGCCTGGGCAAATTTCAGGCCCGCAACGACATGCGGGGTGTAATCGTCGATCGTGACATTGACGTCGGAATCGCCATTGCCGCCCTGTTCGAGAGCGACGACCGCCGAGAAACCGTTGCCGCCCTTGAATGTGTAGCTGATCGCGTTGGTCCGGGTACCACCTGCGAGAATGACATCGTCATTCATGACGTCGCCGAGATATCCGGTGAAGGTCACGAATTTCGATTCATCAAGACCCAGACGCAGCCCACCCAGTTCGATATAGGCAAAGCGCAACTGGCCGCTGGCGCCGTTATCGCCATTGTTCCAGTCGTAACGCATGTCGGCATAGGTCTTCAAAGTGCCGAGATCGGTTTCCGACGCAGTCGAGAAGCGAAGCTCAAATCGTGACTTCATGTCATAGGTGTCGCGATCGAGCTGCGACAGACGCTTTGCGTAGACGTTATCGCCCCCTTTAATGTCATAACGCAGATAGCCATGAATACGCAGGCAGGTTTCCGTGCCTGGAATGTAGAAATAGCCCGCGCCATAAGCGTCGCAGACGCGCACATATTCTACAGCTTCTGGCTCTGGTGCAACAATTGCATCGGCCGCCTGTGCAACCGATGCGAAAGAAAATACTGCAGCCGAAGCGCAGAGAAAATTCTTAACCCTCATAAAATAACTCCATAAGCGAGGTGTGACGCGAGGGCTTATAGAATATAAAATAACTTAATCAATAAATATATTATGTATTTTTAATGAAATTATTATTGGCTAATACGAATATATATTTCACAAAAATTTCTTTGATTTATCAAACAATGAACTATGTAAATATAAATCCATTCTATACGTATTTTCTTGATTCGTTTATTGTTAAGATTGCTTGCTAGCACAGCTTCATGACAGAAATTTATCACCTTCTGTCCTCAGCCAGGTTTTGGGCAACAAAGGCCCGGGCGTGAGGATCGGCACGCGCGGATGCTTTATTGTCATTGGCAATCCGCTTGAGCTTGGACGCTTGAGCGGCTATCAGCGCCTTTCTTCTTTCGCGATCTGATCGCTCTTAAACAAGGCCTTTGTCATGACCATCAAATATCTCGTCACGCATTCGGGCGGCTTTCATGCCGACGAACTCTTGTCGAGCGTCATTCTCACCCGGCTTTTTCCCGATGCAGAAATTGTGCGCAGCCGCGAGCCGAGCCTTATCACAACGGCAGACGATCGCATCATCTATGACGTTGGCGGTCAGTACGATCATCAGGCGCGGATCTATGACCATCATCAGCGCGGCGCGCCGCGGCGCGACACCGATCAGGCTTTCAGCTCGTTTGGTTTGGTCTGGAAGCATTATGGACACGACTATCTTGAAGCCTGCAATGTTCCGCAGCAGGATATTGCGTCCATTCACGCGGATTTTGACGCGCGGTTCGTGCTGCCCGTTGATCTGGTCGACAATGGCGAATTATCGCCTGCAACAGCGGGCGCGTTGAGCGCCTTGACCCTGCCGGCGCTGCTGGAGACATTGAAGCCAGTATTTGATGATTGCAATATAGACGCCGAGAATCGGGCTTTCGAGCACGCTTTGTCCATTGCACGCAGTTTTGTGGAGGCCAGGATCGCTGGTCTTGCCGCCAAACTGCGCGCCGAGGCCCTGGTCGCAGAAGCGATCATCCTGGCGGGTCCGGGCCATGTTCTGGAATTGCCGATGGGGATGCCGTTTCGCTCTGCTATCCTCAAGGCCGGCGCGGAACATTTGTTGTTTGTCGTGCATCCAAGAGCGTCCGACTGGGTCCTCACCGGCATTCGCCGCTCCGATGAGGGTTTCGAACTCAGGGCCGACTTGCCGGAGAGCTGGGCTGGGCTTAGCAATGGTGCGCTTGAAGCCGCCACAGGCGTGAGCGGCGCAAGCTTTTGCCATAAGGGACGATTTATCGCGGCAGCGCGCTCGCGCGAGGCCGCACGCGCCATGGCTGATCTTGCCGTGGCCAACGCCTTGCAGCAGCTGTAACGCCCTGGCAGGCGTTAGTGTCGGCAAAGGCTTGACTGCGCCTTTGCCGACACGGGCCCCGCATCGGTCATTCCTTCACTGCACCGGTCATGGATGACACGTAATAATCGACGAAAAACGAGTAGAGAATAACCACCGGAAGCGACCCGAACAAGGCACCCGCCATCAGCGCGCCCCATTCGAAAATATCCCCGCGGACAAGCTCCGTCAGCACACCGACCGGCACCGTCTTGTTTTCCGAGGACTGGATGAATGTCAGCGCATAGATGAATTCATTCCACGACAGCGTGAATGCAAAAATGCCGGCCGAGATCAGCCCGGGCACCGCGAGCGGAAGGATGATCCTGACCAGGATCTGCCAGCGGCTGGCGCCGTCGACCAGAGCGCTTTCTTCAAGTTCAAAGGGGATCGAGCGGAAATATCCCATCAGCAGCCATGTGCAGAACGGAATGAGGAATGTCGGATAGGTGAAGATCAGGGCCAGGCGCGAGTCGTAGATGCCCAGTTTGAAAATGATGAAGGCAAGGGGAATGAACAGGATTGACGGCGGCACCAGATAGGCCAGAAAGATCAGCAATCCGACCGAGCGTGAACCGGTAAAGCGGATGCGTTCAATCGCATAGGCGCTGAGGATCGAGGTGACGAGCGAGATGATGGTCGCAGCCGTTGCCACCAGCATCGTGTTCCACAGCCAGCCTGGATAAGAGGTTTCAAACAGCAGATATTTGATATGGTCGAGCGTTGCATCGACCACCCAGAACGGGCTGTAATTCTGGTAATCGGTGAGCTGCGAATTGGGTTTCACCGCGGTGATCGCCATCCAGTAGAATGGAAACAGCAACACGAAGACGAACAGCGCAAGCGGGAGGTAGATTGTCACCACTCTTCGTGGCAATCGGTTGAGATAGGACATGCCCTGCGTATCATCGGAAAGGGCGGGGTCTTGGGAGTCTTTCATGATCCGCTCCATTCTCAGTCACCTCCGCCCTGCTGCCATTTGCGACGTTGCAGGCCAAAGAAGGAAAACATGATTGCGGCGAGCAGAAACGGGATCATCGCGACCGCAATCGCAGCCCCCTCCCCCAATTGCCCACCGGGGATTGCACGCTGGAAGGACAGGGTGGCCATCAGGTGGGTTGCATTGACCGGTCCCCCTTTCGTCAGCACATAGATCAGCTGGAAATCGGTGAAGGTGAACAGCACGGAAAATGTCATCACCACGGCAATGATCGGGGTGAGCATGGGCAGCGTGACATGGCGAAAGCGTTGCCAGCTCGACGCGCCGTCCAGTGACGCTGCCTCCTGCAGCGATGCAGGAATGGTCTGCAGTCCGGCGAGCAGGGAAATCGCCACGAAAGGAATGCCGCGCCACACATTGGCGGCGATCACCGACAAGCGTGCATTGGTCGGGTCGCCCAGAAAATTGATCGGCTGCTCGATCAGTCCGATCTTCATCAGCGACCAGGAAAGGATCGAAAACTGGGCGTCATATATCCACCAGAATGCGAGGGCGGAAAGCACGGTGGGTACCACCCAGGGCAACAGGACAATGGCGCGAAAGAATGACTTGATTGGCAGGTTTTCGTTCAAAAGCAACGCAAGCCACAGGCCGAGTGCAAATTTGAGGACCGAGGCGACAAAAGTGTAGAGCACTGTATTGAACACTGACAACCAGAACACGCTGTCGTCCCAAAGGAACTGGTAGTTTTCAAGGCCTATGAAGATGCCATCCCGACCAATCTTGGTATCGGTAAAACCCAACCAGACGCCGAGCCCCAGCGGATAGGTCAGAAAGCACAGCAGAAAGACCGCCGCAGGCAGCATGAACAACAAGCCCAGCACATCGCGATTATGGCTGAGGCGACCCCGATCGGGTGCCTTTTCGATGTTTGGGTTAGCGGGTACATTTCTTTGCGTCATCGTCATGGATCACCTCTCCGCAACAAAACCAGAAAGAGGCGCGGGATTGCTTCCGCGCCTCACCATCATGCGCATCAGGAGCGGTAATAGCGATTTGCCCGCTTCTCCGCGCTTGCCATGGCATCCTCCGGCGTTTCGGCACCGGTGACGGCGGAAGCGAACATGTCCACCAGAACATAATCGGCCATCACCGCCGCAGACGCATGGCCGAGCGGTCCGGCATAGCCATTGGGCCGCAGCGTTTCCGATGCGCGTGCATAGGGTGCGTGGATCGGGTTGTCGGTCCAGACGGGGTTATCGGCGAAAGCCTTCAGCGGCTGGCAACAATAGGCGCTCGACTGTTTGAGCCAGTTGTTCATCTGGTCGGCCTCCATCATGAACTTGATGTAAGCCTTTGCCGCTTCGGGGTATTTTGTATGTTTGAACAGCAGCAGCGAGCTGGTTTGGTGCAGTTCCACACTTTTACCGACCGGACCGAGCGGGAAGTTGGTGCTGCGCATATCCTCGGCGATTTCTGCGAGCTTCGGATCGTTCTTCGCAGCGTAATAGATGGAGACGCCATTGGCGGTGAGGGAAACCTGTCCGGCCAGAAATGCGCGGTTGTTATTGATGTCCAGCCAGCTTTCGGTGCCGGGAATGAAGGTGGCGTAGAGTTGCTTGGCATAATTGAGCGCAGCGAGCGTCTCGGGCGAGTTGATGGTGATTTCGCCTTTCTCATTGACCATTTGCGCGCCATGACTCCACAAAAGCCAATGGGCATAATTATTGCCGTCACCGACCGCCTTGCCATGCGGAAAGCCGGCCGGTGTGTTGTTGGCTTTCATGGCCTTGCACAGCTCGAGAAAGCCCGCAGTATCTTTCGGGAATTCGGTGAAACCGGCTTTCTTCATATGGCTATCGCGATAGACGATGGCATTGCCGATCGCCGTCAGTGGCATGGCAATGAACCTGTCGTCACGCACGGCATAGCCTTTCAGGCCATCGTAGAAGCCGCCATATTTGCCATCGAGATAGCTGCCGAGTTCGGTCAGGTCGACAAGCTTGTCGGGATATTGATGGGCGTCATCGAACCAGCACATGACCATGTCAGGCCCTGAGCCAACATTGGCAGCCACGGCGGCCTTTGGCCGGATATCTTCCCAGCTTTCCTTGTCAATGCGAACTTCGACGCCGGTCGCCTCGGTGAATTTCTTGCTATTGGCGATCCAGCTTTCTTCATCGCCCTTGACGAAGGGCGTCCAGCGCAGCAGGCGCAGACTGGCGCCGTCTTCGGGTTTGTAATCTGGTTCGGCGGCAAAGGCGGGTTGAAAGCCGAGGCCAGAGAGGCCTGCAGCAGCGGCCAGGCTTGCGGTTCCTGCAAGGAATGTCCTTCTTCTGATAGTCATCATGCTCCTCCTCCAAAGATGGGACTTCTCATCCTTGACAGCCGCTGTCCCAAGGCGCGGTTGTCGAGATGTCGTCTGATGCTTGGTGCGGATTGCACCGCGGGCTCCCTCCCCGCCGCGCAATGGCTATTCAGTCCGTCAGTCTGTGTCCGTCCTGCGCGTCGAACAGATGGACATTGGCCGGATCAATGGAAACGGAAATGGTTTCCCCCGGGCGCACATCGACGCGTTCGCGGAAAATGCAGGTATTTTCGCTGCCCCCGAAACTGACCACGATCTGGGTTTCGTAGCCGGTGGGCTCAATCACCACTACCGGCACCTTCATGCCCGCATCGTCAAGCCTTATATATTCAGGCCGCAAGCCGTAGACCAGGCTGAGGCCGACCGCCTGCGGATAGGCTCTGGCAAGTGGCAACCGCATGCCGTCTTCGGCGATAAAGCTCGCCGGGTCTTCGGCATGGATTGTGCCTTTGATCATGTTCATGGCCGGCGATCCGATGAAGCCGGCAACGAACAGATTGTTGGGGTGATCATAGAGCGTGAGCGGCGAACCGATCTGCTCGACACGGCCATCGTGCATGACAACGATCTTGTCGGCCATCGTCATGGCTTCGATCTGGTCATGAGTGACATAGACGGTGGTGGTTTTGAGACGGTGATGCAGTTCCTTGATTTCGGCGCGCATGGCAACGCGCAGCTTGGCATCAAGATTGGACAGCGGCTCATCAAACAGGAACACCTGCGGATCGCGGACAATCGCCCGTCCCATGGCCACGCGCTGGCGCTGTCCGCCGGAGAGTTGGCGTGGATAGCGATCAAGCAGCTTGGTCAGACCGAGAATAGAGGCCGCATAATTCACCCGCTCGTCGATTTCGGCCTGTGGCGCGGCGCTCAGCATCAAGGAAAATGCCATGTTCTTGGCGACCGTCATATGGGGATAAAGCGCGTAATTCTGGAACACCATTGCAATATCGCGTTCCTTGGGGGGCAAATTATTGACGGTCCTGCCACCGATCCGGATTTCCCCACCGGAGATGTTTTCCAGCCCCGCCAGCATACGCAGAAGGGTGGATTTTCCACAGCCGGATGGCCCGACGAGAATGACGAATTCGCCATCTTCAATATCGATATTCACGCCTTTGATTACAGGAAAGGTGCCGAAAGACTTTTTGACTTCCGCAAACGCAACAGCTGCCATGCATTCCTCCCAGAATGTGATCAATGATTTGAACGATTGAGAAAATGAACCGCCGGCTCCTCACTTCCGACGTTTGCATTTTGGTGTTTTTCTCCCCTTTCGCCGTGTTGGTTGCAGTTGGGTCAGCCGCGGCCGACCAGTGGCATTTTGGTCGCCATCACGGTCATGGTCAATACATTGGCATCCAGCGGCAGGCTTGCCATATAGACGACCGCGTTGCCGATATGGACCGGATCAATGGTTGGCTCTGCAGCAATGGTGCCGTTGGCCTGGACGACACCGGTCGATATTTTCTGCGTCATCTCACTGGCGGCATTGCCAATATCGATCTGGCCGCAGGCAATATCAAAATTGCGACCGTCGAGCGCGGTGGACTTGGTCAAACCGGTGATGGCGTGTTTGGTCGCAGTATAGGGCGCGGAATTGGGGCGCGGGGTGGTTGCCGAGATCGAGCCATTATTGATGATGCGGCCACCGCGCGGGTTTTGTGCCTTCATCAGGCGAAAAGCCTGCTGTGTGCACAGGAAAGCGCCGGTGAGATTGGCACCGAGGATGGCGGTCCAGTCATCGAAGCTGACCTCCTCGATCGCAACGCCAGGCACCAGGGTTCCGGCATTATTGACCAACAAGTCCAGCCGACCGAAGCTTTTTTCGATCGTGTCAAACAGGCTTTTGACGGAAACCGGATCGCTGACATCGGCGGTCACGGCTAAAAAACTGCCCTTGGTTTCGGCGCTGAGCGCCGCGGCCGCCTTTTCCAGCACGGCGGTGCGCCGGCCGGAAATGATAAGCTGATAACCGGCAAGGGCCAATGCTTTTGCGATGGCGCGGCCCACGCCGGTCCCGCCGCCCGTCACCAGTGCTACCGGTTTTTTCCCGGCCACCACATCTTCACTCATCCTGACCTCCTCTTGATCCTATTGGCGATTTCTTGGCAGTCGGTGCACCTATATCCGGTGGGGATTGGCGCAATATCTGCAACCACTCCAACCCGTCCTGGCGATCGGCCGACGGGCGGTATTCCGCACCAATTGGTCGCGCATATCCAAGAGTTTGAAGTCTGTTGAGAACAAACATGTAGTCGAGTTCGCCGTGGTCGGGCTCGGCACGGTCGGGAACGGAGGCAATCTGCACATGGCCGATGACAGGCAACAGCGCCGCAAGACGACGACTGATATCGCCCTCGATGATCTGGATGTGATAGCAATCAAACATCAGTTTGAGATTGGGCAGCCGCAGGGCATCGATAATGGCTTTGGCCTGCCCAGAATTGCGTAGGAAATAGCCTGGGGCGTCACGATCATTGAGCGGTTCGATCAGGATGGTGATGCCGTGTTCTGATGCGCGCGCGCAGGCATAGCGCAGATTGGCGAGAAACGCCTTGTGCGCTTCATCGCCATTTGCGCGTCCGGCCATGACATGGATATTGGCGCAGCGAAGGGCCGCGGCATAATCGATCGCCTGGTCGATCGCCGCCCGCGCTTCCGGTTGGCGACCCGGCAGGGCACTCAGTCCATTGTCACCCGCCTCGACATTGCCGCGGACGGTATTCAAGCCGATCATGGCGAGGCCGGTCTCCTCAAGGGCTGTCAGAATGTCAGCTGCAGCATGCGCGTAGGGCCAGTGACATTCCACGGCATCAAAGCCGGCCTGTTTTGCCGCGCGGATCGCATCGGGCAAGGACAGCTGTTGCCACAAGAAGCCGAGATTTGCAGAAAACCGCGCCATTCTAGTCCCACTCCACATCAAATTTTTCAACGATCTTGAGGATTTGCGCGCTGGTGAGCGCATTGGGTCTAAGGCCCTGCGTCAGCAAGGCGAGCCTGGCGGTTTCCTCAAGTTCTTCGATCGCGTAGACAGCGGCTTCGAGGTCGCTTGCCGCGACGACGGGTCCGTGATTGGCGAGCATGACGGCGCTGCGCTTTCCGGCAAGTCCCTTGATCGCAGCCCCGATCGCCGGATCGCCCGGCATGAAATAGGGCAGCATCTTCACCTTCCCCAGTTTGATGATGGAATAGGCGGTGAGCGGCGGCAACATATTGTCGGGATCGGTATCGGGCAGCAGCGATAGAGCGACGGAATGGCAGGCGTGCAAATGCACCACGGCCTGCGCGCGGGCACCACGGGTTTCGTAAAAGGCCGTATGCAGCGGCATCTCCTTGGTTGGCGGATCACCGTCGAGCAGGTGGCCCGCCGGATCAAACAACGACAATCGCTGCGGATCCAGCCGACCAAAGCAGCTTCCCGTCGGGGTCACGAGCAGGCGTCCGTCGGAGAGGCGGGCGGAGATGTTGCCGGACGATCCGGCAGTGAGACCGCGATCATACATCGACTTTGCCAACACACAGATCGTTTCGCGCAGCTGGGCTTCTTCGCTCATCCCGCCTCCAGCATGTTCAAGGCATCACGGAAGAAGGAGGGAGTTCCGAAATTGCCGGATTTCAAGGCCAGTGCGACCGAGGCACCTTGTGTTGTGGCATAGGTCCAAGGAACGCCAGGCGCAATTTCACGGCCGACCCGCAGCTTTTTGATGTCGAGCGCCTGTGCGACCGCACCAGAAGTCTCACCGCCGGCGACCACAAAGCGTCTGGTGCCAAGTGCAAAGGCGGCGACGGCAATTTCGGCGAGCGTTTGCTCGACAATCTGTCCAGCGCGCTCAACGCCGAGTGCCGCCTGCGCGGCTTTCAGCCCGCTGGTATCCGTGCTCGCATAGATCAGTTTGGGCGCTGTGACCGGCACTGTTTTAAGCCATTGAATGACCGCCCGACTGCCACCTGGCTGAGCAAGTCGGATCGGATCAAGCCGGTAGCTTTGCGCTTGGTTCTGAAAGGTGGCCACCTGTTTAAGGGTCATGGCGGAACAGCTGCCAGAGAGCACGATCTGGCCTGCGCCCAGATCCGGGGGAGCTGCCGGGTTGGCCTTCGCTTGCAACAGACCTTGTGCGTCAAGAAGTGCAGGCAATGGCATTGCCAGCGCACTGCCACCGGTTAGCAAGGGCAAATCGAGCGTCGCTGTGGCAATGGTCGCAAGATCAGCATCCGCCACCGCGTCCATCACCACATGGGCGATGTCGCTGGCTTTGAGCGCCGCAAGTGCTGCGCGCACGGATTTGACGCCTTTGGCGATGGTCAGGCGGTTAACCAGACCGACCTTGCCTTGCACCTGCGGCGCGAGCAGGCGCAGCAGATTGGAATCGCGCATCGGCGTCAGCGGATGATCCTTCATCGCAGTATCGCTGAGCAGCCTGTCGCCCACGAAAAGATGTCCCATAAACACGGTGCGGCCGTTTTCTGGAAATGCCGGGCAATAGATGGTCTGTTGTGCGGCCGTTGCGTGCATCAGCGCTTCGGCGACCGGGCCGATATTGCCATCAGCGGTACTGTCAAAGGTCGAACAATATTTCCAGTAAAGCTTGTTGAGGCCGCGTTGCTTGAGCCAGTCATAAGCTGCAAGAGCGTGGGCGACGGCCGTTTCGCGCGGCGCGTTGCGGATTTTCAGGGCGATGATTTCAATGGCGGAAGCCTGCGCGACCGGTTCGTTTTTGTCGGGCAGGCCGAGCCGCAGCGAGACGGGATAGCCGCTGCGCGCCAGCAAGGCTGCAAGATCGGTGGCGCCGGTGAAGTCATCTGCGATCGCGCCCAAGGCAATTGCCATGACTTACGCCCCCATGCCAGGCAGCCGCAGGCCGCTCTTGTGTGCCAAGATCTTGGCGACCGCCGCATCATCCTCAAGGCCGAGGCCAGCTTCCGCTGCCTCACGGAACAGGGAGAGCGCGGTTTCGCTGAGCGGTGTGCTGGCCCCCAGCGCCGTGGCCTCGGCTGTGACGATCCCCATATCCTTGACAAAGATATTAACTGCCGAACGCGCGGCATAGTCGCCCTCGACAATGTGAGGGCCCCGGTTTTCGAACATCCAGGAGGCGCCGGCCGAAACACGGATCACATCGAAGACGGTTCCCAGATCGAGGCCGAGCCCGGCCGAGAGCGTCAGCGCCTCGGCGGTTGCAGCGATATGAACGCCGGCCAGCAACTGGTTGATCATCTTGACCTTCGAGCCGGTTCCAGCCTTGTCATCAAGATGGAAGACCTTGGCGGCAATCGCCTCAAGCGCCAGGGCAGCCTTGTCGAAGGCCTGTTGTGATCCCGAGCCCATCACCGTGAGTTCGCCGGTTGCCGCCTTTTGCTTGCCGCCGGAGACCGGCGCATCGATCACCAGCATTCCAGCCGCTTCAAGCGCGGCCGCAATTTCGATGCAGCTGCTCGGTTCCATCGTCACGCACAGCACGAAGACGGTGCCTTGCGGGGCCTGGCTTACCGCGCCGTTGGAGCCAAACAGCACCTCTTTGGTCTGCTTGGCGTTGACGACGAACACAAAGACAATATCGCTTGCACCGGCCTGCTTTGCGGTCGGATAGGCGTCACCGCCCTGTGCCGCAAATTCTTGCAGGACTTGGCTGCGCAGATCAACACCCTTGACGCGGAAGCCTGCGCGCAAAAGCGCGGTTGCGGCGCCAAAGCCCATCGAGCCGAGGCCAATAATGGTTACGGTCTGTGGATCGCTCACCTTAGTTCACCCCTTCTTTCAGCACGCCTTTCAGCTCGTCTTCGATATGAATATGGATGATCTCGTCAAAGGAACTGTCCGCGACAAAACCCAGTTCAAGGGCGCGTGAGGCGTCAAAATCCTGGGCCCAGCCATCGACGATCGTTGCGATCTGCGGGTCGAGCTCCTTGCGGATCAGAGCGATCGCCTGATCACCGGCCACCCGGCGCAGCGCTTCGATCTGCTCGCCAACGGTTGCCGAAAGACCCGGCATATTGAGCACGCAGCGGTGTCCAAGTCGATCGGTGTCGATTTTGGCTGCATGCAGCAGGAAGCCGATAGCCCGGCGCGGACTGACATGCCAGTGCCGCACGGTTTCGGCGACCGGCAGGATCGCTTGCTTGCCAATGAGCGGTTCACGCAGAATATTGGAAAAGAACCCGGAGGCTGCCTTGTTGGGTGTTCCCGGACGGATGCAGACAGTCGGCAGACGGATACCGATCGCATCAACAAAGCCCTTGCGGGCGTAATCGGCGAGCAGCAATTCGCCGATTGCCTTTTGCGTGCCATAGCTGGTGCGCGGGGTGAGAAAGAATTCGTCATCGATCCGATCGGGAAAAGGCGCGCCGAACACCGCGATGGAGGATGTGAACACCAGTCGCGGCCTGTAATTTGAGATTTCGCCCTGTTGCCGAATGGCTTCCAGCAGGAAACGGGTGCCATCAAGGTTGATGGCATAGCCCTTTTCAAACGCGACCTCCGCCTCCCCCGAAACGATGGCCGCCAAATGGAAGATCAGATCCGGTCGGTCTGCGATCAATGTCGTGGCGACGCGTGGGTCTGAAATATCGACGGATTTGCACGTGACATTGCCCTCAAATCCGGCAGGCGCCTGTGGCGCCACCACATCGACCAGACTGAGTTTTTCAACCGGCACCCCGTCAATCGCTGGAACAGCGACGATGGCCTGTGTCAGTTTTCTTCCGACCATGCCAGCCGCACCGATAATCAAGACATGCATTCAAAGGACCCTTTTCAAATTGCTGCTAAGCCATCACGGCTTAGCAGCCGTGCTGGCTTCAGAGGGGAGCTGACCGCGCGTGGCCAGCGATTTTTGTGTGGAGGTGTAAATGCGTTGCTCATGGACTGCGAAGGCTGCCATGGCCGCGACGCGATCGCGATTTTCAAGCGCTGTCAGGATTTTCTGATGGTCGGAGAAACTGCCGTCAAGGGCCCCGGGCTGGGCAACCGCGCGACGGCGATGCTCCATCATATAGGTGTAGAGATCGGTGACGATGTCTGCGAGCAGCGGATTTCCGCATTCTCGATAGATGGTGACATGAAACTCGCGGTCACAGATGAGAAAGCGCACGGGATCATTGAGGCAGGCAGCCTGCGCTGCGAGCGAAAGCCGCAAGCTTTCAAGCGCTGCCTCGGAAATAAGCTGCGCTGCGTCGCCGACAATTTGTTGTTCGACCAGCATACGCGCCGCATGCACGGCGTGAACATCATAGCGATCGACATTGATTTGCGCGGTAATACCGATCGACAGGCTGCCGAGATCTGAGCGGGCAACCCGGGTTCTGGTGCCCTGGACCACATCGAGGATGCCATGTGCAGCAAGGATTTGAATGGCGCCGCGCACCGTTTGCCGACTGACCGAAAGAGCGCTCGCCAATTCGCGCTCGCCCGGAAGCTCATCGCCGACACGAAGCAAACCCGATGCGATCAGCGCGCCGATCTTGTCAGCAATGACGTCGCGCATGGTCCGTCGCTCCAGATTGCGCCCGAGGCCGGCCTTGTTATCGAGGAGAAGATCATGCGCAGCGTTCAAATCCGACCTCACTGATCCACTGGTCTATCCAGTGGTCCAGTTACAATCGGTGAGCGGGACCCTTCTGTCAAGCGCCATCCTCGCCATGCAATCCTCGCATGCGATCGATGCCATGCCATTAAGGCCATGCCATCTAGGCCATGCTATCGACTGGGCTGCTATGAAAGGCCCTGGCAACGGCTTGCCAATTGCAGGGCCTCTGTTGGCGGCGTCAACGCCGTAATGCAGTCAGATCGGGCCCCACTGGATCTGAACCGCGATGTAGAGAAAGATCGCACTGATCAAACCCCAGGCGATGACGAGCGGGGCGATGAATTTCACCCACTTGCCATAGGAGACCTCGGATGTGGCAAGGATTGCCATCAGCACGCCGGATGTCGGATTGATGCAGTTGACGACCCCTTCTCCAAACACGACGGACTGGACGGTGGTCTGCCGGGTAATCCCCAGAATATCCCCTAGCGGTGTGAATACCGGGATCAGCACCGCGGATTCGCCGGATCCAGACGAGATAAACACATGCATGATCATCGCACTGACATACATGCCGATTGCTGAAAGGGAACGGGGCAACCCGTCGAGCGCCAGCACGGCATAGGAGACGATGGTGTCGAGGATCATGCCCTGTTCGAGAATGATCGAGATGGCACGCGCCAAGCCGACGATGAAGGCGCCAATAACAAGCTGCGAACAGCCCTTGAGGAAGCCTTTGGCGATCTCGTCGGCAGACATGCGGGCGATGATGCCGACACCGATTGCCATGATGATGAACATGGCAAGCATTTCCTTCTCGCTCCAGTTGAGCGTGACGGCTCCGGCAATAAAGCCACCAAGGCAGAGGGCCGTAAACAGCAGGGCGAGCCAGTAGCGGGTGCGCTGACCGGGGGCTGGATCGCCCTGCGGTTCGCCATCCTCGATCTGGTTGGGGCGCGGTGATATCTTGCGCTGGCTGCGGGCGTAAAGCCACAGGAAAGCGATGGTGGCCAGCAGGAACGCCAGGAATATGACGACCCGCAAGCCAATTCCTGAGAGGAGCGGGACATCGGCGAGCCGCTGCGCAAGTCCGACCGATGTCGGTGCCGAGATCGATGCATTATAGCCGGTATAGGTGGCGATATAGACCAGTGAAATGCCGAACAGTTTGTTCATGCCAATCGAGCGCGCCACCATGATCCCGATGGGGACGAAAGCAATTACCGAATTAACGACGATACCGGTTGTGCCCAGCACCGAAAAAACGACGCAGAACAGGATGATCAGGGTGAGGTCGTTCAGCCTGCGGTTTCTTGCTATGCCGTTGAGCATGTGGTGCACAGCACCGGATTGCTCAAGCACATACAGGGCGCCGCCGGTAAACATCACCATGAAGACAATCGGCGCACTTTTAATCAGACCTTCGGCAATGGCGAGAAACAGCGCCTGCGGATAGACATGATGCTGGTCAACACCATGATAGCTTCCGGGTACGGAGAACGAAATGCCATTGCGGACTTCAGTGGCATATTGGCCTGCCGGAATGATCCAGGTGCCGATCCCGGCCAGAACCAGCATGCAGAAGAGAAGAACGTAAGGGTTTTGTAGACTGAGGCCCTTTTTGGGGGCCGCGGATGATGGGGTTGCAGTCATGGGCTTTATTTCCTCCTGCGGAGGCGGCTGATCATGCCGCCTCCCTACTCCGAATTGCTCAGCTGTTGGCGATGATCTGGCTGATCAGCGCGGCGCGGCGTGGAAGTCCGGCTATGCTCACATGCTCGTATTCGGCATGCGGGCCACCGCCTTCGGCACCCAGTCCATCCAGCGTCGGAATATCGAGCGCCGAGGTGAAATTGC
The DNA here is from genome assembly GCF_040369775.1 of Brucella sp. NBRC 12953. NCBI lineage: Bacteria > Pseudomonadati > Pseudomonadota > Alphaproteobacteria > Hyphomicrobiales > Brucellaceae > Brucella > Brucella sp. NBRC 12953. The sequence continues at coordinate 146,789 of NZ_BAABSV010000010.1, forward strand.
CATCACTTCCCCCACCGACAGCACTGCCCGACACGCTCATGCCAAGGGCGGCTCCCGCACGGACAGCTTGTTCGAACAGGGATTTGTTGCGCGCATTGAGCTCCATGGGCGGACGATTGAGTCCGCCGGAAACCTCGATCTGGGCGCCGTCGAGAAAAACCGGGCAGGCGCGGATTTCCGCTTCCACCCGTTCGGCTTCCTCAAGCGAGGTGACGCGCACGTCGATCGACAGGCTGGCATGATCGGGGATAACATTGATGCGGTTTCCCGCCTGAGCGATACCGACATTGACCGTGGTGCCTCTGGATAGGTCCTGCAGCGCATGAAGTCTGAGGATCTGTCGGGCCATTTCCTCGGCCGCACTGACACCGCCGAGCGGATTGTTACCGGCATGCGCGGCCTTTCCCTTGATCAGCATATGAAAATGCCCGGTCCCCTTGCGTGCAATCTTGAGGTTTCCGCTCCCCTCCTCCGACGGTTCAAGCACCAGCACCTGATCGCATTGTCGGGCGATCTCCTCTATCAGCGCGCGCGAATGCCAGCTGCCGGTTTCCTCGTCGCTAGTGCACAGGAACCAGACCTCGTGATTGTCAAGGGACTTGCTGGCGATCAACGCCTTCAACGCCCAGATACCCTGGATGACACCGCCCTTCATATCGAAGGCGCCAGGTCCGTAATATTTTCCGTCTTCGATGCGGGTGCCAAGGCGGTCGAGATCCCAGACCGTGTCGAAATGGGTCAACAGCAAGGTGCGGCGATTTCCCTGTCCGATCTTGAACAACAGATGATCACCGGCTTCTCTCTGCGCGAAGCGTTCGGGCTGCACCTTCAAATGACGCGCAAACAGGTCACAGAGAAAGGCGCCACAGGCGTCGACCAGAGCCTTGTCCTGCGTTGGCGACTGGTGCTCGACAAGCGCCTTCAGGTCATTGAGCATATCGTCTGCATGGGTGGTGAGATAGTCCAGGAACGGGTTCATCATTTCCTCCAGGATAATGGTCGGTCGGTGCCTTGCGGCTCTGCTGGCAGCATGAGCGTCACCGCAGCCGCTGCCATGAACGGGGTCACCGCCTGCAGTCTGACCCGGGCGAGGCACAGGCGGCTTCAAACCGGTCCTGAACGCAATTATCAGCCGTAACGGCTTGCAACAATTGCTTTAAAGTGGACACCCTGTTGCATTTTATGCAACAGGGTGTCCATGCAACATCGATCGCTGGTTTATTTTCGCGAAGTCGCCCAGACAGGTTCCCTGCATGAAGCCTCGTCACGGCTACATATCTCGACCTCGGCCATCAGCCGCCAGATCGCCAGACTCGAGGAGTCTCTGGGCATCGTGCTGTTCGAGCGGCGACCGCGCGGCATGGTCCTGACCGCTGCGGGCGATCTGCTGCTGCAGCGCACGCAGCGTTTGGCAATCGGCATGGAAGAGGCGCTTTCGGAATTGCGCGCGCTTGCCGGAAAATCGCATGGGCTCATTCGGATCGCCAGCTATGAAGGTTTCGCCCTTGATTGCCTTACCTATGCCATCGAGGCCTTTCGCCAGCAGCACCCTGCGGTGCATTTTCATGTCTGGGTCGGCACCTCGCCTGATATCTGTACACGCATCAAGAATGGCGCGGCGGATATTGGTATCACCTACAGCTATCCGCCGCCGCCCGATATTGCCATTCAGCATATCGCCTTGCGACCGATCTTTGCTGCGCTGCGCTCCGATCATCCCCTTGCGGGAAGGCCCTTTGTTACATTGGATGATCTGCGCGGCGAACAATGGGCGGTTCCCGACGAGGACCGGACCCAGCGGCTTCTGTTGCAGGCCGCCCTGGCGGCGAAAGGAATTGCCTTTAACCCAGTCTTCTCCACCAATTCGATGGCGATGCTGCGTGCTTACAGTTTCTTTTCAGGGACAACCTCGATCACAGGATCGCCAGACCTAGCGCGCGGCAATCACCGCAATATTGCGCTGGTGCCGATCGAAGATCCCATTCTGGCGACCAGTGCCCTGCATATTCTGACAATGGAGGGTCGGAACCTGTCTGCGACAATGGATCGGTTTATCGACGCGCTCAAAGCGCTGACGCCACCCGTGCAGAGTTAAGATTTGTCCGGCATGGAGCCCCTCATCCGATAGGATAAAGGGCCGATCGAATGTAGGGGGACGCCGTGGCGGTCGCTTCGTTGCGGGGACTGTGTTCCCCGCCCTGGTGTTGCGCCGTCTCTGCGATACGCGCGCACCGCTTTTTGGGAGGATGCTTCAACCCGCCCGCAGCTTCGATACCCATACAAAAAACGCCGCTAACGCGGCTTTTTCTGCAACGGGGGCAATGATTTACATCATATGCTCAGACACCTTGCCCTCGGCATCCAATGTCAGCATGACAGTTTTGCCATCCTTCATTGAGGATGCCTCCCACAGGCCCTGCTCGTTGAGCTTGAGATTTTTGAGCTCGGCATAGCCGGCCTTGTTGAACAGTTCGGTGGCCTGCGCTTCGGTCAGGCTGTTCTGACCAGCATCAGGGGTCTTATCATCATGGGTGGGTGTGTCGGTGGCACCAGGCGCGTCACTATTTGGGGTCTGTGTTGCCTGTGTGCCAGCAAGGCCTGGTGTGAGCAAAGCATAACAAACGACCCACAGATCGGAGCGATCATTCCCGCCTCTGGAGGCGTACGGAAAGTACGCTTTGCAATGCAGGGGAGAGGAACGATAGACGCGCTTTTGTTGTGGTGGCGCTGCTTTTGTGTCCGCTAATCCCGCCCACTTCTTTAATAGTTTTCTGTATCTGATAACGGCAGGCCGGTCCCCATTCCTCTTCCCGATCCGATGGCCCATCAAAAGGCGCTGCACACCATCGCGTGTAGGTTTGCCGCTTTTAGAACCAGCAGGATGATCGGATGATTTACCAGGCTCGTTGCCAGCAACAAAATGGCGCTCCCTGTGAGAAGCGGCTGCAGTGTGAAACTCAATCTGTTGCGAATAGGGTTTTTAAAAGCGAAGTCGATTAATGCTCTGTCGCCGCTCCCTCTCCTGCATGATTTCCATCTTTTGAATGCGAAGTGAGGAAAGCTTTGATTGTAGCGTCGCGTTTTCAGAGCCGTTCACGGCGTTGCTCATCAGACATCTCGCCAGTCTGGTCGACGTTGATTCAGGTCTTTCGGCATCAAAGACGGAACGCCCTTCAAATAAGCTTCCGGTTTGGAATCAATGACCGTCTGATAGACAGCCGGGCCTGGCGCTTCCCATGAATGCAAAAGGTCTTCGAGAAGTTTTCCCCGAGCTTGCAGCGTGCGTCTTTGGGCCGACCTGCAGGATTACCGCTTTGTCCCTCTCTGAAAGGCGAAGCGCCAAGTTGTTCTTTCCTCAATTATCAGATGACATACCGTTTCAGTTCCCCTTGAAATGGCAGGAGCTTGATTGTACCTACACAAAATATTTATGTATGTACTTTTATTGTTGCTTGCGCTTTCCATTTAATGTACGTACATTATATGAACATCGTTTGGGACGAACCAAAAAGACAATCCAACTTATCCAAGCACGGGCTTGATTTTGCAGACTTGTCTTATGAATTCTTTTTGGCTGCAAACGTAGCCAGCACAAAACAAGGGCGGCTAAAAGCTATTGGCCGTCTTGCTGATGGAACGATTGTTGTCATCTTCATCACTCTCGGAACAGAAGCGCTTTCAATCATTTCCATGCGAACAGCAAATAAGGTCGAAAGGAGCAAAATCTAGTGGCTAACAAATTCAGACCTAAACATGCAGAAGCCCACGGCTATACCAAAGAGGATTGGGACGCAGTCGATAGCCCACCGCTAACCGACGAAGAGCTATCCAGTATGAAGCCATTTAAGGAAGTTTTCCCCGAAATGGCGGAGAAAATGGAGAAAGCAATTGCAGCTCGCGGACGCCCTCGACTGGATACTCCTAAAACTCCGGTAACTATTCGTCTTGATCAAGATGTAGTCCAACGCTTTAAGGCCAGCGGCAAAGGCTGGCAGGGCCGTATGAACGAAGCACTACGCAAAGCCGTGGGGCTTTAGAGGGCTTATGGCGGCCTGGCGGCTTGGTGCTAACCGCTGCGGGGGAATTGCTGTTGCAACGTAAGCAGCAACTATCAATCGGCTTGGAAGAGGCGCTGTCGGAACTGCGCGCACTTGCCAGAAAATCGCATAGCCTGATACGGATTGCGAACCAGGCAGGTTTCGCTTTGGGCTGCCTTAGCTATGCCATCGCGGCGTTTCGGCAACAGCAGCCGGCGGTGCATTTCCATGTCTGGCTCGGCACCTCGCCCGATATCTGTCCCCACATCAAGAATGGCACAGCGGATATTGCTATCCCCTATAGCGAGCCGCCACCGCCCGATATTGCCATCAAGCTTATTGCCTGACAACCGATCTTGGCCGCGCTGCGCTGCGATCATCCCCTGGCGGGCGGGCCCTCTGTCACACTGGATGATCTGCGCGGCGAACAATGGGCGGTTCCTGACGAGGACTGGACGCAGCGACTTCTGCTGCAGGCGGCACTGGCGGCGAAAGGAATTGCCTTTAACCCAGTCTTCTCCACCAATTCGATGGCGATGCTGCGCGCCTATAGTTTCTCTTCGGGAACAACCTCGATTACCGGTTCCCCTGATCTGGTCCGCGACAATGACGCCAATATTGCTCTGGTTCCAATCGACGATCCCGTTCTGGCGACCAGTGCGTTGCACATTCTGACGATGGAAGGTCGAAACCTGTCCCCGACCATGATCCGGTTTGTCGACGCGCTGAAATCACTGACGCCTGCACGGCAGAATTGATGTTTTCATCACAATGCCAGACCCTGTCGACATCTGGCGAATATCGCCACAGAGCATCGCTCAAGACCTCTGGCAATCCGGGGGCGGTAGCGGCATGATCGGAGATTGTTGCGTCATGCTTGAGCGTTCTGACCTTCGCAGCACGCATAAAAAAAGCCGCTGACGCGGCTTTTTTCATCAAGGGCAATGATTTACATCATATGCTCGGAAACCTTGCCCTCGGCGTCCAAGGTCAGCATGACGGTTTTGCCATCCTTCATTGACGACGCTTCCCACAGTCCCTGCTCGTTGAGCTTGAGATTTTTCAGCTCCGTATAGCCGGCCTTGTTGAACAGCTCGGTTGCCTGGGCTTCAGTCAGGCTGTTCTGACCAGCATCAGGGGTCTTATCATCATGAGTGGGGGTGTCGGTGGCACCAGGCGCGTCACTATTGGGGGTCTGTGTTGCCTGTGCGCCAGCAAGCGCTGGTGAAAGGGCCATCGCACCTGCGATCAGGAGTGTTGTGAACTTCATAGCATTTCCTCTCATTTTCTGGTTGGCATGCTAACTAACCCCGGTGAGCAGAGATGGTTCCAGAACAAATCGCAATAATGGTCAGACTGGGAGGGGCCTGCGTGGACCTGCAAAAGCAACAGGCTTTGCGAAAGACAAAACAGAGGTCGGCGCAGCTGTGAATGATGCGGGTCAAAGGCCTCACCATTCCGAAAGCTGGTCTTGTTGTTACCGACGTTGTTCAGCCAGGATGAGTATCGCGATAGACCAGGCGCTCTGCGGGTATTTTGAGGGAAAGCGACAGGCCCTCGGGCTGCCAGTCCCGTGCGATCACCGCATTGAGGCCCTGAACTGTCGCCTTTTCGAGAGCGGCACCAAATCCCTTGCGTTCAGGTGGTTGTTGCAGGATTTCCCCGCCCGTTTCCTTCCAGTTCAACGACAGCAGCTCCTCATCCAGACCAATATTGATCGCCAGTTGCCCCTCCGGGGATGACAGAGCGCCATATTTGGCGGAATTGGTGGTCAGTTCATGCAGCAGAAGTGCGAAGGAGGTGAGACCATTGCCCGAAATCGGAACGTCTGCACCGGTGATTTTCACAGGAGAGTGTTGCTCACCCTTATGCGGCGCGACAATCGCCTCGATCAGGGCCACAACAGAAGTGGCGCGATCCGAAGGGCTATTCTTGCCCAGCACAGGCAGGGTGAGTTCATGCGCGCGTGCCAGCGCCTGCAGCCGCGAACGCAAGTCCGTAACCAGCTCTTCAATGGTTTCGGCAGAGCGAGCGCTCAAGGATATCAGTCCCGAGGCGAGACCGAACAGGTTCTTGATACGATGGTTGATCTCCTGGAGCAGAATATCTTTCTGCTGCGCTGCCTCGCGCAGCGCCTGCGCCTGTGCTGCCAGTTCATCTCTTTGCAGAGCGAGCTGCTGTCGCTGACGATAGAGCTCGAAGAAAACCTCGGCCTTGCTGCGCAGGATATCCGGTTCGATCGGCTTTTGAATGAAATCGACTGCTCCCGCCTCATAGCCCTGAAAGCGGCGCTGTCCGGCGCTGCCAGCGGTGACAAAAATGATCGGGACATGTCGGGTGCGTTCATTGCCTCGCATCAGTTCCGCGAGTTGAAATCCGTCGAGCCCGGGCATTTGGACATCGACAAGCGCCAGCGCCACGTCGTGCTCGAGCAGTAGTTCCAGCGCCTGGTCGCCAGAATTGGCTTTGAGCAATTGCAAGCCATCGCGGCGCAAGAGGGCTTCCAAAGCGACAAGATTTTCCTCAAGATCGTCAACGAGGAGAAACGATATGGGTTTCATGTTGACTTAAACCTCTCTTAAATACTGAGCTATCGCGTCGAGCGACAGAATTCTTGCCTCAGGGCAGCAGCGCAATGCCGCTAGGGGCATGACGGGCACCAAGGCCTGTTTGGGATCCTGCACGAGTATGGTGCCGCCACAGGCCTGAATGACGGCCGCCCCGCGTGCGCCGTCGTCGTTTGCGCCCGACAGCACCACCGCGATCAAGTCTGCGCCGAACACTTCGGCGGCGCTTTCGAACAACACGTCGATAGACGGTCGTGAAAACAGCACAGGGTCATCCTTGGAAAGCGACAGACTGCGGCGGTTCTCCACCAGCAGGTGGTAGTCGGGCGGCGCGAAATAGATGGTGCCTGGCTCCAGCGGCTGGCGGTCCTCGACTTCCTCAACCATCAGACTGCATCTTTGTCGGAACAGTTCAGCCATCAAGCTGCGCCGATCGGGAGGAAGATGCACGACAATCAGCACAGGCAGCCGAAAGCCGGGCTTGAGCTGCGGCAGGATGACCGAAAGGGCATCGAAAGCGCCTGCGGAAGCACCGATCACCACGGCCTGCGCTGCAGAAGCCGTCATGACGTCACCCTCTGATAGATTTTCTCCTCGCGCACGAAATCCGCGAATGTCGCGGCCTGGGCGGAAAAGCGCACACTTTCCTTGGCGCCCAGCCCGAGAAAACCGCGATGGGCAAGCGAATCCCGGAACAGGCCCAGCACACGATCCTTCAGGTCATTGTCGAAATAAATCAGCACATTGCGGCAGGAAATCAGGTTCATCTCGCCAAACACCGCATCGGTGACCAGACTGTGGTCGGAAAACACCACGTTGCGGCGCAGCGACTTGTCAAACGACACCCGTCCATAAGCGGCCTGATAATAATCGGACAGCGATGACTTGCCGCCCGAACGCTGGTGATTGGTGGTGAAGGACCGAACCCGTTCAATGGCATAGACACCGGCTTCTGCCGCCTGCAACGCCTCCTGATTGATGTCGGTCGCATAAAAAAGCGTGCGCTCTTCCAGCCCCTCTTCGCGAAACAGGATGACCATGGAGTAGAGTTCTTCGCCGCTGCTGCAACCGGCAATCCAGACCTTCAACGAAGGATAGGTTCGCAGATGCGGTATCACGCGCTCACGAATGGCGCGGAAATAATCGGGGTCGCGGAACATGTCGCTGACCTGAACAGTCAGGAAGCGCAGCAACTGCGGCAGCATGGCCGGATCGCGTAACAGGCGATCCTGCATGGCGGAGAAACTTGGAAACGCCAATTGTTCGCGGGCCTGCCGCAACCGGCGCCGGATCGAGCTCATCGCATAATTGCGAAAATCATAATGGTAGCGCAGATAAAGCGCCTCCAACAGCAATCGGATTTCGATTTCTTCAGCCGAACCGGGCTTGTTCACACCTGTCATTTGGGCATCCAGACCCGGACCAGCGACAATAGCTTGTCGACATCAAGCGGCTTGGCCATGTAATCATTGGCGCCCGCTTCGATGCAGCGCTGCTGGTCATCCGGCATTGCCTTGGCGGTGAGCGTGATGATCGGCAATTTTTTAAAGCTCGGATTCTGCCGGATGTGACGCGTGGCGGTCAGACCATCCATCACCGGCATCATCACATCCATCAGCACCAGATCGATGGTGGTATCGGGGTTGGCTGTTGAACGATCAAGCGCATCGAGTGCCTCCTGGCCATTGCGGGCAATAATCACCTGAGCGCCGCGCGGCTCCAGAATATTGGTCAATGCATAGACATTGCGAATGTCGTCTTCGACCACCAGAATGCGACGGCCTTCCAGCAGAGCGTCGCGATGGCGGGCCTTGCGGATCATCTTCTGCTGCTCGGGCGGCAATTCCGAAATGATCTGATGCAGGAAGAGACTGACTTCATCAAGCAGGCGTTCAGGGGATTTCGCGCCCTTTATGATGATCGATTTTGAATAGCGGCGGAGTTTCTGCTCGCTTTGCGGCGAAAGCTCGCGTCCGGTATAGACGATCACTGGCGGGAAGGCATAGGCGCTTTCACTGCTGAGTGTTTCAAGCAGAGAAAAGCCGGAGGCGTCGGGCAGCGACAGATCCAGCACCATGCAGTCAAAGCTCTGTTCACGCAGCAGATCGAGGCACTCGGCCGCATTGCCGGCGGTGACCGTTTCGACTTCGCGCGATCCCAAAAGCTTGGAGACGGCTTCGCGCTGGCGTTCGTCATCCTCGACGATCAGAACCCGGTGCATCCGCTGTTCGAGCTTGGCCTCCAACTTGTTGAGGACCCCGACCAGTTGTTCGCGGCTGACCGGTTTGGTCAGGTATCCGACCGCTCCGAGCGAAAACGCCGTGCGGGTATGATCGCCGGCCGATATGACATGGATAGGGATGTGTCGGGTCTGGACATCGTTCTTCAGTCGATCGAGCACCGAGAGACCGGACTGGTCGGGAAGTCCGACATCGAGAACGATCGCATTGGGCGCGAACTCGCGCGCGACCCGAACGGCTTCCTCCGCGGTACGGGCGACCACCGAGTGGAAACCCATCTCGCGTGACAGATCGCGCACGATGGTTGCGAATGTCTCATCATCTTCGATCACCAGCAGAACGCGCTTGTCGCCTGTGATGGCATCGCGATCATCGTCGAGTGGGCGCGGCAGCGCGATGGTTGATTGTTCTGAGGCTGGGTATTCTTGCGCAGGGGCCGGTGCTGCGGCTGGGGCAGCCGCCGCATCGGAGCCGAAATGTTTGAGAGGAAGCGTCAGGGTAAAGCGGCTGCCCTGGCCGGGTGTGCTTTCGACACGGATGCTGCCACCGAGCAGCCGGGCAAGCTGGCGAGAAATCGACAGGCCCAGTCCGGTGCCACCGTAGCGGCGGCTGATGGTGCTGTCAGCCTGGTGAAAGGCTTCAAAAATGCTTTTCAGCTGCTCTGCTGAAATCCCGATGCCGGTATCGCTGACCGAGAACAGGATCTTGTCGTCGTCTTCGGCGGCAATAGCGAGCACCACCTTGCCCTTATCGGTGAATTTGATGGCATTGGAAATCAGATTTTTGAGGATCTGCTCCAGTCGTTGTGGATCGGTCTCGAACGATCTGGGGATCGCCTCATCGATGTGAATGTCGAAGTCGAGTTTCTTTTCCTGCGCGACGGGATCAAACAGCTGCCGCAACCCTGCCGCCATCCGCGCCAAAGGTGTGACTTCGGGATGAATTTCGACATGGCCCGCCTCGATCTTTGACAGATCGAGAATGTCGTTGATCAGATTGAGAAGATCATTGCCCGAAGACTGGATGGTGCGGGCATATTTGACCTGTTCCTGGGTGAGATTTTCGTCCGGATTATCGGCAAGAAGCTTGGCGAGAATGAGCGAGGAGTTCAACGGAGTCCGCAGTTCATGCGACATATTGGCGAGGAAGTCGCTCTTATACTGGCTTGATCGCTCAAGTTCCTGCGCCTTGAGTTGCACGGAGGCGTTCGCACGCTCGAGGTCGTTGCGCTGCATCTCGAGCTGGTTGGCCTGTTCCTCCAACTGACTGTTGGTCTGCTCGAGTTCGATCTGCTGCTGTTCAAGACGGGACTGGGATTCCTTGAGGACGCGGCTTTGCTCTTCGAGTTCCTCATTGGACACGCGCAGTTCTTCGCCCTGTGCCTGCAATTCCTCGGACTGCTGCTGCGTTTCCTCAAGCAGGTTCTGCAACTCGTCGCGATAGGTTGCGGCCTGCACGCTGAGCGCGATGGCTTCCGCCACTGTGGCCAGCAGAGACAGCACGTCCGGATCGAGGGGCTGTAAATAGCCCAGTTCCATCACCGCATTGACATTTCCATGGACGGAAGCGGGCAGGATCACCAGATGCTTCGGCTTGTCGCGACCCAGCGCCGAACCAAAGCTCAAATAGCCATCTGGAACATCATCGAGCAGGACGAGGCTTGCCTTGGCAGCGCATTGTCCAAGCAAGCCTTCCCGATTGGCAAATTGTTTGGGAACGGCGTGATCATCGGGTACGCCATAGACTGCCGCCCGCCTGTATTGATCGCGGCTACCGGAGAAGAATGCACCGGCCACCGCCCCGGTATAATCTGTCAGATAATCGAGGATGCTCGCGCCAAGTTCCTCAATTGGCTGGTCGCCGATCATTGCAGCCGCCAGGCCGATTTCGCCGGTTTGCAGCCATTCTTCGCGGGCCCTGGTGAGCGTTGCCTTGCGCAGCAGATATCCGATCACCAAGGTCAGGATAATGCCCAGCAGAGCGGCGAGAATAGTACTGATCAGCGCCTGGCTCTGCGCCCGCTCCATTTCGGCGAGCCGCACGGAACGCATCTCGTTCTCCACCTGCGTCATGGCGTCAATGGTTTCGCGGATCGCGTCCATTTCCAGCTTGCCGCGGTCGGAGCGCACAAGAGCCAGGGCACGCTCCAGTCCCTGTTCCTTTCGCAATGCGACCGCCTCAGCCATTTCATCAAGCTTCAAATCCACATGCTGGCGCAGCTTGTCGAGGCGCTCGCGTTGACCCGGATTATCCTTGGTACGCTCGGCGACCTTTTCCAACTGACCATCCACGGCAGCAAGGGCAGTTCGGTAGGGCGCGAGATAGCTATCTTCGCCGGTCAGCAGATAGCCGCGCTGCCCGGTTTCCGCGTCCTGAAGCTTGGACAGCAGGCTCTGGAGAGAAACGATGGCGCGGTGTGTTTCAACAATGCGTTGATTGGCCACCCGCAGCCCTTGAAAATTGACATAGGTGACCAGCCCGCTCACGACGAAAAACACCAGAGCAGCAGCCAGGCCCATCGCCACGCTGAATTCTATTCCGAACAGTTTGCCGGAACGGTTGGCAGTTTCACGCATTGTCATGAAAATCTCTTGCTCGGAGGCGACAGAAGGAGAGGAAGGAGACCATGGCCTCTGGATGAAACGGCGAGCATCGCGGTCGCGGCCGGTTCCTTAAACCGGCTGGAGCCTTCGAACGATGACAACATGATTCTCCCCCACCGATTCTCAAAGACGGATCAATAGCTTAAAGCGGACGTAATGTCTGTCCATTAGTAGACACAAATGTGGCCTGCCGCAATGCGGCCGGGCAGCTTTCGCGCTTTTCATTCAGGAGGCTGGATGTAGGCAAAGGCTGGAGGCGGGCAGTCTGGGCATGGGGTGGTCAAACGGCAAAAAGCCACGCAATCCGCGTGGCTTCTTTGAACCGGTCAGACGGTTTTAGAATTTCTGGCTGTTATACCAGTCATCGACATCCTTGCGGACAGCGTCTTTTTCAATGCCGTAGCGCTCCTGGATCTTGCCTTCGAGCTGCTCACGCTTGCCATTGATCTTGTCAAGGTCGTCATCGGTGAGATCACCCCACTTCTCCTTGACCTTGCCCTTGAACTGCTTCCAGTTACCTTCTACGCGATCCCAATCCATCATAGATCTCCTCTCAATGGTCTACAGAAAGAGCAAACTTTTCTTTCGGCTGGAAAGTCTGCAAGCCATACTCATGGTGTCGATTGGCTTATATTTGTAAACGTGGGTTTTACTTGTTTGTTCCAAGTCATAGACTTTTAACTGCCTTGGAACGATTGTCACAGGACTGTTATAGTCCGGCGAGCGCAGCAAGTTACGTGACCTGGTCATCTTTATTCTTGTGCATTGAGGAGCGGGTTGACCGCCCCTCGAGCACGCAATGTCCTACTTGGCCCAACGACCGTCATATTTGAATTCCGGAGCCTTTTCCAAAGCTTCCTTGGTGGTGTCCATCTTGGCCGACCACTTCTTGTCGTTTTCCGCATAAAGGATCTCGACCGATTGCGGCGCAACGATCACATATTTTTCGCCAATGCCCAGGAAACCGCCAACCGACACGATATAGCCGGTCAGGGCACCTTCGGAGATGATGAGATCCTGAATCTTGCCGATCGATTCATCCTTGGAATTGGTAATATCCAGATTGAGGATATTGCTGGAGATCACATCGGTCGGCTTGGCGGTGACAAAGACCTCGGTTTCGACATTTGTTGCGGTTTGAGCGAAGGCCATTGATCCAAGAGCCAGGGTTGCAGCAGTTGCCAAAATAAGACGACGCATATCAATTCTCCAAAATAAACGCTGATAGTCAGCACGACCACACAATGAGTAAGACCGCCGCTTGGTTCCCATCGACTGTTGATTTTTATGTGAGCCGGTTTGGGACCGATGGCAGATTCATGCCTCTTCTTCAGGCCTGCTGCGCTCGCAGAACCAGATCGAAACAGGAGAGTTGAGATGGCACTTCAGTCTTTTTGCGACCGCAACAGCTAGCAACAGGCTGAATATCGTCTCCGAAATTGAAGCGGCTTGCGTTGGGGGAATTGGATGGACCTTTTTGCGATGTTGGGAGTTCTACTATGATCTGAGGAGTCAATGCATGCTCAAACCCACCCATCCTGGACATTACCCCAATCGGGAGATGGATTGTCAGAACGCTGTTGCCAATGAAGTCAAGGGGTTGATTGCCTCTGCAGTCAATGCGGGCTGGGATGACGTCGAAACAGCACGCGCAATCAAGATAGTTGCGACCATTTTGCTTGAGACGCTGGATGGTGGCCGGGACGATTGAGAGGATATAAAAATGGTAGAAAAGAAGAACCCATGGTCCGATCCGGACCTGCACAGAGATGATCAATCCGCCGACCCGTCCAAAGTCGAGCCCCGTGATCACCAGCAGAAGCCTACCCATGAACAGAGCAATGCGCCGGGTAGCCAAAGGACAAAGAAGCCGTCTGAGCCCTATCCGGATCGGTCGCAATAAAGCGCAGGGAGAAGAACCATGTTAAGCCCCAAATCCGCCGATAACTATCCGGGCCGTCCCGCCGACTGCGAACAGGCGATTGCGCCCTTTCTGACGAGTATGATGAAACAGGCGACACTGGGCGGCCGCTCGGAAGATGATGCCGACAACGTCGTTGAAGGAACGAGCGTTCCGGGCGTGCGCGATCTGATAACGGAAGCGGTTGATGCGGGCTGGTCGGCGGCGGAAGCGGCGCAGGCCATCAAGGTGGTTTCGGAAAGGCTGCAGCGCGGGGAGGTCGGAAGACACCTCGATCAGTAGCTGAGGTTCTCTGCCCGTTTTAAGGAGCCGGTTCCGATACCGGCTCCCTATGGTTGTTATGCGAGATCTGATCTGGTGAGATCGCAACCAGATTGCGAAGACACGGCATGTTTTTTCGCCACCCCGCTCGTCGCGATCAGGCTTGCACCCGCCAGAGCTGCGGCGGCGGAAAAGATCAGGCTGCCTGCCGCACCTTGCAGATCGACCAACAGGCCGCCCAGAACCGCGCCGCCGGATATGGCAATCTGGAAGGTGGCAAGCATCAGCGCGCCTGCGCTTTCCGCTTCATCGCCGGCCGCCCGCGTGGTGAAGCTCTGGGCGCTCACCGGGACCGCCCCGAATGCCACGCCCCAGACGACAGTTGCCACAACAGCCAGCGATGGGACGGCGCCAAAGGCGAACAGCGTGAGGGTCGCAAGGCTGAGCGCCGATGCTGCCAGAGCAAGCGCCATGCGCGTGCTGCGCTCGGCCATAACGCCACCCAGAATATTACCGAAAAAGCCGCCAATGCCAAAGGCCAGCAGGATCGCGGAAATCTGCGTGATGTCAAATTGCGGCACGGTTTCCAGAAATGGCCGAATATAGGTGAAACTCGCAAAATGCGCGGCGACAACCAGCAGGATGGTTGTGAGGCCGACACGAATGATCGGTCGGCGGAGGATGCCAACCAGGCTTGCGAGCGAGGCGCCCGTCTTTGCCGGCAAGGACGGCACAGTTAAAAACTGCACCATCAAGGTCACCGCGCCGACGACTGCGGCAAGGAGGAATGCGTAGCGCCAACCAAAGGCGGCCCCAATCCATGCACCCAGCGGTGCTGCGCAGACGGTTGCCAGCGACACACCGGTCATGATGACAGCCATGGCGCGGGGAAGTATCGCGTCGGGTGCCAGCCGCATCGCAAGCGCCAGCGACAAGGCCCAGAAGCCGCCAAGGCCGATCCCGAGCAGAATGCGGGCCGCATAAAGCACCGCGATATTGGAGGCGAGCGCCGAGAGGAGACTGGAGACGACCAGCATGAGGGTGAGACCCAGCAGAACGTGACGACGATCACGCTCCTTTGAACAGATGACGATGCCGGGTCCCGCAAAGGCTGCAACAATGGCGGTCATTGTCATCGACTGGCCGGCAGCGCCCACACTGACGCCCAGATCCGCTGAAATCGGCGTCAGCAGGCTAACCGGTAAAAACTCGGCCGTCACCAATCCGAATACCCCGAGCGACAGGGACAGGATCGCCGGCCAAGCCGCCTTGTCCGGTGCGGTCTGCGCGCGGTTCGGGGTGTTGATTTTCATGTCCATGACGCGCTCCATTTTGCTGCTGGCGGCCAGGATAGGGGTGACGCTTCGTTGTTTCTATGGTAGTAAATCCGAATTACATACCATTTCCTCCAATGTTTCCGCTCCATTGCCGGTGTCGCCATGCAAGATCCGCTCACCGAAATTCTCCGCAGCCTGAGGCTGGATGGCGTTGAATATGGCCGATGTCAGCCCTGCGATCCTTGGGCGGCGGCTTTCCCGGCCGGGGAACCGGCGCGGTTTCATTTTCTCGCCTCAGGCTCTGCCTTCATAAAGGCGCCGGACGGGGAGTGGCATCCACTCAAACCCGGCGATGCGGTGTTGCTGCCGCGCGGCGATGCCCACATCATTGCGAGCGCCCCGGGCGTGAGCCCAGTCCCGATCGGTGCATTTCCGAGGAAGTCGGTGGGTGGCATTATCGATGTTGAATGCCCGAATGCGGACAGGAGCAATCTGTTGTTTTTCGCTGTCATGACGTTCAATCTCGAGCGCAACCATCCCTTGCTGCAACTGATGCCCGATTTTATCAGGGCAAATGATTTTGCGGCGAAAGAACCTGCTATTCCAGCCCTGTTGGAGGGCATGGCACGCGAGGTTGAGATGAATCGTGTCGGCGCCTGTGGCATTGTTGCGCGGCTCGCCGACGTGTTGACGGCAACCATGATCCGCAGTTGGGTAGAACATGGCTGCGGCAAGGAAAAAGGCTGGCTGGCCGCATTGCGCAACAACGAGATTGGCCGCGTGCTCGCGGCAGTGCATCTGGACCCGGCGCGCCACTGGAGTGTCGAGGATCTTGCGCAGATCATGGGCGCATCGCGGTCAAGTTTCGCCCAGCGTTTTCTCGACATTGTCGGCGAGACACCGGCGCGCTATGTCGGGCGGACCCGCATGCAGCAGGCGCATCAATGGCTCAAGCAGGGCCAGCGGGTAGCGATTGTCGCCCATAGGCTTGGTTATGAGTCGGAAGCCTCGTTCAGCCGCGCCTATAAGCGGATTACCGGCGCGCCTCCCAGTGCCCATCGCGCACCGGCGGCACTGCATGATCGCCCGCATATCTGATCGGTCCCACGTAATGGTGATGAGCACGGATTGCGCCAAGCAGCTCTGACAAGACCACAATGCGAAGACTGCAGCGCAACAGCCGTCATTTTTTTGCGCTTACGCTTCTTCCGCTATGGCCAATTGCCGGATCGCCTCAGGATATGTCGCTGCATAAATCGCAGTCGGATGAGAAATGATATTGGCTGCTGCCCTACCCACATCTGCCCACAACTGCCCGCAGCTGTCATGACAAGGCGCACAGTCGTTGCCTCAATCGGCGCAATTGAAGCCGCCAAGCTTTGCGGGCGCCGCATTTTGATGACCAGAATTGTTCAGGCGCGCAACCACCTCCGTCTTGATGGCGGAAAGTCAAGTCGACGCCGCTTCCCCGTCTATCGCATCTCGGTTTTCAGACAGTAGCGGAATGATTGCCTTGAGCATGGATCGGAAACCGGCAAATGCTGGCGACTGAAAGCCTATCGGGCAATGTTGGAGTATTGCCGTTGCAATTGATGCGCCGCATATGCGAAGACACGGATTAAAGCGCAGCCAGGAGAGACGTCGATGTTTTCCGCAGATCCTGTCGGCACAGCCGATAAAGCCGAGTTTTTTCGCCAGCTCGAACTTCAGGCCAATGCGCTGATGGGCGATGAGACGGACTATATCGCCAATGCGGCCAATCTCTCAGCCCTGATCTTTCAGCTCGTTGATGAACTCAACTGGGTGGGATTTTATTTTCTCAGATCAGGCTCAGAACTGGTTCTCGGTCCCTTTCAGGGCAAGCCTGCCTGTGTCCGCATCGCGGTGGGCAAAGGCGTCTGTGGCAATTCGGTAGCGAAACAAGAGACGATTGTTGTGGCGGATGTGCACGCCTTTCCCGGTCATATAGCCTGCGACGCCGCATCGCGATCCGAACTGGTCATTCCGCTTCGGAAAGACGGCAGGATTTTCGGCGTTCTTGATATCGACAGCCCGGTCAGCAATCGCTTCAGCCAGCAGGACAGACAAGGCTTTGAGCAATTGGCGTCACGCTATTGCGAGGCGAGCAGGGTCAATTTCTCCGATCATCTGCGAGGGTCTGCTGGATCCATCTAACGTCATCGCCTTGCAAAGCATCACCGCTGCAATTCTTGTCGCGGGCTCAGGACATCGAAGCAGGCTTTTATGGCAGGGTGGAAAATCGCGATACGACATTGCACCATCGGCTTGTCACCCGACGACCGATCGGTCACGTCCACCATTCTTCGCCGCGTAAAGCGCCCTGTCGGCTGCAGCGAGCAGTTTTCTCCGGTCCCCGCCCGAATATTCTGCGATGCCGGCTGAGAAAGTGACAGCGATTTGCTTGCTGCTCAGCCGTTGGCTGTGCAGCGCTGAGCGCAGGCGATCAATGACCGCAACAGCCTGAGCGGCAGTGGTCGCCGGCAGCACGACCAGAATTTCCTCACCACCATAGCGAATGGCGCAATCCCCGACCCTGATCTCGCTCCCAATCAGTCCCGAGATTTCGTGCAGGACTTCATCGCCGACCTGATGGCCATGCGTATCGTTGATCTTCTTGAAATGATCGACATCCAGAAACGCCACGCTGAGCGGCCTTGACTTTGCTCTTCCCAGCGCGATTTCCCGCGATACACGTTCCATTCCGGCGCGTCGGTTCAACAAGCCGGTCAGTTCGTCGCGGCTTGCGTGATAGGCGAGTTGACGATTGGCCCGCAGCAGCTTTTCCTCGGCATTCTTCTGTTGGGTAATATCGGTTACGAATGTCGCCTTGCTGCGTGCCCCGTCCTTGCCTACCAGCAACACCGCATTGGCGATGATGGTGAGCGGGTTGCCCTGACGATCGATGACGGTCCACTCACGGCGCGATTCAGTCAGCACCTGCTCGCTGTCCTCCAGGCTTGAATGGATGAAGGCGTGATGCAGAGCCATCAGCTCATCTCTGGCCTGTGGCGGCACGATGATTGTGAAATCCTGGCCAATCAGTTCATCCGCCTGATAGCCGTAAAGGGCGCAATAGGCGTTGTTGACGAAGATGAACTTTCCCTGCTCATCCGTGATACAGACCCCGAGCGGGCTGCTTTTAATCAGCGAAAGCATATTACTCGACGAAATGATCCGGTTGTGAACCTGGTTGATCTGCATGCAGATAATATCCTGTTTATAGCGTGGCCCAGCAAGACAACGGAAAGCCTCGCGAGAAAGACCAGGCGACGCGATAAAGATTTCTTAAGCAGTTTTCAGTTAATTGAAGGAACGGCCACGCAACGTCGCACTCCACATCGATATGCGGGGGTGCGCTGCAATTCTCAAGGCCTTCCAGACGGCAGGCAAGCGACAAACAGTCAGGCAGCAGCGCCGCGAATGATGGCTGCAAGGTTCAAGCGGGACGGCGGCAAGGACAGAAGGCATTTTTCGGAGGCCCGCTGTGCGGAATGGTGGAGCCACAGCGATACGGGTTCGACCATAAAATCCTGCGTCGGCTGGATCAGACAGGGTAAGCGATGCTGATCAGCGGCATGCCTACGGCTGGGATCGCGCTATTGTGCCTGTGGCTTTCTGCCAGAACTGTTCCGCATGGGCGCTCAGTCGCGTGGTCGGGCGGATCAGCGTGATTTTTACAGGAACCTCAAACATGCAGGAGCCTGCCCGCACCAATTGGCCGGATGTCAATTCACGTTCGGCGAGCGAAAGCGGCACCCAGGCAATGCCCTGGCCTTCCTTGACCATTTCCAAAAGGGTGGCTGCGAGATCAGAGCGGAACTGGATTTCAAGCTTTTGCCGCAGCTCGCGCTGAGCGAAATAGTCTTCGAGAATGCGTCCAAGTCCGGAGGCGGAAGCATAGCTGAGCTGCGGCAGTGGTGCGTGATCGCTTGCGGTATCGAGATTAAAGCGTGGCAACCCGTCAGAACCGGGAAGGGAGAGCGGAATGAGCACATCCTCGGCAATGGTGCAGGCGGTGAATTGGCGGGTGGTCAGCTTGTTTTTGGTTTCGGGGCGGCGATGGCAGATCAGAAAAACCGCATCGCCGCTGAGCAGGAGTTGTTCGCATTCGGCGTAGCTGTCGGTCACCAGGCTTGCGGAGCCGATACTGGAATGGCCGATCGTTTGCAGCATCCAGCGCGGCACGAATGTGAAGGACAGAGCGTGTGTTGCGGCGATTGCCAGGCTCCGTTCGGCCTTGCCGGCCGTATCGCGGGTGTCTTCGCGCGCCCTTTTGACGTCGCGCACAATGCTCAAAGCGCGCGTGTAGAAAACGCGTCCTGCCTGTGTCAGCGTCACCGAGCGACTTGTGCGGCTAAGCAGCGGCGCGCCAATCCATTGCTCAAGCATCTGAATGCGCCGGCTGAATGCCGGCTGGGTGACATTGCGCCGTGCGGCGGCGGCGGAGAAATTCAACTCGTCGGCGAGGATGATGAAATCCTCAAACAGATCAATGTCCATGATGTCAGCCCTTCACGGGAAATCTTGTAAACGCCGTCGCGGTGATTTTAAAGGCAAATTCCGTCTCAACCCCGATGATGCCGATGATAAGGGAAGGCACCGGGGTTGCGTTGAAATTACGCTGAGCGGATGTGAGATTGAGGTTGTGTCTGTCAATCAGCCCGGCTCGTGAGTGATATTGAAAATGTCAAAGGCAAACGCATCGGTCTGCGTCAAGATGCTGCGCGATCATTTGAAGGCATGCGGGCGAGATATATCCCTTGATCATGAATAATGATGTGATCGAATTTGCCATATCCATTATCTGCAATCGCAAGACAACCACGCGCAGCAAAGAAACGACGCATTGTGGCGCGCAACTAAAACTGCGCGAAGCAGGTTTCGCAGCGGGATGCGCCCCCAAAGCATGACGGGCGCATCTTGGCGATTGTGACGAAACCCTTGAATGGGCTAGCTTGGAAGGACAATGTGGTTGTTGTCATTCCTGTCATTTTCGATCGCACCCTGTATCATTTCATCGGTGACGCGAAGTTCGGCACCAATCGGCGAAAATGGTGTTGCGGGCGCAAAGGGTGCAGCGGGCACGGAATCGGGTCGGGCGCCACGTCTCCAGATGAAGAATCCGGCCATCAGTGCGTTCAGAATGGCAAGCGCCCAGAACAGGCCAGATGGGCCGAGACTGGTCATCATCGGGGAGATAATGAGCGGGCTGATGGCTGATCCCAATGAGTTGATCAGCAGCAGGCCCTGGATCATCCGAACCAGGGCATCGGCGGAGGTGCTATCGGCGGAAAAACTCACTGCAACGGGGTAGATGGCAAAAATACCGCCCCCCAAAAGGAAAAATACAAAGATCAATAGCGATGAGGTCGGCGGCAGCGCAATGATCACCGCTGCCAGAACAACACAGGCAATGCTGAGCGTGATCAGCACCACGCGACGATCCTGTCTATCGGAGAAGCGACCAACCGGATATTGCAGCACCATCGCACCAAGAATGACGCTGGCCATCATTTTGCCGACCTCGCCGACATTCATCCCCATTCGCTGGAGATAGAGCGGGAGCAAGGCATAGACAGCAGCGATCGCGATGCCGGAACCAAAACACCCGATCACGCCACTGGGGGTCATGCGCAAAAGTTCCAGCGGCTTGAGTGGCTCAACCCGCTCGACATGCGGGGTCACTCTGGGCAGAATGACGATCGGCAGCACCGAAAGCGATGCGAGCATTGCCGCAGCCATGAAAGGCACTACCGCACCCCAGGCATCGATCATCCCCAGTCCCGCCTGCCCCATCATCCCTGAGCCGTAAAGCGCAATCATATAGAGCGCGAGAATCCGGCCGCGCATTTTTTCATCCGAAGCCAGCAGCAGCCAGCTTTCGATGACCAGGAACACACCAATTGCCGCCCAACCATAGAGCAGGCGCAGGAAAAACCAGAACCAGGTGTCGAAATATATCCCCTGCAACAAAACGCTCACCGCGATCAGCGATGCGAAACTGCTATAGGCGCGAATATGGCCGATGCGCACAATCAGCCGATCGTGAAAAACCGCTCCGAGGGTCAGGCCAATAAAATAAGCAGAGGATACAATACCAACCACCGTGGCCGAGGCACCGGCGGCATCCAGTCGTAATGTTGTGAGGGATGATAAAAAGCCGTTTCCGATACTGACAATAAACAGTCCCATGAGCGGCGCCAGCACCATTGCCAGCAATTGCGTAGACATGACAACCTCAAAAATGAGCACAAGCTCGACATTGGACCTGGCCTGGAAACAGGACTTCATTTGACCTGCCCGTGCCAGCCCGGACAGCGGCAGCCCTGCCCTGCCGCAAGAAAACGGCGGGGCCAGACGCTCACAACACAGCAAAATCCTGGGTGGTGAGATCGGGCTCAACCTGATCGGACGGCGTGAAAATCACCAAACCGGCGATGGCTTATAAACGCAATGTCGGGCGTTGCAAGTGCTGTTGTCACGACAGCCGATCACGCATGCTTGAGTGACGGCGCAACAAGCCGAAGATGGATTGCAGGCGCCCGAAACGAGGCTGCCGGGCCCTTGTCCGAAGCCCTTGAGGCAACGTGATTGTGCGAAGGACGCTTGAAGGCTCAGGATGAAACATCGCTCTGCCTTTCATGAAACAAAGAGATGTCAAAGTTTCTGGCGATGGGGAAACCGTGCCTTGATCCTGTCCCAACCCTTGAACAAGCCGCGTTTATCAATCGATTCAAAGATTTCGTCGGGGCCGTTTGGGTCAAGAATCTCATTTTCAGCCAGCCATTCTTCTATCCCTGAAAGCTCTGGTATCTGATAGGGATACAGACTTCTTCCAGCACCGCAGAGTTGCTCGACCGTTTCAATCAATGATCCGGTCTCGGCCAGCTTCTGCGTGAGATGTTCAGGCTTGGTGCCAAGATGTTCCGCCAGGAGGTCATCGCGCAGTCGCGCGATCTTCAGACGCAGGACATCATCTGCGGCATCCGCGCAAAGGATGACATCGCATTCACTGTCGAGGCGCATGGAACGGTTGTTGAAATTTGATGATCCCACCCGCAGCAGCTTGTCGTCCACCACCATGACCTTGGCATGCACATAGATGGGTTGACCGCCCGTGGTCCGGGGATGCCAGATCCGCAGTCGTCGCCGGTGATCGATTCGCTCGAGCGCCTGCACCAGTCTTGCGCGTGCGCAATCCATCGCCAGTGGTTCAAGCCAACCATGCGCCGATTGTGGTGTCACAATGACGATTTCAGGAGGATCCGCTTCGCAAAGGCGTTCGGCAATCGCCCGGGCAATCTTGCGGGAGGCAAAATACTGGCTCTCCGCATAGATAAAGTGTCTGGCACTGCGGATCATGTCGAGCCAGGCGGTTTCGATCTCGTGTACCGGTTGCTGGTCCGCCATCTTTGGAATGGTGCGCACAATGCCAAGCCGCATATGGGTGAAAGTTGCGTTCAAAGCGTCAGGCCAGCAATCATGGGGTTGCTGACAGCGCGGCAGGGTCTCTCCGGTCGCCACCTGCCAGCGCATGCGGGCCAGATCACCAATGGCACGCGCCGCTTCGCCATCAAAGGCACTGGTGGCATCATGCCATGGATCCTCGGTTCTGCCGCTGGGACTGACGCGACGCGGATCGTCGTCAAGATGTTCCCGCGTATCCCAGCGGCGCATTGTCAGATCGATGCCACCGCAGAATGCCAGACTGTCGTCGATTGCCACGATCTTTTGATGGTGTGAACCGGCGAGAGGATGTTTGGCGTCAAATTTCAGGGTAATGCGCGGATGGGCTTTCCAGCGCAGGATTGTCCAGAGCATGTTGCCACGCAGCAATGCCTTGAAGGCGCCGGTATCCCAGCGCAACAAACGTATTTCAAGAGACGGCGTGCGCTCGGCCAACCAGAGAATGAAATCCCCTAATTGTTGTGGTCCGCCGTCACTGCACTCACCAATATTGATGCGGGTGTCGAAATCCCAGCCGACCAGCATGATCGAGTGGCGGGCCTTGAGCAGCGCCTTGCGCAAGGACACAAAATAATCGGCACCATCGACAATGAACGCGAAGCGCTCAGCAGTTTCAACCCGCCAGCAATTTTTGCCGGGACGCAGCACTTGATCTTCGCTCATGGCCCCTCATCGCCCATTATCCATGGCGGCAATGCGCCAGGCTGCGAAAAGTTCCGTCATTGTGCGGGCTCACTGCCAAGGCCAGTTGCGGCAACTTGCAGACGCCGTCCGCCAGCAGGGCGAATGACGGAGCGCAGAAAAGAATTTTCAGATCAGCTGGCCCAGTTTCTCTGCGGCGTGACGAAGATCATTGAGATGGGCAAGCCCTTGTTGCAGGGAAAGCCGTTGCGTTGGCGCATGAAAGGAAAGCGTTGCACAAAAATTGTTCCTGCTGTCGAGAACCGGAACCGCCACCGCGATCATCCCCTCGACGAGTTCCTCCTGGTCGGTGGCATAACCCTGTGCCTTGACCTGATCGATCTCGGCGCGAAGCGTGTCCGGGTCAATGATCGTCTTGGCGGTGATCGCTTGGCGTGTACCCGTCAGCAGATAGCGCTGCAGCGCATCGGCGGAAAGAAAGGCAAGTGTCACCTTTCCAGCGGCGGTTGCATGCAAGGGCACACGCGATCCGATATGCAGCGCGATGCGCAACGGCCAATGTGTTTCAACCCGATCGACATAGATCATTTCATCCTTGTCGGGGACGGCCAGATTGCAGGTT
The DNA here is from genome assembly GCF_040369775.1 of Brucella sp. NBRC 12953. NCBI lineage: Bacteria > Pseudomonadati > Pseudomonadota > Alphaproteobacteria > Hyphomicrobiales > Brucellaceae > Brucella > Brucella sp. NBRC 12953. The sequence goes on from NZ_BAABSV010000010.1 coordinate 170,447, forward strand.
TCTCCGATTTGCTGATTGAGCCACACCAGCACGTTTCTGCTGGGAAGACTGCTCAAGGACGCATGCATGGCCCCGATCGCCATTTCGCGAAAACGCGCGCCGGGCAAATAGCTTTTACCATCGATATTCTTGGCGAGAAAACCCTGATCTTCCAAATAGGCAAGCAAGCGGTGCACGGTGGGCTTTGGCAGTCTGAGTTCTTCAATGATTTCCGCAGGGGTCATGGCACGTCGACGAGACCCCAGCAATTCGAGGATTTGCAAGTTTCGGATACTCGGACTGCTCACCAGATTGTCAGGATCGTTCTTCATCAAAAAACTGCGTTAGAAACCACGGTCCCCGTGGTTTAGCGCAGCTTGGAAGCCTATCCAAGAGAAATTATATCCGGCATTTTCAATTACTTAATTTTTTCGAGACGTTTCGTCTCATTTTTATATTGACTCCCGGTCGCTTTGCGCAAAAGCTTGAGGCAGTGCGATCCACAGGAGGAGTGTGGATCGGATGATAACCGTCAAACGCGAGGAGGGCGTCATGTCGGATACAATGGTGCATGCGGTGAGGAGCCGCAGCCAGACAAGCGATGTCAGAAAAGTGGTTTTCGCCAGTCTGATCGGCTCGACAATCGAGTGGTATGACTTTTTTCTTTACGGTGTGGTGGCCGGGATCGTGTTCAACCACCTGTATTTTCCATCGGATAATGAAACCGTTTCGATCATGATGGCCTATGCGACATTTGCCGTTGGTTTCGTCGCACGCCCGTTGGGCGGACTGATCTTTGGGCATTTTGGAGACCTGGTCGGTCGCAAGGCCATGCTGATCCTAAGCTTGCTGATGATGGGTGGCGCGACTGTCGCGATTGGTTTGCTGCCTGGCTATGAGACGATCGGCATGCTGGCCCCGATCGCGCTTCTTTTCCTGCGCATCCTGCAGGGGATAGGCATTGGTGGTGAATGGGGCGGTGCCGTTCTGATGGCTTATGAATACGCCCCTCAAAACAAGCGTGGGTTCTACGCTTCCCTGCCGCAGATCGGCCTGTCACTCGGTCTGTTCCTGTCATCGGGGGTCATGGCGCTGCTGTCGCTGCTTCCCGATGATCAGTTCATGGCATGGGGCTGGCGCGCGGCATTCATCGGATCGATCATCCTGGTGTTTCTGGGCACCTGGATCCGATCAAATATTCACGAGAGTCCCGAATTTGTAAAAGCCAAGGCCGCATCCCGCAATCGCGATCAGGGCCTGCCGTTCACCATCATGATCAAGCGCTATCCAGGCAATGTCATTTTAGGCATGGGCGCGCGCTACATCGACGGCGTTTTCTTCAATATCTTCGCGGTATTCTCAATTCTCTATCTCACACGCTATGCGGGGATTGACCGGACAACAGCGCTTTGGACCGTGTGTGCGGCGGCGGTGGTCATGGTGGCGTTCATTCCATTGTTTGGGCATCTGTCTGACCGGATTGGTCGTCCCCTCACCTATGCCTGGGGATCATTGCTGTTGGGACTGAGCGTGTTCCCGGCGTTCTGGCTGATGTCGACTGGTGAACCGGCATTGATAATCCTGGGTATCGTGCTGCCTTTCGGCATCATCTATCCAATGTGTTACGGTCCGGAAGCGGCGCTGTTCGCGGATCTTTTTGATCCGACGGTGCGATATACCGGAATCTCATTTGTCTATCAGTTCTCGGGCATCATCGCATCTGGTCTGACCCCGATGATCGCCACCTATCTGATGGCCATCAATAACAACGATCCTTTCTGGGTGTGCGTCTACGTGGTTTTTGCTGCGGTTATTTCGCTGGCCTGCGCGCTGGCGATGGAACGACGGCGCCGGCAGACAGCGCAAGGACTGACCGGACTTTAAGCGCGATAGAATGGGGCCGCTTGACGACTGCAAGCGGACCCCGTGATGAGGAATATCTTTATGAATGAAGTTGCAGATTACATTATCGTCGGGGCTGGATCTGCGGGCTGCATCGCGGCCAACCGGATGAGTGCGGATCCCACGGTAACGGTCCATTTGCTGGAGGCGGGAGGGAAAGATACCAATCCCTGGATCCACGTTCCGGTCGGCTATTTCCGGACCATGCACGACCCCAAATATGACTGGTGCTACGCAACCGAGCCGGACCCCGGGCTCAACGGCCGGTCATTGCACTGGCCGCGCGGAAAGGTGCTGGGTGGCTCATCATCACTCAATGGCCTGCTTTATGTCCGCGGCCAGCAACAGGATTATGATCATTGGGCCCAGCTTGGTAATCATGGCTGGTCGTGGCAGGACGTCGGGCCGATTTTCGAGAGTTTCGAGACATTTCATCGCCCGGGTGCTACCGGCCGCGGGCAGAAGGGTGAACTGCAGGTTTCGGATCCGCGTCTAAAGCGCGCCATTTGTGAGAAGTGGCTTGAGGCAGCCCAGGCCAATGGCTACCCCTATAATCCCGATTATAACGGTCCGACGCAGGAAGGGGTCGGGCATTTCCAGCTGACCATGCATAATGGCCGCCGCTGCTCTTCGGCGAAAGCCTTTCTCGCCCCTGTCCGCCACCGCCAGAATCTCAATGTTCAAACCGATTGCCAGATCACCCGTGTGCTGATCAGGGACGGTCGGGCGCGTGGTGTTGAAGTGCGTCGCAGCGACGGCACCATCGCAACAATTGCCGCCAATCGGGAAGTGATCCTGTGCGCAGGCGCGATCGGCTCGCCACATATCCTGCTCATGTCGGGGATTGGTCCAGCGCAGCAGCTGAAACAACACGGGATTGTAGTGCATCGGGATGCTCCGGAAGTCGGGCAGAACCTGCAGGATCATTTGCAGGCGCGCATGGTTTACAAGTGCAAGGAGCCGACACTCAATGACGAGGTTCGAAGCCTTTTCAAAAAGGCAGCGATCGGTCTCGAATATGCTCTGTTCCGGACCGGTCCGATGACCATGGCGGCGAGCCTGGTGTTCGGCTTTGTCAAAACAAGGCCAGAACTTGCCACACCCGATGTTCAATTCCATATCCAGCCCTGGTCGGCCGATAGTCCGGGCGAAGGCGTTCATCCATTTTCCGCCTTTACCCAATCGGTCTGCCAATTGCGTCCGCAGAGCCGCGGAACGATCACGCTGCAATCGTCCAATGCACTCGACTATCCGCTTATTCGGCCAAACTATCTGGCGACGCGGCATGATCAGCAGACACTTGTCGAGGGTATCCGCATAGCCCGCCGGATCGCGCGCACCCAACCGCTTCTGTCTGCCATTGCCGAAGAATATCGGCCGACCGCTGATCTTCAAAGTGATGACGAGTTGCTGGGGTGGGCGCGCGACAATTCCACCACAATCTACCATCCGACAGGCACATGTCGAATGGGGGCGGATCAACACGCGGTTGTCGATCCTTGTTTGCGGGTTCGAGGCATTGCGGGCCTGCGTATCGCCGACTGCTCGATCATGCCGGAAATTGTTTCCGGCAACACCAATGCCCCGGCGATGATGATCGGCGCAAAAGTCGCGGAATTGGTTCTCAAGGACAAGCTGGCCACCAGCACGATGCAGATGGCTGCGCAAAAAACTTCATATGAAAAAGTAGCTTAGGAGGTTCCACTGAAATGAAGATGACGACGGAGGAAGCGTTCGTAAAGGTCTTGCAAATGCATGGAATTGAACATGCATTTGGGATTATCGGGTCTGCGATGATGCCGGTTTCCGACCTGTTTCCCAAGGCGGGCATCGCCTTCTGGGATTGCGCGCACGAGACCAATGCGGCCCTGATCTGCGACGGCTATACGCGCGTGACAGGCAAGATGGGCATGGCCATTGCCCAAAATGGGCCAGGTGTGACTGGCTTTGTGACCGCGATCAAAACTGCCTATTGGAACCACACACCAATGCTGCTGGTAACGCCGCAAGCGGCCAACAAGACCATTGGTCAGGGCGGCTTCCAGGAAGTGGAACAGATGGCATTGTTCGAGGATATGGTCTGCTATCAGGAAGAGGTCCGCGATCCATCCCGTATCCCGGAAGTGCTCAACCGTGTCATCGAGAAGGCATGGCGCGGCTGTGCGCCTGCGCAGATCAATATTCCGCGTGATTTCTGGACGCATGTGATCGATGTAGACCTGCCGCAAATTGTACGGCTCGAGCGACCGAGTGGCGGACGCGATGCAATTACGGAGGCCGCAAAGCTTCTTACAGATG